>NZ_JAAEEB010000004.1 GCF_013346935.1 Lactobacillus melliventris
CATCAGACTTGCGTCCATTGTGGAAGATTCCCTACTGCTGCCTCCCGTAGGAGTTTGGGCCGTGTCTCAGTCCCAATGTGGCCGGTCAGTCTCTCAACTCGGCTATGCATCATCGCCTTGGTAGGCCGTTACCTTACCAACTAGCTAATGCACCGCGGGCCCATCCTTTAGTGACAGCTCGAAAGCCGCCTTTTACTGCTTGAGCATGCGCTCTTGCTTCTTATTTGGTATTAGCACCTGTTTCCAAGTGGTATCCCAAGCTAAAGGGCAGGTTGCCCACGTGTTACTCACCCATCCGCCGCTCGCGCTCTTAACTTCCTACCGAAGTATTCCGTCAAAATTGCTCGCTCGACTTGCATGTATTAGGCACGCCGCCAGCGTTCGTCCTGAGCCAGGATCAAACTCTCATTTTTTAAATGTTTGTTTGAATGTTTGCTCATTCGTTCCAAGATTCGCATCTCGGATTTATTTGCTTGCGAAATTGACTTCGCTCTTTTGTTTTGGGTTCTTTATAACCCGCACATTTTTGCGAAAACATTGTTCAGTTTTCAAGGTACTACCTGCTGCTTTAAAGCAGCTTTTTTATTTTGCCAGATTCTTTTGCTTTTGTCAAGCACTTTTTTCTGACTTATTTTTGCCGTCTTACCGGACAGCGTTTATTATCTTACTAAAACAATTGTCTTTTGTCAACTGCTTTTGCTTGATTTTTTTAACCCTGTCTTCGTGCTCTTGCCTTGCGGCTCATTGCCCAACGACAGTTATTAATACTAGCAAGTATTTTTCTTTTTTGCAAGTCTTTTTTACAAAAAAATATTATTATCAGTAAAACACTGGCAAAAGGGCTTATTCAGCCCGTCTAATAGTTTGCTCTATATGCGTCAGTAACAAATGAATACTTTGATATACATCCCTAATATCATGCCTGCATTCGTCAACAACCCAATTGAATATAATAGCGTAAATTGCGTTTGCTACCAATTCAACTTTGCGCACTGAAAACGGCCCTCTAGGTCGCATATAATTTTCTATAGCTAAAGCATACTCTTTTCTTAACACGCGATAAAATAGTGGCGGATCCTTGGCAATTCTATGCAAATTGCCATAAAAAGTCTTATTTTCCTTAATTTTTTTCAACATGCGATAAAACATTCGATCCATTGATTCATTGCCCACACTGCGTAAGGCTCGTCTGGTTTGCAAAGTTAAGACTGAAGTAAATAAATCACAAATATTACTGTATCTTCTATAAAAAGCGCCACGGTTAATGTCTAATTTCTGACAAAATTTAGTAACAGTATACTTTTCCACGCTGTATCTTGATAGCTCAAAAACAAGAACTTGCTCAGTTTTTGTTAATTTCATTTTCATCGCTCCTACTTATGGTGCCATAAGTATAGCAATAATGGTTATGACAAGCAATACTTTCTTTGAAAATAATGGCGTTATTTTTAAAGACTAACAGTATTATTAAAACAAAATCCATTCTTTGTATTTTGCAAAGCAAAATAAAACGACTAATTTGGTCTAAAACCAGAAATTAGTCGTTTGCATCAATCATTTAAATCAAACTAAATGTAGTTATTACTAGGATTGATTATTACGCTTTATTCTTCTTTGGCGCTTTTCCTTACGAATTTTACTACGTTGCTCAATTTTATTCTTTTGCGCTTTATCTAGTTGGATGGCACGCTTAATCTTTTTCTTATAGCCAGGTTTACGCTTCTTTTGAGCTTTCTTAACCAAGCCACGCATCTTATTATCAAGACTTTGAGAAGACGACTGCCTTGTTTTACGGCTATGGTAATGTTTACGTGGTACTAGAGCCCCATTTTTTATTTCCACAAAATCGAAATGGACTCCCATATTTTCTAACTTAAAAATCTGATCCATTTCTTCTTCACGAATTAGAGTAATAGCATGGCCAATCATGCCATTGCGACCAGTTCGGCCAATACGATGAATTACGAATTCTAATTCACGCGGAATTTCATAGTTAATGACTAGACTGACGCCTGCAATATCAATTCCACGTGCGGCCAAGTCAGTCGCCACGACATATTGAAATTGCCCAGCTTCTACTTCTCTCATGGTTCTTTTTCGTTCACGTTCAGTAATGCCACCATGAATTTTAGCAACTCTTAACCCTTGCTTAATGAGAAACTCAGTTAATTCATCTACCGTTTGCTTGGTGTTAGCAAAAATAAGTGCCAAATAGGGCTGGCCAATTGTTAATAACTGATGCAGTATTTTCTTGCGATTTTTAGATCCGACGTCAAGTAAATCATTTTTAACTGTTGGCGAAATAACCGTGGGATTATCTACAATAATAGTTTCCGGTTTTGCCATATACTTGCGTAAAAAGTTAGCTAGTTTAACAGGAATGGTGGCAGAAAAAGCTGTGAAAACACAATTTTGAGGTAATCTCTGCGCAATAAAATCAATTTCACCCAAGAAACCCATATCTAAAGTCATGTCAGCTTCATCAACGACAAAGTTTGTGACAGAGTCTAAGGGTAAAAGCTTTTTGGCAACAAAATCATGAAGCCTTCCAGGAGTAGCTATGACAATCTGCGGTTTGTGCTTACCTATTTTTTCAAGTTGACGTTCCCGATCAGTGCCTCCTGCCAATTGGGCAACCGAAATATTTAACCCAGCAGCATCCCTTAACTGACGAGTCACTTGATAAAGCTGCTGAGCGAGTTCTCTACTAGGAGTAGTCAAAATTGCTTGTGGGAACTGCAATTTTTCATCAATTTCATTCATTACAGGGATTAAGAAAGCATGAGTTTTACCCGATCCCGTAACTGCCTGTACTACAGCATTTTTGTGTGCCAGTAAAACAGGTATTACTTTTTCCTGCACCTCAGTCGGTTTAACAAAGTTTATTTTTTTCAGACCTTGTCTTAGTGCTGGACTTAACTTTTCGTTTTCAAAAATGTTATTCATGTTCCTCTTGATATTCCTTGGTTACTTGAACTAATTCCGCAAATATTTGCTTCACTTCAGCTATATCTTTAGCATTAGCCCCACTTGCCAATGCGTGGCCACCACCATCATGTTTGGCTGCAAGTTCGTTGATTACTGGACCCTTTGAACGGTAATGAACTCGATAACTGCCGTCAGGCTTTTCCACAAAGACATTCCAGGCAATGATATCTTTAATTCTTCCAGGGGTAGAAACCGTGCATGAAGCTTGTTCCGAATTTACACCTAATTTATGCAGAGTATCTTGGGATAAAATCGCATAGGCCGCACCACAGGAATCAACTTTCATATATTCCAAAACTACGGCCTGTAATTTTGCCTGTTCAAAGGTAACGTCACTAATGTTGCGAGCAATTTCATTAATATTAATTCCAGTTGCTGCTAGTTGAGCAGCTATTTTAAAAGTGTGGTCCGTTGTTTCAGGATACATAAATCTGCCTGTATCACCAACTATACCAGCATAAAGCGGATAAGCCACTTCCGCAGTCAGCGGCATTTTTTCAGTAATAATGAAATCAGCAATAATCTGTGACGCAGCAGGAGCGTGATCATCAACATAGCTCATATCAGCATATGGTTCAACATCCGGATGATGGTCAATTTTAATCAGAAAATCACCCTTATTATATAATTTGTTAGAAATGCGGGCGGTATTTCCTGTGTCAGTGGTGATTACCAAGGCTCCTTGATAATCCTTTTCTGTCACCTGATCCATCTGGTTGATCCACGCGAGATCACCTTCATCATTTTCTCCAGCACACAAAATTTTCTTACTTGGGAACTGCAGTTTTAAAGAACGTGCAAGTCCAGCCTGAGAGCCTAGAGCATCAGGGTCAGGACTGGTATGACGATGCAATATAATCGTGTCATATTGCGTAATTTTTTGGTATATATCTGTAAAAGTACTCATATATATTCTCCTTCTTAATTTTAGCGGTTTTACTTTAAGAAATTTTTCCTTATTGAGAAAATAATTCTAAATCCATGTTTTCATAATCAGCCTCTGTAAAATCCGTAGCCGTCACGCCTAAAAGCCTGATACCATCATTTAAAAACGAGCTGGAAATGGGCTCAAAAAGATCTTTAGCTGCATCATATAATTCTAATGGATTATTAGTAGCATGTTCAAGCTTGCGCCTTTTCGTAACAGTCTTAAAATTACTATTGCGAATTTTTAAGACAACCGTATTGGCATAAAAATTGCGTTCAATTAACTTGTCAGCTAAATCATTAACATAGTTGCGCAAATTGGTAAGAGCAGTCTGTTCATTGTATACACTGGGTTCATACGAGCGTTCAATCCCAATAGACTTGCGATTACGCTCATCATCAGGAATTACCCGCGACAAATCAATGCCATTTGCATGTTCCGCCATTAAATAACCCATGCGGTTGAAATGTTTTATTAAATCACGAACGTGCATTTTTTGCAACCCACGTCCCGTGTAGACACCCATTTCAGCTAACTTAGCTTGCGTCTTAGGCCCAATACCATGAAACTGAGCAATTTTTTGTACGGCTAAAAATTCTTTAGCTTCTTGGGGCAAAATAATAGTTCGACCAAAAGGCTTCGAATATTCGGAACCCATTTTTGCTAAAAATTTGTTATAGGTCACGCCGAAAGAACAATTTAAACCTATTTCTTTTTTTATTTTTACCTGCAGATCAATCGCGATTTGCAAAGCAGAAGTTAATCCCAGCTTATTTTCAGTAACATCTAAATATGCTTCATCCAGTGCAATAGACTGAACATTGTCAGTAATTTCATGCATCAACTGATGAATTTCAGCAGAAACACTATGATACTTTTTAAAATCAGGGCTCTTAAATACCAGTTTATCCGGCGGTATGAGCTTTAAAGCCTTAATTGATGGCATAGCTGAATGGACGCCATACTGGCGAGCAATATAATTTGCCGTAGCAACAACGCCGTGTCCATGATAATTTCTGGGATCTTGACCAATTACCAGTGCCTTATCTTTTAGTTCAGGATGATCACGTGTTTCAACTGCAGCATAGAAAGCATCCATATCAAGGTGAATAATCTTTCTATGAGTGTCATTTTGTGGTAAAAGACCGTCATCAAAGTTACTCATAAATCCAGCGCTCGGTAGCTGATTCGAAAATTTTATTTGCTGATTTTGGACCCATTCTGTACGGCAAGTATTGTTCTGGCTCTTGACCATTTTCATTTTCTTTTTGCCATGTTTTTTCTACATGGTCAATAAATTTCCAATAATTCTTTAATTCACTCCAATGAGTAAAGTTGGTTGAATCATTAACAAAAACATCATGCAGTAAACGCTCATAGCCATCTGGTACCTGTTTTTGGTCTTCACTTGTAAAGCCGTAGCTTAGATTTTCCCTGCGAATTCCGGGTTCATTAATTTTTTTACCATTAATAGTAATAAAAATTTGCATCTGTGGATCTATTATAATTGATATGTTGTTTGAATGAGCTTTACCGTATTGATTAGACATGTGTTTTAAAACAATATCAATCCTGTTTTTCTTTTCCCGCATTTCTTTGCCGGTTCTAAAATAAATTGGCAAATCAGCAAGAGGACCCTTTTTAAATTTAACCTCTCCAGCAACGAAAGTTTCTGTATTTGAATCGGCAGCAACATTTGGTTCTTGCCGATACCCAAAGGTAACATCACTACCCAAATATTGCCCCCGCACAAAATGACGCGCAATCTCGTCTTCTGTCGGGATTACCATACTGTCTAAAAGTTTTTGCTTAGCCTCGTGAATACTTTGCGAAGTCAAATCCTTTGGCTCCGGCATTGCCAGAAGGGTAATAATTTGAAAAATATGGTTTTGCACCATATCGCGTAAAGCGCCTGAAGTTTCATAATAGCCGCCACGAGCCTCGACTCCCAACTGTTCTGCTAAAGTGACCTGAACATTTTTGATATTCTGATTATTCCATATATTTTTAATTAGAGGATTAGTTAACCTCATAGGCAGAATGTTTTGAATCATTTCTTTACCTAAATAATGATCAATCCTAAAAATATCATCTTCAGCAAAGGAAGCAGTAATCTGCTTATTTAATTCTTCTGCACTTGCCAGATCTCTTCCAAAGGGTTTTTCAACAACAATACGTTTAAAGCCGGTACTGGTCAAATGTTGATCTTTAATATGTTCAGCGATTGTGCCAAAGAACTTGGGAGCCATTGCCATATAAAAGATACGATTTCCCTGCGCACTATAACGATCATCTAATTCTTGTGCCAAATTCTTCAGAGTTTCATAGTGTTCAATGTTGGTTACATCGTGTGACTGATAATAAAAATGACTGGCAAAAGCAACTAAATCATTTTCGTTTACTTCAGCATGCGTTTCGTGCACAGCATCGCATATTTGCTGGCGTAAAAAATCATGTGACCATGGTCGCCGCGCCGTTGCAATTACGGCAAAATTATCGTGAATTAGGCCCTGTTCATATAAATTAAAAAGTGCAGGATACAGCTTTCTATGCGCTAAATCACCACTACCACCAAAGATAATCATAATTACTGGAATGTTATTCATGAAAAAATCCTTTCTCATACCTTTTTACACTAACATCATTTTATACTATTTTGCCGTTAAACTCGCGCCTTGAGCAATATTTACTTTTTAAGCTAAATAAATTTTACTAACAAAAAAGTGCCCCTAAGGCACTTAAGATTGTTTTAATTTTCTTTAGATCCATCAGCTGGAGTTTCATCAGCTGCATCAGCTGGTTTGGCTGCAGCTGGCTTTTCTGCAGGAGCAGCAGGTTTTTGCTCTTCTTTTGAAGCTTGAGCAGGTTCACTATCTGCTGGCTTTTCAGCTTCATCAGAAGTTGAAGGTGTTGGTGCAGGCTCAGCACTTGCCGTATTAGCTGGTAAAATTTGTTGTACAGCCATTCGACTAAATGTTAAGTAAATGCCATCAGCATCCAGCACAACCGTTTTATCCTTGGTATTTACTGAATCGATTTTGCCGTGAAGACCGTCAATCATAATGACATTGTCACCTTTTTTCAATTGGTTCATCATTTCCATTTTCTTTTGTTGTTGCTTTTTTTGTGGCTTAATCATGATAAAGTACATAAAAGCAATCAAAACTACAAAAACTATGATTGTCCACATACTACTACCTGCACCATTTGCTTGTGCTAAAAATAAATTATTCACTTTTACACTCCTCAAATTAAAATTAATTATTGTCTAAATATTTATTATACAGAAAATAACGAACAATTGCATTACCTGTTTGGCAGCGGCAGGCCTAAATGAACATAAGCCTTCTCTGTCACCATTCTGCCTCTGGGTGTCATTAATAAAAATCCGTTTTGCATTAAATATGGTTCATAAAGGGATGCAATTGTCTCCACATCCTCGCCAGTATTAGCAGCTAAAGTTCTAATACCTACTGGTCCACCATGATAATTTTTAATAATTACCCGTAAAATTTTGCGATCTGTTTGATTTAGTCCTTCTTCATCAACCTGCAATTGTTGAAGAGAACTTGCTGTGGTTGCAAAGGAAATTACTTTTTCTCCTTTCACCTGGGCAAAATCCCTAACTCGTCTTAACAACCTATTGGCTACTCTGGGCGTTCCCCGTGATCTGCGAGCTAATTCTTGTGCTGCCTGGGGTTCAATTTCAATATTGAAAACTTTGCTGGAACGAGAAATTATTTTTTCAAGTTCTTCAACCGTATAATATTGCAAGTGTTCAACTATACCAAAGCGATCACGTAAAGGAGCCGACAGCTGACCAGCCAAAGTAGTAGCACCTACAAGAGTGAATGGGGGCAAGGTAACGTGAACGGCGTGAGTAGTTTGTCCTTCTCCAATTACAATATCAACATAATAATCTTCCATCGCTGAATACAGGACTTCTTCAATAGGCTTGGCAAGACGATGAATTTCATCTATAAATAAAATATCTCCAGGATCGAGATCAGTTAAAAGGGCAACCAAATCGCCCGCTTTTTCTATCGCCGGGCCACTTGTACTTTTTAAATGCACGCCAAGTTCGTTAGCTATCACAAAAGCTAATGTCGTTTTACCCAGTCCAGGAGGGCCATACAATAACACATGGTCCAGAGCTTCATCCCTTTTTTGGGCAGCTTTAATATAAACTGCCATTTCTTTTTTAACTCGTTTTTGACCCAGGTACTCACTTAAAGTCTGGGGGCGCAAAGAAAACTCAGCTTGTTCTTCTTCTTGACCTTGGACTTCTCCAGAAACAATACTATTTTTATCTTCTGCCACCTGTTTCACTTCCCTTTAAAATGTTATTTTCATTATAACAAGATTTACTTCTTTAAGAGAAGTGCCAACCCCTTTTTAATGTACTGATCTGCAGTTGTTTTTTCCTCAGCAATTAAAGCTGGTGTAATTCTATCTACTTCTTTTTTGGTATATCCTAACGCTAATAATGCTAATAATGCGTCATTTAGTTCAGGTGATACCTCTGATGAAGCCGTCTTATTTGCATTTTTAACAAAGCTGCCCAATTTACCTTTTAAATCCAACACAATTTGTGAAGCAGTCTTTTTACCAACGCCTGGAAAACGGGTTAAGTATTTTACTTCACCTTGTTCGATGGCTTCTGCTAATGAATTACTATCTTCGGCCGCCATGATTGCCAAAGCAGACTTAGGGCCAATACCACTTACACTTAAGAGCTTTAAAAACAGTCCCTTGTCATCCTCAGTTTGAAAGCCATATAAAGTAATACCGGTATCCCGCACAATTTGTTCAATAAAAACGCGCGCCTTTTGTCCTTCTTGATAGGCATAAGGTGTGGGACTAAAAACCTTATAGCCAATTCCATTCACATCAACTACTACAAAATCAGGTTTGATTGTGACAATAACACCCTGAAAATATTCATACATATTTTATTTATTCCTCTTAAACATTTTGCGTAAATCACTTTGTCTAATACGCACAATTACCAAATTCCCCTTAGCGTCATGATAAGGATCAGCAATTTGCCGCAGATCAGTCAAAATTGCACCACAATCAGCAGCCGTCAATTTTTTACGTCCCGAAACTTCTCGTTGAGCTTGATCGGCCGCTATTCTTTTAATTAAATTTTGAGAATTACTTTGATCAACATTTAAAAACAAGTCTAAAATCTTGCGCACAGAATGCTCAATATTTTGTTTCAACCAGGTGGGATATGATCTTAAAATAAAGGTATCTTGACCAAAATCTTCTAAAAAAATCCCGATTTTTTTGATGTCCGCAATCTTTTCTTTTATTTGCAAAAAATCCAGGTTGCCAAATTCTAAAATTAAAGGACTCAGCAATCCCTGCTGACTGATTTTAGAGTTAGATAATTCATGGATAATTTTTTGAAAAGCTAGCAACCTTCTTGCTGCAATCTGATCAATTAAGTATAAATCATCATTATTGGCAGCAATAATAAACATTGGGGTTTGACCAACAAAACTTAACTCGGGTAAGCTTGCTGCTAACACTTCATCACCGCTTGAAATAATCTCATTATTAGTATTTTTACTAGTAAAGGGCGTTAAACTGCATTGCTTGACAACATTATCATCCCATGTCGCAGTTATGAGATAATGTTCATCGTCTCGCGGAATATCCAAATTCACATACTGTGAATGCTGAATGTGTTTGATTGCTGCTGGAGGCTGTTCATTAATTTCCGCAATTCCTGCATTTGGCCTTTTCGTTTCTACCACATTTTTGTTTAAATTAAACTTAAGTTGATCAACCAGTGTATCTTCTTTACTTGAATGTAAATTACTCAATGCATCAGATTTCACGTCATTTTTCAGAAGCACACTACTAATAGCACTGGTAATCAAGCGACTCAATTCTGTTTCTTTAGATAAGCGAACCTCCCGCTTTGTGGGGTGAACGTTGACATCAACCAACAAGGGGTCCGTCTTGATTTTAATAACTGCAATAGGGTAATGTTTGTCAGTAAGATTATTACCATAACCAGCCATCACTGCACTTGCCAACTTAAAATTTCTAATGTAACGGCCATTAAGCAAAATAGAAATAAAATTACGAGTAGACCGCGTGAGTTCTGGCTTGGATATTAAACCACTCACTTCAAAATCATTATCACTACCTTTAAAAGGCAACATTCGTTCAGCAATATTGCGGCCATAAACACTTGATACCGTTTGGCGTAAATTATTATTACCAGCAGTTCTAAGCAGCATCCTTCCTTCGTTCATTAGAGTGAAGGCAATTTCTGGGTATCCTAATGCAAGACGATTAACAATATCTACTGTTTTCATAATCTCAGTCCTGGGACTGCGCAAATATTTTAATCGTGCCGGGGTATTATAGAATAAATCTTTGACCGTTATCTGAGTACCTTGTCTTGCTGCAGCATCTTCCTGCATTTTTTTAACACCAGCAGAAAATTCAGCACGCGTTCCTATTGCTCCAGAAGAATTAGTTAAAATTTCAACATGACTAACTGCAGCAATCGAGGCTAAAGCTTCTCCTCTAAAACCTAAGGTATTGACATTAAACAAATCATGTTCACTTTTTATTTTGCTGGTAGCATGTCTGGTAAAAGCAAGATCAATCTGATTACTAGGGATCCCCGAGCCGTTATCTTGAACTACAATCTGTTTTAAACCAGCATCAATAAAATCTATTCTAATTCTGCTACTGCCAGCATCAATCGCATTCTCGACCAACTCTTTGACCACACTTGCCGGTCTTTCAATTACTTCCCCAGCTGCAATCTGATTAGACAGATTAACTGAAAGCTCATGTATTTGTGCCATGATTAGTTTTCATCCTTTAAATCTTCTTGCCAATT
Source organism: Lactobacillus melliventris (assembly GCF_013346935.1). Lineage (GTDB taxonomy): Bacteria > Bacillota > Bacilli > Lactobacillales > Lactobacillaceae > Lactobacillus. The sequence goes on from NZ_JAAEEB010000004.1 coordinate 10,788, forward strand.
TTCCACCAGTTGCATTACTTGCAGGGGTGTTTGATCTGCCAAATAAAGATTAGAAATTTCATCTAGAACATCTTTTTCTTTGTCAGTCAATTCACTGGCAGAATCTAACTCTGCACCAACTGGTAGTTCCTCGGCCGGCTCATTACTTGAGCTAAATAAATCAAGTTGTGTAGAAGCCGGTCCCAAATTACTACCTTGAGCTTCAAGTCTTTTAAGCAGCTTAGTAGCTTGGCGTAAAACCTTTCTCGGTAAACCAGCAAGTTGCGCAACATGGATGCCATAACTTTGATCTGCAGGTCCTGGTAAAATTTTATGCAGAAAAATCAGCTTGCCGTTTTCTTCAGTTGCTCCTACATGAATATTTTTCAAATGAGGTAAGGTCTGTTCCAAGGCTGTTAACTCGTGAAAGTGTGTAGCAAATAAAACTTTGGCTCCAACTTCATCATGTAAATACTGCACAATAGCACCAGCTAGAGCCATGCCATCATAAGTGGCTGTTCCCCGCCCGATTTCATCAAATAAAACCAAGCTGCGTTTAGTGGCATATTGTAAAGCATCATTTGCTTCAGTCATTTCAACCATAAAGGTACTTTGACCAGAAATCAGATCATCAGCAGCTCCAATCCGGGTAAAAATTTGATCAAAGATAGGCAAATCTGCGCTATCGGCTGGTACAAATGATCCTATTTGAGCCATTACCGCAATAAGAGCCATCTGCCTCATGTATGTACTTTTACCTGACATATTAGGACCTGTTATCAGAAAGATATCAGTATCTTCTGTTAACTTAACATCGTTTGGAATAAAGGAACCAGCTTTCATCACTTGTTCAACTACTGGGTGACGTCCTAATACTACCTTGACATCTTGATTATCAGTATGAAAATGAGGTCTGCAATAATTATTATCTTCAGCTACCTGAGCAAAAGCGCAGAAGACATCAAGTTGAGCTACTTGTCCTGCTAACTTTTGTAAGGCTGGAATGTACTTCTTAACTTCCTCTCTTAATTTCACAAATAAATCATATTCCAAATCTGTTGATTTAGTTTGTGCTTCTAAAATAAGATTTTCATGTTCTTTAAGTTCTGGAGTGATATAGCGCTCTGCATTGGTCAAAGTTTGCTTACGAGTATACCGGTCTAAAGGAACCTTACTCTTATTTGAATTTGTAACTTGAATATAGTAACCAAAGACCTTGTTATAACCAACTTTTAAATTATCAATACCCGTTTGAGCTCGTTCATTCTGCTCCATTTCAGTCAACCACTTTTTACCATTATTCATAGCATTTCGATAGCGATCTAATTGACTATCAACACCATCCTTGATTAATCCTCCTTCAGTTGTCAAAATTGGGGGTTGATCAACAATAGTAGCGGTAATCAATTTGGCAATTCCTTTTAAGGGATCAATTTGTCTGGCAAAAATTTGCAAATTTTTATTTTCAGCCTTTTGCATTGCTGTCAAAATTGTTGGTACGGCATTAAGAGAATGAGCCAACTGTAATAACTCTCTGGCATTGACATTACCAAAAGCAATTCGCCCCGTTAAGCGTTCTAAGTCATAAACTCCCTTGAGAGCATCATTAATATTTTCCCGGGTAAAGTACTCATCAATTAACGCCTGTACCATCTCTTGGCGCCTGTTTAACTGCTCAACAGATAATAATGGCCGAGCAAGCCATTGTTTTAACAAGCGTCCACCCATTGCGGTATGTGTTTTATCAAGCACCCAAAAAAGTGAACCCATCTTCTTACCTGTTTTTGCAGATGCGATCAATTCTAAATTATCCCGCACGGTATGCGACATTTGTAAATATTGATTGACTTCATAGCTTTTAGCGACTTGTAAATGCGCTAAACTACGACGCTGAGTTTGTAATAAATATCCTACCAGTTGTTTTACAGCAGCTTTTTCAGCAGAGTTTGTCAGATCCTGTTCAGCAAACGAAATCTCCGCATGTTTGCCAGTTAACTCTACCGGTTCTGAGACGGTGATATTTGCTTTATGAAAAAAATTATTATCCTGATCATTTAAGTGACCATTAAAAACAACTTCACGGGTACGCAATGACAATAGTTCATTTGAAACAGCCGCAAAGCTCTTCAAATGAGTGGCATAAATTTCACCAGTCGATAAATCACTGTATGCTAATCCAAAACAACTTTTAGTAGTCACAACTGATGTCAGATAATTCGATTCCTTGGCTTCACTGGGTTTGTCATTCATCAAGGTTCCGGGAGTCACAAGTTGGATAATACCACGTTTAACCATCCCCTTGGCCTTTTTCGGATCTTCAAGCTGCTCGCATAAAGCCACCTTATAACCCTTTTCAACCAGGGTATCAACATAAGATTGTACTGCCACATGAGGTACTCCTGCCATAGGGACAGGGTTTTCTGCTTTGTTTGACCTGTGAGTCAAGGTTAATTCTAAAATTTGTGCACCTTTAACCGCATCGTCTTCAAATAATTCGTAAAAATCGCCTACCCGATAAAAAAGGAAAGCGTCGGGATACTGCTTTTTGATTTGGTGATATTGCTCCATCATCGGAGTCAGGTTTGTTTGCGCCATTATTCTCCTTCTTTTCTGCATTACTGTTATTATTATACGCTAAACTATTCATTAAAAGAAAAAAGACCGCAAGTAAAACGATCTCTTCTCACAACACATATAAATAATTCAAAAAATTAGGCAATATGTCCTTCAACACTTGCTAAATCTTTCTTGCCATCCATCTTCACAATTGCACTAATGGCAGCCGTAATACCTTTTACATCATCTGCTAAGCTCAGACAAGGAGTTTCTGGTTTAGCAACAACTTGTTCTGGTAAATACGGAATGTGCATAAAGCCAGCTTTTAAGTCATGAAATTCTTTATCAATCATATACTGCACTTGATACATAATGTGGTTGCAGACAAATGTACCTGCCGTCGTAGAAACTGAACTTGGAAGTCCAGCTTCCCTAATTGCCCGTGCCATTGCCTTAACAGGCAGTTGCGTAAAATATGCATTTTGACCGTCTGCATGAATAGGACAGGCAAGTGGCTGGTACCCTTTATTATCAGCAATGCGGCCATCATCAAAATTAATAGCTACACGCTCAGGGGTCAGTGCAAACCGACCACCAGCCTGTCCGATATTTAAAACATAATCAGGTTTTTCTTTAAGAATAGCTTCATGAACCACATCGGCACAATCTCCGAAAACTGTTGGTATTTCAAGTTTTATAATTTGTGCACCAGCGATTTCATCATCCAGTCGTTTAACTGCCTCAATTGCAGGATTAATTTCATCTTCACCAAATGGATCAAAACCTGTTACAAGAATTTTCATTATCTTCTCTCCTCACTATCTTAAAATGCCAAAAAGTACATTAGAATAATTTGAATAAGCAACATGCTGATTGCGATCGGAAATTGTTGTTTAATTACGCCTAGTTGATCTTTCATTTCCATAAGAGCAACTGGTAAGGTGTTAAAGTTTGCAGCCATTGGTGTTAACAGCGTACCGCAATAACCCGAAGTCATCCCTAAAGCTGCAACTACAACCGGTGAACCTCCTTGTGCCACAACAAAAGGGATGCCAATGCCAGCAGTAATAACTGCAAAGGCCGCAAACGCATTACCCATAATAGCAGTAAACAAAGCCATGGCAACACAATAGAGTGTAACTCCCAATAAATGGTTTCCAATAGGAAAAAGTCCGGAAATAGCCTTAGCAGTAACTTGTCCCACACCTGAAGCTGTAAACACCACACCTAAAGTAGCAAGCAGTTGTGGTAAGATTCCGGCTGACCCTACCGAACGCACCATTCTCTGAGTATCTTCATACACAACTTTAGCATTTGCTTTTGTCAGAATTTGTGCGCAAATAAGTGAAACAATTGCTGCCACACCTATACCTACTTGACCACCTAGATTAGTAAATTGGGCTATTAATAAAGCTAAAACTGCTAGCAAGATACTTGGCAAAAAGATCCAGTTGCCAATGCGTTTAACAGTTTGTTGAGCAACTTTTTCATCCAAATCCCTGATGTGACCTACGCGAACCTGTTTAAACAGAGATAATAAAGCAACAATTATTATAATTGCACCGTTAATTGCATTCGAAAGCCATTGGCCACAACAGAATAGTATTGCAAACAAAAACCAGAAAAGCCCGGTACCCCAACGCACAGGATTTGATTGATCACGCCAAGACTCAATTGCTGCAGCCAAGAAAAACAGCCCGATTAAGATATAGAACGCTAATAAAATATTATTGATTAAAGTATCCATTATTTCTCCTACTTCTCTTGCTGTTTGAGTAATTTTTGGTCAAACACATGATTGTAAAGCACACATAAAATATAACTGATGATTGCAACTGGAAAAGTGTATAGAACTATGCCACTAGGATCAACTGGGTGACCCAGTGATTTCATAGTACTTGCAATAAGTAGAACGCTTGAAGAAGCTACGAATAAATTTTGGGCAAAGAAATTACCAAAATTTTCTGTTGCAGCCGCCCTACCTTTGATTTGGTCTACTTCAAGAGGCGTCAATTCGCTATTAACCTTACCGGCCGCTTGTGCCATTGGATTAATTAGTGGCGCAATAAATTGGACGTGTCCTTGTAGAGATATACCAAAGGCACCAGCAATTTCACGAATGGCTTGGTAAATATCGAAAATACGACCTGGCGTCAATTTTTTCATTTTTTTAATCAAATTAACAGCAGCTTGCTTTAAGCCATGTCTTTCTAAAATACCAATTGTCGGTAAAGTCAGAAAAAACAGGGAAACCATGCGATTATCCATAAATCCTTTACCCAAAATTGTCAAAAACGAGACAAAATCAATTCCTGAAACTAAGGCTGTAATTAAAGCAGCAATAATAACCACGGCTATGGTATCAAGTCCCAGCGCAAAGCCAATCACTATGACTACTATACCTAGTAAACTTAAATATTCCACTAATATTCCTTCCTAATGTAAAGGCAGTATTTATTTATCAAATTCTGATAACTTGTATATTAAACAAAAAAATCCTACCAGCAAGCCCCACAGGATTGCTAGTAGGATTTATTAATTAATTAATAAAAACTAAATTACATCATACCTGGATTGCCAGCACCTGCATTTGGATCAGCGGCAGGTTTTTCTTCTGGTATTTCGGCAACAACGGCTTCAGTAGTCAATAACAAAGCAGCAATAGAAGCAGCATTTTGCAAAGCAGTACGGGTTACCTTAGTTGGGTCGATAATTCCGGCTTCAACCATGTTTTCCCATTCACCGTTAGCTGCATTGTAACCAACTTCGTTTTCTTGGCCTTCAAGCTTATTCAAGATAACTGAACCATCTTCACCAGCATTTTCAGCAATTTGACGAACTGGAGCAGTCAAAGCTTCTAAGACAATGTTAATACCTGTTTGTTCATCAGCATTGTCACCTTTAAGGTCCTTAACAGCATCCTTAACATCTACTAAAGCAGTACCACCACCAGCAACGTAGCCTTCATCAACAGCAGCACGCGTTGAGTTCAAAGCATCTTCGATGCGGTATCTGCGTTCTTTTAATTCAGTTTCAGTAGCAGCACCAACATGAATAACAGCAACGCCACCAGTTAATTTAGCTAGGCGCTCTTGTAATTTCTTCTTGTCAAAGTCAGAAGTGGTTTCTGCAATTTGCTTTCTAATTGAATCTTCACGGTCTTTAATTGCTTCATCTGAACCTGAACCATCAACAATAGTAGTTGAGTCCTTAGTTACAGTAATCCGGCGAGCTTGACCTAATTGGTCAATCTTAGTGTCCTTTAATTCAAGCCCTAAGTCCTCAGTAATAACTGTACCACCAGTTAAAGCAGCAATATCTTGCAGTTGTTCTTTACGACGGTCGCCAAAGCCAGGAGCCTTAACAGCAACAACATTGAATGTACCACGAATCTTGTTCAAAACTAATGTTGGCAAAGCTTCACCAGAAACATCATCGGCAATGATTAAAAGTGATTTGCCTTGTTGCACAATTTCTTGTAACAATGGCAAGATGTCTTGAATGTTAGAAATCTTCTTATCAGTAATTAAGATATATGGATTGTCAAGATCAGCTTCCATCTTGTCATTATCAGTTACCATGTATTGTGACAGGTAACCACGGTCAAATTGCATACCTTCAACTACTGATAATTCAGTTTCGATACCACGTGAGTCTTCAATAGTGATAACACCGTCATTACCAACTTTTTCCATTGCGTCAGCAATTAAATCACCAACTTCTTTTGAAGCTGAAGAAACTGAAGCAACTTGAGCAATTTGGTCTTTTGAAGAAACAGTATGACTAATCTTGTGTAATTCATTTACTACAGCTTTTGTAGCTTTTTCAATACCGCGACGAACACCAACAGGGTTAGCACCAGCAGTAACATTCTTCATGCCTTCACGAATAATTGCTTGGGTCAAAACAACAGCAGTAGTAGTACCGTCACCGGCAATATCATTTGTTTTTTGTGCTGCTTCTGCAACCAACTTGGCACCCATATTCTCATAGTGGTCTTTCAACTCAATTGCCTTGGCAATAGTTACACCATCGTTAGTGATGTCAGGGTTGCCGTAAGATTGCTCTAAAACAACATTTCTACCCTTAGGACCAATAGTTGCCTTAACAGTGTCAGCTAATTTATCAACGCCCTTTAACAGGGAACGTCTTGCTTTTTCTGAAAATTTAATGTCTTTTGCCATATTTTTATGCGCTCCTTAATTACTTAACAATTGCTAAAATATCTTTTTCGTGAAGGACTAAATATTTTTCACCATCGTATTTAACATCTGTACCAGAATACTTGTCGTATAAAACAACGTCACCTTCCTTAACAGTCATAGGTATTTTGTTGCCATTTTCAGCAAAGTTACCTTCACCAACAGCAACTACTTCACCTTCTGTCGGCTTTTGTTTAGCATTAGAAGCCAGGACGATTCCGCCTACAGTCTTTTCTTCTTCTTCTTTAACTTTTACGATCACGCGATCACCAATTGGTTGTAACACGTTTGTCCCTCCTAAAATTAAATTTTAATCTCTTTTATGTGCCATTAGCACTCCTATTTGTCAAGTGCTAACTTACATTTATGATAATAACCCCTTTTATGAAAAAATGCAAGAAAAAATTAGCACTTTGAGTAAAAAAGTGCTAATTTGCTTTTTTAAAACTATTTTTTCTTATCCGAATCAAGAAAGTAAATAAGTGTCTGCAACTCAGTAGCCAAATCAACGTTTTGAATTCTAATGCCACTTGGTGCAGATAAACGAATTGGGGTGAAATTCATGATTCCCTTAATTCCAGCTTCTACCATATCATCAGCAGTTTTTTGAGCAGCCGCAGATGGCACCGTTAAAATCGCAATAGAAATTTGTTGGTCACTAAGCTGCTTTTTAAGTTCACTCATATCATAGACAGGCACACCGCTTAGAATTCTGCCGGTAATTTTTGCATCAATATCAAAAGCACAAGAAATGCGAATATTATTTGAGCGTTTAAAATTGTAATTTAATAAAGCATGACCCAGGTTACCTACGCCAACCAAAGCAACATTTGTTAAAGTGTCTTGGTTTAAAATCTTTTTAAAAAAAGAAAGTAAACTTTTTACATCGTAGCCATAACCCCTTTTGCCCAAAGCGCCGAAATAAGAAAAATCACGTCTGATTGAAGCACTGTCTACCTGAACAGCTTCAGACAATTCAGTCGAAGAAACTTTTTCTTTGCCAGCCTCATTTAAGATAATAAGATAACGGTAATATAACGGCAACCTTTTAGCCGTTGCCGTTGGTATTTTGATTTTTTCCATTTAAGAAGCCTCCAACTTAATTAAGTAACCATAATTCGTTCTTGTGAATTTCTCAGCAATCAATTCTATTTTACCTATAAATTTACGTCATTTGCAAACATTTTTTTCACAATCTTTTAAATTTTAGCATAATGGTAACAGGCTTGATAATAGAAACTGGTATTTTTGCTCTTTTTCTTTCATATATCCATCAAACTCTCACACAAGAATTTCACTACGTATGCTAAAATGGTTTTTAGGTGAAAAATTATGATAATTGCACAAGGACACGATTTAGAAAAACAATTTGGTGCCAACACATTATTTAAAAATGTCAATTTTTCAATTGACGCAAATGCCAGAATAGGTCTGATTGGACCAAATGGTGTCGGTAAAACGACCTTGCTTAAGATTATGACCGGTGAAGAAGAAGCCACACATGGTGACTTCACCATCAATAAAAATATAGATGTCGGCTATATTGCCCAAGAAAATGGCTTAAATGAAAGTAAAACAATTTGGGAAGAAATGTTGTCTGTTTTTACTTCATTAATTAATATGAGCAAAAAAATCACAAGTTTACAGCAAGACATCGCTGCTAACCCTAAAAAAAGTGATTTGTTAAAACAGTATGACCAGCTGCAATTCAACTTTGAGCAGCAAGGAGGGTACACCTACCAGGCTGATATCAAAAGTATTTTGAATGGCTTTAACTTTCCCGAAGAAACTTGGTCCAAAAAAATCGCAAGTCTTTCCGGAGGAGAAAAAACCAGACTTTCATTTGTTAAATTGCTACTGCGCAAGCCTGCTCTGCTATTACTTGATGAGCCTACCAACTACCTTGATTTAGACACTCTGGACTGGCTGGAAAGTTATCTTAAAAACTATTCTGGTGCTATTTTAGTTGTTTCCCACGATCAGTATTTTTTAGATAATTTAGCCACACAGATTTTTGAATTGCAATTTGGCAAATTAACTGTCTTTAAGGGGAATTATTCCGCATACGTTGCTGAACGGCAGCTGCGTGATCGTCAGCAAGAAGAAGCGTATGAAAAGCAGCAAGAGCAAATCAAAAAAGACGAAGAATTTATTCAAAAAAATATTGTCAGAGCCAAAACTACTAAACGAGCACAAAGCCGCCGCAAGCAATTGGAGAAAATGGATAGGATCACTCCGCCAAAACACAAAAGCAAAGTACGCATTAATTTTCAAAGCGAGCGGCCATCTGGTAAAGAAGTTTTAATTTTACGTGATTTAACAATTGGCTATCCAACAAAAACAATGGTTCACAATATTTCTCTGCAAATAAATAAAGGCGACCGCGTAGCCGTAATTGGTCAAAATGGTATTGGTAAATCAACTTTACTTAAAACCGTGATGAAGGAGTTAAAGCCAAAAAAAGGTTCAATTAAGTACGGTGCATCCCTTGATATCGGCTACTATGATCAAGAACTGCAGGGACTTGATCCAACCAAAACGGTAATCGATACAGTTTGGGATCGGCATAAAACAATGCCTGAAAAAGATGTTCGTTCCATTTTAGCCAGTTTTTTGTTTACGGCAAAGGATATTGATAAAACTGTCGGGCAACTTTCAGGTGGTCAAAAGGCCAGATTAACATTAACGGTTTTGTCACTAGAACATAACAACTTTCTGCTGATGGATGAGCCTACTAACCATTTAGATCTTGAGGCCAAAGAAGTATTAGAAAAAGCTTTACAGAATTTTGATGGTACTTTATTGTTTGTTTCTCACGACCGCTATTTCATCAATCAATTAGCTAATAAAATTGTAGAGATCAAAGATGGTACTGCCCAAGTTTATGAGGGTGACTATAGCTATTATTTAGATGAAAAAAACAAGCAAAATATTGTTTCAGAGAACGAGTCGGCAGCAAATAATACGGCAGCAAAAGTAGACGAAAATAAAAATAAGCTTTCTTATCAAGAGCAAAAATTGCGCGATTCACAAAAGCGTAAATTGCAAAGAGAAGTTGAAAATACTGAAAATAAGATTGAACAACTGGAAAAAGAGCAGGAAGATATTCAAAATCAAATGGCTGATCCTGAAATTGCTACTAACTTCGACAAATTAGGTCCTTTGCAGGAACAGCTCACTGAGGTGCAAAAACAACTTGCTGAGGCAAATGATGCTTGGGAAAAAGCACTGACTGAACTGGATAGCTTTGACTAAAATAATCCATATTTTGGAAACGCAACAAAAATAGAAATAAATCTGCCTTCTTGTTTACTATTTCTAAATTTCAACTTACAGTAAATTACCTTGTTAACTATTAATTGATTTTTTGTTTGCAAAACTTGATAAATTTCTGGCTCTATAAAAAATAAATTGGAAAGGTGTACATGTGAAATCCCGTATTACTCTTTAATTATCAATTAGTTAAGGAGGAATAAAAATGAAATATATAGCTGACTAAAATATTGTTTTAGACCAACTCATCAATTTATACACCAGCTTCGGTTGGAGTTCTTATACACAAAATTCTCGGGCAACTACAAAAGGCAGTGGCAAATTTGCTTTTTGCTATTGGCGCTTAGGTTCATAGTCAATTAGTTGGATTAATCAGAGTAGTTTGGTGATGGTCTGACCATCATTTATATCCAAGAGTTACTGGTTAATCCGCTTATCAAAGTCGGGGAATTGGTACGAAAATAATGAATAGCGTATTACAGAATATAATTCTGTCAGACAGAAGGTTTTGTTGACAGAAAATTCCCTTAAAACGCGCATGTTTTATAAGAGTTGTAATTTTAAGCCGTGTGACAAATAAAATTTGATTGCTTTCTACAAAGATTTTTAAGGGATAATAAAAAGACTGGGAAAAAACTATCTTTTCCCAGTCTCCTTTGCTCAATATTTTATCTTTTAGTATTAAGAAGAGCTTACAACAATCTAATTAACTTTATCATGATACGTACCTTATTACCTAGTTAGAATAGATGATACTTTAGCACTAAAATTTACACAGCAAGGCAAGATATTATTGAATATTAAATCTGCAAATACTTGTTTAATCAAAATGGGAGACTCTTTTGAAATGAGTCTCCTATTGTGTAATGGTAAGTATGTTATTACTTGTTATATATTTTTACACTTAGTTTTAAAAGAATTTTTGGGTAAGTATAATTTAAATAAAACAAATGAATCCTTTAAAGTCATGATAACACTAAATTAGAAGTAAAAATGTTGATTTACAAAATATAAAATTTTATTCTTTATATTTTATATGACTGGACAGTGAAATCATAATAGTAATTATTAAAATTGAGCAGCACAGTGTTAAAAGCCCTGTCGTATAGTTCAACTGCACATTTTGATAATTCATTCCTAAATTGCCAGATACTATGTCAACTGCGTTCAGGTAAGTCATTGGCAACCAGGCGCAAATCTTACGCAGCGGCTCAACGATCATAGTTGCAATGTTAAGCCCAGGAACAAGTAAAATAGCGATAAGTAATGCTGATAATTTATCACGAAAAATTCGGGCAAGTAATTGAACTAAGACAACCTCGAAGATCAAGGTAAGTGCCTGCAATACAATTACTTTAATAATAAAACTGCCAGTAGATACACATTCAATAAGAGTCCTACCACCTGTATATTGACCAATGATATAAGGAAAGAACAAACTACCTGTACCAGAAATAAGGGAAGCTACAATAAATAATACTAAATTAATCGCTAAAAAACTACCAAGAGTCAGGACTATTCCTGCTATGGTATTCGAAATCATTAAATTATTTTTTTCAAGCGGTAATAACTGCGCCGTATCTAATTTTTGGTGGTAAGAATCAGTTAAAAGCAAAGTTAATAAAAACAGAGCAACAAGAGTAAATACGTAAGGCAAATATTGCTGATTTAATTGCAGTAAGAACTGCCAGCCTGTTACTGGCATATCCTGACTTTCATAAGGCAAAGGCTCATGGCGTAAATAGTTAAAGAATTGCAGCTTTTTCTCTACATTTATTTTTGAATTAAGGCCTGCTGAATCTTGGCCATTTGATGTAATAGTTTGTTCTTGCTTTTTTTGGTGCCACATAATCGTGTAGGCTTTGCGCCAGTTACCTTTATTTGCCGCATTTAGAATTTGTTTATCTTGCTTAACTACTTCTTGGTTTTGCTTAATAGTAGATTTAGTATCATTGTAAATCTCAGTTTTCGATTTTTGTTTATCGTGCTTAAGTAATCTTTGCTGCCGGTTAATTTCTTTTTGGCGGTATGCAATCTCTGATTTAGACAACGCCTGCAAGGAAAATTGGGGATTAGTGCGTATATTCATGAATAAGACAATACCCATTAATAAGAGTATAATTGCTAAGCAAACTGGGGTTAGCTTATTCTTAAATACTTTTTTAAGCTGAAAAGCCAGATAGGACATTATGCCAGTCTCCCATTTCTATGTGTAACAGTTGTAAGGCGATCAATTAAAAGTACCAACAACAACAATAATATAGAACTTAGTGTTAAGGTAAACACACCATTTGAAAAGTTAATCGCGGAATTATCCATTGCATAGGCTGTTTGGTTTGATACAACATTTAAAGCTCCTAAATAAGTACCAGGAAGCCACTGCGCAATCTTCTCTAGCGGAATAATAAAAACTGTAACAAAATGACCGCCTAATAAAAGCAATAGCGAAACTAACAGAGTCGGTAACTGGTTATGAAAAATTTTAGCAATTAGCTGTACAAGCAAAACCATAAATATGAAATTTAAGAGCTGCAGTATAACTGCTTGGGGCAACAATTTGGCAGTCGGAACAATTCCCGGCACCAAGTGGTCGCTAACCAGATGGTGAATGATGTAAGGATAGTCACTGCGACCAGTACCAAAAATGCTCGCTGCTCCCCCGAAAACTAATAAGTTTAGTAAAAGAAAAATAAAGCTGACGACCACTAACCCAGCAATATTATTAGTCAATGTACTTTGCAAGCGATTAATTGGCAAGACAGTGGAAATGTCAAGACCATTTTTATAAGAACCAGTAAATAAATAAGTCAAAATAAATATCATTACCAAACTAAATAAGGCAGGCCAATAGTTTGCATTCAAATCTAACAAAAATTGTATTCCGGTAACTGCGTTATCGCTTTCATAAGGCATAGGGTGAGCTATGAGATACTTTAAACGCAGTATTACACTTTTATATCCATCTTTTTCATCCGAGCTTAGATCAGTCAATTTGCCTTTTTGTTCCCTTTTTAATTTGGTCTCATAAACTCGCTTCCAGTGATTATGATTAATATTATCAACAAAGGCTTGATCTTTTCTTAATCCTATTTCAGTTTGTTTGATATCTTTTTCAATGGCCTTATATGATTTTCCTTGCGGTGAATATCGTTTGAGTGCTTGACGATCGGCTTGTAAAGCTTGCTTTTTCATGGCAATCTGACCCTGAGCATCTCCTTTTAAAGAACCTGTACCCATGAGCTGCGTAGACTTCATGTATAGTAAGCCAAAAGAAATTAATAATAAAATAACCAGTGAAATAATTGATAGATTGTGTTTAGTAACTTTTTTAAGTTGCAATGAAAAATATGAGCTCATTGTTCTACCTCGTGCATCATTTGTTTTTGTAAAACGAGCCGGTGTAAGTTATTCACTTTAATCTCGCTGCTATAGTGGGAGGTTAGAATAATACATTTATTATGCTGAGCTACCTCATCATTTAGTCTCTTATAAAGAATTGCGCGACTTTCTTCATCAAGACCGTTAGTGATCTCGTCCATCAAGTAATATTCGGCGCCACTAACTAGGTACATGGCTACAATCAATTTTTGTTTCATTCCAAGCGAATACTTTTTAATCGGGACTTTGACATACTTACGTACACCCAAGAAATCAAGTTCTTGATCAAGGTCGACATTAGAATGCCATTGTCTTTTCACGAATTTTAAGTAATCAAGGCTGGTTAAATTGACATTCAACCATTCATTGCTTTCAAAGAAAAAAAGCTTACGCTTATTTTTGGCATACGGCTTTCCGTCCAATAAGACTTTACCAGAAGAAGCTGGAATTAGATCCGTAACAGCACGCAAGAAACTTGTTTTACCAGAACCGTTTTCTGCAGCAATTTGATAAAATTGACCGGGTGCAAATTGATAAGAAAAATCGTGCAGGATCGGCTGCCTGGTTTTGAGCGAAAGGTTTTGTACTGTTAACATCATTGTCTCCTTTGTTGAATAGTAAATTAATTTAAAAATGATAGGGTTACTATAATTTAGCCTACCATAATTTTATTGTTTTTTGATTAGAAATTTAAACGTATCCCTATTTATTGATAGAAACTTGTTTGTATTTGAGTTTTATTAATAGTCTATCCGTATAAAATTCATAATCAAATTGATTATCAAATTTTGTATTTTTGAACTTTTTAAAATATGCTAACAGCTAGGATCATCAATGAATGAAATAAACTAACCATTTGATTTTCTCCCTTACCTGTTTGACTTTATTATATTCAGGTAGGAAAACTAAATTAAAAAATGTCACATATGACTTTTTAAAAACATATGTGACATTTTTTATTTCTTAATACTACTGTCTAAAAGTTCTTGCAATCCGATACTGTAGCTATTCACCAGCTGTCATTTTGTATACTCTGATCATTTAGTAATTGATACATAAATATAATGTTTAAAATACTTGGGCTCAAAACACATAATGATAAAAAAGAGTCTGGAAAAACTATTTCAAGAACAATAAAAAGACGTTGAATTCAACGCCTTCTTTCGTATGCTTTTTGTCTTGACCCTGATATTATTTACTTTATTGCAGCATTTCGGATGCATAAGGTAGTTCTAATGATGCATCAGCATCTAAAGTTAGATCAGCAAATTTTCCTTCTTGATATAAATTGTATGCCGCTGCACCAATCATCGCAGCATTGTCACCGCAAAGCTTTATATCAGGCAAAATGACTTTGGGCTGAATATTTTGCGGTAAACTTGCTATTTCACTATTCATTCTGTCCCGTAAACCATGGTTAGCGGCTACACCACCCCCCATGATGAAAGTCTGCGGCTGATACTGCTTAATTGCCCTAATTGTTTTAGTTGCTAAAACATCAATTACTGCGGCTTGAAAACTGGCCGCTAAGTCATATTTATTTAGTTTTTGGTTAATTTGTTCAGCGTGATGACAAGTATTAATGAATGCACTTTTTAGCCCTGAAAAAGAAAAGTCGTAATCATCTTCTTTAATCATTGCCCGGGGAAAATTAAAGGTATCCTGCCCCTGGTGAGCCCATTCATCTATTGTTTTACCAGCTGGATAATTAACTCCTAAAACTCGGCCGATTTTATCATAAGCCTCTCCTGCCGCGTCATCTCTAGTATCACCAACTATTTCAAAATGGGTCGGGTCTTTTAGTAAAACAATTTCAGTATGTCCACCAGAAACTTGCAGTGCAAGAGCCGGATAAGTAATCTCTTCTTTTAATTGTGCTGCCATAATGTGGCCCATAATATGATCAACACCAATTAGTGGGATGCCTGTAGCCATGGAAGCAGCTTTAGCTGCACTGACACCAATTAACAGGGCTCCGACTAATCCAGGTCCATAAGTTACGGCAATAGCATCGATATCATTCCAGGTAACTTTTGCTTCACTTAACGCTTCCCTGGTAATTTGCGTTATCACTTCAATGTGATGGCGACTGGCTACTTCGGGAACGACCCCTCCAAAACGCTGGTGACTTTTAATTTGAGTTGCCACTATCAAGCTTTCAACTTCTCTGCCATTTTTAACAACAGAAGCCGAAGTCTCATCACAAGAACTTTCAAAAGCTAAAATCCGGATGTCTTTTTTATTTACCAATTTAATTTCCTTTCTTTTAGTCACTTGCCAATTTAAGCACCATGTTAAACGCGTTTTGCTTAGAGTCCTGATAATAATTGGGCCAGACGAAAGTTGTAACAAAACCTAATTTTTGATATAACTTTTGGGCATTCAAATTATCCTCTCTTACTTCCAGGCTAAGTTCCTCACAGCCTTTTTCTTGGGCAATTTCAATTACTTTTCTGATTAAATAAGTACCTATGCCTCTTTTTTGCCAAGCGGAATCAACCATTAAATTGGTAATGTGCGCCTTACTATTATCAATTCGGACACCAATTAGCCCAACTACCAATTGCGACTGCAGAACAAGTAAATAAAGTGAATTCTTTTTGCCCAATTCAGTTTGAAAAATTGCTCCGCTCCAAGGCTCCTCTCCTTGATATAAACTTTGCTCAAGTAACAAGATCGCAGAAATGTCCTCAAATTGAGCTTGTCTAATATCCAGGATAGAGTGCTTTATAATGAATTTTTCTGGAGTAAAGTTAACAAACTTTTTCTTTTGCGCCACAAATAAAAAAGGCCAGAAACACTTAAATTTCTTCCACATAGTTACTGTCAGGTTTGTATGCTTCTCCGGTCTTTTTATGCCAATCAATTTCAGCTTGTGTGCGCCGTAAATAGTTTGGCAACAACTGGTCAGGATCATCGGGTTGAGCATCCACAGCCAACTTACCTATTAAACCAGCATGAACAATGTTTTGTTTTTCTGTTCCAAAATTAAAGGGAATATTTATCTTTTTGATGGCCTCTTTTTGTTTTTCAAAGCCAGAACCAACATAAATAACATTTTCCAGATTGTTATCTGCACAATATTCTGCTACTGCGCTTAAAAGTGTGTCAATATGATAGTGCCCATCAGGTATTACACATTCAGGACCCCAATCATCTTCCTTATTGACATAAGCACCCGCAAAGTAATTGTCATTACGAGCATCAATCCCAGCCACTATTAAAGTGTCTTTTTCTGCACAACTAGTTGCCAATGCTTGTAAGGTAGAAATGCCTGCTACACCTTTATGTAAAATGCTGGCAAACATTTTTACTGTCGTAACACCAATACGTAAACCAGTGTATGAACCTGGTCCAATTGCAACGGCAAAACGATCAATTTCTGCTAATCTTAGATTATTTTCTTTCAAAATTTCGGCAATTAATGGGTCCAAATGTGCGCTGTGATTACGCTGATCAAATTCATTCTTTTCCATAATTACTTTAGCACCATCATTTAAAGCCACACTTAAATTATTTGTCGCAGTCGACATACTCAAAATTTTCATTCTAAAATATTTTTACTCTTTTCGAAAATTATCTGTTAATCCTAACCCTTGAAATTGCGTTTAAAACAAAATAACTAACAATCATTTCCACCCAGGGGGTAATGGCTTCCTTCGGAATTCTTTGAATAAGTGCAACGGAATAGTCAATGCCATATAAAAGGTGAACCCAAAGTGTATTTAAGCCGATATTAACAACAACTGTCACTAATAAAGTTGCCAAAATAATGCGCCAAATTTTGACTGGCTTTTGATAAAATACCAAGCCATAAATAAACGGACCAATCATTGCACTCAGGGTAAAGCCGATAAAAAAGCCCCCTTGATTACCGAATAAAGCCGATGAAACCAAGTCACTAATTCCACCGCCAACGCTACCCCAAACAGGCCCAAATAAGAATCCCAGCATTACGCTTCCGATGAAGCCCAAACTTACATGAACAACAGTTGATCCGACTGTAAAACGACTAAGAATGATCTTCATTGCGACAATAATTCCTAAGAGTACAAGATCACGCAATTCGACCTTAAACATTTCTTTAATAGTCATTTGGAACACTTTCTTTCTTTAATTAAATTATGTTAGAACACAAAAAATAATTATATTATATTTTGCGCCAAGTTAGTTCACAAACAGCTTTATCCTTTTTGTCTTCATCCGCAATCGCATGAAATGATTTTATAGTGTCACCATCTTTGATTAAGTTTACACATGCATATGGCGTTTGCGCATAACGGACCTCAAGATTAAATTTAATATCAATAGTCTTGACGACATGATTTTTTAAAAAATCGCGGTCAAGCGTATCAAGAAACCAATTAAAATAGTGACCATTAGTCATGTGATGGTTGGTATCCAAATCATCATAGCGTACGCGATACTGCCGTTTTCTCTCGTAATTTTCCTGGACCCGCAGTCTTGGAAAACGAGGCAGCTTTTTCAAGAGTGGTATTCCCAATTCAGCCATCATTTCCTTATCAGTTGATACTAATTTGCGGGTCTTTAAATCAAATAAAACCCATTCACTCTTTACTGTTATCAACTCATTTCCAGTCTGATCGGTAAATACATAATTTCTATATTCCAAAAAACGGTTATAGCCAAATGGCTCAGTTGTAAGTATAATTTCTTCATTTGGATGGGGCAGGCGGGCAATTTCCATATGATATTGCGTCACGACCCAACCTAATCCCCTCTTGGTCAAAGCGTTAGTACTACCATTACCTGAATCTAATTGATGCTCCGAAACACTCATCATCAAATCAATCATCGCAGGTAATTTTAAATTTTTATTTTCATCACATTCATAATAATTTACAATATGTTTTTCACTGTACTTCATAATTTCACCTACTTTTGATGATAACGTTCATATAACTCATTTTTTGAAACGTGATTTTCCTGAGCAATCTCCTTAATTGCCATTTTTTTGCTTTTTCCTTTAGCAACCAACTGCTCTACTAACGCAATTAGTGCAGTCCAAGATAATTTTTCAGCTTGCTTGGTATTTGGTGAAACCAAAATCACAAATTCACCTCTCGGCGCATTTTGCTCAAAGTAATTAGTTACTTCACTGATTGTACCACGAACAAATTCCTCGTGAATCTTAGTCAGTTCTCTGGCGACAACAATTTGACGCTCAGAATCCAGAATTTCGGACAAATTATTAAGAGTTTTAACCAATCTATGTGGTGCTTCATAAAAAACAGAAGTTGCGCGTGCTTTATTCATTTGTTCAAAAAAGGATTTTTGCTCACTCTTTTTCCGCGGTAAAAAGCCATAATAAGTAAATGGCTGAGCATCAAAGCCAGAGGCAATCAAGGCAGTAGTAAAGGCGGAAGCACCTGGTAAAGGGACAACTGGAATATTATTCTTGATACACTCTTGGACTAAAATATAACCCGGATCAGAAATGACGGGCATTCCAGCGTCACTAATTTCTGCGATAACTGCACCCTTCGTCATTAATTTAATCAATTCGGGCGCTCTTTCCTTTGAATTATACTTATGAAAGGAAAGCATATGATTATGAACCCCAATTTTTTCAAGTAGGATGCCACTTGTTCTGGTATCTTCAGCTGCGATATAATCAGCTTCCTGTAAAACTTTTTTTGCTCTAATTGTAATGTCTTCCAAATTACCAATCGGAGTTGGCACTAGATAAAGCTTACCATTTTCTTGGGCATAACTACTTTGCCTCTGCATTTGATCAGTCCTTTAATGTTTCTTCTTTTTTTCACCGAAATTATCAAGAATATCCAGGCAAAACATGCAGTCTGTATTAGGATCACGGTGAGAGCCATAGTACATATTACAAATATGATAACCTGAGCTGTAAATTTGCCGCAAAGATTCAAGGCCACTTTGAGTTTTTACGGTACTATTGTGGGCATTATTCATTTTGTCCATTTTTTCGCGCAGCAATTGATTCTCTACTTTTAATTCAGTATTTTCTTTTAAAGTCTCTAAAATACTATTCTCTAAACTTTCGATTGTTTTGGTCATGCTGACCATCGAATCGTGAAGCTGCTCCAACTTTGAATATGAATCCACCACGAACACCTACCGTTTCCACTGCAAAGCAAGAAAATCAAGTAAATTACGAAAACTAACATTGCTGTACTGCATCTTATCAATTTCAAGCAAATACTTTAGCATTCTTGCTCCATCATCTTGATGATTATTTTCTAATTCCTCTTGTGCCCATTTCTTAAGTAAAAAGAGAATATAATTTTGTTCACTTTTGCTTCTTGCTATTTCTGCCAACTGGTGCGCGCTGACAAGTGATAATGAGTTGTGCTCAATCATTTCTTGGTAAAAATATTTAGTATCTTTATCTAATTTAGTTGTATCTTCCAGCTCACTAACTTCACTAGGACTGAAGCCATTTGCTAATAATTCCGCACTTTTACCATTCTCTTTTTCATTATTCGCAAAATTAATAATCTGAGTACGTGACCGAATTGTTGGCAAAATTTGATCAGTATTATTGGTGATTAAAATTGTAACGACAGGTGCAATAGGCTCTTCTAGTAAATTAAGCAAAGCATTAGCTGCAGGCAAAGTTAACTTTTGTGCTTCATTAATAAAAAAGAAACGGACACTGCTTTGAACCGGACTTTTAGCCAGTTCTTCTTTTAAAATGCGCACTTGATCGATGCCCAAAGTTTGCTTGCCTTCGGGCTTTACCAGCAAAACATCCGGGTGATTGCCTGAAATAATCTGCCGGCAGTTCTGACAAGTACCATCTGGTTTTTTACTACCACTACAATTAAAAAGACAGGCTAACCAATAGGCTGTATTTAAAGCCTGAATTTCATTAGCATCAACGAATAAATAACTGTGCGCCAGTTTATTTTGTTCAAATGCCTGACGCAAAAGTTCAGTTTGCTTCTGGCCCGCTTCCTTAATATTGACAGACATTAGAATTGCTTAAATTCTTCAACAGGCAAGACAAAGCAAGTAGCCCCACCAACTGTAATTTTTATCGGTTGACTACTAATATCAAAGCCTGTCATTACCATATTCGGATTCATATATTCTTCACGTGATTTGGATTCATCCTTGATAATACGCAAAACTTGTTTAACATGCTTATCATCTATACCGATAAGAAAGGTCGTATTACCTTCACTAAGAAATCCACCTGTTGTAGCAAGTTTAGTTGCGCGAATACTCTCTTTAACAAAGGTACGCTGCAAACGGTTAGCATCTTCTTTTTGAACAATTGCAACTATTAATTTCATCTTAATCAGTCCTTTAACAAATCTGCTGGTAATCGGTTTGCAATTATTTTAACACAATCCTCTACAACCAAATTGAGTGGTTTATTTGCATTAACTACCACTATTCTTTTAGGATAAGCTTGATTTACTTCTTGATAGCCCCGGTAAACTTTTTGATGAAAAATTAATTTTTCCTGTTCCAAACGGTCTTCTTGACCAGCTCGTTCTTGGGCAATCCTGTCTAAGCCAATTTGCGGTTTAACGTCGAGAAAAATAGTGAGATCGGGTTCAATTTTACTGGTGGCAAAATCATTAATCTGTTTCACAGCGGCAATACCCAAATCTCGTCCTGCTCCTTGATAAGCAAGTGAACTATCAACAAATCGATCAGAGAAAACTACCTTACCAGCTTTAAGAGCCGGTATCACAGTTTCAAACATGTGTTGGCTGCGAGAAGCTGCATAAAGCAATGCTTCAGTTTTAGCGGACATTTCTTCATTCACAGGATCCAAAATTAATTGCCGGATTTTTTCTGCAATTTTTGAGCCTCCAGGTTCCCTAGTTACTAGATATTGTGTCTTAAGTCTAGGACCTATTTGAGCTACAACCTGCTTTAAAACTGTACTTTTTCCTGACCCATCTGGTCCTTCGAAACTGATAAAATAACTTTTCATAAAACTCTCCATGTCTCTATTTTACAAGAGTTCTCTTTATATGAACACCCCAACGTACTTTTAATTTTTGTGCAAAATAAAAAGTCCTTTCACTAAGGACTTTTTAGTCTGAAATCGCATTAGAAAAACCACTAAATCTTGTATTACGATGACGAGCTTCATTATATAAAAAAGAATATTTTGCTCTTAAAATTTTACCTGATACCACGTTATCCTCAGACATATCAAGTGTCGTTGGATCAAGATTTTTTTGAACAGCAATTTGTTCCTGCAAATCTTCAATTGTGGCCATTAGCAATTCGTCACCCATTTTTTTAACTTTATTACGAGCCATTAGATTGAAGTTCTCCCTTGTACCGCTCTTTTTAAAGTAATCGAATTAGCATATTCAATATCACTACCGACAGCCAAACCAGCAGCCAGGCGGGTTACTTTAATTCCAGCAGGCTTAATTAGTTTGCTAATATACATCGCTGTTGATTCACCTTCGGGAGTTGAATTTAAAGCTAAAATAACCTCTTTGACATCATCCTGTTTTTGCAAGCGAACAATCAGTGACTTAATATTAATTTCTTCTGGCCCAATACCATCCATTGGTGATAAAACACCGTGCAGAACATGATATAGACCACTATATTCACCCATGTCTTCAAAAGCCATCACGTCTTTAGGCTGTTCAACCACCATAATAGTCGACTGGTCACGTTCAGGATTACTGCAGATTAGGCACGGATCCTTTTCCGTAATGTTGCCACAAATAGAACAGCGATGAAGCTTTTCTTTTACCTCTGTTAGTGCTGTACTAAAGCCGTGAACATCTTCATCTGGCATATCAAGAGTATAAAAAGCAAGCCTTGTTGCTGTTTTTTCACCAATACCAGGTAATTTCATATAAGAATCAATTAAATGCGCAATCGGTGCTGGATATTGCAATTAAATCATACCCTTCGTATACTTGCCTAAACTTTGCTGCGTAGCTTGATCAATTTCTTGCAGACCTTTGTTAACGGCATCAATAACTAAATCTTGCAGCATATCTGGATCATCTGGGTCGATTGCATCCTTTTTAATGGTAATATTTTTTAATTTACGATCACCACTAAAAGTAGCTACGACTAAATCATCTGCAGATTTGCCCACAAATTCCTGGGCGGTAATATTTTCTTGTTCCTGAGCCATTTGCTCTTGCAATTTTTTGGCCTGTTTCATCATTTGTTGCATATTCATACCGCCCATGGCACCAAAATTAGGTCTTTTACTCATTATCTTGTCTCCTTAAATTCTAGTCTTTAACATTTACTGTGTCACCAAATAACTCTTTGGCTTTATCCACTATCTGCTTATCTGATTCAGCCTGTTCTGATTCTGAATCTTTTTGCTTTTGCTTATCAAGTAATTCTTTACCATGTTTCTGTATAAATTCTTTACGTACTGTGGCCCAATCTTCATCAGGTACTAGCACTATTTCATAATTATGCTTAGTAAATTTAGCAATTTCTTCAGTCAAAATATCTAATAAATTGCCATCTTCACTAGCTTTTTCAAACCAAAGGGTGTATTTACATTTCATTACTACTTGATTCGCACTAGCAGCAACCGGCTCAAGTACATCTAACAAAGCTCTTTGCGAAACACCCAAAACAGATTGCAAATCGGGCCAAACATTTTTGATAGCGGTGAGGTCATCCTTCGTGGCATTTTCTAACACATGGTAAACTTGCTTACGATTTTGTTGATTGGCCTTTTTTCTGTTTTTATTTGCTTTTTTAGGTTTGGCGGCAGACTTTATTTTAGAACCTTTGCCATTGTTTTTATCAAATCGGTCGGCTGCAACATTGTCAAGATGAAAAATCTGATCGCTGTTCCTAGTTTGTTTTTTACTTAAACTGGCAACTTTTTTGGTTAAAGCCGTAACTTGCTTCTTTAACGCTGCTATTTCTTTCGTCAAATCCGGGTCAGCATTTTGAGAATTGGCAGACCCTGATATAACATTCTTAGAGTCCGCCGTACTAACCTTTTTCCCAGCACATTCAACTACAAATACTTCTAGCGGAATTTGTTGCTGATTAGTATAACGTAAATCATTTAATGCGGTATTAGCCGCAGAAATTAATTGAAAATAGCGTTTAGGAGCAACTTCCTTAATCTGTTCAATAAAGTCATCGTTTAAAAAGAGGTTCTGGCTACTGTCATTGGTTTTAATAACCATTAAGGCATTAGTCGCCATTTCAATAAGTTCATCTAAAATATTTTTCGTACTAGCACCATTAGCAAGTTCGGTTTGTGCTAAAGATAATGCTTTAGTTGCATCCTCATTCAATATAGCTAATAAAATCTGTTCAATTTTTTCTTTAGCGGCAAATCCAGTTATTTCAAGAGCCGAATCATACTCAACTTTGTTTTTGTCAAAACTCAACAGTTGGTCTAAGATACTCAAAGCATCCCGCATACCACCATCAGCTACCTGAGCAATCACAGCCAAAGCCTTATCTTCATAACTGATCTTTTCTTGCTCCAGTATATACTTCATTCGCTTTTCTAGGTCTGCTTGAGAGATACGCTTGAAATTGTAACGCTGAGTTCTTGATATTATTGTTGCCGGCACTTTTTGCAGTTCAGTAGTAGCTAAGATGAAAACAACGTGCTCTGGCGGTTCTTCTAATGTTTTAAGCAAAGCATTGAATGCACCCATTGACAACATATGGACTTCATCAATGATATATACTTTGTATTTACCCTGAGTTGGTGCGTATTTTACTTTATCTCTGATGTCGCGTATTTCATCAACACCATTATTGGAAGCCGCATCAATCTCCATAATATCCGCCATTGCACCTTTATCAGCTGCCAGGCAATTAGCACATTTATTACATGGTTCACCGTTTTGCAGGTTGGTACAATTCAAAGCTTTAGCAAAGATCTTGGCACAGGAAGTTTTCCCAGTACCACGTGGCCCAGCAAATAAAAAGGCATGGGAGATTGTACCGCGCTTAATTGCATTTTTCAAAGTATCCGTAATATCATTTTGACCAATCACACTAGCAAAAGTGCGCGGTCTCCATTTGCGGTATAACGCTTGATAAGCCATTGATCAGTCTTCCCTAGTAAAAAACTCTTAACTCTTGCGAAAGAGTTAAGAGTTTGTAATTATCTAATAAAAGGCACATGCCCGAGCAACCTTAGTGCTGCTACCTTCCGGTCCTGACACGCTTTGGAGGTCAAACATTGCCCATAAGATATATTACCTTATTTTACAGTATTTTTCCACTAATTTGCGAAATTTTTACCAGAGTCTTTTGCTGCTTTCTGCTTTTGTCTGATCTCTTTGAAAAAGCTTTTCAGCATTTGACTGGCTTCTTCACGATATAATCCCCGAATTACGTGGGGATGATGGTTAAATTTGGCTATTTCAAAAAGGTTAACCACGCTGCCAGCTGCACCAGCTTTAGGATCAAGTGCACCAAAAAAGACATTTTTAATGCGGGAATTAATAATTGCACCCGCACACATTGGACAAGGCTCTAAGGTGACAAAAAGACTGCAGTCAATTAAACGCCAGGTACCGAACTTTGAGCAAGCTTGCCTGATTGCAATCATTTCGGCATGTTGCGTCGCGTCTTGGTCTAATTCTCGCCGGTTAAACCCTTCTCCAATAACTTGCCCATCTGGCGCAATTATTACGGCGCCAATTGGAACTTCCCCCAAGCTTTGCGCTTTTTCGGCCTGTTTAAAAGCTAGTTGCATAAAATTCTTTTTGTCAGCGCTTGAAAATGGCATTACCTATTCACCGCCTGCAATACATAGTAACCTTTATCTCTTTTTAATATCACACAGTTACCAAAAGTTTTAATTAGCAATTTGCGCGCACTGGGTTCTCCCTGCTTCTTCTGGATCACGACTAATAAAACACCATTTTGGACAAGATGACTCTTGGCACAATTTAAGATATTAGAAACGACGCTCTTTCCTGCTCGAATAGGCGGATTAGTCACAATTAAACCAAATTTTGGTTCGTCAGAAACATTTTCGTAAACATCTGACTTATAAATATTGACATTTTTTATTCCATTAACTGCAGCGTTTTCTTTCGCCAGAACCAGTCCTCGCTCGTTAATATCAACCATATCTACAGTTTGATCGGGCCAAAATTTGGCTGCAAACAGTCCAATAGGACCATAACCAGTTCCGACATCCAGAATGTTATTTTGAGGGAAAACAATGTTTGCCATTTCTTTAATTAAGACACCTGAACCGTAATCTACGCGCGTTTTGGAAAAAACTCCTGCATCAGTAGTAAATTTAAGATCAATCCCATTAACTTGATAGTCAATGACGCGTTCATTATGCGCGGAAGTAGGATTTTCAGTGAAATACATTTGATTTTCTTTATCAATCATAATTTGCTCATTTCTTAAAACCTTATCTAATTAATTTTAGCGGACAATAGCATTTTTGCAAACAAAATAAAAATCTAACTATGTTAGAAAATTATTTCAAAACATAATTAGATTTATTATTTTTATAATTAAAACTTTTATTTAAGTTTAGTAATTAATAAATTACACCAACTGAAGAATATATCTGCTCGCTTTCATTTTCTGCTATTGCACCCAGACCAATTGTTTTGGCACTCGGATCGAGTAAAATGTCACGGTGACCCCAATTAGATTCAGCATCATTATAGATATATTCGTAAATCATATTGTCAGCAACTAATGCACTGCTTGCGTTTTTCGTAGCATCAAGCAAACTATTGTCTGAGTGGTTCACGTCTACACCCCAAGGAAACATTGCTAAGCATTCCGCTGTACTGTGACGCTTCACTCCAGCTTTATTAAAGAAATCATTCAAAATGAAATTGCCAGCAGCATCTACGTGTGCAAAATTATCAGGTAATAATTTTGTTCTGTTCTGAACTATTTCGTCAAGATTAGCATCTTCACTAACAGCATTGAGCCCACGTTGAGCTCTTTCTTCATTCAATTTTTTTAAAAATTCTTGTCTAAATTCACTAAGAGAAAAACTTTCAATTTTTGCGTTCTTTTTAGCAGTCTGAGTTGTACCTGTATTGGTCGAATTTGGTGGTGTTACTTTATCTTGGGTAGCGGAAGGGTTTGTCGGATTTGCCGGCAACTTTTGTGGTTTTTTAGCTTTCGCTTTTAAAGTAGTAACATCTTTGGCCAAAATCAGCTTATTTTTAGTCACAAAATAAAACTTCTTACCTCTTATTTTGGTGGCTTTTTTGATAACAGTTAATTTTCTGCCCTTTTTCAAAACTATTTTCTTTAACTTGCGCCCTTTATTGTTATATAGATTTGCTTTTCTTTTGACCTTCACCCTTTTTACTGCTGGCGCTTTCAAGACGATACTGCCTGAAACTGACTTAGCTGCAGTAATCCTTGAATCAACAAATAACCCACTTGCAATACTTGTGATTGCTACTGCTGCAGCCACAAGTTTATGATAATTAATCTTTTTCATTTACTTCTCCTTTTGTTTTTCTGTACATTTTTATCTGTACATTTTTAAATCAATAATAGCACCAACCTTTTAACAAATAAATAACTATCTTTTTTATTATATTATAAGGTGTTATTAGTAGTTATGATACCTAAATGTATAGTAAAACCATTTCCTTAGGTAATATAAAAAGGACGTACCTGCTTATCGCAAATACGTCCTTTATTAGCTTGGTTAGCTAGACTACAATTATTTAACTGTAACTGTAGCGCCAACTTCTTCAAGCTTAGATTTAATGTCATTAGCTTCGTCTTCAGAAACGCCTTCCTTAACGTTCTTAGGAGCGCCATCAACAAGATCTTTTGAGTCCTTAAGGCCAAGTCCAGTAATATCACGGACAGCCTTAATAACCTTAACCTTTTCTTGGCCAGCTTCTGTCAATTCAACATCAAATGATGTCTTAGCAGCAGCTTCGCCACCAGCAGCACCTGCAGCAGCAACTGGAGCAGCAGCAGAAACACCAAATTCATCTTCAATAGCCTTTACTAGGTCATTTAATTCAAGAATTGAAGCACCTTTTAAGTCTTCAATAATCTTATCAGTATCTAAAGCCATACTTATTTTATCCTCCAAAATTTTTAGATATCAATTACATTAATTATTCTGCAGATTCATCTTTTGAATCAGCAACAGCTTTAACAGCATATGCGAAATTGCGTACTGGAGCTTGTAATACAGAAACAAGCATTGACAGTAAACCTTCGCGTCCAGGAATGGCAGCAAGCTCTTTGATTTCTTCTTTAGAAGTCAATTTGCCTTCTAGCATACCACCCTTAATGTCGATAACATCATAATTATCTTCGTACTTAGAAACAATACGTGCTGGTTCAGTAATATCTTCAGCATTATCAGTATAAATTACAGCAGTAGGACCAACAAAAGTCTCTTCAAGGCCTTCAATACCAGCCTTAGCAGCAGCACGTCTTAAGTAAGTATTCTTAACAACCTTCATGTTAACGTCGTTTTCACGAAGTTCCTTACGCATGTTAGTAACTTCTTCAACAGTTAAGCCAAGGTAATCAATTACCAAGATTGCTTTTGCAGCTTTAAGTTCTTCAGCAAACGCGTCAACGAACTTCTCTTTTTCAGCAATAGCAGCTTTACTCACTCGATTTCACCTCCATCAAATTAATAATAAATTCCATCAGGCCCAAATAAAAACTCCATGCCAAGAAAGACATGGAGCTTCAAACTCTTCATTATCTTCTGGCCTCGGCGGGAAATTAAGGCGTCATGCCACCCGAGTCTTAGGTAGAATTTACTTTATTAAATATAACAGGATTATATTCTAAATGCAAGTTAATTATTTTTCTTTCGGATCAGGCTTAATTAATTCGAATAATTCACCCGAAGTTTTATAAATTACCCAACTCGCCAAGTTCACAATGTGATCGCTAATTCTTTCAAGTAATCTAATAATGACAAAATAGCTGGCAGAAGCCACTGCAGCATCAGGTTCTTGTTCAACTCCGTCTATAATCATTTGTCTGGCGTTTTTATAATCCTTATAAACTTTGGCATGACCAAGTACCATTTGTCTGGCATCATTTTCATTTTCCTGAACATAAGCCGTTAATACTTGTACCAGCATCTCGCGCACCTGATGAGTCATGTTGGAAATTATCTTTTCAACATCTGGCAGACGTGGATTACCTTTAACTCTGACAGTTTCAATAGCAATGCTATTAGCATTTTCTCCTATTCTTTCTAAGTCTGTTGTAGCTTTTAAAATGCTGATAACAACTCGGAAGTCAGTCGCAACCGGCTGCTGTAAAGCCATTAGTTCCAAAGCCTTTTTTTCTATTTTAACAGCCTCTTTGGCAACTTCCTTATCTTCCGCAATCATTTGTTGCGCTGCTTTTTTATCATGTTCGACGAAAGAACGCGTACCTCTATCGATCAGGTCATTAACTAAAACTCCCATCTCCATAAACCGAGCATTCAATTTCTTCAATTCGTCTAAAAATATTTCGTGCATAATCCACCTCCAAATTTAGCCAAAACGGCCATTAAGATAATTGTTTGTCATTTCTTTCTTAGGTGACAAGAACATTTCCTGTGTCGAACCAGATTCGATCAACTCACCATTCATCAGAAAAGCTACCTGGTCTGAAACCCGACTCGCTTGTTGCAAGTTGTGTGTCACCATAATAAAAGTATATTTTTGTTTTAATGCCATTAACGTTTCTTCAATTTCAGAACTTGATATTGGGTCTAAAGCAGAAGTTGGTTCATCAAGCAAAACCACTTCCGGCCTAATTGCCAGCGCCCGGGCTATGCAGATACGTTGTTGTTGTCCTCCTGAAAAAGCAAGGGCATTGCGCTGCAGGCTATCTTTTGTTTCGTTCCAAATTGCAGCTTGCTTTAAACTTTCTTCAACTCTCTGCTCAATCAGTTCCTTATCTTTGACCCCAGCTATACGCAAGCCGTAAGCGACGTTATCAAAAACTGAAAACGGAAACGGTGTTGGTTGCTGGAATACCATACCCACTTTCTTACGTAAAGCAACTAAGTCGATATGAGAATGATAGATATCTTTACCTTCTAACAAAATTTCACCGGTAATTTTAATATCATCAATATCGTCATTCATGCGATTTAGGCAACGCAAGAAGGTTGATTTGCCACAACCGGAAGGCCCGATCAAGGCGGTCAATTTTTGTGCAGGAAATGCTAAACTAATTCCATGTAAGGCTTCAAAATTGCCGTATTTAAGTTTAACATTTTTTGCCTCCATTACATTTGTCATTAATAACGCCACCTTTATCCAAAACTTCCTTGAATGTACTTTTCAGTGATTTCACCTTGAGGATTAGTAAAAATATTGGTTGTAGTATCATATTCTAACGCATGTCCTAGATGAAAGAATGCTGTATACTCACTAATTCTTGAAGCCTGCTGCATATTGTGGGTTACCATAACCATGGTATATTTTTTGCGTAGTTGCTTCAGCGTATCTTCAAGCTTGGCAGTAGATACCGGATCTAAAGCGCTGGCTGGTTCATCTAGAAGTAAAATTTCTGGTTTTAATGCAATGGCTCGCGCAATGCACAGTCTTTGCTGCTGACCACCAGAAAGAGCTAGAGCACTCTGATCCAGCTTATCTTTGACTTCGTCCCACAAAGCAGCTGCTCTGAGACTTTCCTCAACTAACTGATCTAGTTTCTTTTTGTTCTGTTGCCCATTAGCTTTCAAAGCATAAGTGATGTTTTCTCTAATCGATTTTGGAAAAGGATTTGGTTTTTGAAAAACCATACCAATTGCTTTACGCAATTCATAGACATTAATTTTACTTTGGTTAACATCAAGATTATGAAACATAATACTGCCATCAACCCGGGCTACCCGATCATTCATACGATTGAGTGAACGCAGAAAAGTTGATTTTCCTGATCCAGAAGCTCCAATTAAAGCAGTGATTGTATTTTTCTTAAAGCCTAAACTGACATCAAACAACTTCTGAACGGTACCACCATAGAAAACACTTAAATTATTTGTTGATATTGCGCATTCATCCTCATCAAAGGTCTTAATGTAGCTTTTTTGATTTTGCCAATTTTCCATAAGAACCCTCCTACTTTATCTTGGCAGCGGTTAGCCGTTTATAGAGCCAGTTGCCAAGTGCACGTGCACCAAAGTTAAAGATGATGACCACAATTACTAACAGCGCTGAAGTTGCAGCAGACACCACGTTGACATCAGGTATTATACCTTCAGTATTTACTTTCCAAATGTGTACAGCTAATGTCTCAGCAGGACGCATTATATTCAAAAAACTAGTAGGACTAAACATATTCCAGTTTGAATAATCTACGGTAGAGCCACTCTGCCCAGCGGTGTAAATTAAAGCAGCAGCCTCGCCAAAAACTCTTCCGGCGCTTAAAATCACACCAGTAATTATTCCGGGTAGGGCAGCTGGTAAGACAATACCATGAATGGTTTTCCAATTTGACAACCCCAAAGCCCAGCCAGCTTCTCTTTGGGTCTGAGGAACTCCTTTAATTGCTTCTTCGATATTGCTGGTCAAAGTAGGTAAATTAAAAAAGGTTAGTGCTAGAGCACCAGCAAGGATAGAGAAGCCAAAACCAAATTGAACTACAAACAGAAGATAGCCAAAAAGACCGACGACAATTGATGGTAATGAACTCAAAATTTCGATAGTAGTTCTAATTAATTGCGTAAACCAGTTGTCTGGGGCGTATTCAGCTAAATAAATAGCAGCTCCCAGAGCGATTGGCAGGGAAATAATCAGCGTTAGCAGTAAAAGGTAAAGAGAATTAAACAGTTGGTCTCTAATTCCTCCGCCTGCTTCAAAGGATGATGATGCTGAACTTAAGAAATGCCAAGATAAATGTGGTATCCCTGAAACCAAAATATTACCTAGAATTCCCACCAAAAGCAGTATAACAATTCCCACTAAAAAATAAATTACGCCAGTAGCAATTCGATTTGTTTTTTTTGCATTCATAATACTATTAACTCTTCTTTCCAATTAAATGTACTAGGAAATTGAACACCAATGACATAATTAACAGTAAAAGTGCCAATGACCATAACGCATTATTAGGTAAAGTTCCCATAACAGTATTACCCATTTGACTAGTCAATTGACTTGTTAAAGTAGCTGCTGGGCTCACCAAGTTATAAGGCATTAAGACTGCGTTTCCGATTGCCATTTGAACAGCCAGGGCCTCCCCAAAAGCACGAGCCATACCAAAGATAATAGCTGTCATAATACGCGAGCGCGCAGCCCGTAAGACAACGTGATATATAGTCTGCCATTTTGTTGCGCCCAAAGCGGAGGAAGATTTGCGTAAATCCTTTGGAATAGCTTTAAATGCATCAACTGTTAAAGAAGTAATTGTAGGCAAAACCATTACAAAAAGTATTAATGTCGCTGTCAAAATACCAAAACCTGTTCCGCCGAAAATAGTTCTAACAGCAGGAACAACTACCATTAAGCCAATAAAGCCGTAAACTACAGATGGTATTCCTACTAATAACTCCATTACCGATTGCAATAGTTGCACCCTTTTGCCTGATTCATATTCAGTCATAAATAGTGCTACGGCAATGGAAAAAGGTGTCGCAATTAACGCTGCTAGTAATGTTACTGCAAACGAAGTTACAATCATTGCTGCTGCTCCAACGTGGTTCTTACCAGCACTGGGATTCCAGTCAGTAGAAAACAGAAAATGGAAGATATTTACTTTGTTATCAATGAAAGTAGCCAAACCATGCATTCCAACAAAGCCAATAATTGCAATTATCAGTATGCCAATTAAGATAATTGCTAAAAATGTTAGTCCTCTGCCCCACCACTCTTGTCGTGTTTCTTTCGATGGCTTAGTCAGACGATCAACATCAATATTTTTAGGATCAATGCCTTTAAACTTAACGTGAGGTACTTTTTGTTCGGCAATTGCATTTTCAACCACTTGCTGTAAGTCTTGTTCTTTTTTTGCCATTTTATTTACCTAACTTCGTAACCTTATTTTGACTATTGCGTGTTACTTTCATTTCGTGAACACTTATGTAGCCAATTTTGGGAACCAAATCTTTTTGTACTTTTTCGCTTAATACATATTTGATAAAAGCAGCCGTTGCCTTATTAGGCTGGCCTTTTGTGTACATATGCTCATAGGACCAAAGCGGCCACTTATTCGTAGGAATATTTTTATTTTCGGGCTGAACATGATTTATACTTATTTTTTGAATATTTTGGTCATTAGCGTAGGGAAAAGAAATATAAGAAATAGTACCAGGCGTTGAATTAACAATCTTTTTAACCGTACCGTTAGAATCTTGCTCTTGAGAATTTACCGCGTCTTTTCCTTTTAAAATCAAATCTTCAAATGTAGATCTTGTACCACTGCCACGTGAACGATTAATCACAATGATTGACTGATTTTTGCCACCTACTTGACGCCAATTTGTAATTTTACCGGTAAAAATATCAGAAAGTTGCTTCGGAGATAAGTTTTTAACCCCAACGCCTTTATTAGCAATTGGAACAATGCCAACTACAGCGACTGGAAAATCTTCCAGTTTTTTGGCATCAATACCTTTTTGTGTTTCCGCATAAACATCTGAAGTACCTACTTCTACAGCTCCGGCCTGCACTTGACTTAAACCGGTACCGGAACCTCCACCTTGAACCACAATATTGCTGCTAAGATGAGCCAGGTGATAATCATTACCTGCTTGTTCTATTAAAGGCTGTAAGGCACTAGAGCCGACTATAGTAATTTTTTCCCGGTTTTGACTGCAGCCAGTTAAAAAAAGGGGCATAAATAAGATTAATGCCAGCAGTGCACCCAAATTACTTTTTTTCATAATAATTCCCTCAATTAGACAAATAATTTCAGCTCTAGTTTATCAAAACTTTCACCATAGACCAATCATAAATACTTGCAAAGAGAAAAAAAGCAACTTGCCAAGATAGCAAAGTTGCTTTAGTTAACTATTTTGTTTTAGTCCAAATTTAATGGATCAAGTTTAATTCCAGGGCCAAAGGTTGCAGCCACAGCTACGCTCTTAATGTATTGACCCTTAGCTGCTGATGGACGTGCACGTAAAATAACGTCACGTAAAGCATCAAAGTTTTCAATTAACTGTTCATCAGTAAATGAAACTTTTCCGATAGCAGCATGAATAGCAGCTTGACGGTCAACACGGTATTCAACCTGACCAGCCTTAACATTCTTAACGGCTTTTTCAATATCCATTGTTACAGTACCGGTCTTAGGGTTTGGCATCAAGCCTTTAGGTCCTAAAATACGACCTAAGCGACCGACTTTAGCCATCATTGTTGGCGTAGCAACAACAACATCAAAGTCTAAGTAACCATTTTGTACTTTTTCAACCAGATCGTCAGAACCAACTTCGTCAGCACCAGCTGCCTTAGCTTGTTCAGCTTGAGGACCATCGGCAAATACAATCACTTTTTGGGTCTTACCAGTACCGTTAGGCAATACCAGTGAACCACGAATTTGTTGATCAGCCTGTTTAGGGTCAACGCTTAAGTTGTATGAAACCTCAACTGATGCATCAAAGCCAGCGTATGAAGTTTCTTTAACTAACTTAATCGCTTCAGCAACTGAATACAATTTCTTTGAATCTACTTTTTTAGCAGCTTCTAAATATTTTTTACCATGCTTTGGCATGTGATTTCCTCCTTAATATGTGGTCAAGCGAGTTTAAACTCTCCCACCTAAATTGTTATAAATAACAGGATTAGTCTTCGACTTCGATACCCATGCTTCTAGCAGTGCCTTCGATCATCCGCATAGCAGCTTCGACATCAGCAGCGTTAAGGTCCTTCATCTTTGTTTCAGCAATTTCCTTAACTTGATCCTTGGTAACCTTACCAACTTTCTTGGTATTAGGTTCACCAGATGCCTTGTCGATCTTAGCAGCTTGTTTCAAAAGAACTGGAGCTGGTGGAGTCTTAGTTACGAAATCGAATGAACGATCTTCGTAGACTGTGATGACTACAGGAATTATCATGCCTTTTTGGTCAGCAGTTCTAGCATTGAAGTCCTTAGTAAAACCAACAATGTTAATACCTGCTTGACCTAAAGCTGGACCAACTGGTGGAGCGGGTGTTGCAGCACCAGCTGGAATTTGTAATTTAACAACATTTACAACTTTCTTTGCCACGGTCAAAACCTCCTTGATTCCGTGCGTGGTTAAAATGGAAAAGTTACCTACTTTTCCTCCCACAATAATAAAAGTACTTTAATATAGTATCATCGATTTAGCAATTTTGCAATAATTGACCTATTTATTAACTAATCTTCTTCACTTGATCATAGTCAAGCTCAGTGGTAGTAGCACGGCCAAACATGTCAACCGAAACAAACAACTTATATTTATCCGGCTGAATTTCCGTAATCTTGCCTTCAACACCATTAAAAGCGCCATCAATAATAGTAACAGTTTCCCCAACTTCAAAGTCAATTTGTGGTCTTTTAGCCGGTTCACCTTGCTGGCGTAAAAGTCTGTTTACTTCTTCTTCTAAAAGAGGAGATGGTTTCGAGCCACCACCATGTGAGCCTACAAAGCCGGTAACATTTGGTGTATTACGGACAACAAACCAGCTTTCATCCGTCATTACCATCTCCACCAGAACATAGCCCGGAAAGATTTTTTCTTCTACTTCTTTTTTCTTATTATTTACTTTTTCAATTTTTTCTTGCTCAGGAACCATAACGCGAAAGATATAATCTTGCATTCCCATACTTTGTGCACGTGATAATAGATCCGATTTAACCTTATCTTCATATCCTGAGTAAGTATGAAGTACATACCACTGCTTCTTAGTTGTTTCTACCATTATTAGAAATTCTCCTTTTATTTTTGGCAAACAAAAAAGCCTCTTGCGTCAGAGGACTTTTATAACTTATTTCATTGTACCACAAACAGATAAACTGTGCTATTACATAACAATTTGAGTAATATTGGTTAGCAATAAATCAAGCAAACCTAAATATGCTGCAAACAAAATTGAGGAAACAATTACGATTGCTGTGTCATGACGATTTTGTTTAGCAGTTGGCCAAGTAACCAAACGCATTTCTTCAACTACACTTTTAAAAAATTTAACCATAACTTACCTCGTTTCCTTATGTATAGTCATTTTACCGCAATGCTTACAAAACTTTTTCAATTCAAGCCGCTGAGTGCGATTTTTACTTGCGGTGATTGAGTAATTACGAGAGCCGCAAATACTGCAGGCCAAAGATGCTTTTTTCACTGCCATAATCTCACTTCCAAACTATTGTATTTTAGCAAAAATTAATTGCTTAAGCAATTAATTTAATAATTACCTATAAAATTGATTAAGTTCAAGCTTACAAAAATATAATAAAAGCAGTTGCTTCTTCAAGCAGCTGCTTTATAGTGGCCAAACTATTGCGTGACCACTGTGCGTAGAACATTGTATTAGTCGGATTTACTTCTTAAGATTTTCGTTTACGAAGGATTCGATTTTATCGTCAGTATCTTTTAGGAATGGGAGCATAGCTTCCTCAGTCTTAATGGTATCTTTACCATTCTTTTCCATAAAATAATCCCAAAGTGCATCTCTAACTGGAAGATCTGAATCACTCCAGTCAAAAACTTCTTTCATGTGACGATCTAACAATGCAGTCTTCATAACATCTTCTGCCATCTTAACTACCTCCTAAAAATTATTCTACAAGTAAAATTATACCGCATTTTCTAAATGTATACTATAAAAATACTAATTGAGCAATGTTTGGCGCATTTTTTGGACAAGGCGCGAACGCGCTCTTGCTAAAGTTAGCTGGCTGATCTTTAAATTGTTGATTACATCTTCTTGGTCCTTAATGCCTAATCCCACTAGCAGCGCATTAATTTCCAAATCAGATAATCTTGCGGTTAAAATAGCAATGTTTTCACTTAAAGGTATTTCTGGTATAGAGGCAAAAGACTTATTTAGGGGCAAAATATGATTTTTCTTTGCCGTTTCTAAAGAAATTGATTGTTTCAGTGCTTGTCTGCGATAAGCATTATCATATCTAACCAGAGATCTCGCATGGTTGGTAAGCCTGGTCTTATAATAGCTGCCGAATTTTCCTTTATTTAAATCAAAACCAATCGCCGATTCATGACAAATAATCATCGCATCCTGCTCCCAGTCCTGACTATCATAGTAGCGAACATGATATATGTTCTTAATTTTATTAATCAAAGGTTTATAAAGCTGGCATAAATTTATTAGCGCCTCATCATCACCTTCTTTAATTTGTCGAATTAACTCCGCCTCACTTTTAATTATTTTTTCGGTATCCTTCATTTAATTTCTCCTTTTGGTAAATTTTTCTGAAGAATACAACAACCAAAATATCCTAAAAATCGAACTTAGGTTCAAATTCAGCAACTATTTTTTTGTGTTAACTTAGCCATGACAAAAAGTTAAATTTGTTAAAGCTGCATTAAACTTAAAAAAGTTTTTTAGAATTTTGCAATAAAAAAACACTCTGGTTAAACCAAAGTGTTACGAAATTATGGGAGTGGATTTCTACTATTAAGCATCTGATAAAGCAAAATACCTGTGGCGACGCTGGCATTAAGTGATTGTACATGACCGACCATGGGTAAAGTCAACATCTGATCCATCTGCTCTTTAAGCAGTCGTGATATTCCTTTGCCTTCATTGCCGATTACCAAAACTGTTTTACCATTACTATTCCATTGACGATAATCTGTACCTTTCATATCAGTACCAAAAAGCCAATAGCCTCGCTTTTTAAGCATCTTTGCAGTTTGCACAAGATTGTTTACCCGTGCTACCGGCACATAGTCAATCGCACCAGTTGAAGTTTTGGCGACCACAGAAGTTAAACCAGTAGCTCTTCTTTTAGGAATGATAATTGCATCAACGCCAGTTGCATCAGCAGTTCTTAAAATAGAGCCTAAATTGTGCGGATCTTCAATTGAATCAAGCATTAATAAAAATGGATCCTCTTTGGTATTTGCAAACTGCTCTAATAATTGTTCCAAATCAGCATATTCGAAACTCGCAACTGTTAAAACTAGTCCTTGATGATTCTCACCCTGAACTAACTTATCCAATTTACTTTTAGGAACAGTTTGTATAATTAAGCCCTTTTGCTTAGCCAGGGCATAAACCTCATTAGCAAAGTTTTCTTTTATTCCTTGTTGCAGAAAAATTTTGTTAATGTGATCAGCATCTTGTGTTCTTAAATAATCCAGCCCAGCATGCCGGCCATAGACAAAATCCTTGTCACTTGAAGTCATACTTCTCAATGCCCCCATTCTCAATAGTTTTAATACACCACTCAGTTAATTCTTGAATACGATTTTTTTTATTTAAAAGTTCCAAGTAGCCCCAAACTGCTTCAAAACCTGTAGATAATTGGTAGGTGGCTAAACTGGTGTTTTTGGCTTTCGTATAAGTTTTTGAATTTCTTCCGCGATGAAAAGTTGCAATTTCATCTTTTGTCAGCAGATTATCTTCTTGCAGTTTTGTAATTAATGCTGCCTGTGCCTTAGCCGAAACGTAATGGGTTGCCCGTCTTTGCAAAGACTGGGGTTTAACAATGCCGCATTTAATGAGGTGACGCCTAATAAATATTTCATAAACAGCATCCCCAAGATAAGCTAAAGTTTGCCCATTTAAGGTCTCTGGATTAACATCATTTTCTATCATTATTTTAGTTTTACTCACGTAGCCACCTCGTTCCTTGCGGGGTATCTTCAACTGTGATGCCCATTTGCTTTAATTCATCACGCAGCGCATCGCTTTGTGCCCAATCTTTATTTTTCCGTGCTTCTTCACGTTTTTTAATTAGTCGCAGAACTTGCTCATCATCATTTTGATTTTCAGCGGTAATTAAGCGCTGTCTGTCTATTCCGAAAACAGCCAGCCAGCTTGTTAAAAGCTTAGCCGCTTTTTTAAGAGCACCTTTATCAGCATTTTTAGCATTAATATTAGCATTTATTTCTGGTAATAAATCGTAAATGGCAGTTAAAGCATTTTGCACATTAAAGTCATCGTCCATAGCTGTGACAAATTTTTGCTCAGTATCTTTAATTTTAGCGGCTAGAGATTCTGACTTTTCACTAGTTGAATCATCTTTTAGGCGGTATTCCAGGTTATTAAATGTATTTTTGAACCGCTGTAAAATAATTTGCGCCTGTTTTAAATTTTCCGCTGAATAGTTAATTTGTCTGCGATATTGAACGCTTGCCATAAAAAAGCGCAATACTTGTGGATCCACTTCTTGCAGTAAATCGTGGACAGTCACGAAATTGTGCAGTGACTTAGACATTTTTTCTGCATCTGCCCCGACTGTCACAAAACCATTGTGCATCCAGTAATGAACAAAGGTTTTACCTGTTACAGCTTCGCTTTGTGCAATTTCATTTTCGTGATGGGGAAATTCCAGGTCTTGGCCCCCACCATGAATATCAATTGTTTCTCCCAAATATTTAATAGCCATCACTGAACATTCTATGTGCCAACCAGGCCGACCCATTCCCCAAGGCGATTTCCAAGCTATTTCAGCTGAACTTTTTTGCTTTTTCCATAAGGCAAAATCAATCGGGTCTTTTTTACGCTCTTGTTCTGCAGCATTAATATGCTTAGAAGCCCCTTCTTCAAGTTCGGAAATGTTTTGACTGCTAAGTTGACCATAGTGCTTAAATTTCCGGGCATGATAATAGACATCCCCGTCTGATTCATAGGCATATCCTTTATCAATTAGTTTTTGGATAAATTTGATAATCGCAGTGATTTCATGCGTAGCACGAGGATTTTTAGTAGCAGGCTCAACATTTAAAGCAGCAATATCTGCTAGGTACGCTTTAATATATCTTGCAGCTAAATCAGGGACAGTCAGATGTTCAGTTTGAGCTTCAGCAATCATCTTGTCATCTACATCTGTAAAATTGGACACATAGTTAACCTTGAACCCACGAAATTCTAAATAACGTCTGATTGTGTCAAAAGCAATGACGCTTCTGGCATTACCAATATGAATGTAATTATATACCGTTGGTCCACACACATACATTGTCACTTGTCCCGGGACTATCGGCTTAAATTCTTCCTTTGTATTAGTTAAAGTATTATAAATTTTCACAGCGGCTGACTTGCCTTTCTAAAATCTTGTATTCTCATTTTACCAGAAACCCTGACAAATCCTAACAAGCAAAAAATTTAATCTTAATGTAGCCAAGTTTCTTTCAAATGTACACTAAAACAGCGTATTACTCATTCAATAACGGAATAATACGCTGCTTTTATTTACAAGCCATTTTCACTCATTTGTTTTAATGTTAAGTCCAGATGCTCTAACACGCGTTTTTTGCCTAAGAGCTCCATCGCTTCGCCAATTCCTGGTCCTACCATTGACCTGGTAGTAGCAATTCGAATTGGCATAAACAAGCGTCTGCCCTTAATCCCAGTTGCTTGACGAGTTGCCTGAACCGCATTCATAATTTGCGGTGCAGTAAAACGGGGAATTAAATCAATTTGTTTTTTAAATTCCTCAATTACTGGTCTGGCTTCATCCTGACGAATTTCTGCAATTTCTTTTTCACTTAAATCTTTAGGTGCATTAAAGAAAATCTTTGCCAGATCCACAATTTGTTTTGTATAAGACATTTGGACAGAATAAATATTAACCAATTGCCTTACCCATTCCATCTTTTCCGGATTGGGATCTTTTTCCACCAAACCAGCTTCCTGCAAGTTGTTAAGCGCCAAATCCAAAAGAGTGTCCCGGTCAGCTTTCTTAATATACTGGTTGTTAATCCATTCCAGTTTTTTCTGGTCAAAAGCAGCAGGAGAATTTGACAAACGCGCAGGATCAAATTGCTTAATTAATTCTCGTTGACTGAAAATTTCACTCTCGCCCACAGGAGACCAGCCCAATAAAGTAATAAAGTTAAACATTGCATCAGGCAAATAACCTAAATCTCTATATTGTTCAATGAATTGTAAAACAGATTCATCACGCTTAGAAAGTTTCTTACCTGTTTCAGAATTAATAATCAAAGTCATATGACCAAACTTTGGCGGCTGCCAGCCTAATGCCTCATAAACCGCTAATTGTTTTGGTGTGTTTGAAACGTGATCATCTCCCCGCAAAACATGAGTGATTTCCATCAGGTGATCATCAATAACAACAGCAAAGTTATAAGTTGGCATACCATCGCGCTTTTGAATAACAAAATCGCCACCAATGGTATCAGATTCGAAACTTAGATGTCCCTTAACAATATCATCCCAAGAATATGTTTCCATTTCAGGAATGTGGATACGAACAACCGGCTTTAAGCCCTTCTTCTCTGCTTCTTCTTGCTTTTGAGCAATTTCAGCAGCTGTCATGCCTTCATATTCGTAGGTATAGTGGGGAGCAATTCCCATTGCCCGCTGTTCTTCACGCTGCTCTTCTAATTCTTCTTCAGTTTTATAAGAATAATAAGCTTTGCCCTCATCAATCAGCTGTTTGATATATTTATTGTAAATATCCTTACGCTCAGATTGACGGTATGGGCCATAAGCGCCACCTTTATCAGGACCTTCATCCCAATCGATGCCGAGCCAGTGCAGGTTTTCCATCTGCGACTCTGAGCCGCCTGCAACATTACGCTTCTGGTCCGTATCCTCAATTCTTAAAACAAAAGTTCCCTTAT
The DNA here is from genome assembly GCF_013346935.1 of Lactobacillus melliventris. Classification (GTDB taxonomy): domain Bacteria; phylum Bacillota; class Bacilli; order Lactobacillales; family Lactobacillaceae; genus Lactobacillus. The sequence goes on from NZ_JAAEEB010000004.1 coordinate 51,834, forward strand.
TATGCCGCGCGAATAAGTAATTAAATAGCGCAGTCCGTGCATTACCAATATGTAAATGCCCCGTTGGACTTGGGGCATATCTTACCCGAATTTTTTGTTTAGCCAAAATTCATGCCTCTTTCAAAAAGTAAATATAAACAATTTAAGTTTACGCGTAATAGTCAAAAAGTTCAATATTCGTTAGCCTAAAACCAGTTTTAAAGCTTGTGGAATACTTGAAACCGGAATAATTTCAATATCTGCGTTTTTCAGGCTGGTATGCATATTATGTTTGGGAATAAAAATACGCTTAAACCCAGTTTTTGCTGCTTCCTTAATTCGCGCATCTATTTGATTAACTCGCCTTACTTCACCAGTTAAACCGACTTCGCCTACAAAACAATCTGTGGGCAAAATTTCCTGATTTTTATAGCTTGACGCGATAGCCATCACGACGGCTAAATCGACAGCGGGTTCGTTAAGGCGTATTCCACCGGTAGCTGTTAAATAGACATCCTGATTTTGTAACATTAAGTTGCCCCGTTTTTCCAAAACTGCTAAAAGCAGTCCAGCGCGGTTATAATCAATACCAGATGTAGTTCTTTTAGCATAGCCAAAAGCAGTGGGTGTAACTAATGCCTGAATCTCTGCCAAAATAGGACGAGTCCCTTCGAGTGAAACGACAATAGCAGACCCGGTTGACTTCGGTAAACGCTCATCCAAAAAAATAGCAGACGGGTTAGTAACTTCTTTTAAACCATTATTAACCATTTCAAACATGCCGATTTCATTAGCTGCGCCAAATCTGTTTTTAACGGAATGCAAAATACGGTAGGCATGGTGTTCATCACCTTCAAAATAAAGAACAGTGTCAACCATGTGCTCCAAAATTTTAGGGCCGGCAATTGCCCCTTCCTTTGTAACATGGCCAATAACAAAAACGGTAATAGCATCCATTTTGGCTATTTTCATTAACTCACTTGTAACTTCCCTTACTTGTGATGCTGAACCCGTCATTGAGTCTAAGCTAGGTTCATTCATAGTTTGAATTGAGTCAATGACAACAAAGTCAGGTGCTAAATTGGCAATTTGCTGGCGAATATCTTCCATATCAGTTTCTGGATAAAGCATCATATCATTAGCCGGCAGTCCCAAGCGATCTGCTCTTAACTTGATTTGATTAGCTGATTCTTCACCGGAAACGTACAATACTTTATATTTACCAGCTAGTTCGCTCATGATTTGCAACATTAAAGTTGATTTGCCAATTCCTGGATCACCACCAATTAAGACTAAGGAGCCTGGAACAATGCCCCCACCTAGAACCCTGTTCAATTCTTCCATACTAGTCTGAATGCGTTCTTCTTTTTCAGCCTTAACATTTTCCAGCTTAACCGGTTCACTTATTCCGGTTTTCTTGATCAAGCGACTAGGGCTGCCTTTAGTTGAGCGATTTTGCACCGCTTCAGTTTCCTTTTCAAACTGATTCCAGGCACCGCAATTAGGACAGCGTCCTAAATAGCTGGCAGAAATATAGCCACAAGAACGACATTTATATTTTGTTTTAAGTTTTGCCATTTAGCTTTCCTTCTTATTAGTTGAGCCAAAACCGCTTAACCTTTGCCTGTCAATAGGCAGATCATTATCGGTTTTTAAATAATGAACAAAAATCCCCTGACCAATTCGATCCCCCTTGTGAATCTGAATTGGTCTGACGCCATAATTAATTAACTGTACGAAAATTTCACCTTCATTGTCATCATTATTGTAATAATCCGCATCGATGACGCCCACGCCATTTGGCAAAGAAAGATTTTTTTTAAAAGTATTTGAAGAGCGGTTAGCCAATATTAACACTTCATCTTCAGGCATATAAGCCTTTACACCTGTCGGAATCAAAAACGGCTTGAGCACATGTTCGGCCATTTCATAGTCTTGTTCGTATAGCTGATGACCATTACGAATTAACCGAAAAATACGCACAAAATTAAGCCGCCAAATACTGGGAATTAAAACGTCTTTTGCTGCTGCTAAATCATAGCCAGCGCTGGCAATTGTTTGTCTTCTAGGTAACGCCACATTTTTATTTTTATATTTAGATACAATTTCAAAGCCCCGAATTTTCTCCATACTTATCTCCTTTAAAAATCTTTAAACACTATTTTACATTAATTTACTGCTGTGTTTTAAAATCTTATATAATTAGTTTGGTAAAATTAGCTGAAATATTAAAGTGTGAAGGAAAAGTAAATGTTTAACTTAGATAACCCCCACCAGTTGTTTCGCGAAGATGATGATAATGGCGAAACTATTTGTAGCTGGACCATGGATAAAATTAAGCGCAAAGACGCTACTGTCTGGATAATGAACCATTTCTTTATCAATCCCAAAATAGACAGTAACAAGATTTTACACGAACAAATGGCAACAGTAATGTTTATTGCTCAAGAATCTCACTTACCTGTTTGGCCACTTGATCCTTTAGTTATTAAATACTTTGAGAAGCATTCGGAATTTCATTCGATCTGGTATCATAAACCAAATCCAGCAAACAAAAATATATAAACATTGCAGATTAAATAGGTAAAGCAAAAGCAAATATATTTTTAACAATAATTAAATTTTCAAAGATAGACTACTTTATTTAGTTAGGCTAAAATAGTATTAGTTTGTTTAAGGAGGATTTTAATATAAATGACAAAAGAAATTACAAGTGCAGCCATTGATAAATTTACAAAAGACTTATCAAATCATGCTGGAATTAATATTGCCAGTCATGCTGCTCAAGAAAACGGCATTTTTAAGGCAAGTCAAAATTTACAATCCAAAATTGATTTAACACCTACTTTTTCCGTAGAGATTGATACCGGTAAACCTGCTGATCAAAAGCAGTCTGGTCGCTGCTGGATGTTTTCTGCATTAAATACTATGCGTCACCCATTGCAAAAAGAATATAAGATTAAGGATTTTGAATTATCTCAAAATTACACTAACTTCTGGGACAAATTTGAAAAATCAAACTTCTTCTTCGAAAATGTAATTGCGTCAGCTAAAAAGCCACTCGGTGACCGTAAAGTTAGCTTCCTATTCGCAACTCCCCAACAAGATGGTGGTCAATGGGACATGTTATGTGGATTAGTTGAAAAGTATGGTATTGTACCCAAGTCTGTTTACCCAGAAACTGCCAACTCGAACAATTCTGGAGCTTTAAATGATACTTTAAATACTCTTTTGCGTAAAGACGGCTTAGAATTACGCGATTTGGTCAATGCAGGTAAGTCAGAAGACGAAATTGAGCAACGCAAAAACGAATTGTTAAATGATGTTTTCCGCATTTTAGCTATTTCATTAGGCGTACCACCAAAGAAATTTGACTTTGAATATAAAGATGATGATGGTAATTACCACCGTGAAGCTGGTATCACTCCTAAAGAATTCTTTGATAAATTTGTGGGCATGAACTTGGAAGATCATGTTTCAATCATTAACTCTCCTACTGATGATAAACCATATCACAAAGTCTTTTCAGTTGAGTATTTGGGTAATGTTGTTGGCGGCAGACAAGTACGCCACCTTAACGTTAAGATTTCTGAAATGAAAGACTTGATTATTAAACAACTAAAAGCCGGAGAAGTTGTTTGGTTTGGTTCAAATGTTGGTAAGGATTCAGAAAGACAGCTGGGCTTGCTTGATACCAATATTTACAAACGTGATGAATTATTTGACGTTGACTTTTCAATGTCAAAGGCAGACAAGCTTGATTCAAGTGAAAGTATGATGGATCATGCCATGGTTATCACCGGCGTCGACTTAGTCGATGACAAGCCTACTAAATGGAAGATTGAAAATTCCTGGGGAGAAAAACCTGGCTTTAAAGGCTACTTCGTCATGAGTGATTCTTGGTTTGACCAATTTGTCTACCAAGCAGTTATTAACAAGAAATTCTTACCTGATGATTTAAGAACAGCCTTTGATGAAGGAGCTAAGGACCCGATCCAATTACTACCATGGGACCCAATGGGCGCTTTGGCTTTTAAATAAAGTTATTATTTCCGTTCAAAAAGTTAAATATTAAAAAGCATTGAGAAATTTGGTGGTTATATCACCTAGCAGTTTTCCCAATGCTTTTTTATACGCTTTGAATAAGTACTTAAAGTTGTTTTTCCTGTAGTATTCCCCGCTGCAATACGAATTGACGATCATATTTAAGTTCATTAATTTGATCATGGCTAGCAACCACTACAATTTTATTTTGCTTTTTCAATTTTTTTAGCATAGCTACAAATAAACCAACGCTCTCTTGATCAATTCCACGTGTCGGCTCATCAAGCAAAATAATATTTTGGTTTTCCATCACAGCCTGGATGATGCCCACCTTTTGCCTCATACCAACAGAATACTTGACTATAGGTTCCGGATCGTCAGGATCAAGCATAAAGTACTGTAGTAAAGCCCTAACTTCTTTCTCATTAAAGCGCTTGTTAAGATTAGCCAGAAAATGAAGGTTAGACATGGCTGACTCATATTCCAAAAAATTGGGATTTTCAATTAATGCCCCAACAATATCATTTTCATCCAGCTTAATTTCACCACTGTCAGCCTTTAACAAGCCGGTAATAATCTTAAAAATGGTAGACTTTCCAGAACCGTTAATACCTGAAATATGAATTAGTTCTCCTGGCTTAGCTGTCAAAGATACGCTTTTTAAAACCAGCTTCTGCCCAAATGACTTTTTTATCTGCTTAAGCTCTAACATTATTTCTCCTTAAAAGCCACCATAAATTTCATGGATAGCCCGATATAACTCGTCATACACGGGACTATAATTTATTAAAATATTTTTTTCTATATAGTAGTGATAAATTAAATCTATAATTATCGCCATTAGCAATAATAAATAAGGCCTATGCCAGTTATAGCCACCAACTAACAGCCAAAGTAGAAGCAAAAAAACCAGCACGTGTAGTAGTATGAGTTCAATGCCCACAATTGGGTTACCAAATTTAAATAAAGGGTAATCAGTAAAAAAATACGGAACAAAAAGACCTAATACAAAAATTAAACAATAAATTGTAGCCAGTACCATTAAGTGCATGATCATCGACTTATTCTTTTTTCGCACCGTCACAAACACGTTGATGTTACGAAAAGTAAGTATCTGCTTATAAAATAGCAAGAAGACCGCTGGCTGCAAATACAGTGATACCATGTGAAAATTGAGGTATTCGTTTGGCAATTCCATGGTTTCCGGTGAACCTGTTTTTATAAGTATAATGCTTCCCATTAGTCCTATCAAAAATACGATAAAACCATTTAAAACAAGTTTGCAGGATATTCGCTTTAAGCGCATAATTAGCCCAGCTTTCTTTTCTGCTGCCACAGTTTGATTAGGTAAGCAACAAGTAACAGATAAAGCAATGCAACCAAAACAAAAAGCAAATATGAATTAATCGGTGGCAAGCGAGAACCTAGCGCAAACTGTCCCGGTGCAAGTACAGCAAATGGAAACCACAAATACGAGAGAAAGAGCAAAAATTCATTGCCCAGTGATATTATGAATGACAATAAGGTTAAACCCATCCCTACACACGGGCCCAAAACTAGATAAATACTATTTTTTGATACAAACAGACCAATACTGAAAATTAAAACAGCAAAAATCCCCCAGCCAATAGCAGATAATATAACATACGAACATAAGTCAATTAGTTGGTTAGTGGAAAAATATCCTGGTCTTGCACCAATGTATAATTTGATAGGTCTGGTTTTAAAGAAAAAGGGATAATAAAAGAAGTTAATTAATGCTAACTGGTAAAGATTAGTTATTAAAGAAAATACTACCCCAATAATAAAGGAGTTAATAATCCCTGCTTTGATAAAACCATGATATCCAATTCTTTGCTGGACAGCGCTAAACATATTATTATTTTTAAAATAGATTAAGAGACCAGCTCCAAAGATAGGTACCAAGGCCAACAAAATAACTAAATTTATAATATTTTCGTTCCAACCATTCGGTTGAATTGAAAAGAAAAGCATAACAGAAATGTCAACTGCTTTGCCCTTTAATGGTATTAATCCTGCTTCAGATTTAGCGGCTATAAAAAACTGCCAGGTAAGCAAAAGAAAATAAATAATTAGAAAAATAAGAACAAATTTTTGGGTTCGTTTTAGCATTAGCAGAAGTCCTCTTAACAAATATATCTTTGAATACTATATCATGTATAATATTAATTATAAACTAAAATAGTATGCAAAAAAAGTTAAGAAAAAACTAATTTTCCCCTATTAAAAAATGCTCTTATTGTTGCCTTTATTCATATGATTACTTAAATAAAATTAAAAACTTAACATAGACCTACTTTCTTAACAAAACGCATAAAAGCGGCTTTGCCCTCTAAAGTTTGTTTGAAAACTCCTGCGTCTTCTAAAACGCGAGCAAAAACAAGACCTAATTCTTTTTGCAAAATTTGATCCACATTTGTATTTGTTATTTCATACTTACTGCTAATTTCCTTAGCCCAGTCAAGATGCATAGGTGCAATACTGTTAGGCTGGTTAAGCAAAAACTTTTTTACCTCAAGCAACTCAGGCTTCAAACGCGGCGGAAAAATTGCTAATCCCATTACTTCAATTAAGCCGATATTTTCCTTTTTAATGTGTTGTACATCAGCATGAGGATGGAAAATCCCATCAGGATATTTATCTGAAGTTTGATTGTCTCTGAGAACTAAATCAAGTTCATAAGTTTGTTCATGTAAACGAGCAATGGGAGTAATAGTATGGTGGGGTGTATTGTCTGTAAATGCCCGAACTGCTACTTTTTCATCACTATATTTTCTCCAGTTTATTAAAATTTTATTTGCTAATTTGATTAAGTTATTTTTATTCAGACCGCGTAAACGGATCACAGACATGGGCCACTTGACGATACCTGCCTTGACATCATCAAATCCCTTAAAGTTAAGTTTTTTAACAATTGGTGCTTTTTCCATCGGAAAACGATGCTTGCCACCCTGATAATGTTCGTGCGACAAAATCGAACCGCCTACGATTGGCAAATCTGCATTGCTACCAACAAAATAACCTGGGAATTTAGCAACAATTTCCAGCAAATTGGCAAAAGTTTGTTTATTGATTACCATTGGTTCATGCTTTGGCGCTAAGAAAATGCAGTGCTCATTAAAATACGCATAAGGAGAATATTGAAAACCCCAAGTTTCATCTCCTAAATGAAAGCGAATGATACGGTGATTGGTACGCGCAGGATAATTTACATGACCGAGGTAGCCCTCATTCTCCATACACAATTGACACTTTGGGTATGACTTTACTTTAGCATTCTTGGCTGCCGCGATTTCCTTAGGATCTTTTTCCGGTTTGGAAAGATTAATTGTAATTTCAAGATCACCATATTTACTTGCGGCTGTAAAATAAATATTTTTTGCAATAGCTCTGGTTTTAATATAATTGCTATCTTTACCCATTTGGTAAAAGTCAGCTATCGCTTTTTGAGGTGAACGCTCATAAGTTTGCCAAAAGTTGTGATTAACAATGCTTGGTCTAGGCACAATCAAATTCATTAATTGTGCATCTAGGACATCCCGAGCGGAATTACTAGCTGAGCACATTCCTGAGTTTTGGGCAACCTGAATCAGTTCGTCTTTAAGATCCAGTAGACCTTCCTTACTAGTTGTAGCTTTTCTTGCTTCATCACCAACAAGGGCCAAAATTCTATTTCTCAAATAAATACGATCAAGTTCTGTAAAATCGCTGTGGGCAATAACTTGCGTAATGAATTTTTCAATTAGATTCGTTTTATCCATCTCAACTTTCCAATATTATAAAACTTTTGTACCATCAGCAGTTTCTGCAATATAAAATGAAGGTAAATAGCCAATTTCTTCTTGATAAATATCAGCGACATTTTTTTCAAAAGCTTCAACTTCGTTCTTGGCAACTAAAGCTATTGCACAGCCACCAAAACCAGCACCAGTCATTCTTGCACCCAAAACTCCAGGTTGCTTCCAGGCAGTATGAACCAATGTATCAAGTTCTTTACCCGTCACTTCATAGTCATATTCTAAAGAGACGTGTGAAGCATTCATTAAGTGACCAAACTCATTTAAATCACCCTTTTGCAGTGCTTTTTCAGCGTTTAATGTGCGTTCATTTTCCCAGACTGCGTGACGGCAGCGTTTCAGCAGGTTTTCTGTTGGCAAAAGATAACTATTCTCATCAAAAGTTAAATTATCCAATTCACCAAGCGACTGAATTGACAGTTTCTCCTGCAAAAAGTGCAATCCCTTTTCACATTCTGCTCTACGTTCATTATATTTTGAATCTGCTAAGGTCCTCTTCTTGTTCGTGTTCATAATAACAATGACATTATCTTTCAAGTCAAGTGGTACCAGCTCAGACTCTACCTTTTCAGTATCAAGCAGAATGGCGTGATCTTTTTTACTCATAGCAACTGCATACTGATCCATAATGCCAGAATTGACGCCAATAAAGTCATTTTCGGTTTTGACTCCCAGCTTGACGATTTCTAATTTAGAAAAAGTTAGTTTAAACTGATCCTGCAATAAAATGCCAATTAACATTTCTAAGGCTGCAGACGAAGATAATCCGGCACCATCAGGAATATTGCCATTAATATAAATATTAAGACCATGATCAATCTTTGCCCCATCTTCGAGCATAAAATGAAGCATCCCTTTTGCATAGTTTGCCCATGAATCTTCTTTGGCAAACTGCAGCTGGTGCATATCGGTTTCAACTACTCCCATAGCGGCAAAATTTGCAGAATAAAAGCAAAATCTTTCATCAGTCCGCGGACTGGCTGCACCATAAATTCCTAAAGATATCGCACAGGGGAACACATGACCACCATTATAATCTGTGTGCTCACCAATTAAGTTAATTCTACCAGGCGAAAAATAACAGCTGGTTGGTTCTTGGTGATAAATTTTACTAAATTCTTGCTTGAGTTCTTTAATTTTCATTTGTATCCATTTCCTTTTAAAAGCGCTATCAACATACTGACAATTAAATTATACTTCATTATAATTTACCAGCAAGGCTTGAAAAGGAATTCTCAATATTAAAAAAGAGTTTCGTTTGGTCGAAACTCTTTTCAAGGCTATTACCAAATATGTAATAATCTATCCGGATGTAATTTACATAAATTAAACTGGTGCACATGCTGCGGCCGGCTTTGGGGAAATTGCTCCAAAAAATCAGCCGGATTAGCTAGTCCCGTAGAATATGACCAAACACTTTTAACCTTTTTAATAGGATCAAGCATTTCATTTCTAACCGGATAAGCAGAAATCAAAAAATGTTTGTGATGAAATTTGAATACAAAAAACGGTAAGCGAAACTGATTGACAACTTCATCCTTGGTTTTCCCAATCGTAACTACATTACGATATGTACCATACTTTTCTGTAAATAAATCATTAAAAGAAAAATAAAAATTGGAAATATGCACATGAGGAAAGTTCTCTTCCGTAACTTTATCCGGAATTGCGATGACGTGAGCAAAATGATCCAAATTACTTTCCTTTTGTGACAGTGCTTTACCTAACTGATTAGGATTTATCACATGTGCCCATTCAGGCACATCTAAGTTATCTTGATATGATAAAAACATTTCCCTAATCACATTAGGCTTAACCCAATCATATTGTCTGCGAATTTCGTTACGATTTAATAAATTCCGCAAAGTTTTATGATACATTAAATCAACGACAAATAGCTCATAATGATAACGCTCGACCCAGGGTTGATAATGTTCAATATTTTCCGTAAAAATATGAGTACTATCTACAATAACCGTTTCGCCGCGTTTCATTTTTTCTTCTACGAGGTAATCCACCACTTTTTCCGTTTGCTCGTTGGCATAACGGGGAATAACTTGATGTAAGCAATCTGTTTCTTCTTCATAAAAATAGGTTAGATTCGCCAATAACAATCTGATCTGATCACGACTAATTGCATATGGCTGTAAGTGATGACGAGAAATAAATGAAGATTTACCAGAGCCGGGTGCGCCTCGTAATAAAAATATTTTACGCATGCCTCTACTCCAAACTAAAAATGTAAAATTTAAATGATATCGTATTAAATTTTAACATATAATTGCAGAATTCCTTACTATTGAACTAAAAGCTGCGTAAAATCTTTTTATCAATTATTTTTAACTGCTGGTCAAAAGTATAGACTATTGGCTCTGCATTTGGCACTTCAAGCTTGATAATATCGTGATCATTGATATGCTCTAATTTTTTTATTAATGCGCGCAAACTTGAACCATGAGCTACAATTAATTGATCCTCACCCATTTTTAACCTGGTGGCTACATTGTCTTGATAATAAGGTAATACTCTCTTTTGCGTTTGATAAAGACTTTCAGCTCTTGGCAAGAGGTGAATGTCACAACTGGCATAGCGTCTAGAAGTCACTTTTTCACCCCAAGGAGGAACAGCGTAAAAGCCACGCCGCCATTCTAAGACTTGCTTTTTACCAAATATTTTGCGTGATTCATCTTTATTTATCCCACGTAATTTGCCATAATGTCTTTCGTTTAAACGCCAAGTCTTAGTAACAGGTAAATATAAAAAATGACAAATATCAGCTACTATATTGGCCGTCACAATTGCTCGAGTTAACACAGATGTATGGATATGAGTAGGCTTAAAATCAGTAATTTGGTTAATTAAATTGCCGGCGGATTCTGCTTGTTCTCGTCCTTTAGCAGTTAAACCAACATCATTCCAGCCAGTATAAACATTAGACTTATTGGCTGTACTTTCACCATGTCTTAACAATACCAATTTAACCATTTTACTTTACCCAGTGCATTATGATTAAAATCAAACCGCTAATAGTAAAAATGATGCCTAGTATCATAAACGGAGTTGCTCCATGATTATGATTGCGGTACCGTCTGTTATAAGCATAGGCAATATCATATAAGCCAACTATCAAAACAATAATGGCAGTAAAAATACTGATTTTCAAAATTATCTTTCTCCTACTTATTCACGATCAGTTACAATCATTTTATCATTTTTTCCGCGTTCACATTCAACTTGGAAATTAATATGGTTAATACCTAATTTTTGCAATTTTGCACTAATTTTTTGAGTCAGTAATTCAAACTTTCTAGCAGTCAAATCAGGGTCCACATTAACGTGCGCATCAAGCATGATATAACGATCGCTATAACGCCACAAATGTACATGATGAATGTTTTTTATTTCGGGAAACGATAAAACAATTCTATTAACTTCTTCCAAATCAATATCGGGATTGGATTCCATTAAGACATTTGCTGCTTTGGCTGTTATTTCACAAGCTTCATGAAACACAAAAACTGAAACCAGTAAGGTCATTAATGGATCAATCCAGCTAATGTGCCAGTAGTAAATAAAAATAGCACCTATTACCACTGCTACGCTTGAAAGAGCATCACTCAGCATATGCATAAATGTAGAGCGCACATTTAAATTCTGCTCGCTACCTTGATTCATCACGAGCATTGAAATTACATTTGACACGAGTCCAATAATGGCAACGATGAGCATAACGCCACCACTAATTTTGGTAGGTGTCCAAAATCTTTCAATCGCTTCTATGAATAGGACGATACTGATTAATATTAAGATAATACCATTGGTAAAAGCAGCCAAAGTTTCAGCTCGCTCATAACCAAAAGTTTTGTTCCTATTATTGCGCCTATTGCTGATAATGTGAGCTACAAACGAAATAATTATTGCACCAACATCGCTGAGATTATGAACTGCGTCTGATAATAAGGATAAAGACCCCGAAACAAATCCACCAATAAATTCAGCGGCCGTAATAACAACATTCAACCCAGTTACATACGCAAATTTTTTTGTAGTGTGATCCTTCATAAATTTCCTTTCAATGCCTAAGGGCGAAAAAAGTCCTACTTTTAAGCAGGACTTTACATATCTTCAGCATTTATATTATAATCTATAATTTCAAAATTGCCATCTTCACGAAGTATTCCCCGAGTTACACTACCATTATTGGGAAAATTAATATCATGAAGACCGTCACTCTGATTCCAATATTTAATTGCCAGGGTTTTTAAAAAATCACCATGGGAGACTAACAAAACTCTCTTCTCATTTTTAGTTAGTTCATGAAGAACATTGATAGCTCGAACCATTCGTTCGTCCAGCTCTTTTTTATTTTCAGCTAAATGACGTGGATCGGCCTTTTTGGTTGCTTCGCGAAACTCATAAATACCAACTTGATTGATAATTTTGGTTACATCTGTTTGTGGTCCAACACCTGCTGCCAGTGCAACCTGTCTCCATGTATCTTCAATATCATCACCTTCAAATGAACCAAAAAATACTTCCCGAAATTCGGGTAATTTTTTAATTTTACCGATTTCTGAAACTTGATTCGCATCTTTCATCAAGTGAACTGTATCAATTGCACGTTTTAAATCAGAAGAATACATATTGTCAAAATGAACTTGACTTAAAGCTCGCGCAGTAATCTTCAGATCATTAATTCCTTTAACCGTTAAGGGAGAATCACACCATCCTTGAACTTTGTTTAACTGGTTAAACATTGTTTCGCCGTGGCGGACAAAATAAATTTCCGTTGCCAATTTGCATTCTCCTTCCTTTATAGCGTGTTTTAAACTATAACATATATGCTTTGTAAAAGAAATACCCAGCTTGAATAAAAGCTAAAGTTGCAATAAAGATGCGGACATATTTGGCCGGAACCTTGCGCAAAATGTCCATCCCTAAATAGCCACCTATAAACATGCCAATAGCAAGAGGAATAGCCTGCAGCCAATATATACGCGAAGTAAAAATAAAGACAATCAGTGCTACCAGATTAGCCAGGCCGCAGATGACATTTTTGATTGCATTAACGACAATAAACTTTTCATCAGTAATATAAGTTAATAAAACCAGCACAATTACTCCGCCGGCTGCTCCAAAATAGCCAGTGTAAACGCCCATACCTAATAATGCAGCAATATAAAAAATTTCCTGCCACAGTGGTCTTTTATGCGGCTCTAAACTATGATGCTTACCTGAAACAATTACCAAAACACCCGAACCAGCAATAAAAATTGGTACCACTTTTTCAAAAACACTCGATGGGAAAGCTAATAATAAACGACAGCCAATTAAAGAACCTACAATGGTAAATATCGAGTAAAAGGCCACTTGGTGCCAATGTCCCTTAAGCTCCTTTGTTGAAGAAATAGTCGAACCAATACTAGTCCAAATCAAGGCGGCATCACTTGTGACATTGGCATAAACCGGTGGAATACCAACTGCTAGTAATACCGGATATGAAGCAAGAGAAGCCATTGAAGCCACTGACGACAACAAACCGCTGGCTACGCCCCCTATTAATATAAAAATCAGTGAAAAAATAGATACCATTCAAATTAACTCCTTTTTAAAAGTTAATTTCTATTATAATGCTCTTGAAAAATAATTTAAGCAGGAATTTAATTCTGACCAATTGTCTATTTAATAATGAAGTTTGATTTAACAAATTAGTCTCTAAATAATAATTACTGAAACATACAGTTTTTGCACGCAAAAAGAATTAACTTTAGTCGATAATAAAGTCAGTTCTTCTCTAAATAAATATTTTGTTTTAAATTCATCTCTCAGTATCTTAAGTTACTTAATACCCTTTCTTACTCAATAAATATGAGTAAGAAGTTGGAATCAAAATAACTATAATAGTGACGGATATAATCGTCCAATACATTTCCCAATAAGAAGTTAGAAGCAGAATAATGCCGCTGATAAAAAAGACCCATCCGGCAAATCTGTGTGTTTTACGCCAATTTTCCGTATTATTCAAAGTCCATGGTAATTTAATGCCAACGACATGATTAGGACTAACTTTAGGCAGATAATTACCAAAAATAATAAAGAACAGTCCCAAAAAAGCACTAAGTATAAAGGAGCCTTTTACTTTATGACCCAGTGCATAGGCATAAAGTGACAGATTTACGATATTAGTAATAACAGGAACAAGCCAAAGGGTAATATTAACTATCTTAAAATCAAGATTTTTGGTTTCTTTTTGATTGTGTAATATAAAAAAAACCATTACTTGAAGCATAATTCCCAAAAAAGGCAAACCAATAATAACCCATAATTTATTGCTAAAAGCATTTGGCATATTAGTCATCCCAAAGTGTGTAGCCATTTTTTGCGGCAAACGATTATATAAAAATATTCTGGTCAAAACTGGAAATAAAATTAGCAGAAGCGAGATTAATTCTGTTTGACGAATACTATTCTTTTTCATCATGATCTCCTTTCAGGTCCACAAACCAACCCATAATTTCTTCTATAATAGAAGTGTTTAGCGAATAATAAATAAAGTTTTTTTCGTGTTCCTCTTCAATTAAATCAGCCTTTTTCAGCATATTAAGGTGGTAGGAAATAGTAGCTTTAGTCATATTAAAATGATTAGCAATATCTCCTGCCGACATTGGTCCATTTTTTAAAAGCTGCAATATTTTGCGACGCACTGGATCGGACAATGCTTTAAAACTAGTTTCAAAGCTCACATTAGTTTCCTTTCTATTTAGACAAATATCTAATTAGATATTTATCTAAATAGTATCACAATTTTTACAAAAAACAATAATTTTTAACATGTTAATCAAAAATCCTTGAACTATAGTAAAAATAATAAAACTATTCAGGTGGCTGTGTGAGAACTCAGAAAAATTATGAGTAAAAACTTGTTCATAAATATTTGTCTTTAATTTAGCTTAGCTAATCGTTATAATGCAGAGGGTTAGTTAATGAAAGGAAAAGTACACTTGGCAAAATATGAAACTTTAATTTTTATTCTTGAAGGAAGCTTATTAAACGAAAAAGTTGCAGAACTAAATGCACTTAGTCAGACTTTGAAGTTGGCAGGCAGAGAATTTGGTCCAGCTCAGCGCATACAATATAACTCAGTACAGGAAAAGATTAAATTACTAGGATTTGATGAACGCATTAAATTAACTTTGCAGGAATTCTTTAAAAATGACTGGATTTCTGCGAAACAGGCTTTTGACAACCAGCTGCAAAAACAAGATCAGTTAAATAAAGATGTCTTGCCTTTTTTAGATGAAGTGAAAAATAAAGTTAACTTGATTTTGCTGACAAAAGAGAAAAAAGATGTGGCTTCATCCCGCATGCAGAGCACAGAACTATTAAATTATTTTTCCGCAGTTTATTTTAAAGATGACTTGACTAGTAAATTACCAGATAAAAAGGTTTTGACAACAATATTGCACCAGCAAAATCTGTCGCCAGCTACTTGTCTTGTGATTGGGACAAACTTAGTCGATGAAATTCAGGGTGCCGAAAATGCTAACCTAGATTCCCTTTGGCTCTCGCCCAAGAAAGTAAAAATGCCAATTAGCCCTCACCCAACCTTACATTTAAATAAATTAAGTGATTTATTATTTTACCTGGAATTAAGCTAGTTTATAATAAAGAAAAAGGATTGTGAGGTGAAACAAATGAATAAAGTAGCTGTAGTTTTTGCCGATGGTTGTGAAGAAGTTGAAGGTTTAAGCGTTATTGATGTGTTGCGCCGCTTAGGCGTTCAAGCTGATATGGTTGGGCTTACTAGTACAACTGTCAATGGTGCACACAATATCAAACTTACTTGTGATAAAACTGTTGACGATAGTCTATTGGATTATGACGTAGTAGCTCTTCCAGGTGGAACAACCGGAGCAGAAAATTTACGGGATAATAAAAAACTGGGAGATCTGATGATAAAACGGCATAACGCTAACCAATGGGATGCCGCAATGTGTGCTGCCCCCATTGCTCTTGCCCGTTATGGCGTTATAGCTGATGCTGATTATACTTGCTACCCTGGCTTTGAAGAACAAACTAAAAAAGATGCTCCAAGCGGACATTTCAAGGAAACTATTACTGTTACTGATAATGTTCACAAAGTAATTACCAGTCGTGGTCCTGCAACTGCCTGGGCATTTGCATACGCAATTGGGGAAGCTCTCGGAATTGCCACCAAGGATCTGAAAGCCGGAATGCTTTATAATTATCTGGCTGAAAATATTCAAGATAGTTTGTAATTTAACACCACCAATAATAAAGGTGAAGCTTAACTGCTTCACCCTTTTATTTTGCCATTATGATTATTCAATACTTTACTAACTTTTTCAGTCAAAACCAGAAACAAAGCACTTAATTGCCTAGCTTTAAATAAACATGATAGAATTAAATTACACTTAAAATTTAATAACAGGAGGTATTAAAATGTGCACAACTATTGCAGTCAAGTCAGATAGTGGGGACGTATTTTGGGGACGGACAATGGATTTTACCTTCGACCCCTTCAAACCAAGTGCGGATAGCAAAATGACTACATTTCCTGCAAATTATGAATTAAAAGGTTTGCACCAAAGTTGGACGACTAAATATCCATTTATGGGTATCAACGTCAATGATTCGCTTTTCTTTAACGATGGCATTAATAGTGCTGGAATCGTAGGAGATGCACAATTTTTAGAAGAGGCCTCTTGGGATACAGTAGAAAATCTTAAAAAGCGCGGATTAAAGCCAATCATTGGTGAAGAAGTTGTTGCCTATGTTTTAAGTAATTTTGGTTCTATCGCAGAAATTAAGGAAGCATTCAAACATTTAGGTCAGGAAAAAACTAATTATCCTGATTGGGAAGATGCTGACACGGGCATCCCTACTCCAATTCCAATGCATTATACCTTTAGTGATTCTAGCGGCAAAAGCGTAATCTTAGAACCAGTTAACAATGGTGCCTTCAAAATTTATGATGGCATTGGTGTGATGACCAATAGTCCGGAATATCCTTGGCATCTTGACAATTTACGGAATTACTTACATTTAACTAATCACAATTTGGGTCATCACCAAATTACTGATCAACTAGATATTAAACAAATTGAAAGTGGTTCAGGTCTGTTGGGATTACCCGGTGATTACACTGCACCATCACGTTTTGTTCGTGGCACATTTATTTCTAAATTCCTAGCACCATTCCACTCTGATCAAGGAATTCCACAATTATATAACGTCTTTAAATCCGTCATGATTCCACGGGGACTAGAACATCTTCACGAGGGTGAAGACAAATGTGATTATTCTGGTTACTGGGCAGGATATGATGTTTCAAGCAGAAGTTTATATATTCAACCCGAAGACTGCCCAACAATGACCAAGTTTGTTCTGGACCCTGACACAACGTCTAAAATCACTCAACCTATTCAACACGACTTTAAAGTATTAGAAACTAAAAGACAAAAAGCTCTAGCTTAAAATTTATTACCAGTTGATTTGAGTCATTAGTCTTTTAATTGTTCTATTTGAAACAAAATGAGTCTAGGAAAAATGGCTCTTTGAAGTTAAATTAAAAAATTTTACAATTTAAAAAGACCGACAAATCAACGTTTTATTGACGTGATCTGTCAGCCTTTTTAGTTAGGTTAGAGTATTTCCTAGACTCATTTTTATAAATAATCACTATTTACCAACCAATAATGATGGATAATGTGTATAAGCTAAATCTCCTTTATAAGCAATCCAGCCTTTTATTTCCTTTATTGATTTATTGGCAATCTTTTTGTTTTGACCTTGTAACTTTCGAGCCTCATTTTTAGCAGGAATCAATGACGGCTTTTTGCCTTCAAATTGTAAATCCATGACTTTTAATTCTGCTTTGATCAATGGCTGCAAAGCTTTTTTCTTAACATTTTTATTATAAAGATCGCCATTAAAGAAGCTAACCCAGCCGTGATTTTTGCCACTTTGATCAACTATGTGCGCGAGTAATTCAACCTTACTGGTACCAAATTCAGTAATCTTAAATTTGACATTTTTATCTGCCATTTTCTCAACCCAGCTTTTGCCAAATGGTTTAGAAGTGTCATTGATAACATCATTAACTGCGGGATAAACAACAGCATTCCGTGCCAATTTAAATACGTAACCTTCTTTAGCAAACCGTTTAGCAGGCGTAACGGTCATACCCGGTTCGGTTGTCCGACTAACCGCTGCTGACTTGGCGGTGTCAATATTTTCAGCTTTAACTACAGTTGAATTAGCCAGCGCCGTAAAGGAAAAAAGGGTGACTGTAGAACATAAAACTGTTTTCAAATACTTGTGTTTCATTTTTTAACCTCAAAAAACAAACTATAATATTAATTTGTAACGAAATTGTAACTTTATTACATTTATATGTCAATAATAATTAATTATTTAACTATAAAAAATGTAAAACGCTTAACAATTTTGACAAAATAAATAAGCCCTAAAAGTAAGACAACTTTCAAGACTTATTTTGAAATCAATTCTTTAGCAACTATTTTTTTCTACTTCCATTTTAATGTTGCTAGTCAAACGTTTATTCATTTCCAAAACAAAAATAGGAATTAAACTACCAATCAAAACGACCAGCCAGCCTTGAACGGGTAGCAAGGCCAAGTGCAAAAACTGTCGCAAACGAGGTAAGAGTGTCAGCGATAAAACCAGTATCATACTTAGTAACAGTCCCCAATTAAGCATTTTATTGGATTTAAATGTTTGCACAGTGATTGGTTGAGAATCTTTAATAGCGTAGATATCAATCATGGAGCCAAGGGCTAAAACTAAAAAGACTAAAGTCATACTCACTTGCGCGTCATTAGGTGAAATAACAAATTTACCATAGGCGTAAACTCCCAGAGTTAAAACTGTGAAAGTTGTCGCTCTAACAATCATTCTTTGCATTAATCCGCGTCCAAGAAGGCTCTCCTCATTACCTATTGGATCTTGATCCATTATATTTGGTTCACCCGGTTCTTTACTAATAAAGAATCCTGGTATCCCATCAGCAAGCACATTGATAATTAATAATTGTTCAGCTAATAGTGGTGCACCCCAACCAAAAATTGTACTAATAACCATTAAGAACATTTGAGCGAAATTAACACCAATTAAGAACTCTACCGCTTTAATAATATTTTGGTAGACTGTCCTACCCTCCGCTACAGCTTTAATGATTGTAGCAAAGTTATCATCAGTCAGAACCATATCCGCAGATTCTTTTGCCACTTCTGTGCCTGTGATACCCATGGCAATACCAACATCCGCAGCTTTCAATGCTGGTGCATCGTTCACTCCATCACCTGTCATGGCAACCGTTTTATTAAGTTCTTGCCAAGCTTGAACTATCCGGATTTTATCACTGGGAGTAACACGAGCATAAACACTGATATCTTGAATACAATTTTTTAATTCAGTGTCCGACATTTTCTGTAAATCGGTTCCTGTAATTGCTTTTTGGCCTGACTCCAAAATGCCAATTTCTTTAGCAATTGCTTCAGCGGTCACAAGATGGTCGCCAGTTATCATTATGGTTTTGATACCTGCTTGTTTTGCTCTATGAACAGCCGTTCTTGCTTCCGGCCGAGGTGGGTCAATTAAGCCAATCATACCTGCAAGCTGCAAGTTAGAGTTATTTTCATTCCAATTGGTTGGATCAGCAGTAGCAGGAATTATTTTATATCCTACTGCCAGCACCCTTAGCGCTGCTCTAGCCAGATCATCATGAGCCTTTTGGCCCGCTTTAATTGGTTCTTTTTCATCTAAGGGTAATCTATCCCAAGCCCCTTTGACAATTACCAATTGGTTGCCATTATCTAGACGATGGACAGTGGACATCATTTTTTTATCAGAATCAAAAGGATCTTCCGCTATCCGAGGGGCTTTTTCTTCTAACAGCTGGCGAGAACTTCCCTGCGCGTGTAACCAGTTCACAATTGCAACTTCAGTAGCATCACCAACAACTTCTTCTGAACGATCTTTTTCCATGATTTTAGCATTATTAGCTAAACCTAACATCTTTAACAAATTTTGACCAGCGTCTGGTAAATCAGCAGCTTTTTTAATGCCGGTTTCTGGAGTCCAATACTTGGTAATAGTCATTTTATTTTGAGTTAAAGTACCTGTTTTATCAGTCGCAATAACGTCAACATTGCCAATTGTTTCTACGGCACCAATCTGTCTGATAATAGCATTGCGGTTAGCCATTCTTTTGACTCCGCGGGATAAACTGATAGTAACAATAATTGGCAAAGTTTCAGGTACAGCCGCAACTGCTAAAGATAACCCAATCATTAAGCTATCAGTTAAGCTATTATTTTGCAGTCCTATGCTTAAGGCAAAAATCATCAGTCCACCTAGACCAGCAAAAAATGTCATCCATTTTGACAGGCTGTCTAACTTACCTTGAAGAGGAGTTTCCCGTTTATGAGTCTCATTTAAAAGATTGGCAATTTTGCCAAGCTCAGTTGCCATACCAATTGCATTAACTTGAACAAATGCCCGGCCACTAACAACTGAAGTTCCGGAGTAGACGCGCTCATCACTAGTCAAACTAGTTTTTGATTGAAAGCTTTTTTTAGAAACAGGTAAACTTTCACCAGTTAAAATTGCTTCATCAACCGCTAAATTAGTTTCATCTAAAATCACAGCATCTGCTGGAACCTGATCACCAGTGTTCAGATAAATCAAATCTCCGGGCACTAGTTCTGCAGCAGCGATTGTCATATCGTGCCCATCACGCCGACCATTAGCTGTTGGCAAACTCATTTCTTTGAGAGCTGCAAGTGATCTTTCCGCAGAAGCTTCCTGGTACAGTCCAATTACCACATTAATGACCAAAATTAGGCTGATTACAATGGTTTTGGTCCAACCGCCGTTTTGAAAAACAGCCATATATGTCGCTAGAATTATTGCTAATAAAAGCACAAGAGATGAAATATCTTTAAGATGATGCCATATTTTTCTATACAATGGAACTGGGCGTTTTTCGAGCAACTCATTAGTGCCGAATTCACCACGCTTTTGTTCTACTTCAGCAGCAGTTAAACCGGACTTGGGGGTTTTCGTGAATAGTAGTTCTGACTTTTGGGACATGCTATCTCCTCCATTATTCGCTTATGAAATAAATTACAGTTAAGATGTTTGTATAGATAAGTTAATTTACTGAAGTTATATGGCTCTTTATAGACCTAAATTTAATTTTATGTATTAAAGACAATGAGTTATTTACTTTTAAAAAAGCAGAAAGCCTCTGATAGCTATCCGAAGTTTTCTGCTCATTTAGTATTTAAAAGGTAGTTGTTAATTAACAACGTTTTTTATAAATTGTCTTTAGCTTAAAAATTTAATTTCTAAACTAAGCATCCTCTTTTCCTATACAAGCTTATTATTATTTTACATGAATTGTTATTTTTGAGCTACTTTAATGCTTATACTATTAGCATTATAAGGCTGAAAAAGCTCAGTTTTTTGCTAAATAATTAATTTTGTTATTTAAAGTGTTTTATAAGGTACTTTTTATAATCTGACTAATAGTCGAACATACTTAAATTTTCTAATTCGTAATCTCAGCTTGTTTTCTTGCAACACGTTCTGAAATTTTAATGAATGGTATATAAAAGATGGTACATACAGCGAGTATTATTATTTGGACTAACACAACTTTCCAGTCCCCACCACTTGATAAAATGCCACTTAAAATTGGTGGAGTAGTCCATGGAACCATATATGCTAAGGGTCTCACAAATCCAACAGCAGTGGCAAAATAACCAATAAGTGAGCCGATGACAGGGCTTAAAACAAATGGAATAATCATTGGAATATTGAAAACAATTGGGAAACCAAAGATAATCGGTTCATTAATTTCAAAAATTCCTGGAATTGCTGCTAATTTAACAACATCTTTATAAGGCTGATAATGAGAAACCAATAGCACCGCTATTATCAAAGAAATTGTTAAGCCGGTGCCGCCCATTTGAGAATAAACTGTTACAAAATCTGAGTTTATAATATGAGTGGGCATTTTATGTGCTGTAACAGCGGCCATATTTTCATTCATATTTACTAGGTTTAGTGGATCTAAAAGGGAGCCATTAATAACAGTTTGGTGAATACCTAAAGTATACAAAAAATTACCTGAAGAATATATTAATAAAAAGCCTGGTAATGAAGTATTAATTGATCGTAAAGGCTCTTGAACCAGTCTTGAAATTAACGTAACTAAATCAGTATTAAAGTAGGCAAATATAGCAGCAAAAATCCCAAATAAACTAAGAGTTAATAACGAAGGAAATAATACTGTAAAACTTTGTCCCACAGCAGGAGGTACTTGATCTCCCAAGTTAACTTTTAAAGCCTTAATTTTTGAAAATTTCATGTAAATCTCGGTAGCAAGTAAACCTATAATTATCCCAGCAAACATTCCTTTAGTACCTACTTGGGAATACAGAACTGCTCCAGTAATATCAACCGCTTTTTTAGATCCATTTGGAACTACACTAACATTAATTGCCAACATAATGAAAACGGCTGATAAAGCTATTACCGTGGCGGAAATTGGATTTTCAAAGGATTTGTTTTTGGCCAAAAAATATGCAATCATGGGCGCTACCAAAATACTAGCAACGTTTAATGTACCATTTGTTAATGCAGTCCCGAAAACCTGAAACCTTGCTAGTGTTGCTCCTTTAAAAAGCCAGGTAAAAACAACATTATTAAAAAGTGCCGCTACGCCAGCCAAAATAAACATAGGCATCAAAGTAGCAAAAGCATCTCTTAATGACCTTAAATGAACCTGATTACCAATTTTCACAGAAATATCAGTAAATTTATCCAAAAATTTTTGTAGTTTTGGATGATTCTGCGTACTAGCTGAATTATTCATTTTATTTCCTTTCTAACTTAAATCTTGTCCATTAGAATGGATAACTTTTTTGAGCCAAAAATAACTCTTCTTAGGTACTCTTTTCATATCTCGTAAATCATGATTAGTCCGATTGACATAAACGACACCATAGCGTTTTTCCATATCACCCTGAGAACTTAAAATATCAATTAGGCCCCAACCAAGGTAGCCCATAACTTCAACACCGTCTTCTGTGACAGCTTTTTGTAAAGCTTTAATATGGGCTCTATGATAGTCAATTCGATAGTCATCTTCTATTTGGTGATGTCCATCCCATTTTTCTCGCACACCTATACCATTTTCAATAGGAAAAACAGGCAAATGATAGCGTTGATAAATTTTATTTAACACATCCCTAAATCCTAGTGGATCAATTTGCCAACCCCATTCTGTTGATTTTAAATGAGGATTTTTTTCTCTACCATAATCTTGATACATATTTGGTGCTGTCTCTGCCGGAATTTTACTTGAATTTATAGTGCTTGAAGCATAATAACTAAAACTCAAGAAATCACTCCGTAATTTTGAAATTTCATTCTTCTCTTTATCTGTTACTTCAATATTGATCTGGTTATTGTGAACAAATTTAATTACAGCATCTGAATACTTGCCATAACTAAAAGCATCTAAAAGATTAAAATTTAAAAATTCATCTATTTGATGGGCAGCAAAAGCATCAGCAGGACTGGAAGTAGCTGGATATACTTGGTTATAGGCGAGCATGCCACCAACTTTAGCATCTGTTGTTTCATGAATATAATTTGCAATTGCAGCATGACAGTACATAACATTATGTGAAATCTGATATAAATCCGTTAATGATTTATTTCCATGAATGTAACCAGAAACTTTAAATGCACCAGAAGTATGATATAAATTTTGTTCATTAAATGTTATCCAATATTTAACTTTAGGTGCAAAATGATCGACAACTATCTTGCCGTAACGAATAAAATCAGTACAAACTTTTTTACTTATAAAGCCATTAAAATCTTCTGCCAAATGTAGTGGCATATCAAAATGATAAAGGCATATCATTGGTTGGATATTACGTTTAAGAAGTGCGTCCACTAATTTATCATAATACTTTAAGCCCTCTTCATTTACTTCACCGTCACCATTTTTGATAATACGTGACCATGAAATTTGAAATCTATACATATTCATTCCCAAATCTTGCATATAATCAAAATCTTCATTAAAATGATGATAATTATCATTTGCAAAATGCCAGTCACTGGTATGTGGTCCTGATTTACGAATGTCATATACGGATAGGCTTTTACCTCCTTCATTCCAACCACCTTCTGTCTGCATACTAGACGTAGAGTTGCCCCAGAAAAATTTAGTCATTTTTGATTCTTCTTTCTAACTATTAAAAGCGCTTTCAAGTAATATGTTATTGCTCTTTTAATTTCATGTAAACAATGATTGAAGTATAAGTAAATGATTTTATTTACTTACGAATTTGAGGTAGTAAAATGGCTAAGAAACCTAAATATATTAAAATTGCTAATTTAATTGAGCAAGATATTTTGACACACAAATATCAAAAGAAGTTGCCCAAAATTAGTAAACTGTCCTGTTTATATAAGACAAGCAAAGTTACGATAGTTAAATCTTTACGTTTTTTGGAATATAAGAGTATTGTTAAACCAATTAGAGGCCATGGTACTCTAATATTAGCTGATAATGAAACGGAAATTTCCAAAAAAGATAATGCCACGGCACACGTTGGCTTCACCGAACGCCTAATGAACAATAAACTATTAACTAGTCATGTGATTTCGTTCGACATCAGAGAACCTACAGACAAAGAAGCTTTCTTTCTCAAATTGGGTATGAGTGATTTGGTCTACGACATTATTAGACAAAGGCTTTTAAATGATTTCCCTGCCAGACTTGAGTATACTGTCATGCCTATCAAAGTTATTCCTGGAATTACAATGGATGTTCTTCAAAAGTCGATCTATGGTTATATAGAAAATACATTAAATTTGAAAATCGGCAAAGCCAATCGTACCTTTCGTGCTGACAAACCAGATGCCTATGATCAGCTTTATCTAGAGTGCTCTGCCACTGACCCTGTATTTGAAGTGGAACAAATTTGTTTTTTGGATAATGGCATTCCTTTTGAATATTCCCAAACCAGAAATAGATATGATCAAGGCGAATTAACTTTAAATCAGGTTTAAATTTTAGTAATATACAAATAAAAAGCACAAGTTTTAAAATCTAAATCTTGTGCTTTTATTAATTATATAAATTGTTTGCTAATGTACTTACATTAACCAAGGAATATTACGATCCTCTAAAATAAATAATTAAAAATGTTGTAATGCCTGTTGACAAAAAGCCATTATTTTCTAGTTAATTATTTAAAATCATATCATCTCAATAACTATTTTGAATCAATTTACTGATTGCTGTTTTAACATCGTTAGGAGTAGAACTTTTATCAATAATTTCTCTAAATGTAGAATTAGTCTGTAAATCGACAATAAAATCAAATAATTTTTGAATACTTAAATAGTCCTTTCGAGCAATTGCTAATAAAAAAACGTATTTTACTTCATTTTTTTCATCCCACATAATCGGCTGTGAAAGACGTGCAAAACAAACCTTAGATTTATTAGTAGCATAGCCCAAAGAGTGCGGTATTGCAATTTTACCACCAATCGCTGTTGAATACATTTTTTCTCTTTCATATACTTTTTCTTTGAAGTCTTTATTAACAATCTTTTTTTGCTCTAATTTTTTAATTAACATATCTAAAAGTTCATTTTTAGACAATTTCGCTTTTAATAGATAAATATTATCTTCATCAAACAATTTATCAATTGCTCGGTATGGATTATTGAGTGATTTTAAATAATCTGATAATTGTAAAATATCATTGTGAAAATTTGCTAAATCTATTTGTATTACTGGAACGGCAGCATTGCTAATAGGTACCATTGAAATCAAAAAATCGTTATTATTTGCTTTGCCTTCTAGGTATTCATCATAAGTATATGTACCGGTAATGTTCAAAAAAGCGGCAAACTGTGTTTCTAATTTTGCCCTTACCAAAACTGCAGTTGAGACTCCAGAACCACATATCAGTGCGGCATTTTTCTTTGAAGAACGACTACCTTGTCTTTCAATCGAAGCACCAATATGAAGAGTTATAAAAGACAACTCATCATCATCTAATTTAAGATCTAGCATGCGTTCCAAAATGGGAGCAGAATAGGCAGTTATTTCATAGGCATACGGAAAAGTCGACAAGATCACATTTAATAATGGGTTTTTACGCTTACCATTTACTTTTTTAATCTTAACTAAATTCGTCAAATGTTGAATTAAATTCACCCGCAATTCCTGATCGTTTAAAAGGTTGATAGCAAATTCACTCTTAATATTTTGCAATACTTTCTTTAGCATTAGACTTATTGGTATAGATAACACATTGAGGAAAGTTTAATGCAAAGTGATATACCAAATCATCTTTTTCTTTTTGATTTAGTTTAATTTCAAATTCACTTTCTATTTTTACAAATAATTCTTTTAAATTTTGCAGCACATCCTTTTTGATATTTGCATGTGTACTTGCTTCCAAATGAAAGTTTAATTTGATTCGTGAAATAGTTAATGCGAAATGCAAAATAATATTTTTAGTGTTAATGTCAGAAATATGATAACTATAATGTCTTAAAAACGCATGGATAAGTTTTTTTAACTTATCTAGATCGACATTAGCTAAAATGGTTCTTTCTTTTTCAGTGAAGTCAATAATATAATTATCTGATTTTTTATTAATTAACTTTGCAATAATAAAGTTTCGTTTATCTGCTTCAGAACCTTTTACTCTATAAACATCATTTGATTTATTTACTTTAAGATTAAATTTACTAAATTCTTTTTTAATAGTTACAAGGTATGAAAAAAAGGTATTATCACTAATGAAAAACTTTTCCACTAAATCTGATAATTTTACCCTATCATTTACCAGTAAATATTGCTCAACTGCAGCAATACGCTCCTCTGACCTAGTAACTGGCAAATCACTTTTAGCAACTTTGAGTAACTTAGCTCTAGTTTCTGCATCTACATTTGTTAAATAAAAACCAGCACCCCGTTTATTTTTGATAGTCACCTTAAAAATAGTTAATTCCTTATTTAAAGCTTGAATATCGGATCTGATAGTCCTCGTGCTTACATTACACTTTTGTGCTAAAAAGGAGGTTGAAACGTAGCGATTGGCAGAATCATTCAATAAAAGTTCAAGAATTTGTCCTAATCGTTTATAGGATAGTTTCAAATTATCACCTCATTTTCATTTGCACTTCTTTCAGTAAATACTTGCGCTTAACCTAGATCTTTTTTATTAAAGTAATCATGTCATAAGGCGCAATTTTAAAATCTTGTGCAATAATTTTTTCTAAGCCATCAACTTCAATAAAATCTTTATCTTTAAGATATGAAACATCTTTTTCTGTGTTAGTCATATTAGACAGACGCAGTACCAAATATTTTTTTATTGTATAAGACAAATAAAGTGCAGAAACTTCAATGTCACTATTAATATTCAGCCAATTTTCGGTTTTCTTAAGTTGAGGCAAATTTGGAGCAAATTCTACATCCCACAATTTGTTATCTAGCCTATTTATGAACAGATTATGTTTTTGCATTTGGTAACTGACTGCAGGAGAATACCATCTAGAAATAACTTGAGACAGATTTTCTTCTCTTAATTGACTTCCGCTTGGAACATATAAGCCAAAATTAAACTCATTAACACCCAACTCTTGTGCCATTGGAGTAGGCATCATCACATGGCCAACGGATGTAGTGTCACCAGAAGCTCTACCTGGTCGCCATAATAAGTTCGGTTTCCCCAGCTGACCGGTTGTAGCCATTAAAGTAATAAAAAGTGAATCATCCTTTTTTTCATATTCTTTTTGACCTTCTCCTAAAAAGTACAATCCTACCTTTGAATTATTTAAACCGACACAACGATCAAAAATATAAATATTCACCGGTTTTTCAACAAATTCATCGTTCCAGTTATCAGCAATTTTTTCATTAGTTGTTTTTCTAAATCCACCCTGGATTTGTGCATGAACATTATCTGTTTCAAGACCAGTTTTCAATCTAAGTCTTAAGCGGTGAGCAAGAGCCTGATTATCCACTATCAACTTAGCTGATATCACTGGAGAATTAGCAACCATAGTCAAAGTAAGCTGGAAATTTACCGCTACTTGCTTCGCATTTTGACTGTTAGCTCTGTCCTCTAAATCATAAGGTAATGACCAGGAACCACTTAATTGCAGTGTCTCGATGTCTTCTGCCTTAGCAACCTTAATTTTTCCCTGCCACGGAAGGCGCATTTCGCGATCATTTTTCAGTGGCGAAAAGTCATATGTGTCACCATCATTTGCTTGATCATAAACACTGATGACATCCGTAAAAGTTTTATTTTTAGTAACTAAATTAAATTTGCCATCCAGATAATTAACTGTGGCTTCCTTATTTGCGATTGAACTGCCCTTTTGTAGACTAAGCTTAGGCACTACGCTCTCACTTTTCTCAAAATGAATAACCTGATAGCCTAAGCCCTTCATTTCAACATGTATACTAACTTTTAATTTGAAATAGCCAGGTTCGTCTTTAAATTCATAACCATTAGGAGTTAACTGCATAATATGAGGTCTGGATTTGACTTCTTTGCAGTCCACAATGACTGCTTTATTTTGAGTTGGAAACTTAACATTAGCAGAACTAGAAATAATATCTACGACTTTCCGCCCCTTAAAGCTATAAGGATCTGTATTAAAAACCAAAACGTCATGATCTGATAATGAAAGCCGTTGAGCCAACCTTTTCTTAATGTAATTTTCTAAACCGTCTGCTATTTCAAGAGCCTGTTTGTAGCGCTCATTGATGTCTAGCGCCACGTTATCAGTAACACTGCCACCCATCGTATCGTGTGGTTGCACTTTGAACAACAATTTCCATAACTTAATAACTATGCCATTTGAAATTGGAATACCTGCATATTGGGCGATTACCATTAAAGGTTCCAAACGCCGAGTTATAACTTGCTCAAGTTTAAAGTTTTTACGTTTATTTCTAGATCTGACAGAGCAAATGGTTCTATGGACTCTGGAATAAGTGGGGTATCTCAGTTCTCCTTGAAACTCAGGTAATTTTTTCGTCCGCAATTTTTGCATAAATTCGGGGTATGAACTAATTACAACTTCATGTTTAGAATACTGATTTACTTGAGCAATTGTCTTTGAAAGATCATGAATTATATTCATTTGGTCTATGCCGGAAGGTACAAGGACTTCAGAATTATTGCCATGTAATGCTTCAAAATCTATCCCTTTATCCAGCCGGTTTTTGACAAAGTCCTTTAAATTGCGCTTTGATTCCAGATCTATTTGCCCAGTAAAATAGCCTAAAGGGAAATTGGCAGCAAATACTGCTTTTCCACCTAACGCTTTCCATTTAAAATAGACGGATTTAGTTTGTCTTTTAAAATTCGTACCGCGCCATGATAGAAAGTCATGAATTCCCACTTGATTTAAAATCATCGGTAAATTAGCGTTGAAGCCAAAGGTATCCGGTAAATAACCTAATAGCATCGGTTCACCGTAATTTTGTCTAGCATGCAAAATTCCGATAATCAGATTTCTTAATAGAGATTCAGCGTTAGGGGCAAGAGCGTCTGTTTGAGTATACCAAGGCCCAATGAAGAGTTGTCCCCGATTAACTAATTTATGAATTCTACCTTTGGCTTCAGGATGAATCTCAACGTATTCATCTACAATAGACATCTGACCATCAAGAGTAAAATTAGCCTCCGGATGTTCTTCAAGTTCGTTCAATACTTCTGTAAATAATTGATCGCTCAATACCTGTGCATCTTGCGTAGTAAAGTACCATTCACGATCCCAATGAGTGTGATTAACAAAATATGCCTTAACCATAATATCTCCTAAAACTCAAAATAAATTGTCATAAACTTAGCGTGCCCAATTTTTGGTATGATTACTTGCTTATTCTTAATTTTTAAATCTTGTAAAATACGCTCCCTTAAATCAACTAGTTGAACTATCTTTGGCTGTTTAGCAAACGTAATTTGTTCACTCACTTGGTGAAATTTGGGGTTATAGAGTCGTAAACAATATCCTAGACCAGACCTTGATCTTTCAATTGTACTTACTGTCAACTTGTTTTCAGTTTTAAATAAGCTAAATTCAGGTTCTAAAAACTGTCTACACGGATTCAGTGGAAAAGTTAGCCTACCGTTTAAAAATTCTGCATATTCATAGACTTGCAAAGGAGATTCGTAGTCTTTAACTTCATTAGCTAAATTTGACTGATCATAACTGGATTGTCCTGTAGTCAGTGCAAATTTAAATTCCAATTTATGATTTAATTGCGCGTTAGGCGTCGTGACTGTTTCATCCCCGGAGGCGCGACCAGGACGATATAATAAATCACTTTTGCCTAGCATGCCAAAAGTGCGGAAAAGGGTCAATCTTATAACAGAATCCTTTTTACCTAGGCACTCATATTCTCTGACCGCTTGTGGAATAACAGCTATATTTCTTTTAGCATTTGAAAGACACACAAAACTTTGCATTGTATTGATAGAAATTGGTTTTTCTTGCCATTTTTCTTGATTTTGCGCCCAATCTGCTAAGTCTTCCTCTTTTGCAAGAGGACGTTTGATTGTGCCAAATTGAATATCCGCAATACTAAAATTAGTATCAAGTTGACTAGCAAAATCAACGCAGAGTCTGTGACTCAACGGCTTAGTATTATCAACTTGAACTTTAAACTTAATCATTTTAGCGGACTTGGTTAATTTAACAACCATTTTTACAGGCATTTTAGTGTCGGTTATTTCCTGACTTCTCATTTCCAAATTTTTAGGAACCATGTAATTAAACAAGATAATTAATTTATCTTGCAATTTGCCATGCGATACCTGCACCTGATGTTTTTGACTAGTCGAATAGATTATTAAATCTTTTTTTGCAGGTGAATAATTATATGAATCTCCCCCGTCACCGTTTTCTTCTAGAATTACTTGATTTGAATAAAGCTTTTTATTCAGTTTATCTAAAATATTCAAACTGCCATCTGTGTTAACAGAAATTTGATAATACTCATTTTCAATTTTCGTATCAGCAATTTCTAACTCGTTTAACTCTATTTCCTTGTCCTCAAGTGGTATTAGGTAAAATTGCTTATAACCATAAGGCGGAATTTCACCAAAATCAATATTCAAGTTGATACAGTAAACTTTTTTCGGGGTATAAATATTTTCTCCCGGATTTAGTTGGATAGTGGCACCCTTTATCAAATTAGTGTTATCTTTGATTGAATTAATTTCGTATGCTATCTCATTGTTTTCATAATCGACAATCTTAAAATTGCGACTTGGAATATACAGAGTCTTATTAATTACTTTATCTCTTACAAAGGGCAATGTATTAAATACTGTCAAAGTAATCGGATACTTTTCACTTTTAATATGTGTAGAAATGAAGCGTAAAGTAGAATCAACTAAGCTTTCAGCAGTATCTTTCACTTCCAGATACCGCATTTTTATCGCATTGTTAACTCTATCAGATACACAATTACCCATTGAATCGTGTGCCGCATTTTTACCCATTTTTTGCCACAAGCTTTTTATTGCTGCAAAAGGATAATTTAGACCAAAATAACTGCCCATGGACAAAACAGGCTGCACAATGTTAGTGAGATAATTTTGTAATTCCGTATTTAATTTTTTGATATCTGCTCGAGAAGAATAGATCGACTTGTGAACACGCATATCTTTGCCGCAATCCTGCTCACCTCTAACTACTGCCATGTCAGGCTTATCTTTTTTCACTGCAGCAATATATTCTGGCAACGATGCTACCTTAAATCGGTATTCTTTCTCGTTAGCATCATTTAACTTTGTAATTAAATCTGGCAAGTCATGTCTTAATGGAGCCATATCTGAACCATTCGGAAATAAAATGTTATTTGTTGTTGCTTGTTGGACTACAGTTTTGAAGGGTTCAGTTTTCATTAATGCTGATAACTTATTTTCATCAATTACGCTCCCGATAAAATAGCCACAAGCCATGCGAAACACATTAATTCGGGAACCATCTTCACCCTGCCAAATAAATTCAGATTTTTTAGTGTCCGCCATTGAAAAGCCACGATATAAAACTGCATCTTTGATGCCAAAACTAGAGTATATTTGCGGCAAACTTGACTCTTGACCAAACGAGTCCGGTACATAAGCTACATTCATGTATCCTCCTAAATCAGATGCGGCACTTGTCCCGATTCTGAGGTTATTAATGATACTTTCACCAGATGCCATGAACTGATCAGTTTGGGTATACCATGGTCCTAAGAAAAGTTTCTTTTCTTTAACTAATTTTTTTACACGCTCAATATCTTGCGGACGCCAAGATAAATAATCTTCAATTAAAGAAGTTTGACCATCTAATAAAAAGCTACCGTACTTTTCGTTTTTTTCTAAATGATCAATTACATCTTTTAAGTCTTTAATTAAATATGCTTTAGCTCGTTCTGAAGTAAAAAACCATTCTCTGTCCCAGTGAGTATGCGGGACAACAAAAACTTTTTTTATCATTCTGTCTCCTAAATAAAAAAACTATAGCTTAAAAGGAATATTTTCTTAAACTATAGTTTTTATTTCTACTGAATATTTAACTCGATGTCGTCGTCACTCACTGATTCATCACCAGATGAATCCTTATCTGTAAAGTCAGCAATTAATGGTGCAACTATAGCTATAAATAAAGCACAAACAAAAATACCAGCAAGATAAGCAAAAATATTATCTGCAGTCAAAATTCCGGGTAAACCGCCTAAAGGTGGAATATGGGATTTCACTCCTAAAAATGCACCTGTGGCCGAACCTAGAGCTCCACCAAGTACATTAACAATTATCAGTTGTGGGGCCTTCATCATGAATGGAATCGCACCTTCAGTAATACCAAAAGTTCCCATAATTAAGTTGTTATGTCCCATTTCTAATAATTCGGCAGAAAATCGCTTCTTAGGCCAAATGAAACTCATAAGCGCATAACCCATTGGAATAGCGCAAATAGCAATGTTGGTATATAAACATGGCTGATAAATGCCTTCTATAAAGAAAAAGTTTCCTACTCCCCAAGCTGCTTTATTAACTGGTCCACCCAGGTCAACACCGATCATGCCTCCCATAATGGCAGCTAATAAGACAGCATTAGTCTTTTGTTCGACCATATACTTAACCCAAGATGTTAAGCCATTATTAATCCAAGCTAGTGGTGGCGTTAAAATAACACCTACAAAGAGCGCCACTGAGCCAACAGTTAAAAGCGGCATGACAATAAGTTCAATTGCCGAATTCCATTTATCTGGAACTTTAATCTTGCGGCACCAACGTGCTACATAGCCGGCAATGAGTCCAGCAGCGATGGCTCCAATAAAGCCAAGTTGATTATTAGTAGCTAACTGACCACCGATAAAACCAGCACCTAAAGCTGGTTTGTCACCGAGAGCGTACGCAATATAGCCACCAATTACCAAGTTAACTAAGCCAATACCAATCCAACCTACTGAGTTTATTTGATAAAGAATATGGAAAAAGCCACCGGTTTTAGCAAACTTAGATAAATTACCATAGCCAAAGCACATACCAATCAATTGCGGTACACCAACAACAAGTGCACCACCGATAACAGTTGGGATCATGTATG
Organism: Lactobacillus melliventris; assembly: GCF_013346935.1. GTDB lineage: Bacteria > Bacillota > Bacilli > Lactobacillales > Lactobacillaceae > Lactobacillus. The sequence continues at coordinate 85,394 of NZ_JAAEEB010000004.1, forward strand.
AGATCCCACTCATGATTGCTCCTTCCCACTCTTTCAAAATTCTTTTCATACTAATTCTCCTTCTTAATTGCAGCAGCACATTTCTTCAAAACAGCTTTAGGTGCCTTAATGCAAGTGTTAATATCTACTCGAATAACTGGCTTGCCCTTAAATCTGTCCATACTAGTTATTTTTTGATCAGAAGCAATTAAGACAAAATCAGCTGCATCTGCTTCTTTCTGGGAAATAGCGTTAACTGGTCCCATCATTCCTTGTTGCTCAATTTTGACATTCCAATTTAATTCCTTACCAGCTTTTTCTAGAGCCTTAGCTGCCATTGGGGTATGGGCCAAGCCTGCTGGACAAGCAGAAACTCCTACTACATTCATTTTTTATTCTCCAATCTTTTCATTAATAAATTGTGCAATCATTTCTTTAGAAGAAAGGCTGCGTAATTTTTCTTTAAAATCTTTTTCCAACAATGCCGTTGATAAATTGGCCAGCATTTGCAAATGTTTGTCTCCTGCATTTTCGGGTGGGACCATCAATGCAAAAACATCAGTTACTGGCTTTTTATCATATGTCTTCCAGTTTAAAGGCTGACTTAATCTAAAATAAAGAAAACCCGGTTTTTTAACCGCTGTTGTTTTAGCATGCGGAATTGCAAAGCCATCTTCAAGTCCTGTTGAAAATTCTTGCTCTCTTGCCAAAAAACTTTGATCTAATTTTTCAATGTCATTGGTATAGCCTGCATCATATGCCGCTTTGGCTGCATATTGTAAAAAGTCTTCTACGCTAGCTTCATTGACATCTAAAAAAACATCATCGGCAGAAAATTTCATTTATGTCTTCACTTCTTTTCTTATTTGAAAACCTTTTCAATAAATATATTATCTTTTAATAATTAATTTGTAAGTACCAGTATTTTCCATTTAAATTGGAAAAATCATATTTAAAGTAGTCATAATCCTGTTTAACTAGGTTTGTTTAATACAAGCTGTTTTATAATCTAAGTTTTTTCTAAAAGTTTAACTATAAAAATAGCCCTGAAAGTTATTTGACTTTCAGGACTTAGTTTGATGATAAAAGAGCCTGCTATACTTTTACTTAATAGTAATAGTTCCTTCTGTTGAATCAACCAAAAGAAAATTTTTCTTGGAGTTCTTTTTGATGAAGTTTTCATAAGGCTTTGAACCCTTATACCTAATTGCTTTGCCATCTGCTGTCAACTGGTAACTTAGGTTAGACGTATTTTTAATTACTAAATTGCTACTTTGTAAAGTAAAAGAATTTCTATTGCTAAGTTGTGAATTGTTAATTGTAATATTAGCGTTAGAAGCATCCAGAGTCATTGTTGAACGACAATTTAAAAGTCTGCACCAACCTCCATCTATTTTAACTTCTGCATTACCCAGATCAGAGTTATTGAGTGTTAATCTATGGTTGCTACCAGTTATTAAACTTGTATTTTTCGTGTCAATATTATCAATATCTAAATAACCATCCATACAACTCACAAAATTTGCATTAGCTTTCAGGTCTTTTAATCTGATGTTTCCGTGATCACTGTCGCTATCAAATTCGGTATAGTGAACATTTTGAGGAACAGTTACGTCAATTCTGGAACCAATTTTACGCCAATTGATTGCAATAGGTCTGGGCTCATAGATATCCAAACGGTTATTTGCTAATTTGACTTGTACTGCATCTGGATTAACTCCAGTAACATTAACTTGGTATTTTTTGCCCGAATGAAGAAAAACATCAGAGGAATCAGTTTGAATAAAAACTTTATTAAATTTGTGGTTTGAAGTATATGTACGTGTGAGCTTAGAATCATCAATAGCGGTCAAAGTAAAGTGGTTATGATTAGCAATTATTGGTCTTACACCGTTATTAGACCAGCCAACGAGCATCATAACAAGACCAACAGTTATGGCCAATCCACATATACGATAAAACTTTTTCATAATTAATCCAATCCTCCTCACTCATCTAAACATTGGTTTTATAGTAACGCTGCTTGAAAATTTTCCGGCCAATGTGTTGAAAAAAAGCAGCACATTCTGCAGTTAGGAAGCGAATAAACTTCATAATTACTGGGAATAGCATTAAGCTGATACATGTTAAAACTAAACCTCCTCCAACATAGAAAAAGCCTGAAGCCCAGTAGCCACCAAAAAGCAGTCCAAACGATCTAATCAATATAAAAGCACCAGCGATGAATAAAGAGGTAATAATGATAGCTAAAGCAATAAAGATTGCGGCCAATGCAATCAATACTGCTACCATAACTATTACTGCTGCTAATGCTAATGGTATGCCGATGGGTGCAGCCAGAACTCCCAATAAAATAACCCAAATGGTTTTTAAGTTAGACTTGGAGCTGGTTTTGTGTGCCTCTTCTCTTTCAGGTATTGAAACTGAATAGTCCGCCATAATTTTGTGTGCTAATTGCTTGGGAGTCCCTAACTCAGCAATTATCTCTGATTCATTATGGTAATTGCCGTCCAGTAAAAACTCCTGATAAAATTCCACAACATCTTGCATATCAGAATTAGGCAAATTAACAAGATTTTGCTTTAACTGCAAAATATAATTATCAATAACTTTATTCATTTTCTTCTCCCATAATTTGATTTATCTTAGTGCTAAAACTGTACCACTCTTTTTTAATTGTTTTTAATTCTGCTTTACCTGAAGCAGTAATTTGATAGTAATTCCTGCTTCTTCCCTGAAAAAGCCTGGTACCAACTAATAAGAATTTGTTTTCCCTTAATCTTTTCAAGACAGGATAGATGGCAGACTCAGAAATACCAAAAGTTGCTTTAGCCCAGTTTGTTATTCCACGACTATAACCACTGTTTTCTTTAATAAAAGCTAAGACAACTCCATCAAGAAGACGATTTGAAATTACTATCGTCATAATTATTTCCTCCATTATTATATTATATATAATATTGTAGAGCTTAATCAAAATGCATTCAAGCAATTAATAGAACTTTCACTGAATTATTTTTGCATTCTCAAATTTTGCAAACCTTTATCCCTTTGTTTGTTTCTTAAATTTACACATTCACTAAGGTTTTCTAGGCCAAGTTTTTATAGTAAGATAAAAAACTAATAACTATTTTTAATAATGGAGGTTCAATCTATGTTAATGAAACCACGACATTTACAGGTTGGAGATGAGATAGCAATAGTCAGTTTATCAGCTGGTACTCTGGGAGAGAATTTTGCTTCTCATGAACTTAAACAAGGAATTAAGCACTTGAAGCAACTTGGTTTACAGCCTGTTTTTATGTCCCATGCTCTCAGCGGTATTAAATACATCAAAAGTCATCCTGCTGAACGCGCTGCCGATTTAAAAGCAGCATTTTTAGAACCAGATATCAAAGGAATCATTGCCGCAATTGGTGGGGATGATACCTACAGGACACTGCCTTATTTAATGGCAGATCAGGAATTTAAAACTGCTGTTTTTGAGCATCCCAAGTTGTTTAGTGGTTTTTCTGATACCACGAATAATCATTTAATGTTTTACAGGTTAGGAATGCAAACTTTTTATGGTCCAAGCTTTTTAACTGATTTTGCAGATCTAGAAAACGAACTTTTACCTTACACCAAAAAAACTTTAAATCATTATTTTGAGAATTCACCTGCAACCATCATTCCTGCTAGTGAAACCTGGTATGAAGAAAGAACTGATTATTCAATCAGCCAAGTTGGCAAAAAAAGGATAAACCACCAAGATACTGGTTATGAGGTGCTACGCGGTCACGGAAAAATTCTGGGAAGACTATGGGGAGGTTGTATTGATAGCCTTTACGATGACTTAGTCCCTAATCGTTATGAAGACGAACCGCCTATCGCCAGTCAATATCATCTCATGCTTACAGAGGAAGAAGCTCAAGATAAAATATTATTTATAGAAACATGCGAAGAAAAACCAGCTCCTGAATTTTATCGTAAAGAAGTAGCTAAACTGGCTGAAGTGGGTATTTTAGGCAATGTGCGAGCTATTTTAGTTGGTAAACCGCAGGATAAAAAATATTTTTCTGAGTATAAAAAAGTCTTACTGGAAGAGACTGCTACCTTTAATACACCAATTTTATATAATGTAAATATTGGACATGCTTATCCCCGTGCTGCTCTGCCATACGGCGCGCTAACACAAATTGATTTTGAAAAACCAGAGATAAAAGTTATGGAACCCTGGTTTGCCTAATCTGAAATTATTTTAAAAAAATATTTGCCTTTTTTTAGTCATGGTGTATTATATATATATTACAGCGATACAAAGAAAGAAGGAAAATCTATGAGTTTACTTGAAACTCGTGGTGTAACTCGCACCTATGGCAAAGGTGCAACAAAGTTTGATGCCTTACGTGGAATAAATTTACAGATTAACAAAGGTGATTCGGTGGCTATCATTGGCAAAAGTGGTTCGGGTAAGTCTACCTTGATGCACATCCTGGCACTTCTTGACCACCCCACTACTGGCAGCGTCTTTTTAAATAATAAACCCACAAGTAAAATTAAGAATAAAGCATTAAATAAGCTGCGCAATCAAACATTTGGTTTTGTTTTTCAACAGTTTTTCTTAAACGCTCAAGACAGCGTATTGGAAAATGTCATGCTCCCTCTAAAAATAGCTGGAGTCACAGGCAGAGAGCGCCGTACAAAAGCTCTAGCAGCAATCAAGGCAGTTGGATTAGAAAGTAAAGTCAAAAATAAGGCCAGTGCTCTATCAGGGGGACAAAAGCAACGGGTCTGTATTGCACGTGCTTTAGTCAATGATCCCCAAATCATTTTTGCTGATGAGCCGACAGGAAATTTGGATTCAGCTACTAGCGAAAAAATTGAAAATATTTTATTTAAATTACATCAAGAAAAAAATATCACTTTAATAATTGTTACCCACGATCCGGATTTAGCCAAAAAGTGTGAACGTCAGATTCAGATTAAAGATGGTCAAGTAGTAGGAGGAACACAGCAATGAAATTTCATGATATTCTTAACTCGGCGGCTACAAACTTATGGCACAATAAAGGAAGGACATTCCTAACCATTATTGCTGTTTTCATTGGTTCCCTAACTATTGCCATTACTATGGGTATTAATAATGGTGTTAATGATTATTTAAAAAAGCAAGTCGGCAATGTTGGTAAAACTGAGCAAATGTCTATTTTGCCTGGGAGTTCCAGTCAAGATACGAATGAACCTCAAAAATATAATACCAAGAAAAGCAGTCAAAACGCTGATGGTATGATGGACAAAAACGACGTTAAAAAAATCAAATCTGTTAAAGGCTTAAAAGATTTTAAAGCGCTAAAGGACTGTGATGTTGACTATGTCCAAGGCCGTAATAAAACTAAATATCTTATAATTGCGCAAATATCGGAAGGAATCAATTACGACCTGAAAGTTGGTCACCAAGTTGCAACTAGCGGAAAAAAGGCCCAGATTTTAATCACTAAACCAATGGTTAAATCTTATGGCTTCAAAAATGCTCAAGATGCACTCGGAAAAAAAGTTACTTTAGTGACAAAATCACCCGTTACCAGGAAAAAAGCAAAAATATTTGCTACGGTTGTTGGAGTCAGAAACGATAGTATAGTATCAAAAGGTTTTGCTATTTACAGTAATGGCTTAGGGCAAAAAATAATTGCCGCCAACCAAAAAGGTCTTCCGCATGCATTAAAAGATAAGTATGTTAGTGTTATTGCTACTCCTGTTAACAAGAGTGCCAGCAGCATTAAGAAAGTTGAGGATAATTTAACTAAAAAAGGATATTCCGGTATGACTCTTAAGGAAGCAGTCAATGAACTTTTCCTAACATTCAACGCAGTCACTGGGGTTTTAATTGTTTTTGGAGCTATCGCATTAGTAGCTGCCTGCTTTGGAGTAATTAATACCCTGTACATGTCAGTGAGAGATCGTACAAAAGAAATTGGTCTTATGAAGGCATTAGGGCTTAGCAAAGGTAAAGTATTTTCCATCTTCAGCTGCGAAGCGATCTTAATTGGTTTGTTTGGCTCTTCATTGGGATTATTACTGGCAATGGGCTTAGGTAGTGCCATAAACAATTTTGCTGCTAAGTCATTCTTAAAAGGGCTGGATGGTTTTACCTTAATTCAGTTCAACTGGACTAGTAGCTTACTAATTATTGGCATCATCTGTATAATTACCTTTTTAGCAGGAACACTGCCTGCCAAACGAGCAGCAAAATTAGATCCCATCACTGCTTTAAGATATGAATAAATAATTGCAACATTAAAAAACGCCAGATAATATCTGACGTTTTTTGCCTTTCTTTTATTCAAATAACTACACCTTATTAGATTTTTTATTTAATCAGCATCTATAATACATTTGATTTTAGGTGCTACTAGTTTTTTCATCACTTTCATATCCACTGGCCTATATGCAGTATCTATACACTCGTCCCAATATTCTAAGTGTTTTTGATCAATATAACTATCCGAATCTTCGACTGCATTTCCTCCTTCTCCTTGCATAGAATACCAATAAAAGTATGTGTAACCATCCGCACACTCCTCTTTAAATACAGTCTCAATATACATTCTTTCTCCCGCCATTGTTGCTACAGTATCTTGATGATGTTCATTTAAAAAGTCAATCCATTCCTGTGCCTTCGCTTCTTTTCCTTTTTTAATGCGAAAACGGGTTAATTCAGTTTTTGTCATAATTCTACTTTAATCCTATCTAATCTAAACAAAAGGTACCGAACTTATGTTGGTGCCTTAAATTTTTATAATAAATGGTGTAATTCGTTAAAAATAAATAATTAGCGCTTTCTTAAGACCTAGTTTGAATAACATTTATTTGACTAAATTTCAAAAAGCTTTTAATATCTGGTATTCCCACACTTTTTGAAAACACTGTTTCAATAAATTTCTACTAACTTCATCTGAGTGGTGTTAATTTACTCCCAAAATATATGAACTGAGCTTATAAATATTAGCAACTCAAACCACTCAATAACTTACTTTGGTTACAATTTTGTAGAGCACTCCCAGTTAATTATTTTACTTTCTTTACCTTCCGTTCTATTAAATCTGCAATTACGGCTGGAATAATTGCAATAAAAGCAGTCCCTCTTTCTCCCCAGATCAGTATCCCGACTGCAAGTACAATTGAAACTATTGCTAAAGCAACAGCTATTTGATGATATATTTTTTTACTCATAATAGTTCAAGCTCCTAACTACTTAAATGTGTTGGAATATACTTTTGTTGAAATTATCATTGAAACGATTGATATTACTGCAATTAAGATACAGCTTGCGATTACTAATAGTAAAGAATTAGTATTACTAATCCAAGTGATAAACAATAGACCCCAAGTCGTTTTCTGCAAAATATAAATCACTCCCATGATAAGGACTAAGACCAGTATATTTACGATTGTGCTGCCAAACGTACCGAATGCATAAACTGCTGGAAGTAAGAGAACTACATACATGATACCAATCAATAAGCCAACTATCGCTATCAATATATGGATTTGCAGACTAAATTGTTGGAAAATTAGAGCAGTGCCGATACTTAAAATTAAAGTTATAAAGCTAATAAATAGAATTAATGAAATACAAAAAATGTATCTAGCCAAAACTATGTTTTTTTTAGGAATAGGGAAAACACCGACAAATCTGTTCCATCCATTTTCTTGGTCAGCAACTAATAGACTAGTTGGTATTGATGCTAAACCAATCGGTCCCATGATTGAGAGAAAAATCGTTCCAGACTCTCTACAAAAAATTGTCACCAAAAGTAGTACTAATATAATTAGCAATCTACCTATTAAACTTACCTTATTTAATATAAGTTGCAAATCCTTATAGAGAAGTCCCTTCATCCATCCTCACTCCTTTTACTAAAAATAGCAATATTTCTTCTAATGAAGCATAATCTTTATAACCAACTCTTTCTTGTGATACATCAACTAGATATTGAACCAAGTTATCTTGGCATAATTTATATTTGATGTTTTTCAATGGCAAGCTTGTTATTTCGGTTTTAATCGTATAGTGGTTAAGCAATTCGCTCCGGCCACCCTTTAATAAAATATTGCCATTTTTAATAAAAACAAAATAGTCAGCAACTTGTTCTAAATCGCTTAAGATATGTGAAGACAATAATACCGTCATTTGATTATCGCTTACATATTCTTTTAGCAAAGACAAGATTTCTTTCCTTATAATTGGATCAAGCCCACTGGTTGCTTCATCAGCAATTAAGAGTCTAGGATGATGAGAAAGGGTGGCAGCAAAATTTAATTTAACAAGCATCCCTCTTGAAAAATTACTAATAGGCTTATTGGTAGACAAATCAAAATCATCAATTAAATTGTGATAGAGTTTTTTATCCCACCGGGAATAAATTTTTTCTAGCATTTTTTCAATTTGCTGAACAGAAAATGAGTTTGGAAAATAATTTTGCTCCAAAATTACACCTAAGTTAAGTTTTATCTGGTTTTCATCTTTAACATAATCTAAACCAAAAATTTTTACATTGCCTATTTCACTTTTTATTTGATTTAATAGTAAATTCAAAAAAGTTGACTTACCTGACCCATTTTCACCAATTAAACCAACAATACTACCTTCATTTATTTTTAAATTGTTAATTTGTAGTTGAAAATCTGCGTACCGCTTACCTAAATTTAGCACTTCTATAATTGGTTTTGTATTCATTTTATACCTCGCTAAGATTGCAACATCATATATATAACCATTAAACTACTTCAAATTAGGATTATCAAAGTCAAACAGCATATTGCTTTTTTAAAGTATTGATGTGAAAGTGTGTGAATTTAGCTAAAAAGTACCAAAAAACACTCCATGGTGTGAACCATGAAGTGTTTTGAAACCTTGATATAATCGTGTTGATTAACGTTTACTAAATTGTGAAGCCTTACGAGCCTTCTTAAGACCTGGTTTCTTACGTTCAACCATTCTTGGATCACGAGTTAAGAAACCTGCCTTCTTCAGTGGACCACGAAAATCAGGATCTACTTCAAGAAGAGCACGAGCAATTCCTAAACGAATAGCTCCAGCTTGACCTGAGAAACCTCCGCCATTGACATTAACCTTAACATCATATTGATTTTCAGTTTCAGTCAAAGTCAATGGTTGCTTCAAATCCTTAACTAAATTAGGAAAAGGAATGTATTGATCAATATCTTTATTATTAGCGGTAATTTTACCACTACCTGGTACTAAACGAACACGTGCAACAGAATTCTTGCGCCGACCAGTACCTGCATATGCGACTTGTTGTGCCATTATTTAACCTCCTAGATTAATTTGTTAATGTCTAATTTTTCAGGCTTTTGTGCTTCGTGCTTATGGTCAGCACCAGCATAAACATGCATCTTCATAAATTCTTGGTGACCAAGAGTGTTTTTAGGAAGCATACCCTTAACTGACAATTCAACTAATCTAACTGGATTATTAGCCAGCAAGTCTCCGGCTGGAGTGGCCTTTATGCCACCACGGTAATCAGAGTGATGGTAGTAAATCTTGTCAGTAGCTTTCTTACCTGTTAACTTTAGTTTAGCGGCATTAATTATAATGACGTTATCACCAGTGTCAACGTTTGGTGTATATTGAGGCTTATTCTTACCTCTTAAAATAGTTGCTACTGCAGTTGACAGACGACCTAAAGATACATCTGTTGCGTCAATAACATACCACTTACGTTCAATTTCATTAGGTTTCGCTAATTGTGTAGTACGCAATTTAATTTCCTCCGTTTATACGTTGTTTGAAAACAATAAGATTCCGGGGCCTATCGTGGACAAACATACTTTAATATAATAATTCTTTTCAATTAAAAAGTCAATATTATTCCCTGTCGAGCCTATATTTTTTAGGTATATCATCATAAAAAACATGGTATAAGAATAACCCACTTGCCTGAGCAGTTTCTCTTACCTGCTCCCGATCCTGTGCCATTATTACCCGGGGAATATCATTAACAGGACGCTTACCCCTACCAATTTCTAATAACATTGCTACTAAAATACGGACCATATTGTAAAGAAAACCAGAGCAGATAAAATCAAAGACAATTTCATTATTCTGCTTATCTTTTTGGATATTTACATAAAACATCGTGCGAACCTTGTTCTTAATTTGGCCTCCACTAGCTGCAAAGCTGGTAAAATCATGTGTTCCCAGTAAATCAAAAGAAGCCTTTTTCATTTTTTCCACATCAACTGGATAAGGATAATGTCCCGTATAGAGACGCTTAAAGGGGTCGACAAATCTGTCTAAACTAACGCGATAGCGATACCACTTACCTTTAGCGCTATACCGCACATGAAATTTTTCATCAACTATCTCACATTTTTTAAAAACAATGTCTAGCGGCATCATCGAATTTAAAGCACAAATCATTCTTTCTGGCAGAATTAGTTTATCAGGATAGTCGAAATGAATTACCTGGCCCAATGCATGAACTCCTGCATCTGTACGTCCTGAACCCTCAACAACCACATTTTTGCCCTTAGTCATTTTAGATAACGCGGCTTCAATCGTTCCTTGCACAGTTCTTTGACGAGGTTGATACTGGAAGCCATGGAAAAGGTGTCCGTCATAAGCAACCGTCATTTTATATCTTGTTGTCATTAATGTGTCCTAAATATTAATAAAAGCCCTAACAGTAAAATGAAATAAATCAAGTTAATAAGATCAACATTGGACCATTTTAGAATTCTAAATTTTGTCCTACCTTGATCTCCACGATAACCACGTGATTCCATCGCAGTTGATAAATCAATCGCTGTTTCTAACGAATTAATAAATAGTGGAACCAGGAGAGGGGTAATCGCCTTTGCCCTAGTAACTAGCCCGCCATTATTAAAATCTGCACCTCGTGAACGTTGGGCATTCATAATTTTTAAAGTTTCATCAAATAAAGTTGGTACAAATCGTAAAGCTATTGACATTATTAGAGCGATTTTATCGACTGGAACATGAATTATTTTTAGCGGTTTTAATAGCCATTCAATAGCATCAGCAATTTCAAGTGGTTTAGTTGTAACAGTCATTACTGTAGAAATTAAGATGATCACTGTAAAGCGGATAAAAATATAAATAGCATTGGTGATACCATAACTAGACAATGCAAAAATTGTCCACTGCCAATAGACGGTTCCACCAACTGAGAAAAACAACTGCAAAAAGGACGTGAACAAAATTAACCAAATTAGGGGTTTAACTCCATCCCAAAAGACTTTTGGTTTTAGTTTAGTGGCAGCTACAGCAGCTATACTAAAAATAGTTACAATTAGGTAAGAAACTGGATTATTGGCTAAAAATACGAATAAAATAAAAATAATAGTTGCTAGTAATTTTCCTCTTGGATCCATACGATAAATTATCGAGTCACCAGCTACATAACGGCCAATTAAGATTTTACTCACATTCTCACCCCTTTAAATTGGTTTCTATATCTTTTACTAAGTCAGCTATAGTTAATGGTAATTTTGCAAACTGATAGTTTTGCAATTTAGTTGCAAACAAGGATGGCTTAGGCTCTTCTAAATGATGCTTTTGTAACCAATTACGATCTTTAAAAATGTCTCTTGGTGCAGCTTGTTTAATCATTTTACCGTGCTCCATGACTAAAACATTTTCAGCATAATTAGCTACATCATCCATATTATGAGTAACTAATATTACAGTATGTCCTTCTTTTTGATACTCAGAAAAAAGTGCCATCATTTGTTTACGTGCTTCAGGATCAAGACCAGCGGCTGGTTCATCTAAACAGAGAATATCTGGCTCATAAGCCATAACACCCGCTATCGCTACCCTTCTCATTTGTCCGCCAGATAACTCAAAAGGTGATCGTTTACCAATCTCTTCAGGTAAACCAACTTTTTTTAGCCAAAACCTGGCACTTGCAAGAGCTTTTTCATTATCATAACCAAAGTTTTTAGGTCCAAAAGCAATATCATCTATTACCGTATTTTCAAATAGCTGTGCTTCTGGAAATTGAAAAACCAGACTAACATGTCTTCTCAATTCTTTTAAATTTTTATTGGTAGTTTCTGGTGTGATAGTTGTGCCAGCTATTTCTATTTTCCCAGATGTAGGTCTAATTAGAGCATTAAAATGTTGCATAAGTGTCGATTTACCACTACCAGTATGACCAATTATTGCATTAAAAGAACCATCTTGCAGCTTAAAAGAAACATTGTCTAAACCTTTTTTTTCAAGTGGTGTTTCTGGAGAATAAATGTAACTTACATGTTCGAATTTAATTGACATAAGTAATTGATCAACTCTTTTTCTGAATCTATACTGGCTGGAATTTTAACAGAGTCAACCAGTAACTTTGCTTTGACTTGCTCATAAAATGGTACATCCAAGCCCAACTTTTTCAACAGATCAACTTGACTAAAGACATCTTTAGTACTGCCCTTAGTAATTAATTTACCATCATTCATTACCAAAACCTGGTCAGCCATATTAGCTTCATCAATATCATGCGTAATTGAGATTACTGTCAAGTCATATTTATTCTTCATCGCTTGCACTATTGATAATATTTGGTCTCTACCTTCTGGATCAAGCATTGACGTAGCTTCATCCAGCACAATAATCTTAGGTTTAATAGCCAGTATCCCAGCAATTGCTACTCTTTGTTTTTGTCCTCCTGAAAGATTTGCTGGTTCAGCATTGGTGTATTCGCTCATCCCCACCGCTTTAATTGCTTCAGGAACAATCTTTACCATTTCAGTGTGAGAAACTCCGCGATTCTCTAGGCCAAATGCGACATCATCAGCCACTGTAGCTCCCACAAATTGATTGTCAGGATTTTGAAAGACAATTCCAACTTTGTTTCGAACTTCCCAAACGGTATCATCATTTAGTTTTAAGCCGTCCACTTCAATTTCAGGTTTTCCTTTTTCATCAGGTACCAGTAAACCATTAATCAGGCGGATAATTGTCGACTTGCCACTGCCATTATGGCCAATAATTGATGTCCATGAACCCCGTTTAATATCAAGACTAATGTTGTCTATAGCGGGAGTTCCTGACTCTGGATACGTAAAGCTTACATTTTTTATTTTGATAATACTGTCAGTTGTCATACTCTCACCGTCCTAAAAAGTCTGATTCAATTGTACCAAAAATATTATGATTTCTGAACAAAGTTTGCAATCTTTCTATTTTTATCATTACTATCTGGCTTTTTTTAATAAATTTTAGCAATATCAAAAGGAGTAGCTTTTAAATAAATGATTTTTACTTTGCTTGCAGCAGTGTAATTCATTTTGCCTCACTAAATTAAAGTATTAAAACTGAATATGAGGTAAAAGTCAATTAAGTTTTATTTGTACATTTTCAATTAAGTAAAATCTAAAGCAAAAAAAATCATCCATGAGGAGGGATAAATCACATTATCTAAGCTAGACTAAACTTTCGTCATCATCTTAACGCTTATTCTCACTCTCACGGATAATTCTTAATAGCTATTAAGTTTAGATTATTCGAATTAAACTAATTCTAGAATAACCATTGGAGCTGCATCACCTTTACGGGCAGTAGCAAGCTTCATAATTCTGGTGTAACCACCATTTCTGTCTTTGTAACGAGGTGCCACATCGCTAAAAAGCTTCTGTAAAGCTGATTTAACAACTACTGCATCTTTTTCTTCATGAATATCTGCAACTTCATCACGAATAAAAGCAGCGGCTCTTCTTCTTGCGGCTAAATCTCCACGCTTACCTAAAGTGATCATCTTTTCGGCAGTCTTGCGAACTTCTTTAGCACGTGTTTCAGTAGTAGTAATGCGTTCATTCATGATCAATTGAGTAGTCATTTCTCTTAACATTGCTTTTCTATGTGCACTGTCTCGTCCCAATTTACGGTATGCCATCAGTTTACCTCCTTTATTTTTCGAAATTAATCTTCTTGACGAAGTGATAGTCCCAAGTCAGCTAACTTGTTTTTAACTTCTTCCAACGATTTCCGTCCTAAATTGCGTACACGCATCATATCTGCTTCTGTCTTATCAGTAAGTTCTTGCAGTGTATTAATTCCGGCACGTTTAAGACAATTGTATGAACGAACAGAAAGATCAAGCTCTTCAATTGTCATTTCAAGCTTCTTTTCTGCCGTATCGTCCTCTTTTTCAACCATCACATCATTGAATTTAGTATTTGCATCAGCAGTTTCAAACACTTTAAAGTGTGCGACTAAAATTTTAGCAGCGAAACTGAGGGCATCGTTAGGCTTGATTGAACCATCTGTCCAAATCTCTAAGGTGAGCTTATCAAAATCGTCTCTTTTACCAACACGAGTTGATTCAACTTGATAATTAACTTTCTTTATTGGTGAAAACAAAGAATCAACCGGAATAACCCCAATTGGCATATCCTCACTCTTGTTGTCACTTGCTGCAACGTAGCCACGGCCATTTTGGACAGCAATTTGCATATGCAAATGACCACCATCAGCAATAGTACAAATATATTGGTCAGGATTCAGGATTTGAATATCAGCGTCAGCTTTGAGATCATCGGCGGTTACAGTAGCCGGACCCTCTACGTCAATTTCAATAATTTTTTGTTCATCTGAAAAAGACTTTAATTCAAGTTTCTTAAGGTTCAGGATTATCTTAGCGACATCTTCTCTTACGCCTGGAACGGTTGAGAATTCGTGTAAGACATCATCTATTTGAACGTAAACAAGTCCTGTACCTGGGATAGATGTCAGTAAAACTCTACGTAATGAGTTACCTAAAGTAGTACCAAAGCCTCGTTCAAGTGGTTCAATAACAAATTTACCATACGACTTTTCTTGGTCCACAACGGTAATATTTGGTTTTTCAAATTCAATCATTACTAGGCCCCTTTCAAAACGCAATGTCCTTCATTAAGAACAAAATTAAACACGACGACGTTTTGGTGGTCTAGAACCATTGTGAGGAACTGGGGTAACATCACGAATTGCAGTGATTTCAAGCCCAGTCGCTTGTAGCGATCTAATAGCAGATTCACGGCCAGCACCAGGACCTTTAACAGAAACTTCAACATGTTTCATGCCTTGATCCATTGCGCTCTTAGCTGCTGCTTCTGCTGCCATCTGTGCCGCAAATGGTGTAGACTTACGACTACCTTTAAAGCCTAATGCACCAGCTGAAGACCAAGCAATTGCATTGCCTTGAACGTCAGTAATCATGACTAAAGTATTGTTAAACGTAGAATGGATATGAGCAACGCCTTTTTCAACGTGCTTCTTCACACGGCGTTTACGTGCTGTTTTAGGCATCAATAAACCTCCTTAAAATTTTTATTTATTCTTTTTACTACCCTTACGTGTACGAGCATTATTCTTGGTATTTTGACCACGAACTGGAAGTCCACGACGGTGGCGAATACCACGATATGAACCAATATCAATTAACCGCTTAATGTTCATGCTGACTTCTCTACGTAAGTCACCTTCAACACGGTATTTATCAACTTCTGCACGAAGCTTCTCTTGGTCATCTGGAGTCAAATCTTTTGAACGTATGTCTTCAGAAACACCAGCATCCGCACAAATCTTTTGTGCTGTTGGTTCACCAATACCATAAATATAAGTTAATGCAACAACTATTCTTTTATCTCTTGGTAAGTCAACACCAGCAATACGTGCCATAAATTGCACCTCCTATTTTTCTAACCTTGACGTTGCTTGTGCTTTGGATTTGCAGAGCAAATAACCATTACACGACCATTTCTTTTAATTATCTTACAATGTTCACACATTGGTTTAACAGATGGTCTAACCTTCATGTTTCCCTCCGTTATTACTTTATAAATCGATAAGTTATTCTACCTTTAGTTAAATCATAAGGAGAAAGTTCAACTGTAACACGGTCTCCAGGTAAAATTCGAATATAATGCATTCTAATCTTACCGGAAACATGTGCTAAAATCACTGCTCCATTTTCCAATTCAACTTTAAACATAGCATTAGGCAAGGTATCAACAACCTTACCTTTTACTTCTATGACATCATCTTTTGCCAAAGCCGTTCCTCCGCATTTAAACAGTCATACTTTGAAATTATAACACGGAAAAGTAAATATACAAATTATTGCTTTTTACTTAAAACCGCATCAACATTCTTGAAAACTTCTTCAGGGGTTTGTTCACCATCAACAACAGTTAACAAACCTTTTTTCTGGTAAAAGTCCTTTAGCGGTGTATTCATCTTTTCATTTACTTCTAAACGATTTTTTACTACTTCAGGCTTGTCATCTTCACGTTGATAAAAGTCATGACTGCCACAACGATCACAAGTCCCTTTAACTTGGGGCATTTTTGTAATCTTATTATAAGTAGCACCACAATTTTTGCACATAAAGCGTGCTGACAAACGTTTTACTAAAGTTTCTTCTTTAACTTCAAGTGAAATTACGTTTGTTAATTGTTTATTGACGCGTTTAGCAATATCTTCAAAAAGTTCCGCCTGTACAATAGTCCGTGGAAAACCATCTAAGATGTAACCCTCTTTAATATCAGGTTGCCCTATACGTTCTTCAACTAATTTGGCAGTAACTTCGTCCGGTACCAAATCACCTTTATCAATGTAACTTTTAGCTTCAAGACCAACTTTAGTCTCATTAGCCATTGCTTCTCTAAACATATCCCCAGTTGAAATATGAGTTAGATGATATTTATCGACAATTTGTTCTGATACCGTACCTTTGCCCGCACCAGGCAAACCTAAAAGAAATATATTAATCATTTATCCGTCCCTATCTGATGAATCCAACGTATTCTCTCTTCATTAACAATCCGTTAATTTGACGAGATAGTTCCAAGACGACACCAATAACAATTAAAAGACTGGTACCGCCTAATCCAATTGAACTTGGTAAATCCCAAAAATTAGTAGCAAGTTGTGGTAATAAAGCTACAAGTCCTAAAAATACAGATCCTACTGTTGATAATCTAATCAATACCTTAGAAACATAATCTTGTGTATCTTTACCCGGCCAAACACTTGGGATATAAGCGCCCTGCTTCTGCAAGTTCTTTGCCAGCTTCTCAGGGTTAACCTGAACAAAAGCATAGAAGAACGTGAATAGAATTATTAAAACAGTATAAATTATAACCCCAGGTGTAGTTTGCATACTAAAGATATTAGTCATTATCTTGTACCATTGCTGGTCGCCTTGAGACTTTTGGAAAGCCATTAAAATTGTTGCCGGTGTGATGATGAAAGAACTAGCAAAAATAACTGGAATAACACCAGAAACATTAACTTTCAATGGCAAAAAACTTTCAGAGCCACTAATAGTTGCTCTTCTTGTATATTGTATTGGAATTCGGCGATCTGCCTGTTCTACCCATGTAACTACTTGCGTTACGATAAGTATTGCAATGATAATCGCGATGAAGAACAAAATCCCTTGCCAACGATCACTCACACTGTTGTTAATAACGTCTTCTTTATATAGCTGCCACAGTCCTCGCGGTAGCCTAGCAATAATACCTGCAAAAATAATAACAGAAACTCCATTGCCCAGACCCTTATCAGTGATTTCATCACCTAACCAGGTTAGCAACATTGTTCCGGCAGTCATTACAATTGCAATCTCAAAGTAGGACTGCCAAGTCTGTGACTTGACTAACCCCATCTCAGTCAAAGCATTGAAACCAAGCGTGATACCAATACTTTGGATGAATGCCACAAACAATGCAAGCACACGGGTTACGTTATTAGTCTTACGGCGTCCTACTTCTCCTTGTTTACCCCACTCTACCAACGTTGGAACTATGTCCATTTGTAAAAGTTGAATAACAATTTGTGCAGTAATGTAAGGTGAAACACCTAAAGAGAATATTGAATAGTTATCAAGTCCACCACCAGAAACAGTATCCAGCATTGGGACCAAACCAGTTTGTGCAACTTGAGTAATCGCTTTTGCGTTGACACCTGGAACAGTGATATTAGCTCCAATTCGGTAAATCAAAAGAATAAAGAGTGTGAAATAAATTTTATTTCTAATTTCTTTATCCTTAAAGGCGTTCTTCAAGGTCGAAAACATTAGATCACCTCAACAGATCCGCCTGCATCTTCAACTGCTTTCTTCGCAGCGGCGGAAACTTTGTTAATCTTTACGTTTAACTTAACTTTTAACTCACCTTTTGCAAGCAACTTAACGCCTGATAATTCTTTCTTTACCAAACCTTTTTCTTTAAGACTAGCAACTGTAACTTCGTTACCATCCTCAAACTTGTTTAAATCATCTAAGTTAATGATTGCATACTCTTTGCGGTTAACGTTCTTAAATCCACGCTTTGGCATAGTTCTGAATAATGGCATTTGACCACCTTCAAAGCCTAAACGGGTATGACCGCCTTGGCGAGACAATTGTCCCTTTTGGCCACGGCCAGAAGTTTTTCCAAAACCACTTGAAGTACCACGACCAACACGTTTTCTAGTATTGCGTGAACCTTCAGCAGCATGTAATTCATGAAGCTTCATTAATTTGGCACCTCCTCAATTAACTAATTATTAATTTCTTCAACTGAAATCAAGTGGGCAATTTTCATCAATGCACCACGAGTTGCAGCATTGTCTGGTAAAGTAGTTGTACTGTTAATTCTACCTAAACCAAGAGCTTTCACAACTTTTCTTTGGTTAGGCAGACGGTGTGCAGCACTTCTAATTAAAGTAACTTTTAATTCAGTCATTTATCCTGTCTCCCTAATCTAATTCAGCGTGACGAAGCTTTTCAACGTCTTCACTTGTTCTAAGTTTCTTCAAACCATCTATTGTTGCACGAACAACATTAATTGGAGTATTAGAACCAAGTGACTTGGAAGTAACATCAGCAATACCAGCCATATCCATAACGATACGAACGGCACCACCAGCAGCAACACCAGAACCAGCTGGAGCAGGTTTAATCATAATATTACCTGAGCCATAATGACCAATTACTTCATGAGGAATAGTAGTGCCAACCTTAGGAACTTTGATCATGTTCTTTTTACCAGCTTCAACGGCCTTACGGATTGCTTCTGGAACTTCTTGAGCTTTACCAGTACCAAAGCCTACACGACCTTTTTTGTCGCCAACGATTACCAAGGCAGCAAATCTCATTCGTTGACCACCCTTGACAACCTTGGTGACACGATTAATTGCTACTAACTGATCTTCGATGTCGTCCTTATTTCTGCGATTATTGCGAGAATCGTTGCGGTTTGCCATGTATTTATCTCCTTTCCTAGAACTCTAATCCGTTTTCACGAGCGGCATCTGCCAAAGCTGAAATACGGCCGTGGTATAAATAACCACTTCTGTCAAACACTACACTAGTAATGTTTTTAGCTTTCGCTGCTTCAGCAATATTCTTGCCAACAGCTTGAGCTTGTTCTACTTTAGTCTGATCCTTAGCTACAGCATCATCTAAAGTTGAGGCACTTGCTAGCGTTACACCCGCTACGTCATCAATTAATTGAGCGTAGATGTTTTTGTTTGAACGGAAAACGCTTAAGCGTGGGCGCTCAGCAGTACCAGAAATTTTGCTACGAATACGTTTGTGACGCTTTAAGCGCAATTTGTTCTTATCTGGTTTTGAAATCACAATTTCACCTCAAAAATTATTTTCTATTTACCTGTCTTACCTTCCTTACGACGTACATATTCGTCAGTATAACGAATACCTTTACCTTTGTAAGGCTCTGGTGGACGTACATCGCGAATTTCAGCAGCAAATTGTCCAACATTTTGCTTAGAAATTCCTTCTACTTCAATGTCTGTAGCTGAAGTAGCTTTCACTGAAACACCTTCTGGTGCAGTCATTACAACTGGGTGTGAATAACCAACATTTAAAGTTAGCTTATTACCTTGTGCTGTTGCACGGTAACCAACACCGATTAACTTTAAAGTTTTCTTATATCCATCAACTACACCTTCAACCATAGAGGCTAAATTAGCTCTCTCGGTACCATGAAGAGCTTTGTCGCTTTCACTAGAACGTGAGAAGTTAATTTTACCATCTTCTTGTTTAAAAGTGATTTTTGGATCGAAATATCTGGTTAATTCACCTTTAGGTCCTTTAACAGTGATATTGTCACCCTTCTTGGTAACAGTGACACTATCTGGGACTTCAATTGTTTTTAAACCGATACGGCTCATTGATTGTTCTCCTTTCTGTCAGAATTACCATACATAGGCGATAACTTCGCCACCAACATCTTTTTGTCTTGCTTCCTTGTCGGTAATTACACCAGCAGAAGTAGAAACGATGGCAATACCTAAGCCATTAAGTACCTTAGGTAAATTTTCAGCGCTCACGTAAGTTCTAAGACCTGGCTTAGAAATTCGCTTTAAGCCTGAAATGACACGTTCTCCGTCAGGACCATATTTCAGGAAAATCTTAATCATACCTTGCTTGTTGTCATCGGTAACTTCGTAATCACGGATGAAGCCTTCGCGTTTCAAAATTTCTGAAATAGATTTTTTAATATTTGATGCAGGAACTTCAACTGAATTATGTTTTGCCATATTAGCATTTCTAATTCTAGTCAAGTAATCTGCGATCGGATCTGTCATGACCATTTATGCTATCCTCCTATCCGTATTACCAACTAGCCTTTTTAAGGCCAGGAATTTGACCTTTGTGAGCTAAATCTTTCAAGCAAATACGGCATAAGCCAAACTTACGATAAACAGAGCGTGGACGACCACATCTCTCGCAACGAGTGTATTCACGTGAAGAAAATTTAGCAGGACGATGATTTCTAATTTTTTGTGATGTCTTAGCCATTAATGTCCTCCATTATTTTGCAAACGGCATACCAAATTGACTTAGAAGTTCTCTAGCTTCCTCATCTGTATTGGCAGTAGTAACGATAACAACATCTAAACCCCTAGTTCTATTAACTTTATCAAAGTCAATTTCTGGGAAAATTAATTGTTCCTTAATACCTAAAGTGTAGTTACCACGACCATCAAATGAACGGCTTGAAACACCGCGGAAGTCGCGAACACGAGGAAGTGAAACACTGATTAACTTATACAAGAAGTCATACATTCTATCTCCTCTAAGTGTAACCTTAGCACCGATAGACATACCTTCACGCAAGCGGAAGTTAGCGATTGACTTTTTGGCTTTTGTTACCAAAGGCTTTTGACCTGAAATTAAAGTTAATTCTTCAACAGCTTCGTCTAAGTTTTTAGCGTTGGAAACAGCATCACCAACACCCATGTTCAAAACGATTTTCTCAATCTTTGGTACTTGCATAACTGAGCTGTAATCAAACTTTTCTTGCAATGCAGGAACAATTTTTTCTTTATATTCTTGAGCTAAATAATTTGCCATTTGTGTCCTCCCTTCTACTTCTTAGTTTCTTCTTTATTATCATTTGCTTTGCCTTCAGACTTTGCAATGACTTTAACGTTTGATGCGTGAATTGAACCTTCTGATTCAACCACACCACCATTAGCATTAGTCTGTGAAGGCTTTTGGTGTTTCTTAATCTTATTAACGCCTTTAACAACCACACGGTTCTTTTTAACATTAACAGATAAAACAATGCCTTCTTTACCTTTGTCTTTTCCGGCAATAACTTTTACTTTGTCACCAGTTTTAACAAACATCAGTGCACCTCACTTATTATAAGACTTCAGGAGCAAGAGAGACGATTTTCATAAAGTCGTGCTCACGCAGCTCACGTGCAACAGGCCCAAAGATACGAGTACCGCGTGGGCTCTTATCTGCATTGATAACTACTCCAGCATTTTCATCAAACTTGATGTATGAACCATCTTCACGACGGGCGCCTGATTTTGTTCTAACAATGACGGCCTTGACAACGTCACCTTTTTTGACAACGCCACCTGGTGTTGCTTGTTTAACAGTTGCTACCACAATATCACCAATGTTACCAGTCTTACGTCTTGATCCACCTAAGACTCTAATAACTAAAAGTTCTCTGGCACCTGAGTTATCAGCAACCTTCAAACGGGATTCATTTTGAATCACTATATAATCCTCCCCTCACTAAATCCGCAAAATTAAACAGATTTTTTAACAATTTTAACTAAACGAAAGCGCTTTGTACGAGATAATGGACGAGTTTCCATGATACGAACAGTATCGCCAACTTTAGCTTCATTTTTATCATCTTGTGCGTAGTATTTCTTTGAATATCTGATACGCTTCTTGTAAACAGGGTGATTCTTATAAGTATCAACAACTACAGTGATAGTTTTGTCATTCTTATCAGAAATTACTTGGCCTTGATATACGTGACGATGATTTCTTTCGATTGATTCGCTCAAGTTAATAACTCCCTTCCACTAATCTTTTTCCAATGCTTTTTCACTAAGAATTGTTTTAATTCTAGCAATATTTTTACGGACTTTGCTTAGGCGAGCGGTATTTTCTAATTGACCCGTTGCTTGTTGAAAACGCAAATTAAAGAGTTCTTCTTTATATTGCTTTTCTTTGTCTAACATTTGATCAGTGGTTAATGCTCTGATTTCCTTAGCCTTCATTAGAATTGCCACCTACTTCCGAACTTCTAGACACGAACTTACATTTAATTGGAAGCTTAGTTGCAGCAAGTCTCAAAGCTTCACGAGCAGTTGCTTCGTTAACGCCACCAATTTCAAACATGATCTTTTCTCTCTTGACTACAGCTACCCAGCCTGCTGGTGCACCTTTACCAGAACCCATACGTACACCAACACCTTTAGCAGTGTAAGACTTTTGAGGGAAAATTCTAATCCAAACTTTACCGCCACGCTTCATATAACGAGTCATCGCAACACGAGCAGCTTCGATTTGTTGAGTAGTAATCCAGTGGGATTCAAGGGCTTCTAATCCATATTCACCAAAAGCGATAGTTTTACCACCCTTAGCGGCACCACGCATTTTACCACGAAACTCACGACGGTGTTTTACCCTTTTTGGTACTAGAGGCATTATTTGTTTCCTCCCTTCGCAGCTTTTTCGGGCTTCTTACTTTTAGAAGGTAAGATTTCACCCCGGTTAATCCATACTTGAACGCCAATTTCACCATAGGTGGTGTAAGCATTTACCCAAGCATAATCAATATCAGCTCTTAAAGTTTGTAATGGAACACGGCCTTCTGTATGCCATTCTCTTCTTGCCATGTCAGCACCATTTAAACGACCAGAAGTTTGTACTCTGATTCCTTTAGCACCGGCACGCATTGTCCTTTGAGTTGCCTGACGAGTAGCACGTCTAAAAGCAATACGAGCTTCAAGTTGACTAGCAATACTTTCAGCTACCAATTTAGCATCAAGATCTGGCTTCTTAATTTCAACAATATTAACGTGAACCTGTTTTTTAGTCAAAGCATTTAATTCTCTTCTCAATGCTTCAACTTCAGAACCACCTTTACCAATCACCATACCTGGTTTAGATGTATTGATTGAGACGTTGATTCTATTGGCTGCACGTTCAATTTCAACAGTAGAAACAGAGGCATTCTTTAATTTCTTATCAATGAATTTTCTGATGCGCAGGTCTTCATTTAAGGTTTCTTTGTATCCTCTGTCAGCATACCATTTAGATTCCCAGTCACGTATCACGCCGAGACGAAAACCATTTGGGTTAATTTTCTGACCCATTAATATACCTCCCTTAATCGTTCTTTTCTGACACTACTACAACTACATGACTAGTTCTCTTGTTAATCGGAGAAGCCATACCCTTGGCACGTGGTCTAAATCTCTTTAAAGTAGCTCCCTCGTTTACGTATGCTTCAGACACATAAAGATTAGCACTTTCAAGATCGTAATTGTGTTCTGCATTTGCAATTGCTGAGCGTAAAACTTTTTCAACGATTGGGGAAGCAGCTCTAGGCGTAAATTGCAAGATTGCCAATGCTTCAGCTACGTCTTTGCCACGAATCAAATCAACGACTAAACGTGCTTTTCTTGGAGCAATACGAACTGTTCTTGCCTCTGCCCTAGCTGAACTAACTTGTTCTGCCATTTAAGTGTTTCTCCTTTCTCTATTTTGAAGTAGCCTTGTCGTCAGATGTCTTGTGTCCGCGGAAAGTTCTCGTTGGAACAAATTCACCTAACTTATGACCAACCATGTCCTCAGTAATGTATACTGGAACATGCTTTCTACCATCGTAAACAGCTATAGTCAAACCAACAAAAGAAGGAAAAATAGTTGAACGACGTGACCAAGTTTTAATAACCTGTTTTTTATCTGTGTCTGCTTGTGCATCAACTTTCTTTAATAAAGATGCATCAGCAAAAGGCCCTTTTTTAATACTACGGCTCATTAAATTACCCTCCTTCTATTATTTGCTACCCTTACGGTGACGAACAATCAATTTCTCGCTGGCTCTCTTACTATTTCTAGTCTTAATACCACGAGCTTTCTTGCCCCATGGAGTCATCGGTTGTGGACGACCTACAGGAGCCTTACCTTCACCACCACCATGTGGGTGATCGTTAGGGTTCATTACGGAACCACGAGACTGTGGGCGTCTACCCAACCAGCGACTACGTCCAGCTTTACCTAATTGGATTAATGAATGTTGTTCATTACCTACGACACCGATAGTTGCACGACAAACTGATAAAATCTTGCGAACCTCACCACTTTGTAATTTAACTAATGTGTACTTACCATCATTACCCAAAACTTGAGCGCTGGCTCCAGCACTTCTAACAAGCTGACCACCTTTGCCAGGTCTTAATTCAATATTATGAATTGAAGTACCAGTTGGAATGTTCTTTAAAGGCAAAGCATTTCCTGGTTTAATATCTGCGTTAGCACCAGATTCAACCACATCGCCGACTGTTAAACCTTTTGGTGCCAGGATATAAGCTTTAATACCGTCAGTGTAGTGAAGAAGTGCAATATTAGCAGTTCTGTTTGGATCGTATTCGATAGCCTTAACTACAGCTTTAGCATTGTCTTTATTACGCTTAAAATCGATGATACGGTATTTTTGCTTATGTCCACCGCCACGGTGTCTACTTGTAATATGACCATAAGAGTTACGACCTGCAGTATGTGATTGTGACTCAAGTAGGGTACGTTCTGGTTTGCTCTTAGTAATTTCAGCAAAGTCAGAAGTAGTCATATTACGGCGACCATTTGTGGTTGGCTTATAAATTTTAATAGCCAATTGACTGACCTCCTATTACTTATTTTCTTCTTTATTGTTGCTATCGTCTTTGAAAATTTTGATATCGTTTGAATCTTCAGTTAAGGTAACTATTGCCTTACGGGTACGAGCGGTTTTGCCTGAATAACGGCCAACACGCTTATCCTTACCACGAACATTCATGATATTAACTTTTTTAACCTTAACATCAAAAATTTCTTCAACAGCATCACGAACTTGAGTCTTGGTTGCAGTTAAAAGCACGTTGAAAGTGTACTTCTTATCATCCATTAAGTTCGTTGACTTTTCAGTAATGACAGGTCTTAAAATGATATCATGTGCACTCATTTCGCTGAAGCCCCCTCAACATTCTTTTCAATCTTTTCAATAGCTTCTTTAGTCAAAACTAATTTGTCATAATTAACAACATCTTCAACATTCAAGCCATTAGCAGTGATTACCTTAACGTTTGGCAAGTTTCTAGCTGAATATTGAACATTCTTATCATCAGAAACAACTAAAACTTTGCCTTCAACTTTTAAGCCGTCCAAGATTGACTTGAATTCTTTGGTCTTAGGAGCTGACATTGTCAGTTGATCTAAAACTACTAAATCTTCATCAAGCAATTTTTGGGAAAGAACAGACTTGATAGCCAAGCGCCGTTGCTTTCTTGGCATTGAGTATGCGTAAGAACGTGGAGTTGGTCCGAAAACTACACCACCGCCACGCCATTGTGGGGAACGGATAGAGCCTTGACGAGCACGTCCAGTACCCTTTTGTTTCCAAGGCTTCTTACCACCGCCGCGAACAGCGGATCTATTTTTGACCTTTGAGGTACCTTGACGTCTGCCAGCTCTCTGTCTGATAATTGCGTCAAAAACTACGCTTTCATTTGGCTTAATACCAAATACATCATCATTTAAAGTAACTTCACCAGCGTCTTTGCCTTTTTGATCGATAACTTTTAAATTAGCCATTCTAGTCCTCCTTCCTATTTATTAGTCTTTACAGCAGATCTAACAGTAAGCAATGAATTCTTAGCACCAGGTACATTACCCTTGATTAATAATACATTCTTATCTGCTACAACTTTTTCAATTACTAAGTTTTCAATGGTAACTTTCTTCATCCCCATGTGTCCTGGCAGGCGTTTGCCCTTAGGAACACGGTTGATGATGGAACCCATTGAACCAGGAATTCTGTGATATCTTGAACCGTGAGTTTCTGGTCCACGTGATTGGCCCCAACGTTTAATGTTACCTTGG
Source organism: Lactobacillus melliventris (assembly GCF_013346935.1). Taxonomy (GTDB): domain Bacteria; phylum Bacillota; class Bacilli; order Lactobacillales; family Lactobacillaceae; genus Lactobacillus. The sequence goes on from NZ_JAAEEB010000004.1 coordinate 111,790, forward strand.
TATCCATGACCTCTTGTAGTACCAGTGACGTCAACTACGTCACCTTCCTTAAATGTGTCCACAGTAACTTCTGAGCCGACTTCGTAGTCCTTAAGCTCAACTCCGCGGATTTCACGTATGAAGCGCTTAGGCGAAGTCTTTGCTTTTGCAGCATGACCTTTTTCTGGTTTGTTGCTCAAAACTTCACGCTTGTCTTGGTATCCTAATTGAATTGCTTCGTAGCCGTCAGATTCAACTGTCTTAACTTGCATAACAACGTTAGGAGTTGCTTCAACAACAGTTACAGGCACAAGGATACCATCTTTAGTGAAGATTTGGGTCATACCAACTTTTCTTCCTAAGATTCCTTTGGTCATGATTACACCTCTTTCTTTTAAAAATTAAAGTTTAATTTCGATGTCAACACCGCTTGGTAAATCAAGCTTCATTAAAGAGTCAACAGTCTTAGGTGTTGGATTTAAAATATCGATTAAACGCTTATGCGTACGAATTTCAAATTGTTCACGTGAATCTTTGTTCTTATGTGGTGAACGTAAAACAGTAAACAATACCCTTTCTGTTGGCAGTGGAACAGGACCTGAAATTTCAGCTCCAGTTCTCTTAGCAGTAGCTACAATTTTAGCAGCTGATTCATCGAGAATACCATGTTCGTATGACTTAAGTCTGATACGAATTGATTGACTTGCCATTAAATTACCTCCTCAACGTCTTCTTTAAAAGATGACTAGCTTCCACAAAAATTCCCGGCACTACCTCTGTGGCAATGCAGCCTGGTGTGCCGCAACCTTTTGTATCAACGCTTTACAACAAAATGTGCTTTTAGGGCAGAAAAAGCCCTAGACACACAAAAGATAGTATACCTGTTTTAAGCTTGAATATCAAGGCTTAAAGGATATTTTTCTTGACTTTATATCAGCAATTATAAAATTTTAACTTTTATAAAGTAATATTTTTTAGCAGCAACTAAAATACAACAGGGAATATTTTATAGCAATGTTTTTGCTCAATTTGGTGAAAATAACTAGGTTAGGTTGACATGACAAAATCTAGTTTATAAAGACAGAGTTTATTATTAAAATTACATTGCGCATAAAAAAGAGCTACTGGATCTACCAATAGCTCTTATATCAATTTTAAAATTATACCCCATTAACTATCAGAAATTATTCTGCGTTACCCCCACGCTTTTTAATAATTTCTTCTTGGATAGATTTAGGAGTTGGTGAATAGTGGTCAAAGACCATTGTAAACGTACCACGACCCTGTGTTGAAGAACGCAAAGTAGTAGCATAACCAAACATTTCTGCAAGTGGAACCATTGAATTCAACACCTTAGCTCCAGCACGGTCTTGCATATTATCCATTGTACCACGACGAGCTGTAATGGAACCCATTACGTCACCTAAGTAATCTTCAGGTGTGATTACTTGAACCTTCATAATAGGTTCAAGGATAACAGCACCAGCTTTAGGAGCCGCATTTCTCAAAGCCAATGAAGCAGCAACCTTGAAGGCAGCTTCAGATGAGTCGACTTCGTGGTAACTACCATCATAAAGTTTAGCCTTGACATCAATCAACGGGTAACCAGCTAAGATACCATTTTTCATGGATTCTTGCAGACCTGCATCAACAGCTGGAATGAATTCGCGAGGAACAACACCACCAACAATGGCGTCTTCAAATTCGTAACCTTTTCCTCTTTCATTTGGAGTAAATTCAATCCAAACGTCACCGTATTGACCCTTACCACCAGACTGACGAACAAACTTACCTTGTGCTTTAGCGGGCTTAGTAAAGGTTTCACGATAGGCAACTTGTGGTTCACCAATCTTAGCTTCAACATGGAATTCACGCTTCATACGTTCAACCATGATTTGCAGGTGCAATTCACCCATTCCGGAGATCAAAGTTTGACCAGTTTCTGCATTAGTTTCTGCTCTAAAAGTTGGATCCTCTTCAGTCAATTTTTGCAAGGCAACATCAAGCTTATCACGGTCAGCTTTAGATTCTGGCTCAATTGAAACTTGAATAACTGGATCTGGAACTTCCAAACTTTCCAAAATTAATGGGTGGTCAGGATCAGTTAAGGAATCACCAGTAGTAGTGTTCTTTAACCCAATGGCACCAGCAATATCACCTGAGAAGACTTCAGGAATTTCACTTCTTGAGTTGGCATGCATTTGCAACAAACGGCCAACACGTTCACGGCCATTCTTTGAAGCATTCAAAACATATGAACCTGATTCAAGTGAACCAGTGTAAACACGAATATAAGTTAAACGACCAACAAATGGGTCAGTAGCAATCTTAAATGCTAAAGCAGAGAATGGCTTTTCATCTCCAGCAACTAGTTCAACTTCCTCACCAGTTTTTGGATCGTGAGCAACATAAGGCTTAACATCTAATGGAGATGGTAAGTAGTCAACCACACCATCAAGCATCATCTGCACACCCTTGTTCTTGAATGCTGAACCTGCAAATACTGGGAAAATCTTCAAATCCAATGTAGCTTTACGAATAGCAGCCTTTAATTCATCAACGGAAATTTCGTCACCATTAAGATACTTTTCCATGATGTCATCATCAACGTCTGCTACTTGTTCAATTAACTCACCGCGACGCTTTTCTGCTTCTTCTTTATACTCATCAGGAACAGGAATAGTGTCCCACTTGGAACCAAGTTTATCTTCATCATAAACATCAGCTACCATGTTGAGTAAGTCGATAACACCCTCAAAGCTCTCTGCAGAACCAATTGGCATTTGAACAGCCAGAGCATTGGCATTTAAACGTTCATGTAAAGACTTAACAGAATTATCAAAATCTGCACCAATCTTGTCCATCTTGTTTACAAAAACAATTCGAGGAACACCGTAAGTTTCAGCTTGACGCCAAACATTTTCAGTCTGAGGTTCAACTCCGGCTTGAGCATCAAGAACAGTAACAGCACCATCAAGTACACGAAGTGAACGCTCTACCTCAATAGTGAAGTCAACGTGTCCTGGGGTATCGATAATGTTAATTCTGTAATCATGCCATTGTGCTGTAGTAGCAGCTGAAGTAATGGTAATACCACGTTCTTTTTCTTCATCCATCCAGTCCATTTGGGAATCACCCTCATGGGTTTCGCCGATTTTATGGATTTTTCCAGTGTAATAAAGAATACGCTCGGTAGTAGTAGTCTTACCCGCATCAATGTGGGCCATAATACCAATGTTACGTGTTTTTTCTAATGGAAATTCACGCTTATTAGCCATAGATTTTTTCCTTTCCCTAAAAAATTAGAAACGATAGTGTGCAAATGCACGGTTGGCTTCAGCCATACGGTGAACATCTTCACGCTTTTTAACAGCTGAGCCAGTATTGTTTGAAGCATCGATAATTTCATTAGCTAAGCGTTCATCCATAGTATGTTCATTACGTAAACGAGCATATGAAACTAACCATCTTAAACCAAGAGTAGTTCTTCTTTCAGGACGAACTTCTACTGGGATCTGGTAGTTTGAACCACCAATACGGCGTGCTCTAACTTCCAAAACTGGCATAATATTGTTCATAGCTTCTTCAAAAACATCGAGTGGCTCCTTGCCAGTCTTTTCTTTAACAATGTCAAAAGCATCATAAAGGATTGAAGATGCCTTAGCTCTCTTACCATCAATCATTAAGTGGTTGATCAACTTGGTTACGAGCTTTGAATTGTATACTGGATCCGCTAAAATATCTCTTTTAGCAACATGTCCTTTTCTAGGCATTATTTACTCCTCCTTAATCTTTCTTGGCACCGTACTTGGAACGGCCTTGCTTTCTACCATCAACACCCGCAGTATCTAACGCACCGCGGATAATGTGATAACGAACACCAGGAAGGTCCTTTACACGACCACCACGAATTAAAACAACTGAGTGCTCTTGCAAATTATGGCCTTCACCTGGAATGTATGCAGTTACTTCGATCAAGTTTGAAAGACGAACACGAGCATATTTCCGTAAAGCTGAGTTTGGCTTCTTTGGTGTCATGGTACCGACACGAGTAGCTACTCCACGCATTTGAGGTGCTGGGTTAGCTACTAGCTCTTTCTTCATACTGTTGTAGCCGTAGCTTAAAGCAGGTGACTTTGATTTAGTCGTCTTGTTGTGACGGCCTTTTCTTACCAATTGGTTAATGGTTGGCATTAAATTTTCCTCCTAAAAAAATTATTTTGTTCACACATCCAGGAGTTTCTTTTTTTTGGTCCCAGATAAATCTTCAAAATACACATTGACTATTGTACTCGCTTGAATTAAAAATGCAAATTATTTTTATTAGCTAAAAAATTTATATCAGTTTTTTCGTATTTAGTTCTAGTGGGGTAATGAAATGAACTTGATTTTTAAAATTAGCAATTTTTTGATTGGAACCTGTCTGGCTTCTCATGCCTGCGTTATTGTCGAAAGATTTGGAAAAGAAGACTTTATTTTTAGCCGGTCAAAATGCACTAACTGTAATCAGCAACTAAACATATTTGATGAGATACCATTGATTTCTTATTTATTACTCAAAGGTCGGTGTCGTTATTGCAAAGTTCAGATTCCTACTGAATATTTTGTAACAGAATTTTTAGGAGGGGCTGCTTTTCTTAAGATCGATTTTAGTAATCCTCATGATGCAATCACAGCAATTATCTTGTTTAACATACTTCTAGCTGCTATCAGTGACTATCAGTCAAAAGAGTTCGATATTGCTTTCGTTGTTCCTGCCTTTTTTATTTCAGCTTTGCGTATAATTAAAACTTTTGAGCAAATCAATATTACAGATTTAGTTGAGTTTTGTCCCATTTTTTTACTTTTTCTTTATGAAACAATAAAACATAAAATTGGCAAGGGAGATTTATTGATCTACCTTATCTTAACTTTTTGTTTTGACCCTAAATTTGCCAATTTAACTTTTTTAACTGCCTCAATTATTTTACTTAGCTTTTTTATTGGTGGTGAAGTAAGCAAAAATGAACCTGTAGCATTTATTCCCTTCATTTATATTGGATTAATCATTCAACTTTTATGTAAATAAAAGGCTGCATCTTAAATAAAATAAGATGGCAGCTCCTATAAACCATAAAATTATTTTTTCAAGCATATGTTAACTGTATCTTGCCATCAAGCTCTGAAAACTTGGCAGCAGTACTAGGGCTAATACTACCCCAACTGCTCCTTGAATGGTATTGGTAAAAAGACTGGCAAAGCCTGCGGCCCAAGTATAAAGGACTGTGTTAGTGACAAAATACCCGCCAACCATCAAAAATACTCCTATAACTCCGGCAACAGCTCCCTTAACTACTTGATTTTTTAAGTTCCAGTATCTAAAGACTAATCCAACAAAGAAACCTTCTAAACCATGGACAACAAGAGAAAAGAGCATAAACTGGCCGTATCCACCCAGAAGATCAAGTAAAAATCCGGAAAGACCACCAACTACACCTCCAGCTACAGGACCAAACAAAAGTGCCACTAAATAAATAATTGCATCACATAAATTAATATTACCGTGAGTCAACGGCATAGGAATAATGAAAATTCGACTAATAACGACGTTAATCGCAGTTAATAATGCTAATAATACAAGTCTCTTTAAAGAAAAATCATTTTCCCTCAACTTCAACATCCCCCTCATTATTTTTCTGATTATATCATTTTTTAATCATAACATCACTAATTATTCATAAAATTCCAAATTATAGCATATATCCGTTGTTCTTAACATTAAATATGATCCAGTTTTTTCACTTATTTTCTAATCAGGGCAAGTGTTCAACTTCATTTTACAATTTACCTTCTTTTATGTTTTAGACCATGATAAAATCTTATATATAAAATTAATTAAGGGGAAAAATCATGCACTATATTTTATCTGCAATAATACGTGGAGGTATACCCTTTATTATTATGAGTATACTTTCCGGGATTATGAAATTACAGCACATTGACAATTATAGCGTCCAGTCAACTTTTCTTACCGGATTAATAATAACAGCAGTTGCAGCAACCTCTGTTATTTATGATGTCAAAAGTTGGTCATTAACAAAACAATCTGTCATTCATTTTCTAATCATGCTGGTTACCGTATATCCTTGTTTAGTATTCAGCGGCTGGTTCCCAACTAAATCAATACTAGACTTAGTAAAAATATTTGGTTTCTTTCTGATTGTTGGCATTATTTTATGGACAATATCATATATTCTATTTGGTAGGATTTTTAAAGTAATAAATTTGAACAAACAAAAAACTGCTCCGTTAGGAATTTCTAACGGAACAGTTTTTTTGATTAATTGAGTTTATGATTCCCTAGCCTGATCGGCTTCCTTCATCTTCTTCTCAATGTCTGCGATTGAGTAAACAGATTTAGGTTTCTTTACATCTGACTCGGGTTCCATATCACGATAAATTGGAAGACCAGTACCAGCTGGAATGATCTTACCGATAATAACATTTTCCTTTAATCCAAGTAATGGATCATTCTTGCCACGAATAGAAGCATCTGTTAGGACACGAGTTGTTTCCTGGAATGACGCAGCTGATAAGAAACTGTTAGTTTCAAGGGCAGCTTTGGTAATACCCAGAATTACACTTTGTGCAGTTGCAGGTATACCACCAGAAATAATCACAGATGTGTTGCGATCTTTAAATTGACCAATATCCATAATCTCGCCCGGCAACAAGTCGGTCTCACCAGGATCAAGCACACGAACTTTTTGTAACATCTGTCTGGTTAACACTTCGACGTGCTTGTCAGAAATATCAACACCCTGCATTCTATATGCTTTTTGGACTTCAACCAGAATGTACTCTTCAGTAGTTAAAGTATCGGTAACTTGAATCAACTCTTTCGGATCAATTGAACCAAGAGTTAACTTATCGCCACGTTGAACTTCATCGCCCTCAGCAACTGCTACTGACGCAGTATAAGGAACACTGTAGCTTCTGGTATCGATCTTACCTTTAACAGTGATTTCACGAGTATGTTCAGCAGGATTTTCCTGAATTGAATCAACTACACCATCAACTTCAGAAATTATCGCGCGACCCTTAGGGTTACGAGCTTCAAACAACTCTTGCACACGAGGAAGACCTTGAGTAATATCTTCAGCCCCGGCAACACCACCATTGTGGAAAGTACGCAAAGTCAGCTGTGTACCAGGTTCACCAATTGACTGAGCGGCAACAGTACCAACTGCTTCACCAACTTCAACTTCCTCACCTGTAGCTAAGTTCATACCATAACACTTGCGGCAAACACCGTGCGGGGTGTCACAAGTCAGGATTGATCTAATCTTAACGTTAGTTACACCTGCATCGCAAATTTGGTGAGCCAAGTTTTCATCCATCATAACGTTACGACCGATAATTGTGGCACCGGTTCTAGGATCTTTAACCGTTTCGGCAGTAAAGCGTCCCAATAAGCGATCGTAGAGTGGCTCAATTAATTCGTCACCTTCCATGATCGCGTGAACATCAATACCGCGATCGGTACCACAATCATCTTCACGGATAATAACGTCTTGCGCAACATCGACTAACCGCCGAGTTAAGTAACCAGATTGTGCAGTCTTTAAAGCAGTATCCGTCATACCCTTACGTGCACCGTGAGTTGACATGAACAGTTCTAGAACTGACAAGCCTTCCTTAAAGTTGGAAGTAACTGGAATTTCGAACAAACCACCGTTTGGAGTAGCCATTAAGCCACGCATACCAGCAAGTTGGGTAAAGTTTGAAATATTACCACGCGCACCAGAGTCAGCCATGATGGTAATAGGATTACGCGGGTCATAAATCTGAGCAATTTCATCTTGGACTTGATCCTTACAATCATTCCAAATGCTAATTACACGATCATGACGTTCCTGTTCGGTAATTAAACCACGTCTAAACTGCTTAGACACCACATCAACTTGTTTGTGGGCTTTTGCAACTTTTTCATCTTTATCCTGAATTTCGGGAACGTCGGTCATACCAATCGTAATACCAGAAGTGGTCGAACTGGTATAGCCTAAAGTCTTCAAATCATCAAGATATTCTGAAGTTCTTTGAACCTTGTAATACTTGTAAATTGTAGCGATAGAATCAGACAAGAAGGACTTCTTAAATGGTGTAGAAATCAAGTCATTTGCCACACTGTCAATTTTCTCATGAATATCTTCGCCAGGCTCCAAGAAGTACTTGGCAGCAAGAGGATTATTCAAGTTTTCTTCAGTTGGTTCATTAACGTAGAAATAATCTTCTGGGAAAATTTGATTGAAAATGATTCTGCCGTATGTAGTAACAAAAATGCCATGTTCATAACCTTTAGGCCATGCTTTCTTCGGCATTGAGTCAGCAGACATTCCGATAATAGTGTGGTAATGAATGTCACCGTTAGTGTAAGCAACTGTCGCTTCATCAGGTGAATTGAAAATCATTCCTTCACCTTCGCGACCCTTTTCAGCCTGAGTCAACCAGTAGTTACCCAAAACGATATCCTGTGATGGAGTAACAATTGGTTTACCATCCTTAGGAGCAAGAATATGGTGAGCAGCCAGCATTAACATTCTTGATTCAGCAACAGCCTCATCTGACAGAGGCACGTGAATCGCCATCTGGTCACCATCAAAGTCAGCGTTGTAAGCTTCACAAGCAAGTGGGTGCAGACGAATTGACTTCCCAGGTACCAAAACCGGTTCGAAGGCCTGAATACTTAAACGGTGCAGAGTAGGAGCACGGTTTAGCAATACCGTTCTTTCCTTAATAACATCTTCAAGTACATCCCAGACATCATCGTCTTCGCGGTCAATTTTCCGCTTAGCACTCTTGATATTTGTAGCAATCTTACGCTTAACAAGCTCATGCATGACAAATGGTTTAAACAATTCCAAGGCCATCGGACGCGGAACACCACATTGATAGAATTTCAATTTTGGTGAAACATCAATAACGGAACGACCGGAATAGTCAACACGTTTACCAAGCAGGTTCTGACGGAAACGTCCCTGCTTACCTTTAAGCATATGCGATAAAGATTTCAGCGGGCGGTTACCTGGTCCTACTACAGAACGTCCACGGCGGCCATTATCAATTAACGCATCTACTGCTTCTTGCAGCATCCGTTTTTCGTTTTGCACAATAATATTAGGAGCATTTAGATCTAACAGTCTCTTTAAACGATTGTTACGGTTAATTACTCTTCTGTATAAATCATTTAGGTCAGAGGTCGCAAACCGTCCACCTTCAAGTTGAACCATCGGGCGCAAGTCTGGTGGTATAACTGGGACAGCATCAATAACCATCCATTCCGGTTTATTACCAGAATCTTTAAACGCGTCCAGAATATCAAGTCTTCTGATAGCACGGGTACGTTTTTGACCAGTAGCTGTTTCCAGTTCTTTCTTTAAATCGGTAACTTCCTTATTTAAATCAACTTTACGTAACAAATCACGAATTGCTTCAGCACCCATTTTGGCCGTAAAGCGATTACCGTATTTTTCTTTCTGTTCCCGGTATTCTGCCTCTGTTAAAAGTTGTTTAAATTCTAGATCGGTATCACCAGGATCAATTACAATATAAGCCGCAAAATAGATAACTTCTTCAAGAAGCCTCGGAGAAATATCCAAAATGAGTCCCATTCTTGATGGAATCCCTTTAAAATACCAAATATGAGTAACTGGTGCGGCCAATTCAATATGACCCATTCGTTCTCTTCTAACTTTAGAGGAGGTAACTTCAACACCACAACGATCACAGACGATCCCACGGTATCTCACACCTTTATATTTACCACATGCACATGACCAATCCTTAGTCGGTCCGAAAATTCGTTCATCAAACAAACCATCTTTTTCCGGCTTTAAAGTACGGTAATTAATAGTTTCCGGCTTTTTAACTTCACCGTATGACCAGCTGCGAATTTTATTCGGAGATGCAAGGCCAATTTGCATGCTTTCAAATTTATTTACGTCGATCAAAAGTTTAACCTCCTACTTATTGAGAAATCTTATTATCATCGTCAGACTGATCTACAGGGGTATCCAATTCCTCTGCTGCTTCTTCATTATCTTCAGAATCTGCAGTTTCTGCGGCCAACTTCTTCTTTTGTTGCTCTTCAGCCATCTTTGAAAGAGTATCAATGTTCAAATGCTCATTTGAATCATCATCCATATCACGCAATTCGATTTCTTTATGATTCATGTCAAGAACACGAATATCCAATCCTAAAGATTGCAATTCTTTAACTAGGACACGGAATGATTCAGGAACACCTGGTTTGGGAATTCTTTCACCCTTGACAATAGCTTCATAAGCTTTGACACGGCCAACAACATCATCTGATTTATAAGTCAAAATTTCCTGCAAAGTGTATGCTGCACCATAAGCTTCCAGAGCCCAAACTTCCATTTCACCAAAACGCTGTCCACCAAACTGTGCTTTACCACCAAGAGGTTGTTGCGTTACTAATGAGTAAGGCCCAATTGAACGTGCGTGAATCTTGTCGTCAACCATGTGGGTCAACTTCAGATAGTGCATGATACCAACAGAAACACGGTTATGGAATGGTTCACCGGTACGGCCATCATAAAGAACTGTTTTACCATCTTTATCAATACCGGCCTTATGAACAGTATCCCAAACATCGTCTTCACTTGCTCCATCAAATACTGGTGTAGCGACATGAATACCCAAGTTATCTGCAGCACGGCCAAGGTGTAATTCCAAAAGCTGACCAATATTCATACGTGAAGGAACACCCATTGGGTTTAAACAAATATCAACTGGAGTACCATCTGGTAAATATGGCATATCTTCTTCTGGTACAACTGCGGCAACAGTACCTTTGTTACCGTGACGACCAGACATTTTATCGCCGACTTGAATCTTTCTCTTTTGTGCAATGTAGACCCGGACTAAAGTATTAACACCAGGAGATAGTTCATCACCATTTTCTCTAGTATAAACTTTGACATCACGGACAATACCGCCACCACCGTGAGGAACACGTAATGAGGTATCACGCACTTCACGAGCTTTTTCACCAAAAATGGCATGCAGCAGTCTTTCTTCAGCTGATAGTTCAGTAACACCCTTAGGCGTAACTTTTCCTACCAAAATGTCTCCGTCATGAACTTCAGCACCTACACGGACAATACCTTGACCATCGAGATCCTTAAGTGCATCCTCACCAACGTTTGGCAATTCACGTGTAATCTCTTCAGGGCCAAGTTTAGTGTCACGGGCTTCTGATTCATAATCTTCAATACTGATTGAAGTATAAACATCATCTTTTACCAGACGTTCAGAAAGCATGATGGCATCTTCGTAGTTATACATGTTCCAAGTCATAAAAGCGATAACTGGGTTTTGACCCAAAGCCAATTCGCCATGATCCATTGTTGGTCCATTGGCAATTACTTCACCCTTTACAACTTTGTCGCCTAACTTAACGTTAGGAGTCTGATTGTATGATTTCGAGTTGTTTGAACGACGATATTTTTCCAGAGTGTACTTATCCAGTGTACTGTCAGCACGTCTTACTCTGATAGTGTTGGCATCGACATATTCAACTGTACCAGCGGCTTTAGCCAAAACAGCAGCTCCTGAGTCATGTGCTGCACGATATTCCATTCCAGTACCAACAAGACAGCTGTGAGGATTAATTAAAGGTGCAGCTTGTCTTTGCTGGTTAGCGCCCATTAAAGCACGGTTAGAGTCATCATTTTCCAAAAACGGAATACATGCTGAAGCAACAGAAACAACTTGTTTAGGAATAACATCCATGTAGTCAATTTTATCTGGACTAACTTCGACGTTATCTTCCTTATGACGTGCTAAAACAAGATCATCTTTAAATGAACCATCCGGATTAAGTGGAGTATTGGCACCAGCGATAATGTAGTTATCCTCAACATCAGCGGTGAGGTAATCAATTTTATTAGTTACCTTGTGTGTGGTCCAGGAAACCCGACGATATGGCGTTTCGATAAAGCCATATTTATTAATAACTGCGTATGTAGCAAGAGAGTTAATCAAACCAATGTTAGGACCTTCAGGAGTCTCAATTGGGCACAAACGACCATATTGAGTATAGTGAACATCCCGCACCTCGTATCCAGCACGATCACGTGTTAAACCACCAGGCCCCAAAGCAGACATACGGCGCTTATGGGTTAATTCACCCAGCGGGTTGTGCTGGTCCATAAACTGTGACAGTTGTGATGAACCAAAGAACTCTTTAATACTTGCCACAATTGGTCTGATATTAATTAATTGTTGCGGCGTCACAGTTGAAGGGTCTTGAATTGACATTCTTTCTCTAACAACACGTTCCATCCGGGCTAAACCAATTCTAAACTGGTTTTGCAACAATTCACCAACACGACGAATACGACGGTTACCTAAGTGATCAATATCATCAGTGTTACCAATTTCATCTTGCAACAAGAAGAAATAATTAATAGAAGCAACCACGTCAGCTGGAGTTAAATACTTAACTTTTTTATCAATATGACCGTTAGAAATTAATTTAACAACACGTTCAGGATTTACCTTGGAGTAAACTTTTATCTCCTGAACATTAATTGGATCAGGTAAAACGCCCTCTTTGGATGGTTGATAAGTAACCATCTTAAAGTCATCGCGATCAAGATACTTTTCTAGAGTATCCATCACTTCATGGGTCACAACTGTACCCTTTTTAACGATAATTTCACCTGTATCAGGGTCTGCCAAAGTTTCTGCCAGAGTTTGACCATACAAGCGACTCTTTAAAGATAACTTCTTATTAACTTTATAGCGACCAACAGGTGCTAAATCATAGCGACGTGGGTCAAAGAAGCGTGCATAAAGAAGTGAACGTGAAGAGTCAGTCGTTTTTGGTTCACCAGGGCGTAGACGTTCATAAATATCTTTTAACGCTTCAGCTACACGAGAATCAGCCGGATTCTTATGGACATCTTTATCCAAAGTGAATTGTAGCGTATCACTCTGACCAAAGAGGTCTAAAATCTCGTCATCCGAACTAATTCCCAGTGCCCTGATTAAAACAGTTAGTGGCAATTTACGAGTACGATCAACGCGAACGTAAGAAACATTCTTAGCATCAGTTTCATACTCAAGCCAGGCACCACGGTTTGGTATCACAGTAGTACCAAAGATTTGCCGACCATTCTTGTCATAATCACCAGAATAATAAACACTTGGTGATCTAACTAATTGAGAAACGATGACCCTTTCAGCACCATTAATAATAAATGAGCCAGATTCAGTCATTAATGGTAAATCACCAAAGAAAACATCTTGAGTCTTAATCTCACCGGTTTTTTGATTGGTCAGTTTTAAAGTAACGTGCATTGGTGCAGCATAAGTTGCATCATGATCACGTGCTTCATCAACGGTATATTTTGGTTTTTGCAGTTTATAGCCCAGATATTCCAGGGAAAGCTTACCTGAAAAGTCACTAATTGGCATAATATCATCAAAAACGTCTTTAATACCCTCATCCAAAAACCATTGGTATGATTCGGTTTGCACATCTGTCAAGTTAGGCAGATCCAGCACTTCTTTAATGCGGGAAAAACTGCGCCTTGTCCGATGTTTGCCAAAATTCACTACGTGTCCATTTAACAAGGAGAAAACACCCTTTCTGTCAGAGAAAGCTAATATTACATTTTGATTACAATTTCAAAAAGCCGGAAATTTATGCATAAAAAAGACAAAAACAACCTTTGTCGTTTTTGTCTATTATTATTTTGCTGGACAATAGATCAGCAAAATCCTGAAAATCAGCTTTTTAATCACACACTACTATAACAAAATAAAATTCGTGTGTCAATTAATTCACTTTGCGCCGACTAAATTATTATCTTTTTGTTTCAAAACATCAAATTTTAAGTGATTATGACTGCACCCAACTTTAAGAATATCACCATTCTTAAGGTCACCTTTAATCAGCATTGAAGCAATCTTATCTTCAATATCCTTCTGAATTGCACGGCGCAGCGGTCTTGCTCCCATTTCAGGATTATAACCATCTTTTGCAATCTTATCCAAAGCAGCTGTGGAAATTTTCAGTTGAACTCCTTGTTTATGCAAGCGGTCAATCAATTTACGAGTTAAAAGCGTAACTATTTGACGTAATTGCTTTTGATCAAGTTCGTCAAAAATAATAGTTTCATCAATCCTGTTTAAAAATTCAGGTCTGAAGAACTCTTTAAGTGCTTGACGAACGCGATCTTGCCGCAGCTTGGTTTGACTAGTATTATCAGCATTAAATCCTAGAGCCTGCGTCTCAAATAATGAACGGGAACCCAAATTGGAAGTCATGATAATAATAGTATTTTTAAAGTCTACTTTACGGCCCTTGGAATCGGTTAAAAAGCCATCTTCCAAAACCTGTAGCAACAAGTTGAATACATCAGGGTGAGCTTTTTCAACTTCATCCAATAATACTACTGAATATGGATGGCGGCGAACCTGTTCAGTCAACTGGCCGCCCTCATCATAGCCAACATAGCCCGGAGCAGAACCAATCAATTTACTATTAGCTATTTGATCCATATATTCAGACATGTCAATTCTAATCAAGTTGTTCTCAGAGCCAAAAATTGCTGCAGCGATTGCTTTTGCTAGTTCAGTTTTACCGACCCCTGTCGGACCTAAAAATAGGAATGAACCAATTGGTCGATTTTCATCTTTAATGCCGCTGCGACTTCGCCTGACCGCCCTGCTGACAGCAGAAACTGCTTTGTCCTGACCAATGATGCGCTTATGTAAGTCTTTTTCCAAATTGGCTAAGTGTTTAGTTTCATCCCGATTCATTTGGGTAACGGGAACACCAGTCCAATTAGAAACTACTTTAGCAACATCTTCAGGTTGAACTATAGCACCTTTACTAGTTGATTCATCAAGCTTTGTTGTTAATTCATCTTGTCTTCTTTGCAAACTATTTTGTCTTTCCTGGAGTTGTGCAGCTTTAGCAAAATTCTGGTTAACTGCAGCATGATTCTTTTCGCCAATGACTTTCTCGATTTGATCATTAAGTTGCAATAACTGATTGTTAGAACCTTTACCTGACTTAATCTTAACCGCAGCACTTGCCTCATCAATTAAATCAATTGCCTTATCTGGTAAATAACGCTCAGAAATATAGCGGCTAGAAAGATCAATTGCATTTTCTAAAGCAGAATTAGATATTTTTACATGATGAAATTTTTCGTATTTTGGTTTTAAGCCATTTAAAATTGCTAAGGTTTCAGCACGAGAAGGTTCATTTAACCTCACGATTTGGAACCGACGAGCTAAAGCTTGGTCCTTTTCGACATACTTTTGATACTCATCAAAAGTTGTTGCCCCAATCATTTGGATATCGCCTCGAGCTAAAGATGGCTTTAAAATATTTGCAGCATCAATCGAGCCTTCAGCGCCTCCAGCTCCAATGAGAGTGTGCATTTCATCAACAAAGAGAATAATATTGCCATTCTCAGTAATTTCCTTGATGATTTTTTTCATCCGGTCTTCAAATTCACCACGATATTTTGTACCAGCAACAAGTCCACCTAAATCCAGTGAGACCACTTGCTTCTTTAATAAATCGTGCGGTACTTTTTTAGCAACAATGGCGCTTGCAATGGCTTCTGCCACTGCCGTCTTGCCTACACCTGGTTCACCAATCAACACAGGATTATTTTTATTACGCCGAGATAAAATTTCAATCACTCGTGCTACTTCACGATCACGCCCAATGACTGGATCTATCTCACCATTTTCAGCCCTCTCGTTGAGGTTGACTGAAACCTGATCAAGAGTTGGTGTGCTGGAATTTCTACTGGTGCTTTCTTCAGAGCCATTAAAACCTGACCAACTGCTATCCTCTTGATCATTTTCATCCATATCTTGTTCATCTTCACCTAAACTGTGCAGGATGTCATTACGCAAACCATCAAGATCAATGTTTAAATTACGCAAAATCACAGAAGCCAATATCTGCTCATTGAGGACCATTCCTAATAAAATATGGCAGGTTTTAATTTTAGCAGAACCTTCTCGTTCAGCTAAAGTGCCAGCATATGCCAAAACCATGCTGAGGCGTGGTGACATCTGCATGTAACTGGTTTTGCCAGCTGAGCCATAACCTGTATAACGTTCAATTTCTTCACGAATCGCTTTCGGTGTTGCACCCCAAGCCCGCAAATTTTTGCCAGCTTCACCATCAGATTCAATTACCATCGCAAGTAGTACGTGTTCAGTACCAATTAAACGATGATGAAAATTCTGTGCTTGTTCACGTGCAATTTCTAATACTTGATTTGCACTGGTTGTATAAGATTTTTTCATCATTGCACCACCTTTAAAAAATGACGTGTATACACTATAAACCTTTTTGACAATTTGTAAAATATTCTGTTTGGGATCGAATTATTAATGTCAAAAAACTTTGCAATTATTATACCAAAGAGATGCAGTTCGTGCGACCCAATCCTCCTTATTATTTAAATTAGAAATAATTTTTTTAACATAATACCTGTGTAAGAATAAAAGTGGTCTGTTATAACTATAGAAAACTAAAAATTCTCATACTAGCAAAAATAAATTACCTGCATGAGAATGTAACTGCATATTATCGGGAAAACAGGATTCGAACCTGCGACCTCTACGTCCCGAACGTAGCGCTCTACCAAGCTGAGCTATTTCCCGTTTATTAAAAAAACTCACCGCTTTTGGTGAGTCTTTTTTTCTAGAGCGGAAGACGGGATTCGAACCCGCGACCCCCACCATGGCAAGGTGATGTTCTACCACTGAACTACTTCCGCAAGACAAATATTATTATAGCAAACCAATCTCATTTTGCAACCTTTTTTAGTAAAATAAATCCATAAAATAAGTATTTTAACGGGAAAGCTTGCCTTTTGAGAGTTTCTAAAACATAATTGCTAGTAAAAGGTAGTATTCTGTTATGCACAAATATGAAATCATATCACTGTCAGATAAAAAGGAGGCTACAGAATTGCAAAAAGAACTGGAAAAACTTGTTAATTTAGATTCTGGTAAAATCACTTTTGATGATAGTCAAATCGACTATATGTTACAAAATATCGGAAACCTTGACCCACATCTTCGTGATGATGTTGTTTATACGCTTTTTGCTCGCGGCTTTTTTGAAAATTCATTTACTTCAAAGCAGAAAGCAAAAATTTTTACCAATTTTATCAATTCAAAAAATCTGTTTAAGGGCATCGATCAGCCAGAAAACGATTTAATTTTTCTCAGAACATTCAGTGCATTACTGGGTTCCCTAATTTTAGATGACGATAAAAAGCATTCGATTTTAAATGCGACTGAGCGAAAAACTCTTTTTAACTGGAGTATTTCCTATTTTAAGGAAGAAAAAGATTTCCGCGGTTATGTTAAAGATAAAGGTTGGGCTCACAGCGTTGCTCATGGTAGCGACTTTTTAGGCTCTACTTTAAGTCATCCAGATTTTACAACAAATAATACTGCTGATATTTTTGCCATAATTGAAACGGTCTTTCAAAATATGCAAGGACCGTTTATTGATGATGAGGAGCAACGGTTAGCTTTTGCCTTTTTTGAAGGCGTTCATTTCGGTAAAATACCGACTACTGAGTTTAATTCGTTTATTAACTGCTATAACGAAAAAATTTATCAGCAGATCGCAGAAAATGATCGCATCAGCTGGTATCGATTAAGTTCCTGGCTCAAATTACTTCAAAACTGGTATTTTTATTTTTCAAACCAGTCTGTTAAAGATAATCTACTTAAAAAGATTTCCAAATATAACGAACAAATGGGATACCAACTGTAAACAAAATAAAAATGAGTCCTAAAAGTAATATTCTTTTAGGGCTCATTTTTAAAATGCTTTCTTAATTATTATTTGCTCTTTTTCTTCATGTCTTCTTCGACTTCGCGTTCAATATCTTCAATTCGTTCAGGGCGCATTGTTGGGAATAGTAAAACATCCCTAATTGCAGGTGCATCTGTCAAAAGCATCACCAATCTATCAATTCCGATGCCCAAACCACCTGTTGGCGGCATACCGTATTCCATAGCACGCAGATAATCTTCATCGATCATATCTGCTTCATCGTTTCCAGCTTCACGTTCTGCCATTTGTGCTTCAAAACGCTCACGTTGGTCATCTGGATCGTTTAGTTCTGAAAAGGCGTTACCGTACTCTTCACCCATGATGTAAATTTCAAAACGATCGGTAAACCGAGGATCATCAGCATTTTTCTTAGCCAATGGTGAAATTTCAACTGGATGACCATAAACAAAAGTAGGGTCAACAATTGTTTCTTCGCAATACTTTTCAAAGAAGGCGTTAATGATATGACCAACCTTCCAGAAGCTTTCAACCTTGATGTCATGGTCTTCAGCAATTTTTGTAGCTTCTGCTACACTCATCTTTTGCCAGAAATCAACGCCAGTCTTTTCTTTAATCATATCTACCATATGAACGCGACGGAAAGGCTTACCCAAATCAATATTTGTGCCCTGATAAGTAATCTTGCCATCATCTGATACGACTTTAGCAGCTGCGCGGATAATGCCTTCTGCTTCATCCATGACATCATGGAAGTCCCAGTATGCACAGTAAGTCTCAAGTTCAGTAAACTCAGGGTTATGGTGTGTGTCAAGGCCTTCATTTCTAAATACCCGACCAATTTCGTATACTCTTTCCATATCACCGACAATCAAACGCTTTAAAGGTAATTCCAAAGCTATTCTCATGTACAAATCAATATCTAAAGCATTATGATGAGTGATAAATGGCCGTGCTTCTGCACCACCTGGAATGTTATGCAAAACAGGAGTTTCAACTTCCAAGAAGTCCTTGCTGTTCAGATAGTCACGAATAGCTTGAATAATTTTTGTTCTATTTACAAAACGTTCATAACTTTCGCGATTGGTAATTAAGTCGAGATAGCGTTGACGATATATTTGTTCAACGTCCTTTAAACCATGATATTTTTCAGGCAATGGCCGTAGAGCCTTAGATAAAAAGGTAACATGAGTTGCGCGAATCGTTAACTCACCGGTATCAGTTTTCATAACTTCGCCATCAATGCCCAAGAAGTCGCCAATATCGGACTTTTTAAAAATCTTATAATTGTCTTCGCCAACAATGTCCTTACGAACATAAATCTGTATTTTGCCTGTCCGATCATAGAGATCCGCAAAACCGACTTTACCCTTTCCTCTTTTTGCCAGCATTCTGCCAGCAATTTTAGTCTTAGGCAATTCCTTGTTTAGCTCATCTTTATCATCTTGAGAATATTTTTCATTCAAAGACCGCGCTAAATCTTGCCGATCAAACTTTCTCATTCCAAAAGGTTCGATACCATTCTCTCTTAATTCGTCTAATTTTTGGCGTCGAACGATTAATTGGTCATTCATTTCATTTTTAGCCAATTACATTTCCTCCATTATTAATTAACATCACTTCTGACAGTCCTTTGTTTTTGCCTTTTTTCATAATCATCAACGAAATTGTCAAGCAAATCATAAACTTCTTGTGCCGTCCAAACTTCATTTATTTTAGCACGAGTACGTGCAGAACGGGGGACTCCCTTTAAATAGTAGGCTGCTTGCTGGCGAAATTCAGGCACTGCAATTTTTTCTCCTTTTAATTCAACTAAACCTTTTAATTGGTGTTTAGCTGTAGCAACCTTTTCACGCACCGTTTGCGGTTTAAGCTTCTCACCGGTTTCTAAATAGTGCACCATATTTTTAACTATCCAGGGATTACCCAAGGCTGCGCGACCTATCATGACTGCAGTTGATCCAATCTCATCCAAAGCTTTTTTAGCTAATTCCGGCGTCGTTATATCACCGTTAGCCACAAAAGGAATATCAAGTACTTGTGCTACATCGTGCAATGTTTCCCAGTCAGCTTCACCCATATACATTTGCTTACGAGTTCTACCATGCATAGCAATCATGCTGGCACCAGCTTCCTGCGCTGCCAAGGCGTTTTCTACTGCAAAAATATGTTTGCGATCCCAACCAATACGCATTTTGACGGAAACTGGCTTTTGCACATTTTGGACAACTTTGTGAACCATTTGATAAATTTTATTAGAATCTAGCAGCCATTTAGAACCCGCATCTGTTTTAGTAACCTTAGGAACAGGACAACCCATATTAATATCTATAATGTCTGCAGCAGTATGTTGGTCAATATATTGTGCTGCTTCAAGTAAAGTATCTTCAGTACCACCAAAAATTTGAATACTCATGGGGTGCTCACGCGGATCAACCTTCATCATAGACATAGTTTTTTTGTTACGATATATAATGCCATGATCCGAGATCATTTCACAGACAACTAAGCCTGCGCCGAATTCCTTACAAATCATTCTAAAGGCAGAATTTGACACTCCAGCCATTGGAGCCACTACAACACGATTGGGAATAGTAATATCACGAATTTTCCAACTATTATCCACTAAATCACCCTTTCAAAACACCATAATATCTTAACAAAAAGGATTCTATAAGCAAAATTCATGGTACTTTTCGTAATAAAAAGTTAACCCTTGATATCTATATCAATCTTTAATTACTTTTCGATAAAAAATTTTCCAGGTGCAACTCTATTATAATAACGCAAAAACGGTTTTTGGGAAGCTTCATCAACGGAAATATTGATTACGCCAGCATTTTGAATTTCGCCAACCAAAGCAATTTTAGGTATCTGCAAAACATTCTGGACCAAAGAGCGAGAAGCAGTGCCATGAAATACTAATAAAACCGACTCATTTTCATGATTATTAATTAGATCATGCCAGAAATCCATTAGTCTGTCTGCCAAATGCTGGTAGGTTTCACCGGTGCAATAATCACTGTAATTTTCTTTGAAATAACCCAGTTCATCAAATACTTGAGGATACTTTGCAATTATTTCGTGAACATCTTTACCATCCCAGTTGCCATAATTCATTTCGGTTAAACGGTCATCAATCAAAATCTCATGTTTACCCCCGTTTAAAATTTCTGCTGTTTCACGCGCTCTTTTTAAAGGACTGGAATATACATAATCAATCTTGTTAATGTCAAAACTGTCGCGTAGATTTTCGGCTTGTTGTCTGCCTGTTTCATTTAATGGTAAGTTAGTTCCTGAGCCATTTATACCAAAAGTTTTATTAGTGTCCGTTTGGCCGTGACGAACTATATATACGTTTAGCATTTATTTTCTCCTTTACTTTTCATTCAACTCTTTCATTATAGCAAAGTTGGTACTAACCGCATCTTTAATCTTAAAAAACCTATGAACTATAATGCTATTTGGTTGAAACTTGAGTCAGTCTTTTTTAAGATTAACAACTTCATCATAATATTTCAATTCTGCAAAACGGTGTACAACACTAATTATTGTAGCATTCGGTAAATATTTTTTTATCATTTGGTAAACAATAGTGATAGTATTTTCATTTAAATTACTGGTAAATTCATCTAGCAGTATTATTTGTGGTTTTGAGATAATTGCCCTTAAAAATTCTAACTCAAATAAATCAAAACATATTTATCACTAATACGACAATAACTTATTAATTAACTTTAGTCAAAATTGCTTTTAATTCATCTTCTGTATAGTGGTATTTATTGCCACAAAAACTACAAGTCAATTCCGCTCCGTGATCTTCATTTATCATGGCTTCGATTTGACTTTTCTTCATTGTTGCTAAAATCTTGCCATATTTTTCTTTAGAACAATCACACTTGAAGGCAACTTCATCTTTTTCTAAAATCTTACAGTCATCGCCTAGAATCATAGCTGCCAATTTTTCAGGAGTCAAACCAGCTAAAAAAGCACTAGAAAGTGTTGGCAAATTATTGATGCGTGCAATAGTCTTAGTTATTAAACTGTCTGAAGCACCCGGCAATGCCTGCAACATAAATCCACTTGCCTCACCTATAGTATTATTGGGATTAACAAAAACTGACAAGCCAACAGCCGAAGGAATCTGCTCAGATTTGGTTAAATAATATGCAATATCTTCTGCAATCTCACCAGAAACAATAGGTACTTGACCCGTATAGGGCTCTTTTAAGCCCAAATCTTTAGTAACTTCAAGCCATCCTGCACCGACGGCTTTTTTAACATCAATATGACCATTTTCTTTTGGTGGTAAAGCAATATGGGGATTTTTAACATAACCCTTAACAGTTAAGTCTGATTTGGCTGTGACTATCGTTGGACCTACTGGACCATTACCTAAAAGTCTGATCGTCAACTCCTCCTGGTCTGTGAGTTCAGCACCGGCGAGTAAAACACCTGCAAGCAAAGTACGGCCAAGAACAGCGGAAGAAGCTGACCAGGTATCATGCCGAGTTTGTGCTTCTTGAACCAAATCCTTGGCAGTAATCGTTAACAAACGTAAATTTTTAGTCTTATCAATTGCTTTAATTAAATAATCACTCATTTTATTCTCCTAAAAAAATAGAGCCTAAAGTAGGCCCTATTAATTATTATTCTTGAGGATGATCATCTTCACTATGTGAATTATCAGTATCCTTTGAATCTTGCTGATCCTCAGAATCCTTTTCTGACTCAGAAGAATTAAAATCAGATGTTTTTTCTTCTGAATCTAGCTCAGACTCTTTGGGGAATTCAGCTTTTTCTGGATTCTCAGGATTACTTTCTTCTGCTTCCTCATTCTTTTGGGCGGGTGACTCTAGAGAGACATCTCTTTCTTCCTGCGCCTTTTCAGAATTTACAATATTTTCCTTCTGCGATTGGTTTTCTTTCTTTTCCGCAGCAGCCTTAGCTTCTTCATAAGTTGATGCTTTGGATTCGCTTGGATATTCTTGCTCCGTCTTTTCAGGCATCTTGCCAGTTGTGTACAGAGACATAATCTGCTTTTCATCTAAAGTTTCATACTTAAGTAAAGCTTCAGCTATAATGCGGTGTTTTTCACGGTTATTTTTAACAATTTCAACTGCTTTAGCGTGGGCTTCATCAAGTAATTTCTTAACCGCCTCGTCAATTTTAGCTGAAGTTGCCTCACTATAAGGTTTAAAACCATAAGGATTAGTTTCGCCCTCTTTTTCAAGTTCAACCATTCCTAATGAGTCGGTCATTCCGTAATTAACCACCATGCTGTGGGCAATCTGTGTGGCTTGTTCGAAGTCGTTAGAAGCACCGGTTGACTGGTCTCCAACTACAACCTCTTCACCAGCACGACCACCCATCAGACCAACGATTTGTTCCATTAACTGTTTCTTAGTTAGCAGGAACTGATCATCTTTAGGCAACATCAAATTATAGCCACCTGTTCTGCCGTGAGGCACAATAGTGACTTTACGCACCGTTCTTGAATCACTAAGCACTAAACCACAAATGGAGTGACCAGCCTCGTGAAAGGCAACTCTGCGTCTTTCCTTTTGGGAAATCAAGCTGTTTCTCTTAGCAGGACCCGCAATGACACGGTCTTCAGCTTCATCCAAATCTGCAGCAGTAATATTATTACCGTTGCGTCTGGCTGCAAGCAGTGCAGCTTCATTAAGTAAGTTAGCTAGGTCTGCACCAACAAAACCTGGTGTTTGACGAGCAATTTCCTTTAAATCAACATCATCAGCCAAAGGCATATTCTTAGCGTGAACACGTAAAATTGCTTCACGGCCTCTAACATCAGGTGTACCAACTAAAACTTTTCTGTCGAAACGACCTGGGCGCAAAAGAGCTGGATCCAGTACGTCAGAACGGTTAGTAGCTGCAATAACAATAACGCCTTCGTTACCTTCAAAACCGTCCATTTCAACCAGTAATTGGTTCAAAGTCTGTTCACGTTCATCGTTGCCGCCGCCACTGGCGTTACCACCACGTCTGCGTCCAATAGCATCAATTTCATCTATGAAAATAATACTTGGTGCGTTTTTCTTGGCATTAGTAAACAAGTCACGTACACGACTGGCACCAACACCGACAAACATTTCAACAAAGTCCGAACCTGAAATTGAGAAGAAGGGAACATTTGCTTCTCCCGCTACGGCACGAGCCAACAATGTCTTACCAGTACCCGGAGGACCCTCAAGTAAAACACCTGAAGGTATCTTAGCGCCTAACTTGGTAAATTTAGCCGGATTCTTTAAGAATTCAACCACTTCTACCAGTTCCTGCTTTTCTTCCTCTTCGCCGGCAACATCAGAAAAGCGCACTTTATTCTTCTTGGGATCCTCAGGTTTAACATGAGAACGACCAAAATTCATAATTCCGCCGTTGCCGCCTCGGCCTCCGCCACTTTGACTGACCATCATCCAAAGCATAACTATGAAAAGAATGGTCGGCACAAGCATGACAATAGTCGAGATCCAGTTTCCAGATTGTGACTCACCCTGAGTCGTCATCTTAGTACCGCTCTTTTGAGCTAGTCTTTGCACGTTGGATACGCTGGAATCATTTTGTAGCATCGTAGTGGAAAACCGTGTTACTTTTGATCCTGAATTGCCATTAAAAAAATCAAAATTACTATCTGACTGGTTTTTACTTTCTTGTGTTTCTTTATAGCTACCTGAAACAGTATAAACACCATTTGCAGGTTGAACATTAAAGTTTTTAACTTTTCCCTTACGCAAATCACTTACAAATTCAGAGTAACTAATATTCTCACTGCTACCAGAATTATTTGATCCGCCAATTGCCCAGTTGATTCCTCCTATTAAAAGCAGGAAAACAACTATATAGAATAAACCGTTTGAAAACAGCCGATTCCGGTTATTTTTCATATAAAACCTCCGCAAAGTTTCTAGAGATATACGAATAAAAGTTTATCACAAATTTCATCTGTACTCTAATAATTTAAAAATTTTTATCAATTATCTTCATATAAATAAAAGCATTTTTCACCAGAACACACTTGTTGATTAGAATAAGTCTGTTCAATGAAAACAACTTTATCACCATCATAAATAGTCAAACAATATGGCCGCAATATATTGGGAATGCCACTTTGAGCAAACTTTTTCTTACTCTTTACGTGGCTGCCATCTTTTAATAAAAGCTTTGTTCCGGGTAAAATTGACCCTGTGGTTAATTGCTTTTTATTAGTTGCCCCAAAACTTCCAAGCAATTTATAAGGTTCGTCTGCATTTAAAGAAAGTAAAAATTTACGCTTATTAAATGAAAATTCTTGATCGAGAATAATTTCTTCTTTTGCTGGCTTAGCTGGCAATCGTTTAAAAAGATAAAAAAAGCCTTGATAAACAAGTAACGTATAATTCGCCAAATTCTGGTTGACCCGCTCATGCCAGGTCTGCCATATAAAATGTTGCCAAAAAGCCTGCTTCTGCTCACTATTTAACTCTTTGAGAGCACTAGTTTTTAGACGGTATGCTACATTTAAAAATTTTTCAGGCTGGTCAACTTGAGCAAATCTTTCATCAGCGATTGCTGTCAGCAAGCTAACCTCTTTACTAAATCTAAGAGCATTTTGACCGATTTGCTTATTTTCTTTTTTAAGTAAAGGAATCACATGATGACGCAACTTGTTGCGCAAAGTATCGTCCTCATTATTAGTTTGATCGATTACGTACGGTATGTGGTTCCTTTTATCATATTTTAATAAATCAGCTTTTTGGACATTCAAAAGAGGCCTTAGCAAAGTCATTCCCTGCATTTTGCTAATTGCCTTCAAGCTGTTCATTTCACTAGGATTACCAGAGCGAATAAATTTAAGTAGAATATTTTCAAGCAAGTCATCCATATGATGTGCCGTTAGTAAATAATCTCCCTGATAGTTGCGCATTATTTTAACTAAAAAATCATAACGATATTTTCTGGCTGCAGCTTCAACGCCAACTATAGGTTGTAAAGATTTAGGCCATTTTTCACTAATTAACTCGATACTTTTATTTTGACAATATGCAGAAATTACTTTTTCTTCTTTAAAAGAATCAGGCCGAAGTTGATGATCCAAATGAGCTGCCAGCAGTCTAAAACGGTATTGCTCCTTTATTTGGTATAACAAATCTAATAAAGCTAATGAATCTGGTCCACCACTAACTGCAACTACAAGAGTTTTAGCAGCCAGCGGCAAATGATTTACCTTAAAAAAGTCATCAATCCGCATAACTGACCAAATCTTGTTCTAATTTTTTTATTTCTTTTTGGGCGTCATTCACAGTTTGCGTTAAAGTCTTGGTAAAATCTGCCATTTTGGTATCAGAAAAAGGGTTAGTATGATCAATTAAATCCGGATCATTAACCCTCATTCTTGAAAGGGCAATTTTGCCTTTATAATTATGAAGGACAACTACGCGAATCTGTTCTCCAACATGATAATTATTCCTTTCTCGCAACCAACTATTGTTAAAATCACTATGATGAATTAGTCCTGTTTGATGGTGCGAAAGAGTGACAAAGATGCCTAAGTCACTAATATTATTAATAATACCTGTAACCCTCTGTCCAACTTGATATTTCATTAATTATTGTTTTTTCCTTCAGGTAAATTGTAAATTGTTTCATTTGGCTTAGAGTACAAAAATTTAGAACGAACCAGTTTAGCCACGTAATCACTATCCTTCAAGTCATTGCGCTTAGCTAATAAAACTTGTTTTTGATTATTTATTTTCTTCAATTCCTTCTTAGAAGTCTGCACTTGACTGTTAATATGTTCTGTCTGAGAGTGCGTAACGCCAATCTGTACTCCTAAAAACGCAAAAATAGCAACGAAAAATGCAACAATGCGATTACGTCTTACACGGTGTACTTCTTTTGCTCTTTTTTCTTGTTTACGCTTCAGACGAGCCAGTTGCTCCTCCGGACTAACTGAATTGTATATACGTGGACCGTTCATAATTTTGACCTCTACTACCAAAAACAAATACTATTTTAATTATAACAAGACCACCTATAAATGTCATTAAAGACCAAACTAATTTATTAATTCATATAATTCACTGGCTTCTGCTTTTTTAGTAGTTTCTTTAATTGCACAAACCTTAGCTTTTACCTGTTTAGAACCATAACCTACTTCGATAATATCGCCAATCTTAACGTCATAACTGGATTTAACCACGTGATCATTTACCTTAATTCGACCCTGATCAGCCATTTCTTTAGCTATCGGACGCCTTTTAACTAGTCTGGAAACTTTTAAAAATTTATCAATTCTCATTTTTTCTCCTATCTTTGAATAATATCACTGACAGCTGTCATAAAAGTAATTAAATTAGTAAACAATTGCCTCTGGTGCAGATTATCAGGAAGTTCCAACAACACAATTAGCCTGTTAGCCGGAGAAAGATTGATTTTTGCTTTAAATGAAACATGTTCAAGAGCCTTAAAAATATTAGGTCCCTGTAATTCTTTTGAAGCTTCTAATCCAAATTCAACTTTTACCTGCTGGTTATTAATTTTGGTAATATTTCTGACCTGTGCTAAATCTGCTTCAGCCTTTAACTGTGAAATTGCCAGTAAATTTTCGACCGGTTCAGGATAATTACCAAAGCGATCAATTAACTCATCTTTAATTTGCTCGATATCAGCAGGACTGGCAGATTTAATTTTCTTATAAAATTCGATTTTTTCTTCTTGATCACTAATATATTTTTCTGGAATATATGCTTCAAGTCCCATATCAATTTCAGCGTTGCTCTTTCTGACTTTCTTTTTGTTTTTCCGATTTTTAATTGCATCAGAAAGCATTTGTGAATACAGATCATACCCGACACTGTCAATAAAGCCATGTTGCTCTGCTCCAAGCATATTGCCAGCTCCACGAATTGACAAATCACGCATAGCAATTTTGAACCCTGATCCAAGTTCGGTAAAATCACGTATGGCATCCAACCTTTTTTCTCCAATTTCTGTCAGAACCTTATTGGGCTGATATAAAAAATAAGCGTACGCCAAGCGGGCGCTACGACCAATTCTGCCACGCAACTGGTAAAGCTGACTTAAGCCATAATGATCTGCATTTTCAATTAACATGGTATTGACATTCGGCATGTCTATTCCTGTTTCAATTATGGTAGTTGTAACTAAAATATCAAATTCTCTATTTAAAAACCGATACAGAATATCTTCCATTTGGTTTTTACTCATACGGCCATGAACACTGACAATCCTGGCTGTAGGCATGAGAGCTTCGAGTTCCAGCACAACATCATCAATGTCACCAATACGGTTGTGTAAATAGAAGACTTGACCTCCGCGCTGAATTTCCCTCAGGCAGGCTTCCTTAACAACACTTGGTATTTGTTCCATTACATAGGTTTGAATCGGATAACGATTGGATGGCGGGGTTTCCATAACTGATAAATCCCTCACGCCAATCATTGACATGTGCAGCGTACGAGGAATCGGTGTTGCAGTCAGCGTTAAAACATCGATGTTGGCTTTCAGTTCTTTAAGCCTCTCTTTGTGCTTTACGCCAAATCTTTGCTCTTCATCAACAATCAGCAGACCCAGATCTTTGAACTTAACATCTTTTGACAATAATCTGTGCGTTCCAACCACTAGATCAATCTTGCCATTCTTTAAACCTTCAGTAATTTTTTTGGCTTCAGCTGGAGTTTGAAAACGTGATAAAACAGCATAATTGACGGGAAAATTTTTAAACCGATCTTGAATAGTTTCATAATGTTGCTGTGCCAGAATAGTCGTAGGTACCAAAAAGGCAACCTGCTTGTTATCTTCAATCGCTTTAAATGCTGCTCTTAAGGCTACTTCAGTTTTACCAAAGCCAACATCACCCACAAGTAGCCTGTCCATCGGCTTTTCTTGTTCCATGTCATGTTTGATTTCCTTAATTGAACGCAGTTGGTCCGGAGTTTCGACATAAGGAAAAGCATCTTCAAACTGCCGTTGCAAATCATCGTCTTTTGAAAACGCAAAGCCCTTTTCCGCTTCTCTTTTGGCATACAAATCTATTAATTCATCGGCAATATCTTCGACCTTAGATTGAACTCTACTCTTGGTCTTTGCCCATTCACTACCACCTAGCTTGTTAACATGTGGTCTTTTGCCTTCAGAAGCAACATATTTTTGCACTAATTTCAGCTGGTCAGCGGGAACAAATAATTGATCACCATGTTGGTAGGTAATAGTAATATAGTCTCTTTTGACACCATTATTTTCTAAAGTCTTTATACCTTCAAAGCGGCCAATTCCATGATTAACGTGAACAACATAGTCGCCTGGTTTCAATTCAGTATAACTGCGCAGTCTTTGGGCATTTTCCATGGTTTTAATACGGCGACTGTGGTGCGTTACTTTGTTAAAAAGTTCTCGTTCAGTTAAATAAACCAGATTATTATTGGGTAAAGTAAAGCCGCTGGCAAACTCGCCAACCACAATTTGCGTTTGATTCTCGACTAGGTCATCTGGCCTAACAATTGCCACATCCATGCCAAACTCAGCCATCGTCTGACTAATTTGTTTTGCCCTCTTATTATTATCTGCCTGCAAAATTACCGTTTGTTGTTTTTTCTGATATGATGCTATTTCAGACTTGATAAGAGGCATCTGACTGAAAAACTGTTCAGGTTCTCTTGTCTGCCAGTCAAATAATTGTCCTAGTTTAACGCGACCAATACTGCGTTGAAATAATGAAAAATAAAGGTGACTATGTTTATCTTGCACCCAATTTCTATGAAAGTCACTATAGAGCTCTTGTCCTGGTATCATAGCTCCAGTTTTTAGTTCATCAGCAATAAAACCGGCATTCTGTTCATCTACTGTTTTAACAGCCTGCTCAATTAACGGCCAGTCATCAAGCAGAACCAAGCCAGAACTTGCTAAATAATCAAGGAGATTATCAGGACTTTCAATTAGAAAGTCTGTTAAAAAAGTGTAGTTTTGAGGTAATGAACCGCTATTTAATTCGTCTAAGGACTCCGCAAAATGTTCCTTAACTTCCTTTTCACCAGCAGGAGAATCTGCCATAGCTTTTGCTATCTTCTGTGCAGCACGTTTAAAATTATCAGCGGCAAAAACGCGATCTTGAGCAGCAGTAACGACTATTTTATCAATCTGCCTTTGGCTGCGTTGACTGGCTAAATCAAATTCTTTTATAGTATCAATTTCGTCACCAAAAAATTCAATTCTGACAGGATTTTCGCGGTCAAGTGGGTAAACGTCTAGAATATCTCCCCGTAATGCAAATTCGCCAGGTTTAGCTACCAGATTTTCGCGGCGAAAGCCTACCTGCACAAACCAATTAGTCAGTTCAGCTAAATCAAATTCTTTTTCGGGTTCAAACTCCCGTCTTGCTGCTTGGTATTCTTGCGGTTTAGACAATTTATACTGTAAGCTCTGCGGAGTAGTAATCACGATGCCCTGGTTCTGACTCAGCAAAAAATTAAGCGCCTGAATACGACTACTTAATTCATCAGGTGAAGTAACTGCTGTTTGAGTAGCTATCGATGCATCTACTGGAAAAATTTGCACGCTGTCTTCAGGCATAATTGCATTGAGTTCACTATATAGTTTTTGGGCCTTGTTTTCATTTTCTTCCAAAACCACTAGCGGCTTTTTTAAAGTTTCAACTATTTGGCACAAAAGCAAATCAAAAGCACCGGCATTGGCTCCGGTGATCAAAGAATTTTTGGTGTTGCTAGTATTAGCAATAAAATTTATCAGATCATGATCTTTTTCTATAATGTTTGTTAAACGCATTTTAATTATATTTATTCATTAAATATTGTGTGCTTTTGCCAGCAATAAAGTCAGTTATGACTTCACTGGCTGTATCAAAAGCTTCATCCATCAATCTTTTTTGTTCGGTATTAAACGGTGATAAAACCCAGGAGACCACACTGGCTTCTGTTACATTTGCTGGATGGCGAATGCCAATTTTCAGTCTGTTAAAATTATTGGTGCCTAGATCACGAATAATACTCTTAATACCATTATGACCTCCGGATTTGCCATTTGCACGAATACGGATTTTACCTAGTGGCATGTCCATATCATCATGAACGATCAAAATGTCCTGGGGCTCTACTTTAAAGAAACGGGCAAATTGAGCTACAGATCTACCTGAATCATTCATAAAAGTTTGTGGTTCAAGTAAAATCACGTCAATTCCCGCTATTTTTTGTTTAGTATACTTACCTTCAAACTTTGCTCTTTCCAAATTTAAAGAGTTTTTTTGTAAAAAGTGATCTAAAGCCATAAAGCCTGTATTATGTTTTGTTCCATCATATTTTTTGCCTGGATTACCTAGACCTGCTATAATTTTCATTTAACTTCCCCTTATTTATAGTCTTATTAATGATAGCACAATCAATCGGTCTGATTTCCATAAAGACTATTACACTTTGATTTCATTGATTAATTAGGCTTTTTAATTTGCACGGCAAGTGCTAAAATCAATCTGAATAATGTTTTTCTTTTAATTTTCATTTAATCTAATTTTTTCATTTATATGATATAATCGTTTAGATTATTTTTACAACGGAGGCAGTTTAATGCTAATCAAATCTTTGGTTATTAAAAAAGATTATTTAACCACAGTCAACGAACACGCTACACTTGAAGAAGCTTTAAAAACTTTGGAAGATTCTGGATTCCGATGTGTCCCAATCTTGGATGACACTGGCACAATTTTCCGTGGTAATATTTATAAAATGCATATCTACCGCCATAAATCTCAAGGTAAGGATATGAATTTGCCAGTTACCTACTTATTAAAAAACGCCACTAAAACTATCAAGGTTAATTCGCCTTTCTTTAAAGTTTTCTTCACAATTAAGGACTTGCCTTACATTTCAGTGTTAGACGAAGAGAACAAATTCTATGGTATTTTGACGCACTCAAGATTGCTCGATATGTTATCAGATGCCTGGAATATTAAAAATGGGTCGTATGTCCTCACAGTTTTAACTGATAATTCAAGGGGTAATTTAGCAAAAATGAGCAAAATTATCAGTAAGTACTGTGCAATAGCGGGTGTAATGAGCCTGGACGCACCTACTGCTGGTAAAACAGATAATGCTGTAAGGCGTATTTTATTTACATTACCTGCTGGACTCACCGAAGACGTTTTAAAAGAAATCGTTAAACGTCTTGAAAAGAAAGGTTATGTTGTCGCTGAAATTGAAGACTTACAGGCCGGTATGACCCTTATGAGTGATGAAAATCCTGGTGTTTACATTAACCAAGACGAAAGCAATTAATTTTTGCTACTATAAAAGCACATCGAGACGATGTGCTTTTTTTATTGTCAATTATAATATTTTCTTGGCAAACGATCATCTAGTAAACAAGCAACTTCATAATGAATGCTGTCAACATAGTCGGCGGCCTTTTTGAGAGAATTTGGCGCTACCGGATCATTGGATATCAAAACTACTTTAGTTCCTACTGCCATTTCATATGGCAATTGCACCATTAACTGATCCATGCAAATGCGGCCAACAATAGGACAGTATTCAGAACCAACTTTAATTTTAAAACCCTGAAATTTGCGAATAAAACCATCAGCATAACCTACAGGAACTGTACCGATAATTTGATCCTCGTCAGCAATATATGTTGAACCATAACCTACACCCTGACCCTTGTGAATAGTATGGACTTGTACCAGTTCACTAACAAAAGACATAGCCGGCTTTAACTTAATTGCGGTTTCTAAGTCAGCACTTGCAGGATTTGAGGACGGATTCAGGCCGTATATGCCAATACCAAAACGAACCAGATCACTATGAACTTTTTTATCAAAAACACTGGCAGCAGTGTTGTCGACATGAATCCATTTGGGTTTTATTTTCAACAATTTTTTAAAGTGGTTAAATCGCGTGACTTGCACTTGAAAATATGAATCATCGCTACTGTCTGCGGAGGCAAAGTGGGTAAACAGCCCTTCAACAGCAAAATTGGGATTATTTAATAAAAATTCATTTGCGGCAATAAATTCATCATCTTCACTAAAACCAATGCGTCCCATTCCGGAATCTACTGCCAAATGAATTTTTAGTTGCAGCTGATCCTGAATCAAGTTAGATTCGACTTCCTTGAGCCACTCTAAGTTAGGCACAGCTAATGAGACACCATTCACAGCTGCAAGTGAGGCATACTTTACGGGCGTGACGCCCAGTACCAAAATTGGCTGGACTATTCCGGCTTGTCTTAATTCCAGAGCTTCATCTAAAATAGCAACACAAAAGCCGCTGGCACCTGCCTTAACGGCTTCTTGTGCTACTCTTACTGCACCATGGCCATATGCATTTGCTTTAACAACGGCAAACAGTTTTTGTCTTGGCGCCAAATGTTTAATTTCTTCTTGAATATTTTGTCTTATTGCAGCTAAATCGACACACACAGCTGCAGGTCTATGAATTCCAGGTACCATTTCTTACTTCTCCAAAACGATTAATGTAACTATCTCATGCCGATCATGAGTAATACTAGGAAAAATCTTGCCGGCAAATTTAGGTGAGGTTGTGACCGGATGTCCTACTTTATCCCATAAAGTTTCTATATCTTGCAGACCAACTTCTTTGCTAAAACCGGTTCCCAGTGCTTTAACAAAAGATTCCTTAATTGAAAAGCGGCCGCCTAAATATTCTACTTTGCGTCTGCCTGCTAGTTTTTGGTATTGGGCAAATTCTTTTGGGGTCAAAACTTTGCGGGCAAAATTATCCCCTTTGGCAACTATTTTTTTAACTCGCTCAATTTCAACAGCATCAATACCAACTCCAACAATCATTTTCTTATCCTCACAATAATAAAAGTATATTAGCAAAAAAGAGTTGTAAACTGTCACAACTCTTTTTTAGTAAAAAAATTACCCTTTTTTATTTTTAATAATAAAATTTCTGCCATTACCGGAGCGGCGAGAATGGCCTCCACGATAATTACCGCGGCTACGGTTACGATCACCGCGATAGCCACCACGACTATTTCGGCCATGACTATAGCGACCACGGCTACCCCGACCATTGCCCTTATATGGTAGTGGCTTTTCAGAACTAATTTTGACCTCTACATTTGAAGAATCTTTTGACAAATTCTTCAGAAAAGCTGATACCAAGTCAACGGCTGAATAATTTTCTAATAATTCGTTGGCATCATCAGTATATTTAGATAGGTCATCTTTCATGATGTCTTCAATCTTAGATTTAGCCACTTTAAGTTGGCCCCTTAAAGCCTGATCATCAGATGGCGGACGCAAAGGAGTCATCTTTTTCTTGGTTAATTGCTCTATTGTACGCATATAACCAATTTCATTTGGCGTAACAAAAGTGATTGAACTACCATTTTGTCCAGCACGACCGGTACGACCGATGCGGTGAACATAAGAGTCAGGATCTTGGGGAATATCGTAATTATACACATGAGTAACGCCTGAAATATCAAGGCCACGTGCAGCCACGTCTGTGGCGACTAAAATATCCAGTTTACCAGCACGAAACCTTTTTAAGACAGTAATTCTGCGAGCTTGGGTCAAATCACCGTGAATTCCCGCTGCATTGTAACCGCGAGCCTGAAGACCCCTGGTAACTTCGTCAACTCGCCGTTTAGTTCTAACAAAGACAACCGCCAGGTCTGGGCTTTCAACATCAATCAAACGACACATGATGTCAAATTTTTCTGAGTCTTTAGCCCGGACAAAGTACTGATCAATTAAATCGGCAGTTAACTCTTTAGTTTTAATCCGGACAATTTCCGGATTATGCATGAACTTTTCACTAATGTTCAAAATCGGTTTAGGCATCGTCGCACTAAACAGTAGTGTCTGTTTCCGGTTTTTAACATAGCCTAAAATACTTTCAATGTCTTGAATAAAACCCATGTCCAGCATTTCATCAGCTTCATCTAAAACAATGGTATTAACATTTTCTAAGTCAATTGTCTTGCGCTTTAAGTGGTCAAGTAATCTTCCAGGGGTACCTACTAAAATCGCAGGCACATGATTTTTAAGTGAACGAATTTGCCGTCCAATATCAGCGCCGCCGTAAACAACCTGCACGCGAGCATTCTCATCGCGACCCAATCTGAAAAGTTCTTCCTGAGTTTGAATGGCCAATTCACGAGTAGGTTCAATAATTAAAGCCTGAATTACCTTATTATGTTTATCTAAATTCTGCAAGATAGGTAGCGCAAAAGCCGCTGTCTTACCAGTACCAGTCTGAGCTTGCCCAATTACATCCCTGCCTGCTAAAGCCAGAGGAATTGTTTGTTCCTGTATTGGTGTCGCTTCTTCAAAGCCTGAGCGCTTAATTGCTTTTAAAAGCTCATCTTTTAATCCTAATTCTGAAAATTTCACTAAATTCTCCTTATCTAAGCCGTTTTACCACTTTTTCCAGGTGCATTCCATGCGAACCCTTTAAAACAACAATATCATTCGGCTTAATATCATTTCTTAAATCTGAAACCATGTGTTGCATTTGCTCTTGAGTATAATAATGCAAATTCGCTGGTTCATACTTCTCTTTAAGTGCATCGGCCAGATTTTTCATTTCTGTTCCATACAAATAAACTTCATTAATTACCTGTGGGTCAAGACAATCTGCCAGCCCAGCGTGAAGCTTGGCAGATCTTTGGCCTAATTCTAACATATCACCCAAAACAGCGATCCTGCGACTTCCAGCTGGAACCTGGATCTGACCAAAACTAGTTATCACGGCACGCACAGCAGTAGGATTGGAATTATAAACATCGCTCATAATATCTTCTCCCACATCGCCCTTTTCCCATTCCATTCTATCCGCTGTCGGAGTGAACTTTTCTAAGGCTGTGGCAATTTCTTCATCACTTTCACCAAAATGCCTGCCAACACAAAGAGCCGAAAGGGCGTTAGAAACATTATGTTTGCCAATCATAGGAATAGTAAATTTATGAGCAGAATTATTAATCGTAAAAGTAGCATGATGCTTGTAACTGCGATAACCTGTTGCATAAACTGTATCATTTTTTGCAAAACCAAAGGTAACTTTTGCTTGTGGTATTTTTGCCGCCCGTTCACGTAAAAGCGGTTCATCCCCGTTATATATGAACTCACCATCTTCTCGTAAGAAATCGGTAATTTCCATCTTGGCATCAGCAATTCCAGCACGAGAACCTAAAAATTCGATGTGAGCCTCACCAATCATTGTAATGACAGTGACATCAGGGCGGGTTAGTTTACTTAGTTGATGCAGTTGCCCTGCATGATCCATCCCCATTTCCAAAACCAAAATTTCAGTATTTGGTTTCATATCTAAAATTGTCATGGGTACACCAATTTCATTGTTAAAGTTGGCAGCAGTTTTATGCACATTAAACCTTTTTGCTAAAACTGCTGCCGTCATATCTTTGGTAGTTGTTTTACCATTAGAACCCGTAATGCCAACAACTGTAGGATTGACTTTATTTAAATAATATTGGGCCAGTTGCTGCATACTGCTTAATGGATCATCCACTTCTAAAACCGCAATATTGTCGGGCTTATTGGGATGACCTTTCTGCCATAATGTGGCACTTGCACCGTTGCTAATTGCGCTGCTGATAAAGTCATGACCGTCTCTTTCGCCCTTGAGTGGGACAAATAATCCACCAGCGGTGATGTTTCTAGAATCAAAGGCAACAGAAGTAATAACGGTCTGATCGTTGCCTTCACACTTTGAATTTATTGCTTTGGCTATTTCTGCCAGTTGCATTTTCATCTTTTTATCTCCTAGCCGAAAAGAGTTTTTGCTGAAGTAGTTAATTATACTCCTTATTTATGTAGTATAACAATTAGGCTTTACATAAAAAAGCAGCCCCAATGGGACTGCCTTCCACCAGATTGAAGATATTACTTGTTGTTCATGCCATACTTCTTGTTGAACTTTTCGATTCGACCATCGGCCTGAGCAAACTTTTGCTTGCCAGTGTAGAATGGGTGAGAATCCGAAGTAATTTCAACACGAATCAATGGGTAAGTTTTACCTTCATAATCCACTGTTTCTTTGGACTTTAATGTTGAGCCAGCAACAAATTTAGCACCAGTTGCTGAATCCATAAAGACTACTTGTTGGTAATCTGGATGAATACCTTGTTTCATATTTATTACTCCTTTGCCATGACTCCTATTGCAAGTCATAGATTAATCGATTAACGTTTAATACCTTAACATTTTTAATAGTAAAATTCAAGACTTATTTATTATAGCAGCAGAGTTAATTTAAAACAATATCGCTTGGTTTAACTTCCTTGCCAAAATATGGTTTTAGTTCTTTATTATAGTCGTCCGTGAAAAACTTTCTGTTTGCTAATCTAGTAATTTCTTTATTAGTCCAGTTTAAAAGAGACTTATTTCCTTGTTTAACTGCGGGGGCAATAAACTGATTAGGACCAATATTTTTAATTCCGACCGTATAATTAGGATTCTTTTTGACCCAAGCATAGAGGTATGAATTGTCATCTGCTAAAGCGGCAGCACGTTTGTTTTTAAAAGCATTAAACTGTTGCGTTTTAGAATCAAATTTAAGTAAATCAACTCCGCCTTTTTTTGTGAAGTAATTTTCTGCTGTTGTGCCCTTATTAACAATTAAATTTTTGCCCTTTAACTGTTTGGCACTTGTAATCGGAGCACTCTTAGGTGAAATAACCCCAACGGATACTTTCATGTATGGTTTTGCAAAATCAACGACTTGTTTACGTTCTGGTGTTTCAGTGAAGTTAGCTAAAACTATATCGGCTTTATTCGAATTTAGAGTATCAACACGATTATTGGCATTTACTTGGGTAAATTTAACTTTAACACCCATATCCTTAGCCATTTGGCGAGCAAGACGAACGTCGTAGCCTACGCGATTACCATTGTCATCAACCCAACCATATGGCGGTAAATCGCCAAATACGGCAACTCGTAAAGTGCCCCGCTTTTTAATTGCACTCACACTGCTGTCATTAGCTTTGTTACTTTTATTATTGGTTGACTTAATACCAAAAAAAGCTGCCACTACAATTATCAAGACAATTAAAACGGTGATGATAATATTTCTATTTTTATTTTTCTGCATTATTTTCTCCTTAAAAATCCATACTTGTTAAGAAAGCGCGTGCCCTATCCGTTTTGGGATGTTTAAAAAATTCTTTCCCTGACGTGTTTTCCAAAATTTTGCCATTTTCAAGAAATAAAACCTGATCTGCTATTTGACGCGCAAAATTCATTTCGTGGGTCACAATAATCATTGTCATATGATCAACTTGGGATAAGTCAGTCATAATTTGTAAAACTCCTCGAACCATTTCGGGATCAAGAGAAGCTGTAACTTCATCAAACAGCATTATTTCGGGATGCATGGCTAACGCCCTAACAATAGCAATTCTTTGCTTTTGTCCACCAGACAGTTCACGGGGATAAGAATTAACGTACTTTTCTAGTCCAACTCGTTTTAACAGCTGCAAAGCTTCAGTTTTAACTTCATCTTCAGCTCTTTTTTGCACCTTCACCGGTGCCAGCAAAATATTTTCAAGAACTGTAAAATTGGGAAATAAATCATAACTTTGAAAAACCATGCCAATTTTTTGGCGTAACTCTTGCCAGTTTTTGGAAGTGGCTGCAATTTTCTCACCCTTAAAATAAATTGCACCACTCTTGAAATCTTCTAAACCATTTAAGCATCTGATTAGCGTACTTTTACCAGAGCCGGAAGGTCCTAATAATGTCAAAACTTCGCCTTGATGAAGGGTGAAACTAATATCATGCAAAGCCTGCCAATCGCCATAAAACTTATTTAAATGTTCAACTCGTAAAACTTCTTTTGTCATTTGCCTCACCTATTCTGTTTTGCCGCTAACCGTTTAGACCATTTTGATAACGGGTAATCTATTATGAAATACAGGAAGAAAATCAGACCATAAATCCAAAAAACAGCTGTCGGGTATTTTTGATTGTTAGCTTCTATAATCTGTTGGCCAATAGCAATCACGTCCATGATGCTGATCATCATTAATAAAGAGGTCGTTTTGATTACTCTTGTTGCCAGATTAATAGTTGCCGGTAGTTCCAATTGCACAGCTTGAGGTAATAAGACATAGCGCAAGAGTTGCATTCTGCCTAAGCCCAAAGCCAGGCCCGATTCTTTTTGCACAAGTGGAACTGATTCAAGTGCCCCACGAACAATATCGCTAAATTCAGCTGCAACCCATAAAGAAAATGCCAAAACCGCCATCCAACTAGCTGGCCAGTTAATATGGAAGGTACGTGGCAAAATATAATAAAACAAGAAGAGTAATACGATTGTGGGAACTATTCTAAAAAATTCCAGATACAGTCGTAAAATGAAGCGCATTATTTCATTAGGTAAAGTCCGTAGTATTCCTAAAAGCGTACCCAAGATTAAGCCAATTATTAAGCTAACTCCAGCTATCCAAACGGATGTCCATAAGCCTTGCAAAATTCTACTGAAGTTATTACCGGTAAACAAAACATTAATCGCCGAATGTGCCATAGCGAACCTTCCTTTCTAAATAATTTAAAAGTAAAATAACCGGAATCAGAATAATGGCATAGGCTATGACCAACACCAGTAGATATTCATTGGAACGGTAATACAACCCGATCAAGTCCAAAGCAGTGTTAGTCAGCTCGGGAATTGCAATGACCGAAAAAATTGATGTCTCTTTGATTAAGAAAATAACGTTAGCCGTTAAGGCTGGCATACTCAAAGCAAAGCCTTGTGGAAAGACCACATAACGTGCTAGTTGCAAGTTATTCATCCCTAAGGCTTTGCCATCATCAATTTGACTTGGACTGACCCCGGCAAAACCGCCTGTAAAGCCTTCAGCCATATACGCTCCACCCAAAAATACCAGACCGATAATCCCGCAAGTTTGCGCTGACATTTTTAAGCCAATGACTGGAAAAGCATAATACAGAAAAAATAATTGGATCAATAAAGGTGTGTTCCGTGCTAATTCCACATAGGCTGTGACTATTTGATGCAAAACCGGCACTTTAAAATATTGCACCAAACTGCATAAAATACCCACAATAATTGAGCAAATGTTGCCTAAGGCAGATAGCCAAAGGGTCAATTCAAAGGCTTTTAAAAAAATAGGCAAACTTCGTGTAATTATCTGCCAACTCATTTTTACCTCCCACTATAATTAAAAGAACTAGTCTGTCCATCAGACTTTGTTTCAGTTATTGCAACAAAAAAGACCAGCGAAATTCTTATTCGCAGGTCTTAAGTATTTAGTCATTCCAAATTGAAGTGCGAATAAAAGAAACAATTATTTACAAATGAATTGCTGAATAACATTCAGTCTTACTTTCTGAGGATTGTTTCATTGATAGCACTTCTTTCTAGAAAACAACTATGAATGTTTTCTATGCTATGCTCTTACTTACTTTTTGTCAATTACTTTGCTTAATATTACTTTCATTTTTCATTTTTTTGTTAACAAAAAACGCGCTTAGTCAAGCGCGTTTTAATAATAATGTACCTTTTTTAAGCTTGTGATTTTTCTTTAATTGCCTCAGCAGACTTTTGTAATAATTCTTCTTCTGCAGCAGTTAATTGTAAATCAATTTTGTGAACAATTCCCTCGCGGCCAACAATTGCTGGATAAGACATATATGTACCGTATTTTTCTTGATAACTCGAAACAGGCAATTCAGTCCGAGAATCTGTCAAAACAGCACGAACAATTCTAACGCCAGCAGCGGAAACTCCATAGTTAGTGTAATGCTTACCCATAAAAACAGTTTGGCCACCGAATCTAATCTCATCCTCAAGGTCACTTGGTTGCCATGATTCATTCTTAGCCAGTTCAGTTATAGGCTTTTCGAATACTTTTACAGTTGACCAGGCAGTAAATTGCGAATTACCATGTTCACCTAGTGCAAAGCCACTTACAGAACGAGGGTCAACGTTAAACTTTTTAGCAACCACTTTCTTCATTCTCGCTGTATCAAGCAAAGTTCCAGTTCCTATTACATGTTCTTTTGGTAAACCTGTTAGTTGCTGATAAAGACTGGTAATTGCATCTACCGGATTGGAAATAACAATCAAAATTCCGTTGAAGCCGCTATTTTTAATAGACTCTGTAATCGGACTCAGCTGTTTTTTATTATATTCCAATTCTTGAAAACGATCGCCTTGTGTTTCTAAAGATATTTTACCTAAAGTGCTAATGACAATGTCGGCATTTTTCAATGCGTCATAGTCATTAACAATAATGTTGGCATGATTTGGCAAATTAGCCATAGCATCCTCAAAATCAATTGCGTCGGCTTTGACTTTGCCTTCATTAACGTCGATCATTACCAAGTCATCGACTAATCCTGAAATTATTAATTCGTGAGCAACAGTGCAACCAACGTGACCGTCACCAATAATACCTATTTTTGTTGTCATAATTAAGTACCTCTCCCTTAAAATATCTGACATATTGTCAGCCAAACTCAATTACTCCTCTATTATACAAAGATAGGGCTTTCAAAGTTACAATTTAAAGAAAAAATTTTTGAATCTTAATCTTTAAAAGACAAATACTTTTGGAATTTATTTAATATCTTTTCTATAAGGAATTGAAGGTTGGGCACCATACTTTTGAACGGTAAGTGACGAGGCTTTATTGGCAAAAATAATGGCTTCTTTTAAATTGGACAGATCTGGGTGCAATACACTAGCCATTGCTCCAATAAATGTGTCGCCAGCTGCTGTAGTATCAACAGCTTTAACTTTAAAAGCAGGAATGAGTTCATTTTTACCTTGATAAGAATAAAATGCACCCTTGTCACCGATAGTAATGATAACTGTACCCACGCCTTGCTCGTGCAATTTGGCAGCAGCCTTTTGTGCGGCTTTTTCATCAATTACTTTAACACCGGTAATAGTTTGTGCC
Source organism: Lactobacillus melliventris (assembly GCF_013346935.1). Taxonomy (GTDB): domain Bacteria; phylum Bacillota; class Bacilli; order Lactobacillales; family Lactobacillaceae; genus Lactobacillus. The sequence goes on from NZ_JAAEEB010000004.1 coordinate 153,578, forward strand.
TCTGTTTCATTTGGTGTAATGATGTCGGTCAGTTTCAGTAATTCTGCAGGAATTTGAGCCATTCCTGGAGCCGGATTTAAAATTGTTCTAACACCTGCCTCATGAGCAATTTCAAAGCCCTTTAGCGTTGCGGCAAGGGGTGTTTCAAATTGTGCAATAAGAAAATCTGCATTTTTAATTAAATTCTGGTTTTGCAATACCTCATCCGCTCCAAAAGCATAATTAGCTCCAGCATAAATAGTAATCGAATTTTGACCACTGTCATCCACCGTAATGAATGCTTGACCAGTAGATTCTTTAGTGGCTGTAATTATGCCACTGGTATTAATATTTTCGCTTTTCAGTAAATTCAGCATTTCTTTTCCTGGTGCGTCATTGCCAACTCCGCCAATAAAACTTACTTCAGATCCTGCTCTAGCTGCAGCCACTGCTTGATTAGCACCCTTTCCGCCTGCAGCTGAATAGTGATCTGTGGCATGAACTGTTTCGCCAGGTCTGGGCATTTGCTTGACACGAAAGTTAGTATCTAAATTAATACTGCCAATAACTGTAACTTTATTCATTTCTGCTCCTCAAAAAATAAGATTTACCTGATTCAACTCAAATCATATCATATCAAAATCTGCTTGCAACAAAACCTGAATTTTGTAATTTTTTCATTTAATTTTTAGTTATTTTTGCTTAAGTGGCGTTAACAGTTCTTTTTATTTTCTTAGAGAAAGAATATAATACAGTTTAACTTAAAATAAGTAAGGTAAAAATATGAAAAGAGAACTTAACTTTTTCGCCGCATTAGCAACTGTCATGGGCACCATGATTGGTGGCGGTGCTTTTTTTAAAATTGCTAATGTCTCCGCATTGACTCATAATGCATGGCTTAGTATCATCGTTTGGCCTTTTGCCGGTTTTATCACACTAATGGCAGGACTAAGCATAGCTGAATTAGCGTCAATTTATCCTAAAGATGGTGGACCTGTCAGATATCTGGAAGAAATTTACGGACCTAAAATAGCCTTTCTTTTTGGCTGGTCTCTGATAATTGTCTATTATCCAGCAAATATTGCCGCACTTTCAATTGTATTTGCCACTCAGTTAAAAGAAATACCACACTTTAAAGGCTTGTCTACTACTGTAATTGCCCTAATTGTCATGTTGACAATCCTATTAATAAATTGGATCGGTTCTAAATTGAGCGGTCAAGTGCAAAAAATAACTTTAGTTATTAAACTGCTCCCAATTGCAGCAATTATTATTTTTGCTTTATTTTATAGAGGACCTAATCAATTAGCTGGCGCTCCAGCACCACACATTACTTCTGCTTCAGGTGCAATGGCTTTTGGGCAAGCTCTTTTAGCCGTACTTTTTGCTTATGACGGTTGGCTAAGTATCGGTAATTTAGCCAGTGAAATTAAAAACCCAGCTAAAACTTTAGCCAAAGCGATCATCTGGGGACTTTTCGGAGTAACGATCATTTATACTCTTCTTAATTGGAGCTATGTCAGAGTTATCCCTTGGTCTAAGGTTGTAGGTAACCAAACAACAGCTCTGCTTACTGCTAAAAAATTATTTGGCAGTGTAGGTGGCACTTTAGTCGCTACAGGGATATTAGTATCTGTATTCGGTGCTATTAATGGACACCTTCTTCTAGGGTCAAGAATGCCTTACGTTTTAGGTAAAGAAAAGAAGCTGCCAGCCGCAAGCTTCTTCAGCAAACTAAATTCAAAAACTATCGTGCCTACAAACAGTATGATTTTTGAATGCGTAATTGCCACCATTATGATTTTTTCCGGTACATTTGACTCATTAACCAACATGTTAGTCTATGTTTCCTGGATTTTTTCAATTTTATTATTTTTAGGAGTTCTTATCTTACGTAAAAAACAACCAGATCTTTTACGACCATACAAAACTCCCTGGTATCCCATCCCGCCAATTCTAGGGATCTGTGGTGCTTTATTCATTGTTATTACCACAACATTAACCCAGCCACTTTTATCACTTACAGGTATTTTACTGACGCTTAGTGGTTGGCCGGTTTATGTTTATGTGCAAAAGAAAAATCGTAGGTAAACTCTATTTAGCAACTATTCAAATATAATTTTAAGCACTTGAAATAAAATTATACGTCTTTATTTATTTAATAGAAAGTTACTCATTAATAATTCAAAATAGATTAATGTGGTACCAAAAAATAGCTGTGGATAATGACTGTCAAATGATGAAGGGTTAAAAGTTTCTGTACTTATTGTAAGAGTAGCATGCTTTGCAATAGTAGAACTTTTGTCGCCAACAAAGGCTAATACATCACATCCATTATCGTGAGCTTGTCCACATAATTCAGCTAGTCTTTTTGTCTCTCCGGAATTACTAATAGCAATAATTAGCACGTTTCCGTTTTCTCTCAGCAATTCCAAATGGGAGTTTGCCGTGCACCTCAAGCCATTCATATTTAAGTACTCATTCATATAGTTTGCTAAATTTTGTGAAAATCCACTCCCTAAAATCATGATCATTGAATTTTTGTGTTTATTCATGAGCTTTAGAAAAGGTTTTGTGTATTTTTTTATTTGAAAATCCATTTCTAAATTACTAGGAAAAACAGGTGTATCTGTTATCAGAAAAACGAGTTCAGAATATCCTGATAAGTTCATTTTTTTGCAAGTTTTTATAATAAAACTTGGTGAAGAATATGTCTTCTTAGCTAATTTTCGGATACTCATATTTTTTAAACTTGCACGGTTCTTATTCATGTATATTAATATTCTTTTTTCATCTGCATTCAATTGATACTTTTCACAAACTGTTTCTATGCTCACTGTTTTTCTCCTTTTACAAATATAAATACAGTTTCAATAAGTTAAAAAATGACCAATATCCTCAAATTGAAACAAATTATTACTCATAATGTATTATATAATCCGATCAATTATTCTTTCAACAACAATTTTTGTTTGGCTTAATAGGAACTTTTTAATTAAATATCCTTTTTTTAGCACACTTTTGTATAAAAAAATTTAAAATTATTCTTCTAACTATATAGCTTATGCTTGAATTATTTTCAATACCATAAGCTTTTTGTTTTGATTTATTTTTATTAAATAAACGGCTAAAAATAAACATATTTTTAATAAATAAAAACATGTTCACAAAAAGGTGCAAAATCTTTATTTTTTGACCTAATTTATTATTATAAATTTGTTTAGAAAATATAACTTTTGCACAAAAGAGTGAGTCGAAATAATGGGATAGATAATTAATAGTTTTATTTAACAACTAATTAAATAGCTTATTTAGATTCTTCAAATTAGTTTATTTTCTAAATTTATATACTTTAAATTTTATATAAAACTTTTCATAAAATAAGAAAGGAATATTATGGCTGAAGAAAAAAACAATCTCAATCCAACTAACAATTCTGAGTTTCTAGCTGATCCTTGGGCTAGAACAAAAACTCGTAATGGCTTGGCTGCAGATGAAGTAATTTCTGCTTTGCAAAAATCAATCCGCAAGGGAAAAGAGAGAGCTGCCTGTGAATTTGCTTACGAAATGTATATTTCATCTCCAGATATGGAAGAAAAACTTTGGCGCCGGCTTCAAGCAATTTCAGTTGAAGATATCGGTATGGGAAACCCTCAAGCAGCAATATTGATTAACAGTCTTAACCAAATGAGAAAAAGCTTTAGTTATAATGAACCTGATAGGGCAATGATGTTTGTTCACGCAATTCGCTATCTTTGTGAATCAACTAAAGACCGTTCGTCCGATCTTCTTAAAAATATTATTATTAAAAAATTTGCTTTAGGCTATGTTCCAGAGATACCAGATTATGCATTGGATAAACATACAACTAGAGGTAAAAAAATGCATCGTGGCAGTATGCATTTTTTGGAAGTTGATTCTAAAGTTACCCCACAACTTAAAGTCAGCAACAATTATTGGGAGGAATATCACAAAATCAAAGAAAATTGGGATGAAAGTAAGGTTATTAAGAACGCTTTTAAATTTAACACTTATCAAGTTTAATGCTGCTTTTATTCAATAGGAGAAAACTATGACTAAACAAAAAATGGGAAAATACTCTATCATTAACAAACTTGATAAAACTTTAACCCCAATTGGCCAAAAAATAGGAAATGAAAAACATCTTCAAGCCATTTCTAATGGCATGCTTTTTGGATTGCCCTTTTTAGTTATTGGTTCATTTTTCCTAATATTAGCAAATCCACCAATAATAATAGAGAAATATAATCCGGCAACAGCCAATTTCTTTGTTAAATTAATCGCTGGTTGGAAATATTGGGCTATGGCCCATTCTGCTCAAATTACTTTACCGTACAATATGACTATGGGTATATTCGGGATGATTAGTGCCTTTGGTATTGCCTATGAACTCAGCAAAGGAAATCACCGCTTTCATCCTGAAACAGACGGAATGATTTCAATGGTGGTTTACCTAATGGTCACAACTACCGTTAACAAAAATAATAGTATTAGTTTAAACAATTTAGGTACAAATGGATTATTTGTAGCGATTATAATTGGACTTCTATCCGTAGATATTAATAAGTTAATTGATAAAAAGAATTGGAAAATTAAGCTTCCTGAAACAATTCCACCAATGGTAGCAAATTTTATCAATTCCTTGATTCCGCTCTTAGTAAATATTGTCATTTTTTATGGGGCAAATTTAATCCTTGTCAGCATTACACATTCTGATTTTACGACCTTTATAATTAAATGCCTTACGCCAGCTACATTTCTTGCTAACAGCTTGTGGGGCTATATTCTAATCGTTACTATTGGAAATCTACTTTGGTTAATCGGAGTTAATGGCAGTAACGTTATTTTCCCCATTATATTTGCTACTGGAATAGCTGCTACTGGCGCAAATGCTGCACTTGTTGCCAAGGGAAATATGCCAACAAATATTATGAATTTACAAATGTTTCGGATTGCAGTTTTAGGCGGATCAGGAAATTCTTTGGCATTAGTTCTTTTGATGATGACAAGTAAAGTGGAAAAATTCCGAGTTTTGGGTAGATTATCAATTATTCCAGGAATTTGTAGTATAAACGAACCAGTCATTTTCGGAGCACCTATTTGCTTTAATCCTATTCTAGGAATTCCGTTTTTAATCGCACCAATAATTAACTTAGTTTTGACTTATGTGGCAGAAAGTTTGCACTGGATTGGTTTAGGCTATATAGTTGATCCATCATTCACACCGTACTTTTTCCAAGCCTATATTAGTTCAATGGATTGGCGAAATGTTATTTTTGAAACTCTTTTGATTGTGATTGGCATTTTTATCTATTTGCCTTTCTTTAGAGTGGCTGAAAAGAACGAAATAGAATTAGCAAAGTGAGTTTTTTGTGATTTGACTTTAAATTTTTTTACTAATCTAAAAGAGCACTGAGCTTTATTGCTCAATGCTTTTTTTAGATACTATCTAAATTTTTAGCTATTTTCTTGAGATCACCATAATATTCCTATTGTTTATTCCTACATAAGTAATTTAAACTTGTTATTCTAAATTGCAATAATTTTAGAGCATAAGGATAAAATATAACTGATGATTTATGATTTTAAAACATATTTTATATTTAAAAAGTAAAGCAAATTTAATCAATTCTATTTTTTAGAATTTCTTTTTTTTATTCTAGAATTGATTTTATTCACCGTGTGTACTTGCGACAAAATAACAATTAGCCAAATAACGATATAAACTAATATAAATACGCCTATCAACCAAAAATTAATCGGCCACTTATTTATCCAAGACATTAATAACACCAGTAAAAATGTGCCTATGATATGAACACTGAAGGCAATAGCAGGTGGTACATCCATTGCAAAAATCATTGATAAAATGCCTATTAACCCTGAAATAATAAAAACAGAAATAACACCTAAACGGGTAGGAATACTAGGAGAAGCAAAAGTCAGTATTATCAAATAAGTAGCTGCACCAAAGCCCACACCGGTAAAGAAATAGTTAATGAAATTACTCAATTTTCTCATTTTTATAGCCCCAATTCTTTTTTTAATGCCGGCAAATATAATCTGGAAACGTCAGCTTTTAAATTATTTTTTAAAAGTGCGATCATATTTCCTGCAAAGCCTACTTCTATCGATTCCAGAAAATTAATATTGATAATGCCATGTTTAGAAACCTGAATAAACCCATCACCCAATTTTTCAAGTACCTGATATAAGCGACCAGTGGTTTTTATTATGTCTTTAGTAGTATAAAATGTGATATCTGTTGTTTGGATTTCTACTTTAATAATCTCAGTAGGTTTAATTGTTACTATGCGGTCTTCTACCTTAATTGGTAAAAGATGATATTTCTTTTCGCCGAATTTATGCAAATAATCTATTAAATTATCAACTACTTCACTTTTTTGAGCTGCTTTAATTTCAACTTCAATTTCTTCGTTTAGAGTAGGATCCGACTTAAATTTAATTTTCACTTTATCTATTGCGCCTTCTATCAGTGATAAGCGAAAGCATAATAATCACTAAAATTAGTATTGCAATCATTAATAGCAAAACAAGCATATTATTTAGCCTGTTACTATTAATTTTGAACTGTATCCCTAAATAATTAATTAAATGCCGTTTTACATTAGTGGGGAGAGTAGCTAATGTTGGCTTAAGTAAAAAGCCTCTTAGAGCAGCTGCCTCATAACTACTTGGTACTAATTTTACCAAATTTTGTGCTCCAGAAACCAATATACCATATGGTAAATAAGTCGCAACCGCGAAACCGGCAGCGGCACCTAAGACAGCGGAAAATCGGCTAAAAGTAGTGCTGGAATGCATGAACAGCACAATTATCTCATCAAGTAAAGTTGCTGCAATTGCACCCACGAAAATAAATACAAGCCCAGGTAGGTATGCTTCTTGAGGAATTTTCACTTTATCTACTAGTGCAAAATAAGCTGCCATCACAATAAACGTGATTATTTGCATAAGGAAGCTAACTACTACCCCGCTCAAAACATAAGCAAGATTTTGTTTGAATTGTGATAAACCTGTCAGTTGAAAATCGGCAACAGCATGAGTTTCTTGATCAGTAACTTGCTGGCCGAGAGCTTGAAAAGCCGTAGTTATACCAGAAACTGCAACAATACCTGCTATCATCCACAAATCTAATATTTTAGTTACATGTGGTAAATTTTGCCAACTTTTTTCTAGATTGTTTTGCAAAAAGCCAATATAAATAAAGAAAGATATCAATGCACCGAGGCATGACATAATCACACCAGTAATGTTAGAAAAATAGATTTTTAAATTTCTGCGAAACAAAGCAACCATTTATTGTATCTCCTTTCCTGTAATCTGCAAAAACGCATCATTGATCGTTCCTTTAGAATAAGTAAAGTCAGCGATATTTTCCTGATTGTTTTTTAATAATTCAATGGTTTCTTGCGCTGATAAGGAATCAATTTCAACTTGCTCACGATTAAGCCGAATAACTTTTTGATTAGTGTTCAAAGACTGAATATCGCCAACGGTGAGTATTAATTTATTAGGAGCATATTGGCTCTTAATTTCTGCAGCAGAACCACTAGCTAGGATTCGACCATTTTCCAAAATATACATTTGATCAGCATTTTCAGCTTCTTCTAAATAATGCGTTGTCAAAAAAATTGTTAGATCTTGTTGCTCTTGCAGTTTGGTCAATAATTTCCAAATAGCATTTCTGGTTTGAATATCAAGCCCTGTAGTTGGTTCGTCTAGAAACAGTAAATTTGGTTTGCAGATAAGAGCCCTGGCTATGTCTACTCTTCTCTTTTGGCCGCCTGATAAAGTGCCAAATTTTTGCTTTAAAAAGTTTTTAATACCGATTAAGTCAATTAATTGTTCAAGCCACTCCTGGGAAAATTTGGGGTACATCTTTGCTCTTAAATAAAGATTATCTTTAACCGTTAACTCATTATCTAAAATGCTATTCTGAAAAACTAAGCCTATTTTCAAATCTGCCGCATATGAAATGACACCTGAAGTAGGCTTTAATAATCCGGTTAGCATATTAATCGTGGTAGATTTACCCGCACCATTTGTTCCTAAATAAGCAACAAGCTGGCCCGCTTTAATTTGAATATTGGCTTTGCTGACAGCAACCTTATTACCAAATTTTTTCGTCAGTTCTTTTGTTTCAATCAGCATAATTGGCATCTCCTTTTTCTAATTAGAGCCATCATACTAATAAAATAAAAATTTGTAGCAAACTTACAGATAAGCAACCAAATATTTAACACAAATAGACGAAATTAAATCATGAAATATAAAAAAGGCTACATTTAGTAGCCTTCCACATATGATTTGTTAGAAACTTAATGCTGCTCAAAAGCAAAAACGATTTGATGTTCCTTGGTAGTATTAGCAGGTAAAACAATATCTCCAAAATCTCGGTGATTAATTGCATCGGGTAACATTTGCGCTTCTAAAGCGACAGCTTCACTTGGCTGCGCAATTGAACCGTTATCCCGCTTAAATTTTACCCCGGGTTGCTCCTGCGTCATGGTATACATCACTAAACAATTGCTTTCACTTGAAATAGTAATTTGACGGCCACTTTCTTTTTCTCTCAAAGTAGCCACAGATTTCATTTGATTTTCCGTGCCATTAATAACAAACGCGTCATCGAAACCTTTATTGGCTTCTAATGCAGCAGCTAAATTGTTAAAATCATGAAAATCATACGGAGTATTGGCATTTGCCAGCATTTTTCCAGTCGGAATTAACTCAGGGTCAAGTTGTAAATGTTCCTTACTATTTATCTTAATTTCGTGCGTACTTAAATTAGGCTGGTCACTTAAATTAAAGTAAGCATGACAAGTAGGATTAAACAGTGTTGTTTGCGTACCATTTTCAGCTTTATAAGAGATTGTTACTTTATCTTCATTATCTAAAGTATAGGTAATGGTAACCAGCATATCGCCAGGAAATCCATCATGATCTTCTTTAATCTGGTGTGTAAATATTGCACTTACACTGTTAGCAGTTTTAGCGGTTTGCACTTGCCAGTTTAAAAAGCGAAAGCCGTTATTACCACCATGCAGTGTATTGCCATTTTCGTTGGTGGGAACTTGCACATTAACCCTATCTAAAGTGAACTGGCCTTTTTTAATTCTGCCAGCTACACGTCCAATTGATTGGCAGCAACATAAACCGTTAGAATAATAATCTGCACAATGATCAAAGTTCATCAACAAATTCTTTTGTTGTTTATTTTTATCTGGTACCAAAAATTCGTACCAGACAGCTCCCAGCGATAAGCATGAAATTGTTATACCATGATCATTTTTTAACGTAACTTTTTTGATATCGTTACCTTGATAATTTTCAAATGTTTCCTCAATGTCTTCCATTTTTTTCTCCAGTTAACTTGATCGCATTACTAAAATACACTACTTCAATTATACTATTGAAATAGTGTATTTATTCTAAGAAATCTTAAGCGTATGTGTTTGGGATTTATTAGTTAGCGATTTGATTTTATTTGATACTGCATAAGTCAATGCCATACATTGTTGCAAGATCAGTAACTTGATCTTCTGTTGCTGCAAATGAGAAGACAGTATGGTGACCACCACCAGCTTTGATCCACTCTGTAGCGCCTTTTTCTAAACCAACTTTTGGGGTCCATAATTGTTTAGCTACAGGCAAGTGTGGTGTTTCTTTTTCAGCCTTATGAGCATCAACTGCATAAGTAACAAGCTTAAAGTTATTTCTAAAGTCGGCTAAGGTAACATCAATAGCGTCTCCTTCAGAACCTGAAAAGACTAATCTGGCCGGATCAGCTTTACCGCCAATATCCAATGGATGAACTTCAACACGTGGTTTTTCTGAAGCAATTGATGGATCAACTTCAAGCATGTGGGAGCCCAAAATTGCTTCATGACCCGGACGCAAATCAAGAGTGTAATCTTCCATGAAGGCAGTCTTTTGATTATGAGTCATGATCTTGAAAGTTCTCAGTAAGGCTGCAGTCTTCCAGTCACCTTCACCTGCAAAGCCATAGCCGTCACGCATTAACAGTTGAGCTGATAAACCTTGTAATTGCTCTAGTCCATGTAAATCTTCGAAGTTGCTGGTAACAGCGGTATAGCCACCGCGCTCCAAGAAATGTTTCATTGCAATATATTGTTTTAACTGGTAGCGCACCGTTTTATTGTAAGCATCTGGATCCATAGCGCCTTGGACTAAAATATATTTTGCTTTCAAATCAGCAAATTCGTCATCGATTTCAGATTCTTTGACTTTTGCCATTTCAGCAACTAAGTCGCCAACGCCGTAATAGTCAACAGTCCAGCCTAATTGAATTTGAGCTTGAACCTTATCACCTTCAGTAACGGCCACATTCCGCATCGTGTCACCAAAGCGGCAAACTTTTAAGTTGAAGGATTCATCATAAGCAACTGCAACGTTTTCCCAGTCAGCAATTTGCTTCATGATCTTTGGATCCTGCCAATAGCCATAGATAATCTTATTATGCTTTTGCAGGCGAGCATTAATATAGCCATATTCACGATCACCATGAGCACTTTGATTCAAGTTCATATAGTCAAAGTCAATTGTGTCATAAGGAATATAATTTAAAAATTGGGTTGCAAAGTGTAACAACGGCTTTTGTAATAGTTTTGTACCGCGAATCCAGTTTTTAGCTGGTGAAAATGTATGCATCCATGTGATTACACCGGCAACTTCATCCCTGTAATTGACTTCTTTCATAAACTGGGTAATTTCATCAGCTGTAGTTAAAACCTTTTTAAACACAACTTTGTAAGGTAAATTGCCTTTTTCATTTAAACCGTCAGCAATTTTTTGCGCATCTTCAGCTACACTGCGCAAGGTTTCTTCACCATAAAGGTGTTGACTACCAACTGCAAACCAAAATTCATATTTTGGTACATTTAACATTATTTGTCCTCCTTTTATCTTTAAAAAATGTCTAAACTAAGCTTTAACAATAATTAATTAAAGACTTAAACGAATCATATTCCATGAATATGCGTCGAGTTTTCCTTTCACAGTATTATTGTCGATAGCAACATCTTTTAAATCTGAAATATGCATTAATTGATTTTCATTTGTTGCGTCAAGATCATACCCTGCAAATTTAGTTGCTTTTTTTAAGCTGACATTTGGAAAATTGCAGAGTTGATATTCAAACTGCGCTGGTTCATCAGCCTTATTTTCAATAAATAAGACTATTTCATTTGTTGCTTTGTTGACTGCTGCAGCTGAACTGAGATATGGTACGTCTCTGTTTACTACAGTATAGTTTTCTACTTTACTATCAACCTGAAGCGATTCGCCTTGTGCAAAGTTTGAAATTTGCATAAATGGGTAAAAGATTGATTGATACCAAACTGAAGGATTTCCTTCATTATTAGTCATAATTGGGGCAATAACATTTACCAGTTGTGCCAAACAGCCAATCTTAATCCTGTCGGCGTGCTTTAATAAAGTTAGAGCGAGTGAACCTACAACAAGCGCGTCAGCAAACGTATAGTGATCTTCTAACAAATGTGGTGCTACTTGCCATGGCTTTTGTTTATCATCATTTTCCTTTGAATGATACCAAACGTTCCACTCATCCATAGCCAAATACATGGTCTTATCTATGTGCTTGCGCGCTTTAACAGCATCACAAATTGAAACCACTTCACTAATAAAACTATCCAAATCAACCGAGGATGAAAGGAATTTTTTAATATCGTGATCATTATCATCATAATACTGATGAAGTGATAAGTAGTCTACGTCTTCATAGACGTTATCTAAAATAGTTTCTTCCCATGAGCCAAAAGTATCTATAGTATGTAGCGAACTTCCACAAGCTATTAATTCAATAGAAGGATCAACTATTTTCATTGCCTTAGCGGTTTCATGAGCCAATCTGCCATATTCATGGGCATTTTTATGACCTATTTGCCAGTCTCCATCCATTTCATTACCGAGACTCCATAATTTAACATTGAATGGTTCTTTTTGTCCGTTCTTAATGCGTAAATCACTCCAATAAGTACCACCTGGGAAGTTGCAGTATTCGATCAAATTGCGAGCGGCATCTATTCCACGGGTACCTAGATTAATAGCCATATCAGCTTCAGCACCAATACATTTGCACCAATTTAAAAATTCGTGTAAACCAAATTGGTTGGTCTCAATACTTTTCCATGCTAAATCTAGTCTGACAGGTCTTGTATCTTTAGGACCTATGCCATCTTCCCAGTTATAGCCTGAAACAAAGTTTCCTCCTGGATATCTAATTAGGGGAACCTTTAATTTCTTGATAGCTTCAATTACATCGGTGCGAAAACCATCTTTATTAGCTAAAGGATGATCCGGTTGATAAATACCGTTATAAACACAACGACCTAATTGTTCGGTTAAAGAACCCCACATACGTGGGTCAATTTTACCGATTATATTGTCTGAATTAATTTTAAAAGAGGCTTTTACCATTATTTATTCTCCACAGAACTTGATTGGGTACTACTTGAAGCGTTACTTTCTGCAACTTCACCAGCTTGTACTGGGTCTTCTTTCTTTAAAGCAAATGCTGAAAAGAGAGTAATAACAAAGACGAAGATACCCATCATGACATATGTATGTTGATAACCAAAGCCATCATACATATGACCTGCTACTGATGAAAAGATAAAGACAGATATTTGCTTGGCAAAGTTTGAAGCTAATGCATAAACAGTAGCATATAATCTAATATCAAACGCTCCGGCGATGTATTTCATGATTGATGTTAAAAGCAACGGCATTTCCAGGCCAGCAAGCAGTCTAAACACAACTATCCAACCCCAAGTTGGAGATAAAGCAGAACCTAAAATACGAATACAAGTTAAAAAGCCATAAGCAATTAAGCCCTTTTTAGCTCCAATCTTATTGATAATCCAAGGCATTGGAAACATTAAGATAAATTCGATTAAAGTTTGAGCAGATGACATATAGCTGTATACTAAAGTACCTTGAGCTGCAGTAGCAAAGAATGTTTTGAAAAAGATAATGAATTGCTGATCAAAAACATCAAAAATAGCTGATGCACCAACATAAAAGATACATAAATACCAGAAGTTTTTATTCTTAAATACAGAACCAACAATCTGCATATTCAATGAATTAGATGTATCACCGGCAGCTGATGCGTTATCCATATTAATTTTATCGCTAAACAACAACAAGCAAACAAAAATTATAGCAGCAATAGAACACATCCAGAAAATTGAATCTGGTTTCCATAGAAACAGACGACCTGCTACTAATGAAGCTACAATTCCAGCTAAAGAACCACCTAAACGTGAGTGGGAATATTCAAAGCCGTTGGCTAAACTAGCACGCTGAACGTATTGTTCAACTACACTAACACCGCCATTTAAAACAAAGCTGAGGAAAACACCAGTAACAAAGGCAACCAAAAATGAATTAATTTTCATTAATGGTATGAAAGCCCATTGGAAGTAAGGCCCAATGAAAATTCCTACTACACCAATAATTAGTATCAAATCTTTCCTGAAAAGTAATTTGTCAGAGATTACTCCAAAGAAAGGCTGGAAGATTAGTGAAATTCCTGCCATCATTGAGAATACTAGCCCTGATTGTGCGCCATTTAGATGACCTACTTGCTCCATCCATAGAGTCAAGTAACCATTCACAGTTGCCCAAATAAAGAAGTAACTAAAATGGGTAAACGGGAAACCCCAAAAATGTTTATTTTCTTTTTTTACTTCACTATTCATTTTTTCTCCTCTATTTATTACTGATAGTTATATGGAACTGGTTTACCAAAAACAGGCATGCCATTTTCGTCCCAAGTGAAAGCCTGAATCTTAGTATGACGGTTTGGATCGTACAAAGGATCTCCTTTAATATCGGTATAATCTCTGCAGTGATAAACTAAAATATCAGTCTTATCATCTTCTGCCTTGGTAAATGAATTGTGACCAGGTCCATATTGGTGATGTGCTAAATCGCTTTGAAATACCGGCTTTGAACTCTTTTTCCAGCTGTTAGGGTCTAACAAATCTGCTGTGTCTGAAGCCACAAGCATGCCCATACAATAGTTCTCGTCAGTTGCGCTTGCTGAATAAGTAAGGAAGAACTTATTACCATGATGAATTACAGCAGGTCCTTCATTTACCCAGAAAATCTTTGTCTCCCAGTCATACTCAGGTTTGGTTAACATGACAGGCTTAGTCTTTAATGTCCACGGATTTTCCATTTCAGCAATATAAATATTTGAATTTCCTTTAATATTTGGATCCTTTTGAGCCCAAACATAATACAAGACATTCTTGTATTCAAAACTAGTTGCGTCTAATGAAAAGCTGTCCATACCAGTCTTTATTTGACCATGCTCTATCCAATTTTCTTCCTTGGTAATTGGGTTAGCCTCATCACATTCGATGCAAAACATTCTGTGTTGAAACATACCATTTTTATCTAATTCCTTTGTTTCTGCTGCAGCGAAGTAAATGAACCACTTACCATCAATATAGTGAATTTCCGGTGCCCATATTAATTGGCTCATTTCTCCACTATCATGTTTACGCCAAATAGTTCTGGGAGCTGCATGTGCCAGTCCCTCAAGGGTTCTTGCTCTTCTTAATTCAATGCGATTATAAGATGGTACAGAGGCTGTAAAATAATAGTAGCCGTCTGTATGCTTATAAATATACGGATCCGCTCTTTGAATTATTAAGGGATTAGTATAAGTATTATTTTCCATAATTATTTCCTCCTAAATTTTTATCTTCTTTTTGCATGCGTCTGTGATTGCGCGTTATTTTGACCATAATATGCATCCTTGCCATGCTTACGGTAATAATGCTTGTCTAACAAGTATTGGGGCAGCCGGCTGTTTGCTCTAGTCAATTGCAGCGTATGATAGTCTTCTGCAGCTACAACTTCTAATACCTTGGCATTATAAACAGCCTGGGCTGGCGTCTGTCCCCAGCAAAACGGACCATGTTGACTAACTAAGGCTCCTGGTGTAGCTTCATAATCTAAGTGACGCTCATCAAACGTACGGACGATAGTTTTGCCAGTATTGCCTTCGTAATCTTCTGCAATTTCTTCTTTTGTCAACGCGTCAGCTGCCGGAACATCAGTATAAAAAGTATCGGCATGTGTGGTGTTAAGTGCTGGAATATCCATCTTGGCAGCCGCAAAAGCTACTGCCCAAGGTGAATGAGTATGAACAATTCCACCAATCTTTGGAAAATGATTGTATAAATATGTGTGCGTGGGAGTATCACTTGATGGATTCAATTTTCCTTCGATTACTTTGCCTGATAAATCAACTACTACCATGTCCTCAGGTTTTAGCTTGTCATATTCAACTCCTGAAGGCTTAATGACAAATAATCCTTGATCACGATCAATTCCGGAAACGTTACCCCAAGTAAAAGTAACTAATCCTAATTGAGGCAACTGCATATTAGCCTTGTAAACTTCTTCTTTTAATTGCTCCAGCATTTAACGCTCCTCATCTTTCAAAATAGACGCTGAATTTTCCAAGGATAGAGCCGAACGGTAACGCTCAATGTATTGGGCAGCACCTGCAACTCCTTTTTGTTCAGGACTCAGTGTCATTATTTCCGAATTAACAAAGACTTTCTCATCTAAGTAATCCTCCAGCTTTTCTTGAGCACCAAATAATACATATTGGGCTAAAACTGCCATGCCCCAAGGACCACCAGCACTGGCATTAGTCATAACGGAAATTGGCATATTCAAAACATTAGATAAAACTTGTTGAGCTACAACAGGCGTCTTAAATAGTCCGCCTTGGGCAATCATAACGTCCATTGTCACTTTCTCCTCATTAGTTAAAATATCCATTCCAATCTTGAGTGGTGCAAAAGCTGAATAAAGCTGTGCCAACATAAAATTAGCTAAAGTAAATTTGCTGTTAGGTGTTCTAATTAGCAAAGGTCTTCCTTCTTGGGTTTTGGTTACTGGTTCACCTGAAAAGTAGCTATAGTTAACTATGCCACCGGCATCTGGATCTGACTTTGTAGTATCTAAAAACAAAGTGCTAAATAGTTCGACTGCATTAATATTTTTACCTAATCTGCCTGCAAATTCGCTAAAAACTTGCGACCAAGCATTAATATCTGAAGAACAGTTATTTATGTGAACCATTGCCACCGGCAGTCCCGTGGGAGTCGTCACAATATCAATATCCCTGTGTACTTTTTGCAAAGGCTTATCTAAAACAACCATTGAAAATTCTGATGTACCAACAGAGATGTTTCCTGTGCGCAGTCTAACGCTGTTGGTACTAATCATTCCTGTTCCAGCATCACCTTCAGGTGGTGCCATAACACTACCGGCTTTTAAAGTGCCACTTGGATCAAGTAAAGCAGCACCTTTTTCAGTCAAATAACCTGCAACTTCACCAGCTTTTAAAACTTGAGGCAAAATATCTTCGATTTGCCACGGATACTGTTTCACCTTTTCTAAACTGGAAAATTTGCGAAGACATGTTTGGTCAAACTGACCATCACTATCAATTGGAAACATTCCTGAAGCGTCGCCAACGCCAATATTTTTTTCACCAGATAATTGCCAGTGAACATAACCAGCTAAAGTTGTGATGTAAGCAATATCTTTAACATGATGCTCGTTTTGCAGTATCGCATGATATAAATGTGCAATGCTCCAACGTAAAGGAATATTAAAGTTAAATAGCTTGGTTAGTTCTTCTGCTGCATCTTCAGTAATGGTGTTACGCCATGTTCTGAATGGCACCAGCAGTTTGTCATTAGCGTCAAAAGCTAAATAGCCGTGCATCATTGCGCTGACACCTATGGCTCCTATTCTTTCAATTTTGACATGATATTTACTGCTGACCATAGCAGCTAACTGGGCATAACTTTGCCTTAAACCAGTCAAAATATCTGCTTGAGAATAGGTCCAAATACCATCTTGCAATCTGTTTTCCCATGAAAAGCTGCCAGAAGCCAGTGGCTGAAAATCAGGGCTGATTAGAACTGCTTTAATTTGTGTAGAACCAAATTCAATCCCTAATGTTGTTTGCCCCCTTTGAATGAGTTGAACAATTTTAGTAATGTTCATTTAAACGCCTCTTTCCTCACGATAGAATTCTCTCCTTAGCTTTCTTCGGAAAGCACTTTCATGATATATTTTTTATTTGAATAATTCAATAGGCTTAAAAATTCATTCGAATGTTTTTGAAAATTTTTAAGGTTTCTAAACTCTTAATTTCACGGCATTTTAGCTATTTTAGAAATTTTATTTGTTTTTATTGAACTTTTTTAGTTAAAATTTATTGTTTACATTTATACCTTTATTTTTTATGAAAATGCTAATATTTCAGTAAAAAACAAATATAAGTTACCTTTTAAAATTGAACTATGTTATGATTTTAATCAAAAGAACATTAATTTTAACAATATTAGCTAAAATTTATTCAAATGAATTTTAGGAGGTTACACAATGAAAAGCGATTACATAAACGTTGTGGAAACACTTAAAAATGAAATAACTTTTGGTAATTACGAAGTTAACCAAAAATTACCCACAGAAGACGAGTTAATGCGCCGCTTCAAAGTCACTCGTTATGCTGTTAGAAAAGCCTTAACTGAATTGCAAAATGAGCATTTAATCTACAAAGTCCAAGGAAGCGGAATGTATATCCAGGATTGGAATAAAAAATGGCAAGCCAATCCACAAAGCAAAACCATCGGATTAATTTGTACTCACATTGCAGATTACATTTTTCCCAAGATTATTGCTCAAATTGATTCAGTAATTGAACCGAAGGGCTATTCTTTGCTTTTAGCTAATACTCATAACTATCCTCAAACTGAACGGTCAAGTTTGATTAAAATGCTTGATTCGCAAGTGGCCGGTTTAATCGTTGAACCCAGTGAAAGTGCCAAGCCTTGTCAAAATAGGGATATTTACCTCCGGATTGAAAAAAGTAAAATACCCTTGTTGTTCATTAATGCGGAGTACCCTGAATTTAATTTTCCTGCTATTGTGAATTCGGATAGAGAGTCAGAAAATGAATTGACAACTTATTTATTGCAACAAAATCATCGCCGAATTTTAGGTATCTTTCAAACAGACGATCTTCAAGGGGTCGAACGGATGAAGGGTTTTATCGCTGCTTATCAGGAAAATAATGTTAATTTAGCAAGTAGCAATTTGATTATGTATAGCTCGCATGATTCTTTTTCAGTCATTAGTAAAAAAATTGATATCTATTTAAATAGTCCCGAACCGCCTACAGCAATAGCATGTTATCATGATGAATTAGCTGTTTTAGTCATTGACAAATTGAAAAAGCTAAAAATCAAAATTCCCCAAGATATTTCTGTGGTTGGTTTTGATAACTACGATTCCTCTGCTTACTTGAATCCTAGTTTGACCACAATGAATTATCAGAGAACTTCCGTTGGTCAAGAGGCAGGCAAAGGAATTTTAGCTTTAATAAATGGTAAGAAATTTGCTTCAGTGGTACATCACCCTGAGATGAAATTGCGTGATTCAGTTGCTACACTGAAGCAATAAAAAAGGTGTTAATCAAAAATTTGATTAAAGTTAACCCCTTGAATTGGACGTTAACATTAATTCATGTTTGCTAAAGCCGTATTTCGATATTCAATCGGGGGTATGGCCTTTTAGCGTGTGCCTGATTCTAGTTTGATTGTAGTATTTGATCCATTTTTCTATGGCCTCCTACAGCGCCTTCTTAGTAGGACAAATATAAGTGTAGTAGTCTAGCTCAACCTTCATGATCTGAAAGAGACTCTCGCAGGTCGCATTGATTTGTTCGCTTTAATGGGTTAATCATTACTTTGGTCGGTGTGATTAGCCTTTTTTTCTTTTTCAATTTCTGCAACTGTACGATTAAGATAATAATTTATTGGCTTCATGTTGGGATGTTGTGTTCGAATCAACTCCAAATCCTGAGTCATATTACTTTGTATGAATAATGCTTTCTTCGATTAGGACTTTCTATATATTCGAATATAAAACATAAAAACTCATCTTTTCCGAATAATTGAACAATCCGATAAAATATTCCAGCAGCACCACCTACTAAAAACCACTTCAATTCTTGTACTAGCCTATCAGTTAACTTAGGCATAAGCGGAGGTATAATCCTTGTACCATTAGCTAAATCTGTAAGCTTCTGCCATAAAGGAATTAACTTACGTTCAGAATCTGTGAAAAACCACCGCTTCACAACGTAACTTATTAGCTTCTGACTAACTTCATCTTGTGCTTTTCCATTTAAGTCCTCAAGAATCGCGTGTGCCGCTTCGTGTTTAAATTCTCCTTCAATGCGAATCCAACTATCGCTTTGTTGTGCAAGATCAAAATATGGAGCATTAGCTTTATTATGCTCAATTTTTTTATCATAAACACGTAAGAAGTTATCACTAGAGATCGCACCGCACGTAATTCCAGTAATAATCTTATTTGATTCAAAAAACTTTTGATGTTTAGAAGATAGGACTCTTTTAAGAGAATCTAAAATTAAAACTTGCTTGGTTTGTAACTTTTGATGTAAAGCACTAGCAGTTAAATCACCTTCAAATTACATCGATGGCAACTTCTAATCATGTAAACCTTGTCTTCTTGGTAGTCATAAACTTGAGAAGTTTAATAAAGCTTAAATCATAGCCCCTGAGCTTGCCTAAGTTCTGCCAAGTCTTGAAACCAGTTGCACTAAAATAAAGTAACAGGCCTTGAATCTTTTTCTTGTCAGACCACATGATTTTTATTGTATTGTCATAATAACTAATGGCTTATGAATAGTAGTTTAAGGCCTTGGCCTTATCTGAACCTCCAAATATCTCGGACAATTTCAATTCTTTATCAAGTTGAAGAGCAGTATTCATACCGCCCATCTTGTTTATAGGGATGTTAATACTAACTTGATCGACTGTTATAAAGTATTTGGTCATTTTTACGTATAACTCTTTATTTAGGTACATACCCGCCTAATAGTTATGGGCGGGTTAATGCTGAACGGTCCGCTCGGAACGTTCCACTTGCCAGCCTCTGGCTGGCATCCGTCAGCAGACAACTACGGCTCTTCCCAGTAGTCTTCTTTAATGAACCATTTTGGATTAACTTCTCTTTGAATTCTATTTACAGTTTGCGGAATATCGATTGTAGACATGTTAGGAAAGTAAACAGGTTTAGGCATGATAAATCCATTTTCATAGAATAAAGATGAGCCCTAATGTTTGCATTTAATGGCAATCCTTTAACATCAGTCATTGGGAACAACATACGTTTCGTATCCAAATCCGCCACATTAGGAGCCATAAGAAAGCGATTACCAAATTGGAGTGTTGAATCACGAGGAAAAATTTCTGCAGATGGTCGCTGAATTCCAACAACCACGCTTAGCCCCGAAGGGCGAGACATAAATTGACGCTTGTCTTGCTGCAATCAAAAGTTCAAAAAGGTAACGCAAAATCTCACTTCTCAGTTTTGGATCGTTAAGGAGAAAGGCCAGTTCGTCGATAAATACAACGATATCCCTAACATGTTTACCATTGACCTCATAATCACTAGCCGTCTTACCAAATTCACCTGAAAAATGTGTATAACGGTTATGCATATTCTTAGTGAGTATACGCAAAGTACGTGCAGCTTGATTAGGTGTAACAGCAGGATGTAGAATTTTTAAACTAGCAAAATCAGCACCTTTACCATCAATTAAATAGACTTTTGCACCCATACCATTATTCTGACCTTCAATTCGACTTTTATAAGTCATCGAAGACAGCAAAACATCCTCAAGAGTATTAGTCTTGGTTGAACCAGTCACTCCAGATACAAGCATATGTGGACTAGCTTTCCAATCGATAATACAATTAGGTGCTAGTAATATCCTAGAAGTCATCTTCGCTCACCTTTACCTGTGATACCAACAAGTTAATCTTATAAACGACTACGCCATTACTTAAGCTTTCTAAATTGGCGGAATGATGAAAGGCTGCTCCTACCTCAGTAGCTAATTCTTGTAAATGAAGAGTGTTAGTTACACCGTTAGCATCGATTGACAAGAGATAATAATCTTTATTAGTCATATCCAGAGTATAATTAACCGCATTACGATAACGTCCAATCGTATAGTTATCTCGCTTATCTACTAATTTAGCAGAATTAGTTAAACGATTGAGAGCTTCAATTTGATCAGAATAAATAATTCTGTTCAGCTCATCTAATAACCATCGATATTGACTAATCACGGGGACAAGGATTAACAATAAGATGGATTGAAAAATAAAGCCTAGAATAATACCTACAATCACACCAGCGACTAACAAAGCTGCATTGAAGTGATAGTGATCGTTAGGATCATATCTAATTATGCGCATGACTCCTCCCACAATTTTCATAATTTGGTCATTAGTAAGATTTAAGATTCTTACACCTGTTGCATTTAAGCCCTCTCGTCCATTGAACGACCAATGCGCCAAGTTATCAAAAGCTACAATCAGCATCCTAGAATTAAACATAATTTCAACATTATCTTTTTCTTTAAGCAGACACGCTTGGCCCTTTACTTTAATCTCAAATTCTGTAGATAAAGGTAACAATTGGCTATTCAATGACTAAACCTTGTATACTGCACGTACTACATTATTTCCATTGTCATCTTTAACCGTTTCATTAGTTCCAGAAAGCACTTTAAAAATACTATCTGTAGCTAATTTTAAAGGTCTTTGGAGTGCGTTATTGATTGGAGTAGCTTTGGGCAGAATTGCTGTTGCGAAAGATGAATCCTTAATATTCTCAATTGATTGATTAGTTGATTGTGCCATATTTATACCTCCTTGTGAGGAGCGAGTGGGATATGGCATCCCTCATATTAAAATCGACAACAAAAGAGCGGATTATCAGTTTGTATACTTCTTATACGCTCTGATAATCCGCATAACTAAAAGAAGCACATGCAAATAAACACGTGCTTCTCATCGCCATTTTATTGAGTTTTTCCAAAAAATGGGCAGACTGGTAGCACAATGGAGAAGTTATATAAAAAATACCTTTATTACTTATACTTAAACAATTAATACACGCTACTACCATTAATCCGCTAGCATGGACGCCCACGGTGGTATCACTACTTTGTCCATTCAAAAATCCATCGCAGACCTGTAGTAGCAGCAACATTGTTCTACGATGTATCCAACACAAACTCGCATGACACCATCATGACATGTTGGCGCAACTTGACGGTACTTTAATCACACGAGTAATAATCAATTTATACTTTAAAAAGTCTTAATATTTTAAAATTCAAATCTTCTAACAGATTCTTTTTCTTCTTCGGTGAGCCCCAGCGCACTCATTACCAATTCATCAACTTCTTTATTCTCTTTAGAGTAATTCTCACCAGCTTTTGTCTTCTCTTGTATCGTCTTAGCCTGCTTAGCAATTTTATCTTGTAGATTCTTATTAACTTTAGGAATTGGGAACTCTTCAAATTCACTTACTAAAAATCTTGGAAAAGTTCTGCGTTGAAATTTGTCAAAACGCATATTAAACCAAATGGTCATAGCCTTTGAATTAATAATTCCCAACAAAGACGGTAAAAGAAAATCTTTTGGCTCAGTAACTATCATTAAACTTTGATTACTAATATAATCTTCATCAGTGTAAGTCGCTTTAATAGCATAATTGGAAGCAGTAGGGATTTGTCTAACCAACAAACGTGGTTGAACAAATAAATTAGGATCCCGCTTTGCTGCTAAATTATCACCATATTTAATATATTTACCAGCCCAAGTTAGCGAATATCTATCTACATCTTTACCAGTCAGACTTCGTTTATAAGAATCATCTTTTTTTATATCAGAATAAAATACATCATTATCTTTATCTGCCTTTACTTGCTTAGGTTTACCTTTGCCTACCTCATATTCCTTAACACCTATTTTCACTTTAGCAAAATCAGATAAATGTGTGGTTATTTCATTTAACTTCCAAAAGATATCTACCGCATATTTGTACTTTACCATTGAGATACTTATCACAGGATTGTGTTTACCAAAGAAAGACTTCTTTACAGTCCCAATTGTGCTAAAATCTCCTTTTTCCAATTCACCTACCGTAATCTCGTCAGATTTTTCTTTTTGCAAAAATACAATGCAATTGTCAACACTTGCATCCGCAAATATTTTGTCAAGAGAATTAATGACAACTAATCTACCAGATTTGTGTAATAAGAAGTTTCTAATTTTTTGATTATTTTGCAAAGTTAGCATGTTATTAGGAACTATATAAGCAAAAGTACCATCTTTCTTCAGCAGCTTATAACCAAGTTCCATAAATAACGTATACGTATTAGCTTGATATTCATCAACTTCATAATGAGAAAGATAATATTGTTTCGTCTTTTCATCAAAAGAATGATTTCTAGAAAAAATATAAGGTGGATTAGCAATGACAATATCAAAACCCACAAAATCACCATTAGCATCTAAAGCTTCTGGAAATTCAATACGCCACTCAAGACTATTACGATAAAAAGGATCACTTTTTCTATTTTCAAAAGCTTCTTTAGCTTCATCAGCTTTTTTTCTTAATTCTGCGTATTTTTTAGGATCAAACTTGTTATCAAACAATGCAGTTTCATCTGCTGACATTTTAGTTAGCCGATTAATAGCTTTTTGGTATGCCTCACCTTCTGGAGATCTAAAGCTACTCATAAAAGCTTTTTTAATTTTCTTAATTTCTTCATCAATTTTAGCCTTATCAGATTTATTGCTGGTTTCTTTATATCTTTTTATTAAAGTAATGTATTCTTCAAGGTTCTTTGTTTTAAAATTAAATTTATCATCTAAGGAGAAACGATGAACAAGGCTATCACCTACTTTGATATTGATATCAATATTTGGTAAAGTCGTTAAGATCCTTTGTCCATACTCATTCTCCGAATAGTATGCGTTCTTTAACAATTCAATCCATAAACGTAAGCGACAAATATTTACAGAGTTAGGATTTAGATCAACACCATATAAACAATTTTCAATAATAGTTTTCTTTTGTTTAAACAATGCTTTCTGAATTCTGAGAGAAGTTGGTTGGTTAGCATCATAAGAATAATTATTACCATAAATATCTTGAATAATTAGTTCATCGTTGGCAACAGTACAGCTAATATCATTAAGTAATTTACCATCTGTATCAAATAAAACTCTAAGCGATGCCTTAATTGCTATTAATTCATTTAATACTGATACCAAGAAGTGACCAGAACCGACCGCAGGATCTAATACTTTAATTGAATCGATAGCATCACTAACCTTCTTACGTTTATCAATAGAGAAAGAAATATCTCTTGTAAGCATCCCCAACTGAACAATATCTTGTACATTTGTACCGAGGGCTTCATTTACTTTAGTTAAAACAGCCTGTCTTACAGCTCTTTTAGCCATATACATTGTGATTTTACCTGGTGTAAAGAATGCGCCATCTTTATAACCATTAATTTTTTCAAAAATCAATCCCAATACAGATGCATTAATTAACTGATCTTGACTCTCCTTATTCTTAGCATCAACAGCAGAAGTAAAATCATATGCACTTAAAAATCTAAATAAATAATCTAAAATTTCAATTTTCCCAGTTAACTTTTTACCATTAGTATCCTTTAACTTTGTCTTTGAGTATACTTCTATTTTTCCTTCTCTTAATTCACTAATTGGAAAACCTTCTCTGGACATCTCAAGTTCGGTTTGTTCAAACAATGAACTATTCATATATGGAACGTTAGGGAACTTTTGCTTGATACGATCTTTTCTTTCATCAATACTCTTAGCCATTACCATAAAGAAAAGCTCATTAACATCATCAAACGTATGTAGTTTTTTATAGTTTAAGAACTTATAACTTTCACTACGATTGAAAGAAACCAATGAAGATTCCAAAAGTTTCAAAAATAAAATTCTATTAATCCAAACAACAACTAATTGAACTGCTAGATCAAATTGCTTATCTTTAGATACATTTTTTATATCTAATTGCTCAATAGCATTTTCAACGAGGGATGCATCTTGTCTTTTACCTTCTTTGAAACGAGCAATAACTTTGTTTCCACCTTTCTTTTCTTCATGAAGCCCCATTATATAAAGTAACTCATTATAGAAATTTTTATTAAGACTGTTAGAATCTGCAAATACCATTTCATTTAACAAATTCTCAACGCTAAAGAAACGATACAAACGTGTTATATCTTGTTTCTTAAATTCTGTTGTTCCCTTTTTTATTGAATTTTTTAAGTCAAAATAACCAATTTTTATTTTCTTATTCAAAGCTTTATCAATTTCAGGAGCAATGACTTCATCAAATAAGAAATCTGTCTTTGAGCTTGATAACTGTCTTCTCTCAAACTTCTTGAAATTGTCTACTAACTTTTTATTCTTATAAAAGTACTTTTCTAATTCATTGGAATCAATAACAAAAAACTGATAGCCATTAGTTACAATACCTTTTTTAACTTCGATGTTTTTGTTAATTACACGTTCACGCAAATAATAAGCTACTAATTCTTTAAAGCCTTTAGCATTCAGATTATCCAAGCTCATCATTTCTGCTGTATTATCTAACTTCTTGTATTCGACAATTACGCCTACATTACTATCAGTTGATTTACCATTATAGATAGCCAAATCAATCTTTCCTCTAGTGTTAATTTGCTTATCAGGGATAATTTCTTCTAGGAAGTCTTTAAAAACACCCTTTTGAAATTCTTCTGATTCATGCTCATTTGCTTTAATCTTGTTGAAGTAACTTTCTAAGGCATTTTTAAAAGCCTCTTTTTGATCATCTTGGGGCATAATCGCTTCAACATTGCGATTAATGCTTTGCTTTAAGTTTTGTATAATTGCCATAATTTATATCCTTAAATTTTTATATCACAGTGATAATCTTACTAATTAAAATCAGCAATTAATTGTAAAGTCTTTAGCTGATCTAAAGAAAAAGTTGATGCTCTCTTACTTATTCCTTTTATTTTTACATTTTCGCCTTCTTGAGGAAATTTGTTTTTTGCAATCTTTATAATTCTATATTCCCTTTGATATTTAAAATAATCCTTTTTAAAATAGCAATATGCTTTGTTACCATTTTTCAATTTTGAAAATTGAGACAAGTTATATGGATCATAATATTGAACAATATCTGCTTCATATCCAGATTCTTTTATAGATGAGAAGAAATCGGGGTTAGAAAAAATAATTAAATTACATTTGTTACCAGTGAGTTTTTCTTTATCTTTAATAAGCCGTTTTATATCATCCAAAGTATCTTTTCTTAATTTGAAATATTTTCGATTATTAAAAGATCTATCTAATTTGAAATCTCTGAAAGTTAAGAGTCCAAAACTTGCTACTCCTATTCTTTTTTCCATTCCATCTTTCAATCTATATTCCATTTGGGGATCTTGCATAAAGTCTTTATCAGTTAAAGTAATCTCTTTATCACTTTCTGAAATCCTTATGGTTATTTTACTTTTCTCCTTTTTAAAAAGTCCAATTATTTTCCCCTCATCTTCATCACCGATACCTTGACTTTCTATATTCTTATAACCTTCTAGGCTCCCAAAATGAACAGAATCTTCTAAGGTACTCTTTACATACTTATTTTCAGTTACTCTGATTGGTAATGCTAAAGCTCTAATATCGACCATTCTATATCTACCCAACTTTCATCAATTGTTAATTCAAAAATAGATAGGTTTATTCACCTTTAATTTTACCCCATTCTTAAAACATAAAAAAAGCTCTTAGTTCATACTAAGAGCCTTAGTAGTTTGGCAGACAACCAAACCATTTTTATTATTTTGTCTAAGTCTTGCCTTTGTTAATTGCTATTAAATCAGGATTTCCTCATCAACTAACATTATCCCTTTTATTCCCACTCAATCGTTGACGGTGGCTTGCTGGTGACATCATAAACTACACGGTTAATGTTTGGTACTTCGTCGACAATACGCGTTGAAATTTTTTGCAAAACATCCCACGGCAAGCGAGCAAAATCAGCGGTCATCCCATCAATTGATGTAACGGCGCGAATACCAATGGTATAGTCGTAAGTGCGACCGTCACCCATCACACCCACGGATTTGATACCAGGTAAAACGGTAAAGTATTGCCACACTTTTTCCTGTAAACCGGCTTTTTTAATTTCATCCCGCAAAATTGCATCACTATCACGCACCAGTTTGAGTTTATCCTCGGTTACTTCGCCAAGAACGCGAATGCCAAGGCCAGGTCCCGGGAATGGCTGCCGCCAAACTAAATCATGCGGAATGCCTAATTTTTCACCCAGTTCACGTACTTCATCCTTAAATAACTTGCGCAATGGTTCAATTAACTTAAAGTGCAGATCTTTAGGTAACCCACCAACGTTATGGTGCGACTTAATTGTCTGAGCAGTATTCGTGCCACTCTCGATTACATCGGTGTACAGAGTGCCTTGGGCTAAAAAATCCACATCCTTAATTTTCTTGGCCTCGTCCGCAAACACCTCAATAAACTCTTTGCCAATGATTTTCCGCTTTTGCTCGGGATCGGTGACACCTTTGAGTTTATTTAAAAAGCGCTCTTGAGCGTTTACTCGAATAATGTTAACGCCTAAATCACGGTTCAAGGCAGCCATTACTTCATCGCCTTCGTTTTTACGCAACATGCCGTGATCTACAAAAATAGCTGTCAGCTGGTTGCCAATTGCCTTGTGCAAAAGAGTCGCGGTGACGCTGGAGTCTACCCCACCGGATAGTCCCAGAATTACCTTCTTATCACCAACAGTTTTTCTAATTTCAGCAATTTGCAAATCAATAAAATCGGTCATTGACCAGTCAGCTTTAGCACCGCAGACTTTAAAGGCAAAATTACGCAAAATATCAAGACCATACTGGGTATTCCGCACTTCCGCATGGAACTGAATGCCATACATTTTAGCCTGATCGTTAGCAATAGCGGCAATCGGGCAATTCTTACTTGAAGCGACTGTTTTAAAGCCAGCAGGAGCCCCTGTGACCAAATCACCGTGACTCATCCAGACATATTCATCTTTGGGCAAACCGGCAAATAAAACGGAGTTAGTATCTTCAACTTCGATGTCGGCACGACCATATTCAGAATTATCCGCTTTTTCGACCTTGCCGTTTAAATAGGAAGTCATCAGTTGCATCCCGTAACAAATGCCCAGGATAGGAATGCCCAACTTAAAAATTGCGGAATCTACTTTCAAAGCATTTTGGTCGTAAATACTGTTAGGACCCCCGGAAAAAATAATCCCTTTGGGATTAATCTTTCTTATTTGGTCCATACTAATATCATGGGGCAACAACTCGGAATAAATCCCAAAATCCCGCAGCCTGCGCGTGATTAGTTGATTATATTGACTACCAAAATCCAGCACAATAATCTCATCAAAATCACTAATATTCTTTTTCACCGACATCCAAGCTCCTTTACTCACTAAATTCAATACTATATCAACTTTACTAAGAAATGTAGCAGTGGTCAACAATTTTTTAGCTCTAACAAATGATTTTACGAATTATTTATACCCATTTGCTGAATATAATTCGCAATTTCATTTAAAATTAATCTTGCACATATTATGCGACTCTGTTACAATGCTTGCAATAGCAAAATAAAAATCTATATATTGCCGTAATGTGGTCGGCAGTTTCTACTCAGAACCGTAAATTCTGAACTATGGATAATATGCATTTAAAGTAGTTAAAATACTGGTTTAAAGGGCTTTTTTACCATAGTTTTGGTAGAAAAAGCCCTTTTTGTCTTGAAGGAGGAAAAAGTGAAATTATTAGAAGACCGGATTCGCAGTGACGGAGAAGTTTTACCAGGTAATGTTTTAAAAATCAACTCGTTTTTAAATCATCAGGTAGATCCCGAACTAATGAAGAAAGTCGGAGAAGAATTTAGTCGGCTATTTAAGGATAGTGGTGTCACAAAGGTGTTGACCTGTGAAGCTTCCGGAATTGCCCCTGGAGTAATGGCAGCCTATGAATTACATGTGCCAATGGTCTTTGCCCGCAAGAAAAAGCCAGCTACACTTAATGATGCTGTCTATTGGGCAGATGTTTATTCCTACACCAAGAAAGTCACTAATCAAATTTGTGTTGAACAAAAATTCTTGCACAAAGATGATCACTTGTTAATTATTGATGACTTTCTGGCAAACGGTGAAGCAGTTAAAGGCATGATTAATATTGCTAATCAAGCTGGAGCTGAAGTAGCTGGCGTCGGTATCGTAGTCGCAAAAACTTTCCAAGGTGGCAGCGACTGGCTTAAAGAACACGGCTATCGCCTTGAAGCATTGGCAGAAATCGCTAGTTTAGCTAACAATCAAGTACATTTTGTGGGAGAAAACTAATGGCAGAAAAAGAAGTTAGTCAGCAAAAAGCAGCTGTTTTAGGTTTGCAGCACCTGTTAGCAATGTATTCCGGTGCTGTTGCGGTACCTCTGTTAATTGGTAATGCATTAAAATTTTCTCCTGCACAAATGACCTACCTTGTTTCAATTGACATTTTCATGTGTGGCCTAGCTACGCTATTACAATTAATGCGCAACAAGTACTTTGGTATTGGCTTTCCAGTCATTTTAGGCTGCGCCATTCAAGCAGTTGCCCCCTTGCAAATGATTGGACAGAAATTTTCAATCAACGACATGTACGGTGCCATTATTGTTGCCGGCATTTTCGTGGTTTTAATCTCAGGTGTTTTTGCTAAAATCAAAAAATTCTTTCCGCCTGTCGTCACCGGCACGTTAATTACTACTATTGGATTAACCCTTGTTCCGGTCGCAATTCAAAACATGGGTGGTGGCAATTCAGCTGCTAAAAGTTTTGGCAGTGGTCAAAACCTGTTTCTAGCCTTTTGCACGATGTTTATCATCTTGGCATTAGAAATTTGGACTAAAGGTTTTATCAGGTCAATTTCTGTTTTAATCGGTCTTGTTGCCGGAACTGGTATTGCCGCTTGCATGGGCCTCGTTTCCTTCACTCCTGTCATGGAAGCATCTTGGTTCCACCTACCTCAACTCTTTTACTTCGGAGTGCCAAAATTTGAATGGTCTTCCAGTCTGACCATGATCATCATAGCTTTAGTCTCGATGGTCGAATCAACCGGCGTATTCTTCGCCATCGGTGACCTCTTACACCATGACGTCACTGAAGAAGATTTGAAAAAGGGTTACCGCGCAGAAGGTATCGCGCAGATTTTTGGTGGTTTATTCAATGCTTTTCCTTATACCACTTTTTCCCAGAATGTCGGTCTTTTACAATTATCGGGTATTAAAACCAAACGTCCGATATACTGGGCCGGTGGTCTCCTAATGGCTATGGGATTGTTGCCTAAAATTGGCGCAATGGTAACTATCATTCCAACGCCAGTGTTGGGCGGTGCAATGCTCGTAATGTTCACTATGATTGCAGTTCAAGGTATCAAGACACTGGCCAAAGTTGATTTAAGTGACAATAACAATGTCTTAATTATTGCTATCTCAATTGGACTGGGACTCGGTGTTACTATTTATCCCCAATTTTTCAAAAATCTACCGGCTACTGTGCAATTGTTTTTAAGCAACGGCATCGTTATTACTAGCTTATCCGCAACAATTTTAAACTTTTTACTTAAAGGAGGTGATAGAAAAGAAAAACAAAATACTCAAACTGCAAATATCACGTAAATGAAATTGTCTTTACCCTTGAGACAATTCTATTTACCCCAAAAAAGTATCTTCTTGCGTGAAGATGCTTTTTTATTTTTAGAGAATAATAGCATTCATGTTGGTTAATTTCTCCTCCGAACTCCCTGTATTCAGAAATGAAGTGCAAGTTGCAAGCATTTGTTCTCCAATTTTCTCAAATGGCTTATCCACAATCTTTTCTGTATACTTCATAATTCCAATAGCAGTGATAAAAATGAGAAAGACCTGTGTCACTGGAGTGACTGCAATTTTTTCACCACACTTTTCATATCCTTTGACAAAAGAAACGATCAATTCTTTATTTAAACCAAAGTCCTGGTAAAAAAGCTTAATGAAGTCTTGAAAATTTACTCCCATGCGTGCTCGTTCAAAATCAATTAAACTAAGATGACCGGCAACGATTTTATAATTGCGCAAGCCGACATCCCCGTGTAAAACAGTATTTGCATGAACTGCTAAATCTTTTTCAATACCTGCTCTTTCGGCTGTAAACTGTGCCAGCAATTTCAGCAGCTTGTTTTTGATTTCAGGTTTATTTAAGTTATCAATGTCGCGTTTTGCCTTATTGAATAGTTGATTATTTAGGTATATGCCTGAAAAAGGTTTGACTTTTTGATGGAAGTGAGACAATTCTATGCCCATGTTAAATGCCATATCAGGAGTGATTTCTTCTTTAATATCAGAAGGCGCTAAATCTTTCATGACCAAAACAAATTGTTGCGTTTGTTTGACAACAAAAGAGTCTAATACCCGAGTATTTAGTTGCTCGTTAACAGCTTTTTCAGTTAAAAATTTTCCTGCTTGTGCAAAGACTTTGACAAAAATTTTTTGCTCATATTTTGCACTATTACCAACAAAAGTGCTGTTTTGTGACTCGTGTGTGATCTTTGTTAAGCCAGCTTGCAATTTTTCTTGTAAAATATTTTCTATAGTCATCAGCTTATTTCTCTCATTTCATCAACGCGGACAATGCCACAGCGATATAGCACAAAAATAATTTACTGATTTTCTTGCTAATCAAGGTAGCAGTATGAAAATGCACCCTAAATTATGTTTTTCTTAGTATTAATTATTTTAATTCTCGCCTTCATATAAGAATAATTCGTCAACCGTTACCCCTCATATCTGCGCCAAGTGAAAAGCTAATCCTAATGATGGGCCATACTTATCATTTTCAATGGCGTTGGTTGTTTGCCGAGTAACATAACATGAGCGGCTGCGGCGAATTGAGCCTGTAAGTACCTCTGCTTTTTACGCAATTGAGCAATTCTATTTTTCACTAGTTCACTCTCCCGTCAAACTTATTTGACATTTTTAGTAAAGCATCTTTTACATTTTTTGCCAATCATAAATCAGAATTTAGTTAAAATCCCAACTTCGTAAAAGTAATAATAATTTAGGTTTAAGTTTACTCATTTTTTTGCAAACACCCCGCCTTTTTTAATACAATATAGATTAAGTAATTTGAAAGGACAGATAAGATGAAAAAAGCAGAATGTACGACTATTCTTGTCGGTAAAAATGCCACCATTGACGGTTCAGCTATGATTGCCAGAAGTGAAGACGGTGGCCGTGAAATAATTCCTGAAGGTTTTGAACTTATTACACCGGAAAAACAACCAAAGCATTATGAAAGTGTTATTAGTCACCAAAAGATTGATGATGAAGACTTAGCGGAAAAGCCTTTACGTTATACCAGTGCACCTGATGTCTCTGGCGAAAGCGGCATCTGGGGTGCAGCCGGAATTAACTCAGAAAACGTAGCAATGACTGCTACTGAAACTATTACCACTAACGCACGTATTCAAGGGATTGATCCACTGGTTACTGAGGGTGGACTTGGTGAAGAAGACTTTGTTACTCTAACATTGCCTTATATCCACAGCGCCCTTGATGGCGTTAAGCGCATTGGTTATTTGCTGGAAAAATATGGTACTTACGAAATGAACGGTATGGCTTTTGCCGACCACGATGAAGTTTGGTACCTGGAAACTATTGGTGGCCACCACTGGATTGCACGTCGTATTCCTGATGACGCCTATGTCGTTGCTCCTAACCGTTTAAATATTGATGAATTCCATTTTGGTAAAGATGGCTTCTTAGCCGATGATACCTTAGAAGACTTGATTAAGGAATACCACTTAAATCCTGACCGCGAAGGTTACAATATGCGGCACATCTTTGGTAGCTCAACTATCAAAGATGCCCACTACAACAATCCTCGTGCCTGGTTTGTTCACAATTACTTTGATCCAGAATTTGGTGGCAAACCAAGTGATCAAGATCAACCATTCATTTGCCACGCAAACCGTAAGATTAGTATCGAGGACATTTGTTTTATCGAGAGTTCTCACTATCAAGATACGCCATTTGATCCTTATGGCGATCAGGGTACACCTGAGCAAAAGAAGACCTTCCGTCCAATTGCCCTTAATCGCAACTTCGAAACTCATATCTTGCAAGTTAGAAATGACGTCCCTGAAGAAATTGCTGGCGTGCAATGGCTTTGCTTTGGTCCAAATACCTTTAACAGCTTCGTCCCATTCTATACCAACGTTAATGACACACCAGCTAGTTTCCAGACTGGTCCAAAGTTCGATTTGAACAAGATTTTCTGGTTGAACAAATTAACAGCACAACTGGGTGATACTAACTTTAAAGTATACGGTGAACTAGAAAATGACTTTGAGCAAAAATCATTAGCCCAATGTCACTTCATTCAACACGAAACTGATAAAAAAGTTGCAGGTCTATCAGGCAAAGAAGCTGAAGACCTGTTAACCGCAGCCAACCAAAAGATGGCTGATCAAGTTTACGACAACACAATTGAACTGCTGGGTAACATGGTCAATGAAGGCCATAACCTGGCAACACTTAAGTTTGACTTGTTAGATTAAAATTCTGAAATTATAGTAAAATAGACACTTTAAAAGCCACTGACATTAATAAGATATCAGTGGCTTTTATTGTAGAAAGATTTAAATAGAGTTGTTTAATAATCATGCCATAGGTGAAAGATTTAAATTTTATCTCGCATAGATAATTTAGCCACAATAATACCCCCAAATTTGTCCTAAATTTGGAGGTTAGATCATATTTTTATTCTATAAATTATTCTCTCAATAACCGTTTTGCCAAAGCAAAATCACCGACTGTGGCAGAACCATTATTACTGATTTCCGGCATAGTGATGTATTGCTCTAATGGTGGAACGTGGACATAATTATTTAATAATGTCGCAAAATCACGCCGCACTTTTTCTAGAAACTTTTCACTAGTAACACCGCCGCCAAAAACAATTTTGTCAGGACGTAAAATTAAGCTGACTTGCAAGGCAGCCTGAGCTACATAGTAACTCATAATATCCCAAACAGGATCTGAAAGCGGCACATCTTTACCGGCTTTATTAAGGCGAGCTTCAAAAGTAGGACCTGAAACTAAACCTTCCAGGCAATCTTTATGAAAAGGACAAATTCCGGTAAAATCCAAGTCATCTGGATGACGTTTAACTTTTACGTGACCCATTTCAGGGTGGCCTAAAGAGCCTACCAATTTACCATTAATAATAGCTCCGCCACCTACTCCAGTACCGATTGTATAGTAAACAAGAGAGTCAACATCTTCATTTGACAACTGTGACATTACATATTCGCCAAAAGCCGAACCATTAACATCAGTAGTAAAGAAAACTGGGACTTTAATTGTTTTAGTCAAAAATCCGACAAAGTCAGTATTGTTCCATCCCTTTTTGGGTGTATCAGTGATAAAGCCATAATTAGGTGCTGTTTTCCGCACCTCAATCGGTCCAAAAGACGCAATTCCAATGGCATCTACTGCAAATTGCTTAAAGTAATCTACTGTCTTCTGTAAAGTTTCTTCCGGTGTCGTGGTAGGAAAAGTTGTTTGATCTTTAATTTGATAATTTTCATTGCCGACTGCACAAACAAACTTGGTACCGCCAGCTTCTATTGAACCTAATAGCATTTATAACTCCTTAATTATTTTGTTTATTTAGATATTATTTATTATAACCCTCAATCTAGATCCGAAAAAATTTTCTTAAATAAAAGCCTGCCAAATAATATTTTAACTATTTAGCAGGCAAAAACCGAATATTATTACAGCTTCTGGCAGACTTCAAATATTTCTTTATTTGGTCCGTAGAAGTTAAAATACTTAATACCATTTTCCCAATAAGGCAAACTTTGAATTCCATTTTCAACAAACTGTACATTTAATTTTTTAACTTCGGCAAATGCACGATTTATATCGTTGGTATCAAGTGCAATATGATTAATTGCTCCTACTTTCCCTGGAGCTTCTTGAGGAGATTCCCAACTTTCCAGCATTAATGATCCTAACTGGTAAAATCCTACTCGACTACCTTGATTATTTTCAGTATTAACCAACTTAAAGCCTAAGCTTTGATAAAAATCTCCACTTTCAGCAAACTTTTTTGTTGGAATGCCTACATGTTGCAAGCCATTAAAAATCATTTTGTTACCTCAAACTTATCTGACAGTATCTTGCCATTCAGTGTAATACTTAACATTAGAAACAGCAATTTTGCCTTCATTTACAAAAAAGCTGAATTCTCTTCCTGTTTTATGATACATTCTAGCACTTAAAGCAATATTGTTAATATAGATTATGATAATACTAGCATCAACAATCAACTTAATATCATATCTTTTACCTTTTTCAAGTGAGAGTGGTCGCTCTAAACCAGCATCAAAATATTGTGGCCACGGATAATTAGGAGTTCTGGAAAATTTAAGTGCATGTTCAGGTTTAGAAACTTTATATTGATAGCCCTCTCTGGTTTCATCGTTAACAAAAGCCTTTATGCCAAATTCTTTAGTATCATCTGTTACTTCGAGCTGTGCTTCAACTAAGAATTGTTCCGGAACTTCATTAATTACAGTATGCTCTTTTTTACCGTTGGCTTCTCCAATTTCAAAAGATGGAATTGTTTCAACTTTTGCAAAATTGTCAATTATTGTTTGTGGCAAGGTTACACCCAGTGTCTTATCTTTTCTTTGAACAATCTGATGAGGAACAAAAGCGCCACCCCAATCCCAATTACCGAGATCATCATTGTTCTCTTTTGTTGCTACCCAACCACTCAAATATCGACCTGCTTTTTCATTACCAACTGATCTGGCAGCATAATATGCCTTGCCATCAAAAAATTCATCATTTAATGAGTGCCAGTTGCCAAATAAATCATTACTAATTCTATATTTTGTCCGCTTGTCCTCTGAGTACTCTGAAAATAAAAGATACCAATTTTCTCCTATTTCAAACAAATCTGGCATTTCTATCATATTAAACTCATTAGGTGTCCAAAAATCTCCTTTAAAAGTCCAGTTTTTCATATCCGGAGATTCAAAGTATACTAATCTTCCCGTTGGTTTCTTTTTATCACTTGGAAGTCTTGCACCTAAAACTAAAATGTATGAGTGCCTTTTCTTAGAGTAAACTACAACTGGATCACGCCAATCATTATGATCATAACCCTTTTGTGGTACTAAACTACTGGCCTGGCCAATTTTATTCCAATGAATTAAATCTTTACTAGTAGCAGACATTAAAATTTCTGAAGTTTTTTTAGCTAACTTTGCCTGACGGTTATGCCCTGTATAAAAAGCTATTTTGTCATCTTTTCCTTGTGTGACACTACCAGCATATATAAACTGATCTATAGCATCATGAGGACCTTTAGGTAAAACCTCACCATAATCCTTAAAATTCACAAAATCTTTAGTAGTTACGAGTGACCAGCCAAATGGATCAGTTAAAGGTTCAGGCTTGCGTGTGTCTCTTTGGTGGAACAAGTAAAAAGTTTGATCTTCTTCATTAAAGAACGGCATACAATCGCCAAACCAACGATCTTCTGGTTTATAAAATATTTTTTGCATATCTAATAATTTTCCTCTATTCGTCTTCAGCCTTTTTAGCATTTTTCATATTAAACCTGATTAAGGCAGACATGGCAGTTATTTTTTCAATAACTTCGTTTATGCTTTTTCCCTGCATCCGCATATTTAATGTTTCCACCAGTACTGGCAGGTTCACCCCACCAAATAATGCAAATTGATTTTGCCAATTTATACTTCTTTTGGCTAATTCATTAAAAGGGGTTCCCCCTGCAATGTCACAAAATATGATTGTGGGTTCATTTAAGCAGGGTACAATAACTTGATCTATTTTTTTGGAAAAAATGTTTATCCCCTGATCACCTAAATTGATGGCTTTTAAATGATCTATTTTGCCAAAAAAGGATTTTAATACTTTTTCAAACTCGGTAGCAAGATTACCATGTGTAGCAATGATAACGTTAAACATTAAATTCAAATCCTTTTTAAATATAATCTTTTAAATAAACGGTAGGACTCTGTGGTGTAGGTATTACAGTGACTTCAACTCCGCGGCCTATTAATTTTTTAAATGCCTCTTTTTCTTCTGGAGTTACATTAACCGAAGGACGTATACGTTCTGTTCCATCTCTTTGTGCCAAATTACCAACATTTACAGACTTAATAGGCAAACCATTATCAATTAAATAATTGACATCCATTGGGGACACACAAATCAGTAAAACACGTTGTCCCTTGTATTTTCCACTTTTGATATTAGATAAAGCCTTCTGTCTGCCTAAAATTGACGTACTAACGTTAGCAGGTGCAGCAAGTCGCACAACCGTTTTACGCATATCGTCATTTACAATACTATCGTTAATTACCATGATTCTTGTGGCATTCAATCGACCACTCCACTGAGTAGCCACTTGCCCATGAATCATCCGATCATCAATTCTTACGTGAATAATTCCTTCCATGCTTTCTGTCATCTTGCTTACCTCTATGCTAAAACATGCATAGCATTCAACGCTATAGAAACAACCAATACAATTAGAATTACGTAAAGAGGTTTTACCTTTTTACCAAGCAGGTAATATATCAGAGCAACAACAGCTGCAGGTAACAATCCAGGCATAATCTGATCTAGTATGCTGTTTCCAGTCATTGTCAGTTTTCCCTGCTTAAAAGTAAATGCCAAATTGACCTTAACCATAGTTGCAGCCAAAGCACCCACAACCATCAGTCCCAACACAGATGCGGCGTTAGTCAGGGCTTTTAAAGTGGTATTTAATGAGGAAAGCATCTTGGTTCCAGATCTATACCCTACGTTAAATAGTGGATAAGCTGTTAGTCGTAAAAGAATTGAAGCAACGATCCACATAATACAACCAAAAGGATTGCCGTGTAACGCCATGTTGGCAGCAATGGCTCCAAAAATTGTCCAGGGAATAGTGACAAACAAACTGTCTCCTATACCAGCCAAAGGTCCCATTAATCCAGTCTTTAAAGCACTAACCGCTTCAAGAGATTCAGTTTTACCTTTTTCTTCCATACCTACGTCAACACCCATAATAAATGGTGCTGTATATGGAGTAGTATTAAAGAATTGCAACTGGGTTTTAATAGCAGTCTTCTTACCCTCTGAATCATCTTGATAATTTTCTTCAATGAAAGGCAACATAGCATATGTGTACCCTAAACCTTCATATTTTTCATAGTTTAATGAAGTTGCGCCAAATATAATCCAACGATTCATTACTTTTCTATAAATATTTTTCATTTTACTCATCTTCGTTAGCTCCCCCATTTACAGTTTCCTCAGTTGTGTTTTGCTTTTTTGATTGATTTTTATATAGGATTAACGCGATAGCAAAACCAATTAAGGAAATACCGATAATCGGCATCTTTAAATAAATTGCTAAAACAAAGCCAATAATCAAATATGAGAAGTAATCTCTAGTTGGTAAATATTGCAATAGCATTCCAATACCAACTGCTGGTAGTATTCCTGCAGCGGTCTTAAGACCACCTGAAAGCCAAGCAGGAATATAGTTAATGAAGCTACCAACAATCTTAGGCCCTAAAATTACTGTTAAAAGAACGGGAATACCGGAAACAAAACTGGTAAACAATGTAGCAAGATACTGCATCCAGTTAATCATGTGGTAATTTCCCTGATCGGCATACTTTTCAGCCTTCTGTTGACAGAAAATATTTGCTGACCATTTTAAAACATCAACCTGGACAATCAGCAAAGCAATTGGAATCGCAAGTGTGATACCAATCGCAGCAGACTGCTTTGTGGCAATCGCCAAGTAAGTACCAATTAAGGCTGCCGTCTGATAGTCAGGGACAGAGGCGCCACCGAAACTTGTAATTCCAAGTGTCATTAACTGCAAGGTACCACCGA
This sequence comes from Lactobacillus melliventris, assembly GCF_013346935.1. Taxonomy (GTDB): domain Bacteria; phylum Bacillota; class Bacilli; order Lactobacillales; family Lactobacillaceae; genus Lactobacillus. Next base: position 192,625 of record NZ_JAAEEB010000004.1, read on the forward strand.
TATAGAGTCCTGTTTCTACATTACCCATAATCAAACCTGCAATTAAACCAGCAACAACTGGTTGAGAAATTCCAAGCTTAGGCCCCTCCTTATCAAAGTTAATTATAAAACCGTATATTACGATTAAAATATTACGTAATAGCATTTTTCTCTCCTTCTTGAAAAATAGTAAACAATTAAACTTACTTCACTTCAAAAGTTACTTAGCAATAACTATGCCAAGATTGCAAGAAAAAAAAGAACTACTTAATAATGCAGTTGTCACTTGGTTTTATTGTCTGTTAAAAATTATTTGATCAACATAAATTAACTCTGACCTGGGAATTTTCACACTATAATTGTCCTTTATCACACCGAATGCTGAATTTATTTTTTCAAGGTCTTGACCATGCTCCTTTGCAAATTGTTCTTCAAACTCCGGATTTAAATTATTTTCTTCCTTCCTTATTAAGCGTTCAATCAAATAGCTAACATGAACATATAAAGTAAACTTCTTTTGGTTTGATAGTGAAAAGGAAAATTTCCTTTCCAGTTCTTGGATAAAAATAGTAATATTTTCTATTACCTTTGTTGGATCCAAGATAGTAACCATGTTGATTGTTTGTTCTAAGGAAAAGTTTTTGACTAAATTATTTGAAATACCGCTAATTTTATCATTTGAAAATGAACCTGCAAGCCATTCCTTAAATTTTTCAGTTCCCTTATCAGATAATATTTTTTCCAAAAGAATGAAATCAATTCCTTCAATTTGGGGATCTTCAGTGCCTATGATTCCCACGACATCGTACATTCTTTTAATTACCTGAACTTTATGAGTGTCTTGCAAAGCTTGAAAATCATAAGGAATAATTTTGATTTTCTTAGTAGGTGGCAAGCATCGTTCTAGCAATCGAGCTACGTGAGTTGCAGTTCCTATTCCTGAATAACAAGTTGTTAAAATGGCCTTAACTTTATTTCTTTCTGGGTAGGTTAATTTAATATCCAGTTGACTTATTTTTCTGGAATTTTCACTTATTTCTCTAAAACTGCGCTTTTTTAAAACACTCTCTCCTACTTCCAATGCTAGTGGAGTAGAAACATTGTTCATAAGTAAAATTGGAGCGTTTATTTGACGGGGAAAGAGTTTTTCTATTTCTTTTAACGATCCCATATCTACTAAAATAATTAATCCATGGGAAATGTCATTGTTCTCACTGTAGTCAATTATTTGGTTAGCTATTTGTTGCGTGCTAACGTTAATTGGCATATCAAATGCATCTAGAGTGTGTGTATTAAGTAATCTGTTAACAACATTCACAATGCTTCCCGCTGTAGCATAACCGTGTGCAATGACAATTGCTTTAATTAAACCCGTTTTAGTAATTATTTCTAATTTGTTCAAATAGATAGTTAGTAAAACGTAGTCAATTTCGTTTAGGTCAATGTCAAGATTATCCTTAATCAGAGTTATCAAGCGATTAACATATTGATAAACGTCAGAATATCTCTGCTGTACATCCTTATTAAGATCACTCAAATCCTGCATATCCTTCAATTCTGTATTATCTAAGCGAATTTTTTGTCTTTCAAATAGATAATAGCTAACCGCATAAATGGCATTGCCACTAATTTTCAATTGATATGCATTTTTTAACTGATCAAAAAGTCTTTTAACACTTTCAATTACATAAGATAAAAAAGGTATTTGTTTACTATTATCTTTTTCAAAAAGCAATGTATCGAATAGCTGATAAACAACCTGTTTCAGTTTTGATTCACATTGATGTAAATCATGATTACTTTGCACATAAGTCGATAATATTCTTTTTAAACTTTTTAGAAAAACTTGTTTTTCAGGTGTATTACGTGCTATTAGATCTTCCAATTCAGTGTCATTATTAATTACAATTGAATTTCTTTGTGAATGATAGGTATCAATTTTACTGTTACTCAAAACCTCATCAGGTAAAAATGAAGCAGTAATTGATATTTCTTTTTCATTTTTATTTTCTGCATTGGCTCTTGCAATCGTCAGCTTAATTGCATTCTTTAAGTCACCAATATTTCCAGTGGGTTCATAATTAGCAAGCATTTTCAAAACCTGACTACTTACATTTAGCGTTTTACCAATTTTTTTCTGTTCATTTTTAAGCAAAGTAAAAACTAGATTTTGTCGTTCCTCCCTGCTTCTTTGCCTTAGAGGTGGCAAAGTAATTTTGACTGGAATTCGGCGCATAAAAGTAGTCAAAAAATTAGTATCCAGGTCTGCCGTGGTAGCAAAGCATAATCTGACATTCACTTTTTTGCCTTTTTGCGTTTCACCAACCGGATATACAATTCCCTGGTCAAGATACGTAAATAGCTTTTCTTGTCCCTTTGAACCCAGCCTATGAACCTCATCTAAAAAGAGAATACCACCATCGGCTTCCACGAAAGCACCTTCATGATCAAAATCTGCTCCTGTAAAAGCACCTTTTTTATAACCAAATAAATTACTGGTTAATAATTCTGGGTTATCTGCATACTGAGCGCAATTAACAGTAATAAACGGGGCATTTGGCTTAATGAGCTTTTGTGTACGACAAAATTGATTGATTAAACTAACTAAATAACTTTTGCCTGTTCCACTTTCCCCAGTTATAAGCAAAGGCAACCCACCATTTGGATATAAAACAGCTGCTCGCACTCTTTCAACACTTTCTTTCAGACTGGGATTTATTTGTGTTAGTCTTTTTAAAACATCTTTATTATTATTTTCTTGCTCTATTTTCGCTACGGATTGATAAATATTGTTTTTGAGACGAAAATTATTCCTTTCAAATTCTGCCTTATGAATAAAATGCACAGGTCGAGTTTCAATTTTTACCAATTTATGTTCTTTTGTTAGTTGATTTAAGTACAAACTAACCGTATTACGCTTTGCATTCAAAGCCTTGGCAACACCACCAGCTGTTAAATCTGCATTTAATTCTTTCAAATCTATTGTTTTGGTTTTAGCATCCAAATAACGTAAAATTTCATCTTTTAGCATGTTGACCTCTATATTTAAACAATTTGTTAAACCGCAAACACCTTCAAACGTCATTGTAAACTATATTTTTCAACTATTCAGAGCTTTTTTACCTCAGAAAACTGTGAATTGTCGCTAATACGAAATCTTTTGTTTGCCTTAACTGATTTTGAATGATCAAAGGCTAAAAAATAATTTTTTCTGAATTTTTTAGTGTGAAGAAACTTGAACTAGTGTGAGAACACAAAAAAGACTTGAGCAGTCAAACTCCAAGTCTTTTATTACAATTGATTTATTAAAATTTTATTCATTAAGTGCATCCTGGATTTTTACATCCGCACCAAGTAGGCGGAGTTTTTCTTGCACGCGATCATAACCACGGAGAATATTATCAGCATTGTCAATTACAGTCTCGCCATCTGCCATCAAACCAGCTATCATTAAGCAGGCTCCTGCACGAATTTCACCAGCTGAAACATTCGTACCATGAAGTTTAGCAGTTGGATGAATCAAAATAATATTATCTTCCACTTTAATGTCCGCACCCATTTTACGCAACTGCTCAATGTGACCGATTCTTTTAGGATAAATCTGGTCAATAATCACGCCTTCACCGGACTTGGCAGAAAGCAGAAGCGGAGTCACCGGCTGCTGCAAATCTGTCGCAAATCCCGGATAAGAAGACGTGCGAATTTGTGTCATTTTTAAATCGCCAGCAGGATAAACATAAAGGGAATCTTCAGTTGCATCAATTACTACACCCATTTCTTCCACCTTGGCTAAATAAGAATCAAGGTGCTCCTCAATAATATTATGAATGCAGATGCCATTGCCAATGCAACCGGCAAGGGAAATATAAGTGCCCGCTTCAATTCGATCAGGAATTATTGTATGAGGGGTTTTAGCTTGCAGCTGCTTAACTCCTTCAATCCTAATCGAATCCGTTCCGGCACCCCTGATAATTGCTCCCATATTATTTAAAAACGTAGCCAAGTCAATTATTTCAGGTTCTTTAGCAGCATTATCAATAATAGTTTGTCCCTTAGCGGTTACTGATGCCATAATTATATTCATTGTTGCGCCTACAGAAGGCATTGCTAAATGAATAGTAGCACCATGGAGCCCTTCTGCAGGGGAAGTAATTTTTATTTGATCATTCTCATTTTTTACACATGCGCCTAAGGCTTCAAACCCCTTTATATGTTGATCTATGGGGCGGGGACCAATATCATCTCCACCAGGGAAGCCCACAACAGCCTTACCAAAACGACCAAGAAGGGCACCCATAAAATAATAAGATGCACGCAAACTCTTGATTTTACCACTTGGCAATGGGCTCATCTTAATGTGTTCTGGATTGATACGCAATGTTGTATTGTGAAAATCACTCACAACATCCATTTCACTGAGCAGATCCATTAAGTTGTCAACATCTGCAATCTTTGGAACACCTTCCAAAGTTACTGGTGTACGCGACAATATAGATGCTGGAATTAATGCGACCGTTGAATTTTTGGCACCACCAATCCAGACATCACCCTGCAGGGGCTTTCCACCATGAATTATCATTTGCTTCATTGGCGAAAAAATCCTTTTCTATTTCGTTTAGTCATAATAATGTTATAGGAATTTAACAGAAAAAACAAGAGAAGACCTTTGCCTTCCCTCACCCAAAAATCTGGTTTTTGTATTATTCAACTTTGCCAATTAAAGCTTTTCTTCAGGAAGACCACATGCAGCACCTATAAATGCTTTATACAATCCTTCCGGCCTTTGCGGTCTACTCAAAAATTCAGGGTGATATTGTGCAGCAATGAAGAATTTGTTTTTAGTTAATTCAATAATTTCAACTAAGTGGTTATCTGGTGATACTCCAGCAAAAGTCATTCCTGCTTTTTCAAATGCTTCACGATATTCATTATTGAACTCGTAACGGTGACGGTGACGCTCCTGAATGACATCTTGATTATCATACGCAGCAGCTGTCTTTGTTCCCTTCTTCAAGGTTGCTGGGTAAAGACCTAAACGCAAGGTTCCGCCAATATTTTCTTCGTCACGCTTATCTGCCATAATGTCAATTACATTATGCTTAGTCTTAGGATCTGCTTCGGTGGTATTAGCATCCTTATATCCTAAAACGTCACGCGCAAATTCGACAGTCGCCATTTGCATTCCCAGGCAAACTCCTAAAAACGGAATATCATTTTCACGGGCATACTTAATTGCTGTAATCATTCCCTCAAAACCACGTGAACCAAAGCCACCAGGAACGATTAAACCATCGGATCCTTTCATAAAGTCGGCAATATTATCTTCGGTCACATCTTCTGCTTGCACCTTATTAATTTTGACATCAGTATTGTAGGCGTAACCAGCATGCTTTAGCGCATCAGTAACAGAAATGTATGCATCCTCAAGTTCAACATACTTACCAACAAGAGTAATCGTGGTAGTGTGTTGTAAATTTTTAACCCGTTCATCAAGCCTTTGCCATTCAGCCATATCAGCTTCATCCTTAGGACTCTTGATATGGAGAAAATCACAGACCTTTTGATCCATTCCCTGTTTTTGGAAAGCTAACGGCAAGTCAAAAAGCGATGGCGCATTAATTGATTCAATAATACGGTCAACCGGCACATCAGTAAAATTGGAAATTTTATCCTTATGTTCCTGATCAATTGGCATTTCAGCACGTAACACCAGCATATTAGGCTGAATGCCAATACTGCGCAGTTCAGCGACAGAATGTTGGGTAGGCTTAGTTTTCATTTCTTGTGCCGCATGTAAATAAGGTACTAGCGTACAATGAATGTACATTACATTTTCTTCACCCACTTCACGGCGCATCTGTCTGATAGCTTCCATAAAAGGAGTAGATTCAATATCACCAACCGTACCGCCAATTTCTGAAATAACAACGTCTGAATCAGTAGTAAGACCTGCACGCATAATTTTTTGCTTAATCATATCAGTGATATGGGGGATGACCTGGACAGTGGCACCGTGATAGTCCCCACGCCGCTCTTTTTCCAGTACTTCTTTATAAATTTTACCGGTAGTAACATTTGAATATTTGCTGGTGCGTACGTCAACTATTCTTTCATAGTGTCCTAAATCAAGGTCCGCCTCAGTACCATCATCAGTGACAAACACTTCCCCGTGTTGATAAGGATTCATTGTTCCGGGGTCAATGTTAATGTAGGGATCAAACTTTTGCATTGTCACCTTTAAACCGCGGTTTTTTAATAATCGACCTAAGCTAGAAGCGGTAATTCCCTTACCCAGTGAAGAAACAACACCGCCAGTAACGAAGATATATTTTGTCATTAGCCCAAACTCCTTTGCAAAAAATAAGAATAATCAAAAAATAAAAAAGCTCCCTCACGGGAGCTTAAACGCACATAACGTGCCCAAATAAAATACTATCTATTTTAGGACGCAAAGTCAAGAAAATTATTCATTGTCATCTTCGTCGTCATCATCGTTTAATTCTGATAACTGACCTTCAATACCATCCGGTAAGTCTTCATCATCGTCATCATCAGTATTGACATAATCATCGTCATCATCAAAGTCATCAGGCTCATCATCAGCAGTGGCATCCAGATCCTCATCTTCTGGATCATCATTGTCATAATCAATGATATCATCGCTGCCAGTAGCACTTGCCAAAAAGGCATTAACTTTCTTATGGTGAGTCCGAGTATCTTCTTCATCCTCATCTTCAGGATGGTTAACCTCTTCATCTACAGATTCATACGGGAACCATGAACGAAGAGCCCACACATTTTCACCCATTGAAATAAATTCACCATCGGTGTTCATGTCAGTATAGAATTGGGGCAAACGTTCCCTTATTTCTTCATCGCTCACACCTAAGTACTTTTGCACAGCGTTAACAATATCTGCAAAAGCCATTCTCTTATTGTTATCCTCTAAAATTGCGCGAGCAACTTCAATCATTGATAATTCATTGCGATTTTTATTTTTAAAGTCGTTTAATCCCACAATTGTATTCCTCTCTTTTAAACAGTCTTTTTTATTTTACTAGGCGTTCATGTAAAAATCAATGTGACGGTATAATTACCTATTAAGTATAGACCACTGTAAAGGTTATATTCAATCTGAAGTTCATGGGAATTATTATTTTTAGAAAAAAATTTAATAAATTCAGTTGTACTTTGCAGATCCATTTGATAGCCTTGTGCCACATAGCGACAATCTTTACGTTCGCCAACTATAAAATGTAACTGCGAGTAATTATTCTGGTCACTGCCACGCCTAATAATCACATTATTTTCTCTAATCAGTATTTTAACCGGTACCTGGCCATCTTCCAAGTATGAAACTCTGGTAGTTTCACCTGATTCAATTAGTTCTCCTTGGCATTTCTTAGTAAAAGTTTCGCTTTCTTTTCCTTGAGTTATTCTACTAGTAAAATCAATTTTTACTTTAGTCATCTATCTGATTCTTTGTAATAAAAAAGCCAACCATCACGATTAGCTAATATAATTTAACATCCTTCTTAATTTTAGCAGAAAATATTATAAAACAAATTATTTTTTAACACCACTAATTAGTTTTTTTTAGGTGCTGACAGCAAAATATTAATACCACCAATTATAATTAGGCTTGTACTAATAACAACAATAAATTTTTCACCAAGATGATCAAGAATTACTCCGGCAACAACTGACGAAATCGGTCCACCAATATTGGCAAACGTCCTGATAGTCGTCAAAACTCGTCCTAAGTAATTATCAGAAGTCGAAGTTTGAATAATAGATTCTTCAAGGACATTATGAATACTGGTTGCAGGGCCAAACAGGAAAAGCAGGATACAAAGCATAACCATATTCTTTAGGAAAAAGAGCATAATAATGATAGGTATAGCGCTAATAATCCAGGCCCAACCAATTGTTTTAATTTTGGCTTTCATTTTGCCACCGATGACAGCACCAAGAATTATTCCTACCAGTATACAAATGTAAAAAGTGCTATAAAGTGCAGGTTGTCCTGCCTTTGCGGCTATACGAGGCAAAATCAAGATCAGTGCAGGTTGTGCAAATGAATATAGTACGCTGGACCAAAGATAGTGAAACAAAAAGCTGTTTCCCTTTATGTAACGGTATCCGTTGAGAATTTTTTGCCAATATTTTGTTAAGCCTTCATCTTTATTCTCTTTTTCTTTAACTACATTGTGAACAGGAATATTTCTTAGAGCTCTAATTAGTAATAAAAGTCCGAGCAAGCTTAAGCATGAACAAGCTAAAATAATATCTCCACTTGACAAAAAGGCCAGTAATGCGCCAGAAAGTGCAGTACCACCAACATTGACCAGCTGATCAACAATATTAATCTGGGAAATGATACTGGTCATTTCGCTTTCGTCTAACACAGATTCTTTTAAAATAGCCCGATCAGCAGGACCAAAAAACTCATCACAAATGGACAGAAGCCCGGCAATAATAATGGCAAAAGCGTAATATTTACTAAAGTAAATCATTGTGGCCGTTAACATAAAAAGTAGGACTACTTGGATCACCATTGAATAAATACTGGTTTTCTTGAAAGAATGATTGTCAATGAATGGCCCATAAAAAATAGAAAGGGCTGCAGTTATTGTGAAAATGGCATTGGTAATACCAACAACAGATGAACTCTTAGATTGTATTTGGATCCACCAAATAAATACCATACCAAAAAGTGAGTTGCCTAAACCACTGACTAATCGGGAAAGTAAGTACGGTCTTTTTTCTAACATGATTTTTCCTCTAAAGCTTAGCTTGTTAATATCGTTTTAAAAAAGTGTTTAAAATAAATAATCGTTTGTTCTTTAAATGTTTCAAGTCATATTTAAGTTAGATTTACAAAAGAGTTACTTTTAATAAGTTAAACAGTTATGATTTGGTCAAACTTATCTTTATTTTCTTCATGTAATTGATGACTGACAAACACAACAGTAATTTTGGGCTGATTTAAAAAGTCATTTTCAACTTTGATAGCTCCAGCTTTATCTAAGCTGCTAGTCGATTCATCCAGTAAGAATAACTTACGATTGCGTAACAATCCTCGAGCTAAAGCCAAACGTTGCTTTTGCCCACCAGATAAACTAGCGCCACCTTCGCCAACTGGGGTATCTAATTTTTGCGGCAAAGTGCTGACAAAATCCCATAGATCAGCCTTTTCCAATGCAGATTTTATTTCTTCGTCAGTAAAATGCTGGCCAAGTTCCAGATTATAGCGCACTGTATCATTAAAAAGATATGCTGTTTGATCAATGTAAACTATGTTAGACCGTAATGCATTATTATCAATGTTTCTAATCTCAGTTTGGTCTATTTGAAGATCACCTGTATAGTCGGTCAACCTACCAGCTAAAATTTTTAATAGCGTACTCTTACCACTACCTGATTCTCCATCAACAGCAATTTTTTGACCATCATGAATGGTAAAGTTGAGTGGCTTTTTAAATACTGGCTTACCTGGATGATAAGTAATTTGTAAATTTTTAGCTGTAATATTAATGTCAGCAATTTTACTACCGCCTTGAGTATGAGACTTAAGTGGTTCGTCTAATTGATATTTGCTAAAAATCGGATTGAGTGCCTGCAATTCAGTCAATATCGGTGCAATAACCGCTAATGAATTAAAAACATTAAAGGCAAGCGAAGTAGATGAATTAATTACCCCAATAGTTACCTGCTTTTCTAAAATCAGAAAACCTGTCCAAGCTTGAATAGCTACTTGACTGATAACATTGCTGGCCCCAGCTATACTGCCATTATATGAACTGTACTTTGCTTGTCGTACTTTCGCGCCAATTAATTTTTTTATAGCATCGGTAATACGCTTTTCTATTTGCTGTTCCGCAGTGAAAATATTATAAGTAGCAAACCCTTGCAAACAATCATTAATTACATTAACCACTTTTTCATTTTCCTTACTAGTAGTGAAGTTGCTGCTGGCGACTTTCTTTCGCACAAGCTGAGGTAATCCCAAAGTAAAAAGGGTCAAAATGGCTACCAGAGGCAGAAAAGTCCAATTAAATTTTATCAATGCAATTAGAGAAAAAATGGAATCACCAAAAATTTGTACCATTGAAAATAAATTTGTAAAACCATTTTCTTCAACTAAATTCATGTCATTAGTTAGCCATGATGTGTAAACTCCAGTATCATGTTTTTCAAACTTGGAAACCGAATAATCTTCTATGTGTTCAATAATATCCTGACGTAACCTTAAGCTAAGAAACTGCACCGTTTTTACGCTCAATACTTGTTCACTAATTAAGAATACAGTCATTACCAAAAACAATAAGATATTGAGCAAAATGTATTTAAAAAAAGCCTGAAAATCAAGTTTAATTAAGCTATTTAAAATGAAAACATTAATTAGTGAATTAAGAACCCGAAAAGCTGAGCAAATCAGTTGGAGAATTACTACCAAAGTTACTTTTGCCGGTTCTTGTTTAACGTATTTAAACAAATTTTTCATAAGATTTTTCTCCTGGCACAAAGCCTTGTGTCTAAAACAAAAATTAAATATTTTTATTAAAAACTACTTTTGCTTCATTTTAACATAATAATTTAATAATAAATTATTTTTGTAAAAAATGCTAGGAAACATAAAGAGCTCCGAAAGTTAATGAACTTTTGGAACTCTTTTAGGTTTGGAAATCATGTACTCATAGGAAACAGCAGTTTTAAAAAAATAAATCTAAAATATTAGAATAACTTAAGAAATGTGAATAAAATAAAAAGAGCTAAATGCTTATTATTAAAACGGTCAACTTAATGACAATTACAAATAACAGCTTTAACTCCTATAATTATTTAACCAATTAACTTAAAACAAAAGAATTACAATATGTTTTAAAAATTTAATTTTATTTATTATAAATCAGTAATTATAATGATTACATTTCTTAACAAATCCATTATATTCTCTCCTTTTAATTTAGATTAATAAATACATACCTTTATGTTATCGCTACTAAAAAAATAAACAATTGTATTGTCATATTTGAAAATCACTTTTTGCCATCCTTTTTACATTTTCACCATATCCGGCAGCGACTAAAATACTCAATACGTTTTTGGCTTTTTCATCATTCTTTTCTAAAATATCCTCATAATATTCGCATAAAATTTTTGAAAAACTAATCTCAACATAATTTGGCAAGCTTCTAATATAACTTATAGCTATATAACAAAAACTAGATCTCCCTTTTCTTATACACCAATCAATATAGTTAATCATTAATGAGCTTAAGGCAATTACTATTTTTTTACTCAAATTATCAACATTTTTATAACGTCTTATAATACTTTTAATTAGGAAAAAAGCATCATCAATTTTATAAACTTGTATAACATTGGCTATAAGCACTAAACGTAAATAATCGTTTTCATCAGTGTCTTTTTGAAAAACAATTTGTTTTATTTTCTTTTTTTCAATATCAGTAAGTTTATTCAGCGCATTACTATTATGTGTATTTAAAATAATTTTAGCCTGCAATATTAATGAGCTAACGAATGGAGTTTTAGGACTTATTGTTTCAAAATCTTCAATCAAGCTATTTATTTTATTGTCATTGTCTTCATTAGCCGCTTTTACAAGTTCATTCATTAAAACTGTTACTTTTTTTCTGTTTTTTTTATTCTTTTTATAATTACCAAAAAAATCTACAGGAGTAACGTCATGACTTTTCAAAATTTCCAGAAAATCATTTACACCGATGTCATTTAAGCCTCGCTCGACTTTTGAATAAAAGGAAACGGAAATTACACCCGCTGCCATTTCTGTTTGAGTTAAACCTAATTCTTGACGTAAGGCTTTTAATTTATTGCCTATATAGTTCATATGATCTCCTATCTATTTAATAATATTAGTGCCTTTATAATTATGAACAGTTTTGCCACAACTGGCAAAACTCATTATTTAATTTTAATAAAAATAATATTAACGGCAACTGTATTAAACTAAAAGGCTTAAGTTTGTTATAATTTAGGTATCAAATAGCCTTTAAAGACTAATCTAGTAATTTTCGAGGATTTTATATGCCAAATTTCTACAGCCAAAAACTCAAAAAAGAAGTAGTTTTAAGAGATCCGGTTCATGAATACATCCATATTGAAGATCAGGTAATACTTGATATTTTAAAAACCAAAGAATTTCAGCGTATGCGGAGAATAAAGCAACTCGGGCCAATCTCATATGTTTTTCCTGGTGCAACTCATACTCGCTTTGAACATAATTTAGGTGTCTATGAACTGACACGCAGAATTTGTAATATTTTTGCCAAAAAATATCCTTCTCAACGCTCAGGTGATGGTCTCTGGGACGATAACAACAGACTTTTAGTTGAATGTGCGGGACTACTACATGATATTGGTCATGGCCCCTATTCACATACTTTTGAACATCTTTTTGGTACAAATCACGAAAAAATCGGTCAAAAAATTATCACTGATCCAGATACCGAAATCAATCAGGTTTTGAGATCCGTTTCACCCAATTTCCCATCCCTTGTAGCAAGCGTAATTGCCAAAACTTATCCTAATCCGCAAGTGGTAAAAATGATATCCAGTCAGGCAGATGCTGACAGAATGGACTATTTGCAGCGTGATGCTTATTTTACTGGCGTTACTTATGGTAAATTCGACTTATCAAGAATTTTGCAAGAAATTCGGCCATACAATGAAGGAATTTGCTTCACTATGGCTGGTATGCATGCTGTTGAAGACTATATTGTTTCCCGCTATCAAATGTATCAACAAGTTTACTTTCACAGAGTTGGTCGTTCAATGGAAGTAATTTTACAACATTTGCTTGAAAGAGCAAAAATTATTTACCAGCAGGGTAATTTGCCAGTAACACCAAGTTTAGCCAAATTTTTAGCCAATGACTGGACGCTTGATGATTATTTGAAGCTAGATGATGGCGTAATGGAAACTAATTTTTCAATGTGGACTAAAGTTAGTGATCCAATTCTAGCTGATCTAACCAAACGCTACCTTTTTAGACAACCCTTAGCCAGTATTTGTATTGATCAGGAAACCAAAAATTTACTACCCAAACTGAAAGATTTGATTAAACAAGCGGGTTTTGATCCAAACTATTATACAGATACCAATTCGGCTTTTGACGAGCCATACGATGCCTATAAGCCATCAGGCAAAAATGCCAACAGTCAAATTGAAATCATGCAAGATGACGGACAATTGATTGAATTGTCACAATTAAGTCCACTTGTAAGATCATTAAATGGCACACTTCAAGGTGATGAGCGTTTCTTTTTCCCAAAAATCATGATGTCAAATAGTGATGAACCCCAAATTTTTGATCCCCTATACCAAAAATTCCAACGTTACGTTAAAAATGGTGCGTTAAGATATATCAGAAAGCCTAAGAAATAAAAAATATTCATAAATTATTCTTCCAATTTAACAAAAAGGTGAAAAATTTCATTACTATTTTTTCGCAGCAAAGACAAAAAGAAGGCAAATCACTATATGTGGTTTACCTTCTTTGGTGTAGTTTCAATATTTTGCTTTTTCTAGATACTAAAGATCTAAATGAAATTTAGCCGTTCATATGTCCAGAAATTGATCTGTCGGTTACAGGACTCACACTGGTATCAATACCCACTTTCTCTGAAAGTTTTGCTGACAAAACTTGAAATGGTACTACATAAAAAATGGGTGAAAGCAAGTCTGTAGTTTTTACAGTGAATTTCAAATCTCTCTTGTCTTCTGTTGCCTTTGCAGAAGATATCACAAAAACATGTTTTGTGAAAGCACGACGATAATATCCTGCAATATCAATCATCCGTTTGAATTCAGGGCCATTATTGCCTCCAATTAAGAAGATAAAATTATCTTCATCATAAGCACGAATAGGTCCGTGAAGTTGTTCTTCTTGCTCATACGCTGTTGTTGGCCTGCCAAAAGTTTCAAAAAACTTTAGTCTTCCCTCTAAGGCAGTTGGAAAGTTGTAACCATATCCTGCAATTGAAGCTTTTTTCATAGAAACTAGCTCATCTTGTTGCTTTTCATACCATTCGGAACTTTCTTTTACTACAGTTGGAAAATCATTTACCAAGTTTTGTGCATCACTGATAAGTTGGTTATATTTTTCTTTACCAATTAATTTAGTTTGATGTGCTGCTTCAACAGCTAACAGATAAAATTGCAGCAAGGTTTCAGTATAACCACGTGTTTCAGGCCCGATTTGCTCTTCTTCACATACAAGATGGACATAATGATCAGCAATTTTAGTAATTGCAGTATCTTGTTCCTCAGAAATTCCTACAGTAGCAAATCCTTCATCCTTTGCTCTTTTTAAAGCATCACATGTAGAAATGCTGTCTCCATGTTGCGAAAGGCCTATCACTAAAACCTGATCATTTCTAAAGCAACTGCTTGGATTAATACTTTCAGAATACGTAAAAACTGTGGGCTCAATCGCTACCCCTTCGACGTTCAGTAATTTAACAAACATATTACGAATCACACGCATAGCATTGTAAGAAGTTCCAGACCCTGTAAAAATAACTTTTTTAAAATTATTATTTTGCCAAAAATCAATAAATTCCTGACCATAATCTTTTCTTTCATCAATTGCTCTCTGCAAAACTCTTGCCGTATCTTCAATATGTCCCATCATTGTTAATTTTGCCATTTAAAACTCCTCCATTTTAATTGTTTTTTGTGCAATTTTACGCATTTGCGTTAAATATTCTTTTGCTTGTTTTTTTAATCCTAATGATTCACTTACTTTACTTAGACGATCATAAATGATCAACTTTTGCTGTGGCTTTTCTGCTGTCTTTAATTGTTTACTTAGTTCAGTTAATAAATTTTGATTTGGTGCCAAATATACCTGATGTAGCTGTTCAATTTCCTTTTGTATCCGAGTTTTCTTACAATTTTTTCTTAAATAATCTTCAAGTTTTAAAGCTTCTTGATTATCATTTTTATCTAAAAAAAGAACATAGCTGCGCATTAGCCTAATTAATAAATTTTGGTCTTTTGACAAGTCTGCAGGTTTCTTCGTGATTTTCGTAATAAGTTTCTCTACCTTATCCACATTTCCATAGGTTAAATAAAAATCTAACTGCAATAATAAACGTGAACTTGCAGATAAACAGATCCTGGCAACAGGCTCCTCAAGAAGCTTAAAATAATTTTTGCTATCGCCTTTCTTTTCACATGCCAAAAGTTTGGTAAAAAGTTTCTTTTTTAATTTTGCTTCCGCTAACCAACTAAATAAAAAGGCCAAAATAAGAAATAAAATCATTAGTATAGATTTCATAATTTATTCCTTTAAAGCAAACCAACTGCTACTGCTAAAATTCCCAGTATAATTAATCCTATCAAGATTACAGTGCCATTAACCTTTTTCTGTAATAATCCATAGCAGCCAAAAGTTAATAATAATGGCAGTAAATTAGGCATCAGGGAGTCCAAAGTTTTTTGCAGACTGACTTTAGTTCCTCCAAACTTCATTATCAGTGGCACCTTGATAATCACCATTGAAGCAATCATTGCACCAACTACGACCAAACCAAGAATTTTCGCAGCTTCAGTTAATTTTTGCAAAGTTCCACTTTCACTTGCTTCTGCCAAAAATTTATTACCGCCTTCATAAGCTAATTTAAAGCCAAACCAGCGAAGTAATTCACTTGGGATAACATTAATTAAAAAGTAAAGAATCGGCCCTAAGATACTTCCTTTTACTGCAAGAGGTGCACCAACGCCAACACCAATTACCCTTAAAGTGCCCCAGAACATTGAATCACCAATTCCGGCTAGCGGGCCCATTAAGGCAGTTTTTACTGAGTTGATTGAACTAGCATCAAAATCTTCTGAATTAGCATTTTGTTCTTCCATTGCACAACTAATACCTAAAATCATTGGCGATGTTGATGTTGCACAGTTAAAGAATTCTAGGTGGCGCTTAAACCCCTTTTGCAGTTCTTCATCATTATCCCCATATAGTCTTTTCAAAACTGGAGTCATAGCCCATGCATATCCGAGGGACATTTGACGCTCATAATTGAAGGCACCTAAGAGTTGATAATGACGCCACATAACACTCCGTAAATCTTTTTTTGTAAGTTGCTTCCTTTTATTATTTGCGACTGAGTCTGTCATTATAACAAGTCCTCCTCACTTTGATCGTTAGGCTTAAATTGGTAATAAATATAAGCAATTATTAAGCCAAAAACAGCTACTCCAATCATTGGTACTTTTAGAAATGCTACAAGAGCAAATCCTAAGAAAAGAAATGGGGCGTATTTTTTATCGTAGGTTAATTGCATGAGCATTGCTATACCTAAAGCTGGTAGCAGGTTACCTGATTGTGCTAAACCATCTTTAATTACTGTTGGTATAGCTTGAACAATAATCTTAATAACTGGTGCCCCAACAAGATAGCCGATCATAATAGGAATAAATTTTGAGAAAAATACTACTACCGAAGCTGTCCACTGACCGACCGCAATACCTTTCCAATTTTTCTTTTCTATTTGTCTGTCAGCATAATGGGTAAAAATTGCATCAAAACTGTTGACAATTAGACTGATCATTTGGGCAACTAGTGCTATCGGAATAGCAAGTGTTAATGTTGTTTGCCAACTTGCGCCAGTTTTTATGGCAAGTGCTGTTGCTAAAGCAGAACCAACAACTACGTCAGGAGGAGTAGTTGTTCCTATACCGACTAAACCCATCCAAACGAGTTCCAATTCTCCGCCCAACATTAAACCGGTTTTCAAATCACCCATTACTAAACCGACTAATGGTGAAATAATTATTGGTCTGGCGAGCATGTGCTGTCCCAGAAGTGGGCTTTCCATGAACACCCCAGCGCCAACCAATGCTACTAAGAATGCTTGTAACATAACTTATCTCCTTTTTTTATTATTGATTAAAAGCCTTCGCTATCCCTGCAAAGTTGAGACTTTCTGCTGTGGGATTTACTTGAGCAAATACTTCTACTCCTAATTTATTTAGTTGACTTGCACAATTAAACTCGTCTTTGGTCATTTTTACTTGTGGTAAAACAGATATTCCATCCTTGTAATGAATTCCCGCCGTTCCCACATTTACCTTATTTATGGCCTTAACACTTTGTTTCAGTGTTAAAGCGTCTTTAACATTAATAGTCACCACAAAAATTTTTTTATGCGCATACTTTGGATTATTTAATATTTTTGCAGCAGATGACAAATCTTTAATTCCCAAAGTTACCCCTGCCGGTTTTGCCAGCTTCATTGTCATTTTTGTCATTGCATCATTTGCAGCATGATCATTAGCAACCAACAAAATATCTGGATGTAACTGATTGGTCCATGAAACTGCAACCAATCCGTGAACTAAACGATCATCTGCTCTTAAAAGACTGATCATTACAAATCATCCCCTTTTAACAAATCATTCATAAATACAATTTGTGAGCGCGCTTGTTCTACTGCCGCACGTATTTTTTCGTCTGTGAGAACTTCATCATAACCTAAAACGAGTTCTAAAACTAAAGACAAATTAATTCCACTAATAACGTTGCAGTTATACTTCTTTATCAAACCTGTGGATTCTTTGTTAACACTCCCTCCAGGCAAATCAGTTAAAATAATTACTTGTTCATCTTCAAATTCGTTTAATAGTTTTTCTAGTTCTTCAACAAAATTATTTTTTTCTTCTGTATAGGCATTTATAAAATGAATATTTTTAACTTCAGTATTAAAAAATTTAATTGAGTGTTTATATCCATCTGCTAAATAGCTATGCGTCGCAATAATAAATTGGCTCATATATGCGCTTCCCTTCTTCCAAAAATGAAATTAAAATATTAGCGCTAACATTAAAACTAAGTTAATTTTATTACTGTATATACAATTTATCAAGCTATTTTTTACTTATTAGTTAGTTTAATCCATATTTTATAAGTATTTAAACAATTAAAATTAGCCTATATTAAAAGTAATTTATGTTTGTCTATACATTTTTTAAATGAAAAAGTTATTTGCTTAAAAACTGACTATTTAACTATAATATATAGTAAAGAAATGATTTTTATCACAATATGAAGGACAAAAAATTGAAGGCAAAATATCTAAAAATTGAAGATTTTTTTATCAAAAAAATAAATAGTGGTTCTCTTAAAGCAGGCGACAGATTGCCACCGGAAGTAAAAATTAGTCAGCAAAACGGTTTTAGCAGGATGACTGTAAACAAGGCTCTTAAAGACTTGGAAAAGCAAGGTTATGTAACCAGGATTGCTGGCCGGGGAACATTTGTAAAAGAAAAAAGCATTGTGCGATCGCTAAACGAAACTGTTAGTTTCAGTGATATTATCAAACGCCAACGTATGACACCGGGCTCAACGCTGCTTTCATATAATTTACTAGAATCCAAAGCCGTTCCTACATATGTCAGCTTTTCTAATTCCTCAATTATGCCCAGTAAATTTCATTATTTAAAAAGACTTAGAACAGGTAATAATCAGCCTATAGCTATTAATGAAGAATATTTAAATTTCGATATAATGCAAAATATTGATTTGGCTCTTTTGAACAAGTCTCTATACCAATATTTGAAAAAATGTAAGTTACCACTAATTGAGAACTACGCTGAAATTAACGCAGTTAAAGCAACAAAAGAGCAACAGAGTCTATTACATTTGAGTGTTGACTTTCTTTTAAAAACTTTAGCTAACGTTGATACAGTTTCCATATCTGGTAAGCGGGTACCTCTAGGAGTATTTGTTTCATACTATAACCCTGACTTATATACATATAGATTTAATGGCTCAAACAATTAAAAGCCTTATCTCGCTTTTAAAACGAAATAAGGCTTTTTTAACAATACACAAGTTGTTCACTGTCTAACTTATTGACACACTAGTTTTTTCAATCATGATATAATAAATTTTGCATTATAAAGAAGTAATTTTTTTAATAATTTATCAACACGTCACATCTATATCAAAATAAATTTGATAAAATTACTTTAAATATAACTAAATGTTTTCAATTAATTCCGAATTAATCTATCTAAGGAGTGGCTATCTTGTCGGCTATAAGGAAAGAAGAATTGATAGCTAAAGATATTCAATACCAAATTGAACAAGGCTTCATTAAATATGAGCAAAAATTGACTGAACGTACTACAGCCAAAAATTATTCAGTGTCTCGTGGAACTGCTAGAATGGCGCTAAAAAGACTGGAAAAGCAAGGATTGATCTCTCGCAAACCGGCAGCAGGTTACTTTGTTAACTACCGTAAGCATGAGCCTCTTTTAAATTTGATTAATTCTTTTTCAAATAAACTTGATTACCTTAATATTTCTCAACATGACACCAAATATGAAATACTAAGATATAAATTTATCGACACTGACAAGGAGCTTTCTGAAAAATTAAAAGTTTTATTGGGAACAAAAATTCTACTAATAACTCTCAGATCAGTTGAAAAAGAATCAAACGGTTATGTAGTTTATCGAATCTTTTTACCAATTGACAACAGTTTTTCAATGAGTAGTGAAGAAATGATCTTCAATAAAATTAAGGAAAAACTACAAACGGCGCAAGATGCAGATGTTACTTTAAACTTCTGTTTTGCTGATAAGCTAATTGCTAAAGCTCTTCACGTCAAAGTGCAGGATCCTTTGCTATCTGTTGAAACTACATTTACCACTACAAGCAATCAGACTTGTTTTTTTATAGAACAATATAGTGACGCCAAAAATACGGTAAGTATTATGCCGTCTCAGATAATAAGTGAAAAACTTGGTACATTTAATGAATAAAATTTCTTATAAAGCTCCTTTATACGAACAAATTGAACACCTTTTATACGAAAAAATTAGAACTCAAGAGTATTTACCGGGGCAAAAAATACCTAGTGAGCGTGAACTGGCGGAACACTATAAAATAAGCAGGACTACCACAAAGCGTGCTATCAATTCCTTAGTTGAACACGGGTTATTAGTGAGAAAACTGGGAAAAGGAACTTTCGTCGTCAGTGGTATTGACCAACGCTTTAATATTTCATTTGACAGTTCCCGTTCCCTGACCAATTCAATGTCTCTTAAAGGAATTATTATCACAAACAAACAAATTAAATTTTTTACTAATATTGATTCAAAATTTTTAAGGCAAAAATTAGCTCTTAATGAAACTGAGCCCGTTTATGGGGTTCAACGTTTAAAGTTACATTGTGGCAAACCCTTTGCACTTGAAAATTCCTTTGTTCCGGGAAAGTTCTTCCCTAACTTTTATCAAATTGATTTTAATAATATCGGTTTATACGATTATATTGAAAGCATGGGACATTTTTTAAAGGCACATCAAACTTATCAGCAACTCGAAACCTTGATGCCCGTGGAAGCAAAACTATTACAAATTAGTACCAACTCATTTGTTTTCAAATCCTGTTATTCAACCGCCGATCAAAATCAAGATATCATTGAATATACTGAAAGCTACGTCATTGCAAGCGAAGGCTCAATCCGTTATCACATAGACCTCAGTAAGTAAAAATTATATTTTTTTAGAAAATACCGGCCAGGAAAAAATAACCAAAGCAAATAAAGCCATTAATATACAGATTAAGAATAAAAATTCGTAATTGGAATTATCAATAATCAGTGCTCCAAACAGTGGGCCTATTGCTTTACCTAGAGCGCTAAACATTTGAACTCTGCCCTGATAATAACCAGTTAAACTTCTGGGTGATTCAATGTCTACAAAGCTGGCAACCCCTGGAAAAAGCAATATCTCTCCTAGTGTGAGTAAACACATAGATGTCACATAGAGGCCATAATTGTCTTTAAAAGGTAATAATAAAAGTGCAAAAGACAATAGCAGCAATAAGATTCCCATATTTAGGCGACCTCTAATGTGATTTAATAACAATTCATCAAAATGAGTAACAACAGGTTGAAATAAAACAATTAAAATTGCATTAAATGTCCAGAGAAAGCTGTAACTTTTAACTTTAAAGCCTTTTTCTACCATAAAAGTTGAAAGATTGCTCTGCCATTGTTCATAAATGAGCCAACAAATTAAAACCATGACAAGAGCGCCTAAAATCTTGGGTGTTAATTTTCCCTTTTTTATTGCTTGCTTTCTGTCGCCCATTGTTTGGTCAAACTGAATATTATAATTAATAACAGCTACCACTAAAAATAATATTTGAATTATTGTTGCAATGGCAAATACGTAGCCAATTCCCAAAGGCATAATATATCCGACTGTGAGCGTTCCAAAAACTAAACCAAAGTTTGACGCAAAGTATAAAAGGTTAAATACATAGCTGGAACGATGATTTCCGACTCTAGTCGCCAAGGAATTTTCACAAGTTACAGAAATACCGTTTGCAAGACCAGACAAAATGAGCAATAAAGCATAGGCCGGCCAAGCATGAAAAAAGATAAGTCCGCCTAAGGCAAATATATTTAGAGCTATCCCTAGTAAAATAGAATAGTATGGACTCCAGCTATCAAACAATTTACCACCAATCAAACTACCTAACATAGTGGCAAACTGATTTAAAAATAGGACGGATGCTGCAATTACCAAGCTTTTATGTAATGTTTCATGGATATAAATTGTGTTTAAAGGCCAAATAAAACTCATTGCAGTATTAGTAATTAAAACACCAAGAAGTAGCCACTTTAAAGAAATAGACTGTCTTTTTTTTAACACTTTTTTCACCTTGTTTTTTATTTAAAAAACAAAAAGAAATGAGTTTATTTAATCTCATTTCTTTTTGATGACTCTTAAATTAAATATTAGTTAGACTCCTAATATATTAAAGTAAGCTCCTGCTATACTTACGATTAAGACAATCAACATAATCAGTAATGGATTCATTTTCTTCTTAAGCATCCAATACATCACACCAAATAGTGCTAGTACACCCAATCCAGGGGCGATACCATCAAGTAGTCCTTGGATCGTCTGGGCGCCCTTACCGGAACCTATTTTTGTAATAAAGTTAATTTTTGACATGCTCATCGTCATGCCACCAACAACCATGATCCCCATGATTGAAGCATATTCCATAACCTTATCCATAATACCGGACTTCTTTAGTTTATCAATCACGTTTGAACCAAGACCGTATCCTAAAAAAGTCATGATATATCTGATTATAAAATGTGGTACATCAAAAATTATCAAGAAAAGTAAAGGTCCCAATATATTTCCCTGCATTGCTAAGGAAGTACCAACACCAGTAGCTAGTATTCTTAATGTTCCCCAGAAGAAAGCATCACCAACTCCTGATAAAGGACCCATCATAGCGAGTTTCACAGCCGAAATTGATTGCGTATCAAAATCTGGATCACTCGCATTTTGCTCTTCCATAGCAGTAGCAATGCCTTCTGGTAAAGTAATAATATACGGAGTAACATTATAAACTTCTAGACTTCGCGTCAATGCAGCTGATAAATCTTCTTTTTTAGGATAAAGCTTCTTTAAGATTGGAATCATGGCAAAAGTATAGCCAACATTCATCATTCTTTCGTAGTTCCACAAATGCTCTGTTGGAATACTGCGCCAAAATACTTTTTGTAGATCCTTTTTAGTTATTTTACCTTTATATTCAGGCTGTATTTTAAAACTCATCGAAACCATCTCCTTGTTCTTCTGTTGCTTGTCCTGTGGCGGGTTCAGTGGCTGTATCTTGTCCTTTCTTATCATCTTTTCTCTCAACAAAGATGTACATTACAATGATGATTAAAGCAGCAAATAAAGCTACACCTGTTGTTGACAAGTTGCCGTAAGCAACCATGAAGAAACCAATGAAAAAGAACACAGCAACTTTCTTGTTCATTATCATTTGTGCTAACATGGCAAATCCTAATGCTGGCAGTAACCCTGAAGCAATAGTCATTCCCGTCGAGATAAATTTAGGCATATTGCTGAGTAAAGTAGTAACCGCATGTTGACCAAAGTAAAATGCTGTTGGCACAATAACTAAGCCTGGTAATTTACCAGCATAACCACCAAGGATCATATTACGTGCAATTGCCTTAGTATCTCCATCCTGGGCGTTTTTATCAATTCTGTGAACAAAGATCAACTTTAGTGGCTGACCAATTGCAGTTTCTAAAGCCAATACTATAGTAGCAATTGGAATACCCAATGTTAAAGCTGCAGCTGAATCCGCATGTGCTTGGATTGCCAAAGCAGTTCCTAAAATAGTTCCAGAAACCATGTCAGGCGGAATATAAGCACCAATTGAAACTGAACCTACCATGGCCAGTTCCATGGCACCACCCATAATGATGCCGTCTTTTAAATCGCCCAATACCAGTCCTGTTAACATCCCCATAACTAGTGGACGTTGAATTAAACTCGTACCAGTAAAAGCATCACTATAGCCAATTAAAGCCACAATGAAAATCAAAAATGTTTTTAAAATCATTTAGAACATCTCCTTTACCGCTCTAAATTACGTTTTTAGCCTCAATCTTGTTTTCCGTAGGTACCATTTGGATAAAGACATCAACCCCTTCATCAATTAATTCTTTAATTGTTCGTTTTTCGTCTTCATTAATATAAATACTCTTGCTAATCTTTTGCTTGCCGTCACCAAATGAGATATTGCCCAAATTAACTGATTTAATATTAAATTCACGAGCTAACTTGGCCGCTATTTCAACAGTTTCACAAATAATGAATAAACTGTAGCGATCGGTTTTGCCACTCTTGATGACATCAATTGCACCTTGTGTGTCCTTTACTACTACCTTGACACCACTGGGCTTAGCCAAAGCAAGCATTTGCAATCTTAATTTATCATTTTTCAAAGTGTCACTAACTAGCAAGAGTGCATCAGCCCCAAGAGTTCCTGTCCATGACACAGCGACTTGACCATGCAATAGACGGTAATCAACTCTGATCATTTTAATCATTTAAAACATCCCCTTAGAAATCATCACTTAAACTACTCGTTTGTTTAGTGAGTGTTTGATTTACATACTGAATCCCATTTTTTGCTTCTGCAATTGTCTTTTGGATTGTTTCATCCAAGTTTTTTTCATTTGACAATAATAGTTGCACTATCATTGGTAAATTGACTCCCGAGATGATATGCAGATTCTGGTATTGATCTAACATTTTCCCTAATGTTGTATTAACGCTGCCACCAAGGATATCTGTTAGCACAACAACAGGCTCAGAAGAATGTTTTGCTAAAAATTCAGCAATCATTTTTTGATAATCTAAATGTTCATCAGTATAAGCTGCTATAGCATGTAAATTTTTTTGCGGGCCCATAATAAATTCCGCTGTTTTTTTCACACCAACTGCCATCTCTTCATGCGTACATATCAATACTTGAACCATTTTTTACTCCTTGTTGTTTTGACTATAATTTTTAGTAGTAATTGCGTCCATAAATTTTTCTGCCAGCGGATGAGATTTTTCCGTACTCAGTGCGGGCATCATTGAGGCAACAATAACTTGGAAAAATGGTATTACGGCCAGAGAACACAGATCTGTAATCAACGGTTTGGTAATATTAATAACGTTTTGCTCTTTTGGTTCACTGTCAAACGTGATCAAATATCTTCTTGAAGTTACTACAGCTAGTTTTTCATAAATACTGGAAATTCGTGAGCTGTGTTGCAGATTATCAATTAAAAACACCGTATATTTTGGGCTTAGTTGAATATCTGGTCCATGCATAAATTCTTCAACTTCATAATGCATCGTAGGAATTTTCAAAGTTTCTTGGAATTTAAGAGCAGCTTCTCTGGCAACACCCAGGTTCATATTATTACCGCAAATAAAAGTTGGGCCCATTTCAGCAAGCTCCAGGAAGTGCTCATTGACAAAATCAATTCCCTTATCTACTGTGCTAGACATAACATTAGCTAATTGGATAAATTCATCATCAGTGTTATGTTCACGATCACCTTTAATAGCAACTTCATTTGCAAAGAGGGCTAAATAAAGAATTAAGGTTGACAAACCGATGGTCACATAACCAACCGTTTCAACGCCTACACCGTAATCAATTACGTAATCAGCATTACCAGCAGCCTGACTATGAACATTACCTGTCAATAAAATAGTTTGGTGGCTTAACTTTTTCATGTAATTCATCGCATGCAGAATATTGGTAGAAGCCCCACTTTGAGATATAAAGAATACGAATGTTTTGTTAAAATTAATTGGTTCTATCAGTTCATACAATTCAGGGGTTATTACCGATACAGGACATCCTAAACGTTTAACCATATATGGTTGTGCCATTTTTGCAGCATTCATAGATGATCCAGACGCAACTATGATAACGCTTACAAAATTTTGATCACAAAAAAGTTTTACTAATGGTGTAACTAAACTTTCTTTATCATTAATGTTTTCTTTAACTTTTTGTGGTGACGCTTTAACATAATCCAGCATTTTCATCATATTCACTTCCAAACTAAAAATTTGAACAAAAAGCGGGATACACAAGTATCCCGTCTTTTTATCATACTAATATTCGAATTGACGATAATATCTTCTGTAGTTTTTATTATGCTTTGTATAAACTTGGTAGTGATTTGTTAATCTGTCTGTTAATAGAGAGTTAACAATCCATGGAATAACCAAATGTCTAAACTTATCATCAACACTTAAACTATATTCTTTTGTATCAATTACATAATGTTCAGCGCCAATCTTTTCACAGAAACGTTGTACACGAACGTCTTGCTTTCTAAATTCGTCTTCACCTTCGACAATGAAAACTGGTACACCCTTTTCAACCAACTCAAGAGTACCATGGAAGAATTTTGCACTGGTAATTGGGCGTGTTCTTACCCATTGCATTTCTTCAAGCAGACATTCAGCGAATAATTCAGTTTCACCCCACAAAGCTCCTGAACCGGTGAAAATAGTGTAAGGAGCCTTGTAACATTTATGAGCAATCTCATCAGCTTTTGGTTCGAATTTCTTTCTGATGTCCAGCAAATCCTTAAAGACATTTTTCAGTTGATCAGCAAACTGAGGGTAGTCTGGAAAATCACCATGTTTATAAAGCAAGCTGTAAACTAACATAGCTTCTGCCATATAGTAGTTTTGTCCAGAACCTGTTGAGCCATTTACTTCGATCACAGTTGGTGCCATTCCACCTAATTCACCGCTCTTTTTAGTAAACGCAATTAATCTAATATCATCTTTTATTAACCACTGTGCAGCTTCGATAATCTCTGGAGTATTACCACTGTCACTTGCAGTAATAACAATTGTATCTTTGGTCAAATCACGTGGATGGACTGCATTTAAGTCGGCAGCATTAATCACTTTAACAGGTAAATCTGACATTCTATTAGCTGCATATGCAAACTGGTACAATTCAAACTCAGTTCCACCTATTCCCATCAGATAGATATTTTTATATCCTTCTTGGGTTAGCTTGTCAGCCAGCTCTTCAATTTCTGACCTCTTGGAATAGACCATTTCACCGTCTTTTAGATAGGCTTCTGGGTTAAAATTGATTAGTTCTACTTTTTCTGTTTCCATTTTTTACCTCCCAAGTAAAAAAACAAGATAAAACAAAATTGGATATTTAATAAGTCCGATTTCACTTTTAAGTGTACCAGTTTTTAGAAATAAATCAACACTTTTTTTAAATCGCTTTCAATTATTTTGGTAGAAAAAAACTAATCCAAAACTAGCTTTGAATTAGTCTTCTACTTATTAATTTCTTCTCTTAATTTTTACTTTTAGCTTTAACATTTTTAACTAAGTGAATTTCCCTGTCAAACATTTTTTTCATCTTATCATTAAAGCTGTGTGCAATGAAGACTACTGTAGCAGGGGTTGAAGTAACCTCGCGCAATATTTGCATTGTTGCTTCTTGATCAATGGCACTAGTCCCTTCATCAATCAAAATAATTTCACTCTGATGAACTAAAGCTCGTACCAGCACAATCTTTTGCCTTTGACCACCTGAAATATTCAAATTATTAAGATCAATCTTTTGTTCTAACCCGTTATCAAATTTGGCAATATCACCAGCAAGCTCTACTTTATTTACAAGTTGTGGTAAAGCACTCTTAAGTTCATCGGCAAACATCGTCATATTGTCAGCAATGCTGACAGGTAAAAGTACCGGATCCTGCGGAATATAGCCAATTTTACTCATATCTGGGTTAACCACAGCACCATCTTTGCCCTTAAAAACTATCTGCCCTGAAGTTGGTTTGATTTGTCCTAGAATGAGTTTAAACAAAGTTGATTTCCCAGCTCCAGAATCACCAGTCAGAAGCACTTTTTCACCTGACTTAATATTAATGTCTGGAAAAATTAGACTTTCACCATTAGGAAATTGCAAACTAAGATCATGAGTACTAAGTGATGCTGGAGTTGCTACTTCTTCAGCTTGCTCTTTTTTAACTGGCGCAGCCGTTTGGGCAATCTCCTGATTTAAAGTTTTGGAGCCCTTTATTTGTCCATAACGACTAACTATGATTTGAATACTTTGCCTTAAGTAGAAATTACAATTGCCTACTCCAGTAATTGCACCAAATGCTACTATTTTAGCTTGGAACAAATAACCCGTTAGTAAGAATAAAATTAATGAAAAAGAAACTGATACCAATCCATTAATGATACTTAGTAATTGCGTAACCCCATTTTGCTTGACATAAGCATCTTCTAGCTCTTTAGCTGCATCATTAGTTACTTTAAATAGTTTTCCTCCGGCAAAATAACGTTGTAGTTCTTCAAGGCCATTAAGCCACTTTTCTAAGCAATCGAGATATTGATTATTACTCTTTGAAATCTTGGTCATTGAATTTTGTAGTGGCTTTTCTAATAATTTTGGTAACAATAATGAAATAGCTACCATCAAAATAATTGTGAGAAGTAAACTCCAGTGTAATGAAATAAGCAGAACAATTACAGATACTAAATTAATAACACCACCAATTAGACCAAAAAATGGTGCAAAATAATTTTCTTGGCTCTGATTCAGGTCATTTGTTAATCGATTTTGAATCTGGGCAACAGAATGCTCTTTTTGATCCGCATAAAAGTGAGATACAGATCTTTTTCTGATATGAAAATTAAATTCCTCTTGTTGTTTTGATAGAAGGAACGCATGCAGTCCTTGTATTAAATATTGAAATAAGAAAGGCATAAATGAAATGACATTTATAATTAAAAACTGTTGGAATTTCTGTTGCTGAATTGCTGTGGTTAAAAGCATAAGTATTTGTGTGGTTACAATTGGTAAAGTCCACTCTAAAACGGTAATCAAAATTAGTATCATGAAGCGTAAAGGGTTTTGCTTATAAAAGTCCTTAATTGTCATAATATCTTACCTCCTTTTTATTGCTTTATGTTTTCGTTAAGTGAATTTCTCTGTCAAACATTTCTTTCATCTGATCATTAAAGCTGTGTGCAATAAAGATTACTGTAGCAGAACTCGATGTGATTTCCCGCAAAATTTGCATTGTCGCTTGCTGGTCAATAGCACTGGTTCCTTCATCAATCAAAAAAATTTCACTTTGATGGACTAAAGCTCGTACTAGAACAATCTTTTGTCTTTGACCACCAGAAATATTCAATTTGTTTAAATCGATTTTTTGTTCTAAACCATCATCAAACTTGGCAATATCGCCAGCAAGTTGAACTTTTTCAACTAATTGTGGCAGTGCACTTTTTAATTTATCGGAAAACATAGTCATGTTATCAGCAATAGTTACCGGAAAAAGCACAGGGTCTTGCGGAATATAGCCAATTTTACTCATGTCGGGGTTAACTATATTACCATTTTTGTTTTTAAAAGTGATTTGTCCAGAACTTGGTTTAATCTGTCCCAAGACGAGTTTAAACAACGTTGACTTACCAGCTCCAGAGTCTCCAGTTAATAGTATTTTTTCACCGGGTTTCACATTAACATCAGGAAAGAGCAAACTCTCACCGTTAGGAAATTGCAAACTAAGATTAGATGTGCTAATCGCTGCTGGAGTCACAATTTTTTCAGTTTGAGTTTTTCTTACTGGTTTTGCGGTTTTAGCAATTTCTTTATTTAGAGATGCCGTTGCCTTCATTTGCCCATAAGAGGTTACTATAAACTGAATTCCTTGTTTCAAGTAGCTTAAGCAATTACCTACTGCGGTAATGACGCCAAACACTACTAATTTTTGCTGAAACAAATATCCGGCTAATAAAAATAAAATCAGTGAGAAAACGACAGACACTAAACCGTTGATAACAGTTAATAATTGCATGACACCATTTTGCTTAACATTGGCATCTTCTAATTCTTTAGCTGCGCTACCTGTTACCCTAAATAGTTTTGCCCCACTAAAATAACGCTGTATTTCTGCAAGTCCATTAAGCCATTTTTCCAGACAATCGAGATATTTTTGGTTACTTTGAGAAATTCGAAGCATTGACTTTTGCAAGGGTTTCTCTAACAGCTTGGGTAAAAGTAAAGAGATTACCACCATTATTACAATAGTAACAAGCAAACTCCAATGCAATGAAATCAATAATATAACAGCAGAAACTATGATGACTACTCCGCCAATTAAACTAAAAAAGGGAGTAATATAATTTTGCTGACTTTGGACTACATCATTTGTTAGCCGATTTTGAACTTGTGCCACTGTGTGATCTTTTTGATCTTTATAAAAGTGATTAACGGTTTTCGCTCTGATGGCGATATTATATTGTTCTTCCTGACAAGACAAAAGGTAGTTTGTCAGACCTTGCATTAAATAATCTGCCATTACACATACAAAACTACATAAAATAGTAATTAAAAAGATTTTAAAATTGCCCTGTTGAATTGCAGTAGTTTCTATAATACTGAATACTGTGCCAATAATTAGCAGAGCATAAAAACTAATATTGATTAATAGTAAAACAATAAAACGCAAAGGATTGGTTTTGTAAAATTCTTTAATTGTCATTTTTACTACCCAGCTTTTTGTTTGATTTTAAATGGATCTGATAATCAAACATACCTTTTAGTTCAGGACTAAAGTTATGTGCAATCATCAAAACTGTTTTATCAGTATCGAGCAAGTTACCAATAATTTCATTGGTAGTTTTACTGTCAATGGCGCTAGTTGCCTCATCAAGTAACAGAAATGGTTCTTCATGAATTTCAGCCCTGGCTAAAACTACTTTTTGTCTTTGTCCACCTGATAAATTGCCTTGATCTAAATCAACTGTTGTATTAATTTGCTCGGGAAACTTGGCTAAATCAGGCACCAGTTGAACTTTTTGGACAATTTCTTTTAGTTTGCTAACCAATTTACTGTTAAACATCGTAATATTATTGGCAATAGTATCAGGAAAGAGCGTTGCCTCCTGCGCTACGTAACCAAGTTGTGCTTGTTGTGGTGATATTTTAGTTCCATCGTTAGTAGTAAAGTAGACCTCACCTGTTTCAGGCTTAAGTTGTCCTAGCAAGACTTTGAATAAAGTTGACTTACCCGTACCTGAATCACCTGAAAGTAAAACCTTATCGCCTTTATTAATAGTAAAATCAGGATAAGATATACTTTCACCATTTGGATATTGCACCTTCAAATTGTGACATTCAACACCATAAACTTTAGTGCCTTGCTTCTTCCCAGATATTGGCTTTGTCAATTGTGCAATTTCCTGACGCAATTTTTTGGTAGATCTCATCTGCGTCATTGCGCTAATAACTGACCAGAGACCATTAAAAATTGTCGAAGCAAAGCTGCCCGCTATAAACCAATCACCTAAGGTGATAATATGTGCAAAAAATAGCAGCCCACTCCATAAACTTGCACCAATTTGACCAATAGCATTACCTAAGCCATTAATACTAATAGAAATTCCTTGGATTTTTCTTCTATTAACATTGGCTGCTGCCAGTTTTCTGCTATCTTGACCAAGTGCTCTGTCCAAGCGAGCACCCGCACTATAACGACGCAATTCACTCAAACCAGAAAACCAATTTTCAATTGTATTTAAAAATTCGGCATTTTTCTTTGACGCTTCAGCTGTTGAGCTCGATAACTTTTTAGTCATTACTTTTGGTAATGTCAGCACAATGACAGCTGCTATGGCAACGAATAAAATTAATGACCAGTGAAGTGTAAGCAATGTACCTATTGCCATAATTATACTTAACAAATTAGTCCAGACCTGTATCCAGGGAGTGGCGTAATCATCAGTTAAAATTTTGAGATTGTTGTTCAACTGGTTTTGAATATTGGAAACTTTATAAGTATTTGACTGATAATAATGGCGCATGAGTTCTGCACGAATAT
Organism: Lactobacillus melliventris; assembly: GCF_013346935.1. Taxonomy (GTDB): domain Bacteria; phylum Bacillota; class Bacilli; order Lactobacillales; family Lactobacillaceae; genus Lactobacillus. The sequence continues at coordinate 223,885 of NZ_JAAEEB010000004.1, forward strand.
TATGCAAGCATTCTTGAGTTTGTTTATTAAACAGAAAAGTTCCTAATGGTAAAAGCAAAACGGAAAAGATTGATATGACAAAATCAACAACCAGCCAAAACACAAATCTGTCCCAATGCCCCTTTGTTAGATCATTAATTGCAAATTTAAAAAGATATGTTCCTAGTGTTCCACAAATGGCATAACCTAAGAAAATAATTAGAATAAATACACTACGGGGAATATTAGTTTTCAAAAGTTCTTTCAGTGACATTACCCTTTATCCTTTCATCTTTTGTTTGTTTTTATTAAACTTTAATTTTATTTTAAATGCAATAGTATTTCACTAAGGGGTCAATAAAGCAGACTAAGTGGTAATTCTGTCAAACTAAAAGATCTGCCTTATTTCAAGCAGATCTTCTATCTTTTTCAACTTATTAATGTTTATCTTTTTCATAGCGGGTATTAAATAAAGGACTGAGTGGTTCATGTTTTTGAATGCATTTAATTGCATCCCCAATAAGCGGACCTACTGAAACTAGAAGAGTTTTTTCCAGTTTCTTTTCTACAGGTTGATTAATAGAGTCAGTTAGCACCAAATTTTTAATCGGAGAATCGTTTAACCTTTGAATAGCGGGTCCTGATAAAACCGCATGTGTAGCACTGGCATAAACTTCGGTAGCTCCTGCATCTATTAAAGCCTGAGCAGCAAGCGTGATAGTTCCTGCAGTATCAATCATGTCATCAATAATGATAGCGCGTTTACCTTTAACGTTACCAATAATATTCATTACTTCTGAAACATTGGCTCGTGGACGTCGTTTATCGACAATTGCAATTGGTGTCTTTAAAAACTCGGCTAACTTGCGTGCACGAGTTACACCACCATGGTCAGGTGAAACTACCACGGCATCTTTTTGCAAATTATTTCTTAAAAAGTAATCAGCAAGTAAAGGTGCACCCATTAAATTGTCAACTGGGATATCAAAGAATCCTTGAATTTGTGGGGCGTGAAGATCAAGTGACAAAACTCTAGTTGCACCAGCTTCTTGCAACATATCAGCTACTAGTTTAGCAGTGATTGGCTCACGGGGTCTTGTTTTACGATCTTGCCGAGCATAACCATAGTAAGGAATTACAATATTAATCGTCTGTGCACTGGCACGGCGCACAGCGTCAATCATGATTAGCAACTCCATTAAGTTATCATTAACCGGTACACTAGTTGACTGAATTAAATATACATCTTTGCCTCGGACAGATTCATCAATATTAATTTGAATTTCGCCATCACTAAAGCGTTGAACGCTAGATTTACTTAGGGGCACCCCCACACGTTCCGCAATTTTTTGGGCCAGCGGAACGTTTGAATTAAGGGCAAACAACATCATATTGTCTTTATAAGACATAATTTCCTCCGTATTAAAATTGTTAACAACTTATTATTTTACCAAAAGTTGTCTGAAAAAGTTACTTCCTTTATTATTATTCAACTTTAGTTGGTGACATTCAAGCCCCGAATACTAGATTATCTTGGAAATTGCATAAGTTTTAAAGTAAACATAGAAATTTAAACAAACAAAAATCTGCTATTTTTGTTCATTCATAGATCTAAAAATAATGTTTTGGCCTGCACCAATTTGATTCAAAAGCGGTAAGTCTTGAGGCACCACTCGTCCTAAAACATTGACTTTCTTATCTGCTGATAAATCACGCTTAGTTATTTGTAATTCACCCTGATAACGCAGATATAATTTATTATCACAGGTAATGGTTCCCTTAGGACGTGAACTTACTTTTGTCTCTGGTTCTGTGTTAAAAAGTTGGCGGCTACGCCCCTCCGTCAATCTAATCACATCTCGCGCTACATCTGGACGATTGCTCCATTCATAATTGAATAATTCTGGCAAGTTTTCATCAACGTGAAGTGTAATAGTCCGCTGTTTAATGTAATTTTTAAAACAGTCAATCATATTTGTTGTTAAAGAGCCATCCCCAATAAAGACATGATCGCAACCAAGCTGTTTTAATTCCAGTGTGGCAGCTAAAGGATTCTCACCTCTATGTTTTTCAAGAGTTGGCAATCCAGCATGAATAGGTCCACGCAGAATATCATCGCCCGCAACAAACGCCATCGTCTCCAAATTCATTTGGTGTAACCAATTATTTTTTTGTGCCAACCAATTTGCATCTAAGCCGGTTTCCGGACGAGGAAAAAAGTTATGCCAAGCTTGTAAATTTTCAAAACTGGCGCCGTGTTCTCGTAAAGCTGTGATGTCATCTTCATTTATAGTGCTGGCATTCAGAGCAATTGGCATTTTCTGCGAAAGTTTGGCTATAGTAGCTGACGACACACCATCATCTATTCTTAGGCCGGTTAAACCCAGACTTTCAACCTGCTTTTCGTTATCTAGTGCAATGCCTAATTGCTCTAGTCCCTCCTCTGAAACGTCGGCAATGATATCTGTTTCTAAATTTTGACACCACTTGGTTAATTCAGCTAATCTTTTCAAAACAACTTTTTGATCATCTTCTGGTATATGCAATGAAGTAAAAACAGTAGTCAATCCCGCATTACGCATTGCCAGCAGATAATTATAGTCATCAGCCGTAAAATCGCGGTTGAGATACATTGAAAAACCTAGCATAGTAATTTAATTCTCTTCCTTTATCTGAAATCACTTACATGTACAATTATACTATTTTTTATTTAGAAAAATGCATATTAAAAAGCCATGAGCAATTGCTCATGGCTTTAATAATTAAATTAACTTAGTTAGATTCTCGTAATATAAATGTACTCCAAGGCTCAATGTCTTTCAACAGATCCAAATCATCTGGACAGATATGACCAACAAGATTACGTCTGCCATCATTTGCAAATGGAGTTAAAACAATTTGTAATTCTCCCTTGTAGCGTGGATATTTATCATTGACAACAACTATATCTCCTCTTTCAAAAGAGGCTTTATCGTTATTATGTGCAGGAATATCTTCTTTAGCATAAACGACACGGGGTTGGGTATCACGCAACAAAAATTCCGAAGCATCACCGCGATACAAATGCGGCTTTTTAAGACAAATTGTCTTCTCAATTGGCAAAATATCTTGTTCAAATTCAATTCCTAGAGCAGGAAATGAACTGTTAAAAGCTTTCGCAGCAGCAACTAGTTCATCTTCACTAGCAAACGCATTGCCAAAAATAATATCATCAATTTTTTTACTCAAGCGCAAATGTGTTACTTGACTAAAAATGTCTCTTTGACGATCGCTTTCCATTGTTGGTAAGCCTTCGTGAACAGGCCACGGACCGAATTGAGCATTTTTAGATGAAATAAACGCAGCGGTATGTAAACCATAGTCACGATACTTTTGTGAATATTCATTAAAAATTTTCTCACTTAATCCCGTGTATTCTTGAGGATAAAAGTTATGACAACCAATTAGATTATCAATCTCTGGATCATAAGCCATAATACTATCCAAATAATTGGTACCACGACTCATATTAAGTTCTATTTTTAACCCATATTGATTATGAGTCATGGCGGCTTCTTCCATACCGCTGAAGCCTTCATCCAATCTTAAGCCCCAAACGCCTAAGTCATGGAAAAAGACTAAATCATTATAGTCAATTTTTAACTCTTTAAATAAAACGGGATTAATATCAACTACGGTTTTAAACCCTAAATCATTTGCATAAGCAACGTCTTTTTTTAACTTGGCAAGTAAATCTTCACCGCTGGCACTCTTTAATTGCAAGAGTGAAGAAAAAATTCTGCTGTAGCCATACTTGTGAGCTAAATCCATATATTCTTTATCCTGCTCAAATGTACTTTGTTCAGGATAAAGCGAAATACCTAACTGTTTCATAAAATTATTGCTCCTTAAACTTTATTAACTTTTTCAGGATCCATGTTATTAGATGCAATAACGAATGGTACATAGATTAGGAAGCCAACAACCATATTAACAATTTGTAAGATAACTGAACGCCAATCAATCGTAGCGATTATTGCGTTAAGAAATGGTGGCATTGCCCAAGTAGTCTGTACTGCAACCGGACTTACCCAGCCGAGACTCAGAACACCGTAGGCAATTGATACCATAACTAATGGAGCAAGAATGAATGGAATAATGTAAATTGGGTTCAAAACAATTGGCATACCAAACATCATAGGCTCATTAATGTTGAAGATTCCAGGTACAAGAGAAACCTTAGCAACAGCACGTTCATCTTCACGTTTTGAAAAGGCAAGAACAGCTAGGATAAGTAACAGTGTTGAACCTGCACCACCAATCCAAACGTAAAGGTCGAAGTCGCTTCTAGTCCACATATATGGTAAAGCTTTTTGCATCTTGTGGGCATTAACGTTAGCGATTAATGCTGTCGTCCAAATACTTTCAGTAACTGGAGCAAGAACATTGGTACCATGAATACCAAAGAACCAGAACAGTTGTACTAAGAATACAATTAATAACAATGAACCATAGCCTTGACCCATCTTCATTAATGGCTCTTGAATTGTTTGAGCAATTAGGTCAATAACCGTAGTGTTCTTTAAACTAAATAGATAATCAATAATACCGACAACGAACAAACCAGCAGTTGCTGGAATAATACCAGTAAAGGCATTAGAAACTGCAGGTGGCACACTTTCAGGCATCTTAATAGTAATATGTCTCTTAACTAAAGCAATATAAACTGCAACTGAAATGGCACCCATAATCATTATGGTAAAGAAGCCGTAAGCACCAAAGTACTTGTTAAAGTTAAACCAGCCCCAGGCACTAACATTTTTACCAACAACAGCTGTACCAGCATCAGTTAAAGTCTTTATATCACCTTTAGTAAGAGCATTTTTCAAATCAACTGAAAAGCTCTGAGGCAAGCTCATAATAAATGTGCCTAGTGTAAGAAGACCACCCGCAATGGGTTCAACTTTATACTGCACACACATCTGATAACCAAAGGTAAAGGCAAACAGCAAGCCCAAAATAGCAGTTGATCCTGTCCAGACCATTGCATTGATACTGATCAGCCATTGCATTGAGTTAACAACACCCATCCAGCCTAAGTTGGTGGGAACGTCTCTAAAAATGGCATTCAATACACTAGCAACAGAACCAGCTAACATTATTGGCATTATCGAAATAAAGGCGTCACGTAAAGCTACAAGCCAGCGAATTGAACCAATCTTGGCTGCAACAGGTACTAGATGCTTGTTTAGCCAATTAATTATAGCATTCATAATATTTCCTCCTACTAATATTTCACTACAATTGTATTATAGCACATTAAATGGAAACGTTTTACTAAAAATCGATGAAAAATGTTGTGGCAGTAGGGTTTAGAGCTTTGGTATAAACCAAATTAGTCTTGTATTTCAATATATTTATAGCTTTTGAATATAAATGGTATATACCATATTTTTCTTCAAAAAATTTTTAACCTTTTTGTTTATGCTATAAAAAAAGAAATTATTAAATTTAAATTATTGCCACCAATGAGTTAAATATATGATGTTTACAAAATCATGGTTACACCTTGTCCTTGTATGGTCGGTATGTCTCATGTTTGGTTGAATATTCCACTATGCTTTTTATCTTGTTATCAGAAAAAGCTATTAGAGAAACACCGTCAAAACAATATTCCTGCTTTTCTTTAGCATCAAAAAACCAAGTAACTACAAACTGGTTAGAGGAAGTATAAGCCATGCTCAAAATATCCCACTTTAAAACTGTCTGCTCTTTAGACTTCGAATTGATATAGGCTTTTAGCTCATTTAATCCCTTATAAGTAGCACCATAACATTCACGGTAATAGACATCTTGGCTAAACCAGTTATCAAGCCTACTAAAATCGCTTTCTAGCCATGAATTAAAATATTCTCTAATAATCTTTTCCTCAGCGAAAAGTTGCTCAGTTGTGTGCATCATTTTGCCTCCTGCCAGTTTTCATTTTGACTTTCAGAATCTATCAATATTATAAGCTTAAAGTTAAAGAGCTTTATATAATTTACTAAAAAAGAACACAGTTCACATTTTCAGTGAATTGCGTTCTTTCTAGTTTATCTGATTTTATTTACACTTTATTTATTTGTCGTGACGTAATCAGTGATAGTTACAGGTTTTTGGAAACCATTAGCACTAATAATTGTCAGTATCGTATTATTGTTGCTAAATTGTACAGCACTCTTGTCTACACCATTTACGCTGGCAACTAGATCAACAATTTGACTGGCTTCAGTTAATGACAAGTTCTTTAAATCACTAACAATTATCTTTTTACCATTTAAAGCTGCTTTAGCAGTATTAATTTTAGTTAAAGCATCATTTACTTGAGTAACAGTTGACTTAGCAGTGTTAACCTGACTTCCACTGGATATAGCTGCGTCATAAGCATCGCGTAATGATTTAGCAGAAAGCTTATAAGCATCACTGGCTTTAACAGTTGTATCTTGACTCAAAGCATCCTGCAACGCTTTTTTATCGGTTGCTGAAGCAAAAGTATTTTCATTCTTAGCTGCTTCTGGAGTGTTGACTGGTGATAATTTAACACCATTAACATTACTAATATCTGATTCTCTCAGATAGCCATTTTTATCACTTTGCAACTTGTAAAACAGTGCAGATTGGTTTTCAGCTGCTACCCAAATATAACGTAATTCTGTTACACGTGCAGTGTGGCCTTTAGCAAAAGTCTTAGTTGATTGCAGAACACCTTTATTGTTGTAGACATTAGCGGTGCGAGCTAAAGTAACAGTGGTCACATTTTCGTCACTTTCAGGCTTTGAATTTGCAGGCTCAAGTTGCTTGCCAGTAACAATTCCCACATTATTCTTTTTAACCCATTGATCATTACCTGGGTAATTAGTGTCATTAATATGATAATAAAGCTTTTTACCTATATATTGTAATTTATCAACTGTGACTTTTTCACCACTCCTAATCAGAGTCTTGGTGGTGTCACCGTTACTATCATAGACATAAGCATTGTGATTAAGAAGAATTACAGTTGGGTCGTTTTGATTATCGCTTGGTACATTTTCATTTTTACCAGGTTTTTTATTTACTGGCTTCAGTTTAGCACCACTGGTTTTACCAACATTTGCGGCTTTTATAAACTGATTACTTTGACCACTAATTCTGTAAAACAACTTTTTACCAATATAAATTAACTGGTCGACGGTAACAGTTTGACCTTTCTTAATTTTCTTCTTGTCTGTTTTGCCTTTAGCATTATAAATATATGAATTATGCTTAATTTTTGCAGTAGCTACTGGTGCACTTTTAGTCACCTTTTTACCATTAACATAGCCAACATTAGCAGCTTTAATGAAGGCATTATTACCAATGCTGTAATAATCCTTCTTATTAATAGTTACTTTACTACTAAATGTAAGAGTAATGCCCTTAGCGATTTTAGTGTTTTTAGCACTACCCATGTAGGTCTTCAAGCGTTTACCATTTTTATCATAAACATAAGCATTATGACTCAACTTAATGGTATTCTTCTTTGTCGTCTTTTTCTTAGCGGTAGTCTTGTTAGCGGCCTGAACCACAACAGCTTGACTTGCACTAAGCACAGGACTGACACCTATTAATGCAGCAGCAGATACCATTAATAATTTTCGACTAATCTTCATTTGTTTCCAACCTCGTTATTTTTAAAATTATATCGGTACATAATATTGTATACTTAAAAACCGCTAATTCAAATAGCTTAAAGCATTACTTACCTTTTTTTAACACTCTTGCATCAATGTAAAATGTCTGCAAAATTCTTTTAATCTAATTATTGTTACTTTCTGCTTCTTGGCGCATCTTGTTTTCACTAATAGCGGTATAAATTAAGAAAATTAATGCCGCAAATGAGGCAACGTAAAGAACCGAGTTGCTGGCGATCCAGCCAAATTTATCAACTAGTATCCCGATTAAAGCTGTTGCTAGAGTTTCACCAAAAATGTATTGGAAAAAGCCCATGAAACCCGTTGACGCACCTACTGCATATTTCGGGACAACCTCATTAATCATTAGTCCCACAAGTGTCAGCGGTGCGTAAATCAAATTACCCATTATGATTAAAGCGGCAATTATCAGAGCATGATTATTACTGAAAAAATATAGCGTTAAGCAAATTAACGTCCCAATTACGCAGGCGATTGAAACTAATGCGCGGCGTCCTTTTAAAGCATCTGAAATCGCTCCAATAATAATTACTCCCGGAACTGATGCTAATTCAAAAATGCCGATAATCCATTTAGCAGCTGCAGGATCGAAGCCTTTATTCTGGACCAAATAAGATGGGATCCAGCTCTGAATGCCGTAGCGGACCAGATAAAGTGACATTGAAGTCAAAGTAACTGCCCAAACTAATTTATTTTGCAAGATATATTTAACAAAAATCTGGCCCACACTCAAATCAGTCTGATCCGCAGTAGAAACTTGGCCATTATCCAGAATAACTTTGTCACCTGTATAAGTAGAAATATCAGGTAACCCGACCACCTTAGGTCTATCAGCACCCAAAACTAAAATTAAGATGCAAATGATAAAGGAAACTGCTGAGGATGTATAAAAGACAGCTGGAATTGAACCTGAAAAAAGGAAAACCGCCAGTTGCACTATGGCCACACAAATAAATGAGCCGGCATTATGTGCTGAAGACCAAATGGAATACATTGTTCCCCTCATTCTTGGTCCCCACCAGAGCTGAATCATTTTTTGGCAAGCTGCAGCCCCCATTCCTTGTGTGACTGCCATTAAAAACATTAACAACATCATTAAATAAAGGTTGTGAGTTGAACCTAAAAAAATATTTAATATTGCAGACAATAACAGTCCTACCATTAAATACCGGTTGGAATCACACCTATCTGCCAATACCCCCATAAAGAGTTTTGCTATGCCGTAGCCAATACCAAAACAAGACAAAATGAGACCAATATTAGCTGTAGAGAAATGATATTCTTTCATAATATCATTTTGTTCTGTGGTAAATACAAGGCGAATGATGTAGTACCCAATATAGCCAATACAAGTTGCTAGTAAAACCCCTAATTGCCGCCATCTGTATGTTTGTGCCACTTTTTCTTTAGGAACTAGCATATTCGAATCAGGCTGTTTTAAAATCCATTTAAACATCATAAATGCCTCCTCCCCTTCAGGATATCATAGAACTTTCTCAATACTTAAAATGGTGCAACTAATTTGAAACATAACAAATCATGCATTGCGGCAACCGCATTTTTCCTTCGTATTTTAGCAAATTAAATAAATTATATAACAATATTATTTAAATATATATATAAATTTTAGCTGTCTTATTTTGAACAATTTTTTTAATATCATCATCTAATTTTTGCCTATAAAAGCCAATTATTGTTATCTAAAATTTAATGCTAGCGTTATCTTTATTTAATTTACGCTGTCTTATTTTTGCAAAACTTGTTATTTATAAACTAATACTTTATAAAACGCAATAATTGACATTTATATCATCATCTACTAAATTGATAATTATATAGTAAATGGAAATTAGAAAGGAAATTTCTATGTTAGGAAAGAATAATTACAATGAACGGGTGAAAAAAATGGCAAGGCAGGCTAAGCAAGACCATTTCTCAATTCGTAAATTGAGTATCGGTACTACTTCTGTATTGCTTGGCTTTACTTTTTTAGGCTTAAACAGCAAAACAGTTAAGGCTGATACAGTTGTTCCACCTCAACAAACTGAGAAGAAGGCCTATTCTCAAGGGGAAATCTTTTCGCAAGACAGCAACAAAAATACCGCACGAGATATATCTACTACTACATACAAAACAAACAAGCCAGAAGGGGAACCAAATTTAACCGCATTTTCTGGCTTGAGTTCGTTTTTGAGGGAGAATAATAGTAACAGTAAACAAAATGACACTGCTCAAACAGATCAAACTCCTGCCAATAATGACGAGCCAGACAAAGAAGAGCCTAACGCAAACAGTACAGATAACAATGAAATTAACAAGGGCAATATAGATAAAACAGATATTAACACTGATAATTCTGACAAGGAAGAGCCCAATGCAGACGATACTGCTAAGCAGGAAACTGGCAAAACAGATCAAAATAATGACGCCGCAAAGTCTAAGATCACCGCAAAAGATGCAAAAGACGCTGGTAAAAAAGTAAGCGTTGGTAACTGGAAGGATTTTATTAGCGCCCTAACCAATAGTAATGTAAGTGAAATTGATATTACCAATAATATTATTGCTGACAGAGAGACAGGTCATAATCGCCAGGCTTTTCAAGGTAGAAAATTATTAATTAAGTCTGCAGGTAATGCGAAATATACTCTTGATTTCAAGAGTAACCACCCTACTCTTACCGGTAATTCTTCTTTAGATATTACTTATGAAAACTTAATACTTAAAAGTACCGACTATTATGGTGTCGCTGACACTTACAATATGACTAGAGGGCAAACGGCTAAAATCACTTTTAGAAACATTATCTTTTATGGTTCACAATTAGCTTATACCAAAAACAATACTGACATTATTTTTGAAGGTCAAATTCACGCGGAAACTGTCAAAATTCCAAGCAACATTGGCGGTTGGTTTGACGGTAATAATCAGCAACTTTTAGAATTTACCAACAGCAATAATAGCATTACTTTTAAAGCAGGCTGCCACTTTGACGGTTCGACATTTGGTGGTACCTTGATTGAAATGAGAGGAGAAGGCAATTCTCTTACTGTTGAACAAGGAGCAGTTGTTAACCTGACCCCACTTAAAACGTATGATGGCTCAAATGGTGCTAATAATGGTGAACACGGCAATCCAATCAGTGCCATCTTTATTAGTGACGATGCGCAAGTAACTGTTCACGGTCAAGTGAATATTAACATCGGGCAAAGTGAAGGAATTAAGTATGCGGGCAAGCAAAATAACGGGCAAGCCAGAGCAATTTACCTAGATAGCGCCAAATCAAAAGTTAACATTGGAAAAGGCGGTATTATTACCGTTAGCACGAATGGAAATATTTCAACTAGAAATAAGCAAAACTTGATTTATATTGGGGGCGATTTTGCCATTAATTCTGGCGGTGCTCTCAAAATTACTGGGCAAAACATGGGCAATTATACTGGTTCGCTAGTGCAAATTGATGGTAAAGCTAACGTGCAAAACGGCGGCTTTGAAATCCAATTAGTTGGTGATGCCGGTACTGGTGCAATAAAATTGGTTGATGTGGCCAATACCGGGCAACTAATTGTTAATAACCCTACTTCTCTTGTATTAGATGCTCATCTGAACAACAATGACCGTACCAGCATTATCGGTGATAATAAAATTACGGTCACAAATGTTCGCCAGTCCTTAAACCTTGGTGAACTGTTAAATGGATCAGTTGCTGGCAGCAACTTAGTCTTGCCGCCTTTTCATGTTTTACAAGTCGAAAAAACTGCTAAAACTGTCGCAGTTAACAAACTGGAAGTATTAAACGGTCAAAGGATCTTCGACTTAGAAAAAGTCAAAAAAGATAGCCCCCAGCTTAGCGCCATTCTCAGTAAAGCACCTGAAAACTTCCAGAAATTGCTGAAAAATTACAATCATCAAAGCTATGACCAGCTCTTTCGAGCCATCGTGGAAGCAGCTTTTTCCAATAAAGACAACCCAGGCTACAATAACATCAGATTTACACCGGCCAATCAAAGCGGTTTCTTAGACATAGACCCAGAAGATGTGACGGTAATTAATCAAGAAGATGGTTCAAAACTAGTCAAAGGTCATGTATTATACTATGATCCTGCAAAAGATGGTCCTGATAGTGACAGCTTTTTTAAAAACATCTTACCTGGTGGTACCGAAGCCTATGTTTTAGCCAGGTTTAAAGATAGTGGTGTATACAGAAATGGTCAAGCTGTTATTGATTCAACAATCGCTAATCCCTACGCTGAAACTGTTGATACTTATCGCGGTGAAGCAAATGATTTGGCAGCATTACCTACCAAATTTGCCGCTAAAGTTGCTCCTGATGGCTCCTTCACCATTACCATCCCTGCCGAAATTACTACCAGGATGGCTAAAGACGCCACAATTCAACTAACTCCTCACGCAAACTTCATTGAATATAGTCCGTTAGACATTGCCAGTGGCGACCGCCCTACTACAGTTAGTCTTGGAATCAAACCATTTAGCGAGGTACAGCAAGAAGCAGCTCAGGAAATTACTGATGCTATTAATGCTGCTAAAACTAAAAAGCCGGCTAATTTAACTGCAGATCAGGAAAAAGCACTGACAGATGCATTGAATGAAGCCGCCCAGTATGCTGCTACCAATAAAAATAACAATTATGATTCTAAAAAATCAGTTTATGGCGTCCAATCTTCCAAGACGGCAATCAGTGAAATAAATAATAGGAAAAAGACGGCTTTAGACTTGGTCAATAAGGCTATACAAACAGCCCAAAGTCAAGGAGAATATGAAAAAGCTAAAGCGGCTGCAATTGACAAACTAACTCAGCAAGCTGAGGAGCAAGTTAAAAAGTTCCCTGCACAAGAACAATCTATCACTGCCGCTAAAAACCAAGCCATTAGTAAAGTACAGGCTGCAGCTACAAATAACACTAACATCGATCAGGTTGTTAATGACGGTATTAATGCCATTAATCAAGCAGGAAAAGATTACCGAGATAATGTAAAAACTGATATTAACCAGGCAATTACAAAAGTCGAAAATGCTATTGACACAGTCTCAAAAGATGAGAATGTTAAATCACCGGTAGACGAGTTAATTAACGGTATAAAAGACAAGCTCAAGCGACCAAAAGAAATTGTTGCTCCTGACGGTGATCTTGATCAAGACGAAGATGAAGCGGCTATTAATAACCATCAAAAAGAAGCCAAAGCTCTACTCCCAGGTGTGCAAGATACTATTGATGCAATTGCAGCATTAGAAGCTGCTGCTAAAAAGCAAATAGCACAGTATGGTGACGACCAACCTGAAATTCAAGCTACTTTAAATCAAGCTATCAAAGATATTATTAACAGCAATAATCCTAAAGAGGATCTTAACAATGGTATTGATAAGATTAATGGCACACATACGGATAAAGTAAAAGACCAAGCAGCAAAAGATATTAAGGAAACAGCTGCTCAAGCTAAAGAACGGATTCAAAATTCTGATTTAACAGCGGATGAACAAAAAACATACCTTGATGAAATAGATGAAGCAGTTGCTGCTGCAACAGCTACTACTGGTGATACTGCCCAATCTATTTATGGCACTGATGACGGTGAAATTATCAATAAGAGAAAAGCTGCTGCTAAAAGTTTAATTAACAAAGCAGCTGCCAAAGCTGAAATTGCTGGTTATACTAAGGGCTACGAGAATGTCCTTGGTCAAGTTGGCCAAGCCGAAACCGCCATGACAGATGCCCTAGCGGCAATTGATAAAATTGAGGATAATGCTGCAAGTAGTTCAAATATTGCCCAAGCAGAAAATGCAGCTAAAGAAAATATCTTAAACGCATTTAAAGAAAATGCTAAAGCTCAAGTTAAGGCAGACGCAGAGACAGCTAAAGGCAATTTAGGAGTTGAACAAGAGTCTAATATTGATGAGGCGGTTGCTAATGCTACCAAAGCGATTGCCAGTCATAGCTCTGCTCTTGACATCAAACAAGACATTATTGACGGCAAAAAGAACGTTTTAAATGCCTATAAGGCTGCTGCTAAAGCACAAATTGAGCAAGATGCAACTGAAGCTAAAAACAATTTAGGAGTTGAGCAAGAGTCTAATATTGATGAAGCTGTCACTAATGCTACCAACACGATTGCTAGCCATGACTCACTTACCGCTATTAACCAGGATATTATTGACGGTAAGCAGAACGTTTTAAATGCCTATAAGGCTGCTGCTAAAAAGCAACTGGAAACAGTTAAACAAGACATTGTTAACAAAATTCAGAATAATCCTAATTTAACGGCCAAGAATAAAGACGATGCTGCCAATAAAGCCAGTGAATTGCTTACCGGAAGTCAAGGCTATAATAGCCGCATTGATAATGCCGAAACTATAGCTGATACTAATACAGCTACTAAAGAAGGTACTGCCGCATTAAACAATTTACTTGATGAGCAAAACTTAAGTGGTCGACGTAATCAAGCTATTGCAGCAATTCAGGATGCAAAAGACAAAGCCATTGCTACGATTACAAATAATAAAAATCTGAGTGACGAGGAAAAAACCAAATATCAAGAACTAATTAATACTGCAACTGCTGCTGGTGTTGCTAAAATCACTCAAGATGAAAATGAAACTGCAATTGCAACAGACGAAGACAATGCTATTAAAAATATTACTGGTTATCAAGAAAATGCTGCTAATACCGGCTCTACTAATTTAAATAAGCAGCGCCAAGATGCAATTAAGGAAGTTGAAGAAGCAGCTAATAACGCTTTAAGTACAATTGACGACTTTGACGATACTGTTTTAAGTCCAGAAGATAAACAACATTATCAAGAAACTATTAATAAAGACTTAGCTAACGCCAAAGCAGCAATTAATGCAGCTAAAGACAATGATGGTGTTAATTCCGCTAGACAAGCTGGTAAAACTAGTATCAATGAGGATTTGGCGGCTGGTCAATTAATAGTCGCAAAATCTCAGGCAAATATAGCGTTGCAAGATGATAAGAAAAAAGACTTAGATACTATTAATCAGGCTTTTACCGATAATAAAATTAATAGCGAGCAAAAAGACGCCTTAACAGGCAAAATTAATAGCTTCTACGAAACAGCAACCAGCAAAGTTTACAATGACTCGACTGCTGAACAAGTGGCTAAAGATAGAGATGATGGCATTGCTGCTATGGCCAGCGTTGCTAGCAGTATTGCCAGTGAAGAAGCAAAATACTTAGAGCAACAAAAAGATGATGCTTTAACCAATAAAGACACTGGCCTAAATGCTCTAGCAGAGAAAATTCGGACAAGTATCGAAAAAGATCCTAACCTTTCCGGCAAAGAAAAAAGTGATTACTATGACGAAATTAGTTCTGCTTTAACTTCAGCCAAAACTGATATTCAAAATGCTCATTCTCAAGATGAAATTGCTACTGCAACAAACGCTGGTCGGGAAGCTTTAAATAAAATTCTTGCTAACGTTGTATTGCAATCAAGTAGAAGCGCTGCCCTTAAAGAATTGTTGAACACCTGCACCGATGTTTCTAATCAAATTACCAACTTACAAAATGTTAACAGCACTACTAAAGACGGATTAATTAAACAGTTAACTGATTACTATAATGATGCAGTTGCTAAAGTAAAGAATGTTCCTGCTGCTCAAGTCGATTCTGAAAAGCAGCAAGGCATTGATAATATGAACACAGTTGTTAGGGATGCGCAAAGCCTTGATACCAATATTGATCATGCTAAGCAAGAAGTCGACAAGCAGGCTGATCAAGCAATTTCTACCATTAATCAATCTGCGATGTCTGACGCGGATAAAACTCAAACCATTGCAAAAATCAACGATGAAAGAGCTAAAGCTAAGCAAAATATTGAATTGCAAAAAAATAATGATGCCGTAGACAAAGCCAAAAATGATGGTAAAGATGCTATTGGTCAGGTTGCAGCCACAGCTATGACAGCTGATTTGGAGAATGCTAAACATCACAGCGAAGAGGCTATTAACCAAGCTGCTCAAGAAGCAATTAGCAGATTAAAATCTTCATATGACACTCTAAGCGCTGAAGAAAAAGAAGAAGCTAGTTCCCAATATGAGCAGGCAATCTCTGATATCAATCAGGCTGTTGCGGATGCCAAGAGTAAATTACAAAACGGCAAGGCAAAAGATGGTATCAATAAAATCACTACTGATACCATTAATGCAATCAATAAAGCGGAAGCAAGTGGTAACTTAGCAATCACCAAAGCACAGACCAGAAAAGCTATTAAAGATGTCGCAGACGAAATCAAAAACAGCTTAAAAGATAAAAAGGATCAAGACAATGTTGATTCCATTCTAGAAAATGCTGCTGCAGAAATTGCTGCTGCAAAGGATAGTGGCTCTGTTTTAGGCATTAGAGATTCTACCATTAATCACATCAAAGGAATTAAGACTACAGCAGATTCTAATGATGCTGCCAAAATAAAAAATGCTAAAGACGAAGCAATTAAAGCATTGACAGCAGAACTAAACGGTCAAACTAATAATCCTGGTGCTCCGGGTATTTTAGCTCAAATTGATCAAATTACAGGCTTAAGTGCTGAAGAAAAAGCTCAGTATAAGAGTCAGGCAACTGCTGCCAAAAATAAAGCCGTTAGTCAGGTTAACGGTCAGCAAACAACAGACGATATTGCATCCGCTAAGACTACTGGTATTATCAACATTGACAAAGCTTTAAGCGCTGCTCAATTACAAGCGTCTAAGAATAATGCCAATAAATATTTAGAAAATATTGCCCAAACAGCTGCAGATAATATCCAGAAGATCGAACAGTCAGCTCTAAGTGATACTGAGAAAGCCCAGCAAATTGACTTAATCAACTCAAATAAAGAGATAGCTATCCAAAATATTAACAAGGCGCAAAGTCCAGACGAGGTAGAAAAAGCCAAACAAGGCGCTGAAAATGCCATTACCGGTATTGTACAAAATGCTAAAGATAACGCCGCTTTGCTGCAGGAACAAAATGCCGCCTACAACTCACTGGTTGAGCAGGCTAAAAAGCTGAGCCAGCGCTTAAGCGATGACCGTTTGCACAATAAAGTTGATCAAAATCAATATGATGACTTAAGTAAGGCTATTAGTGACGCTTTAAGTGCAGCTAAAGCCGAGATTTCTGCTGCCACTGATCTGGATAAAATTAATGCTGCCAAAGGTAATGGTGAGACAGCTCTTAACAAGGTCAATAATAATATTGCTAACGAAGAAGCTCTAGCCCAAGCTCTCAATGATTTACAAACTGCAGCCACCAACGCCAAAGCTAAAGCTGCTGAAACTGAAGACAGCACCGTTGCTGACCAAATGAAAGCACAAATAGATCAGGAACAAAAGAAAGCAGCAGCAAAGATTATTAACGCTAGGAGCAGTAAGCAAAACACTATTACGCAAATTCAATCAGCTGCAGAAGATGGCATTACCACAATTAACAAACTAGGTGAAGACTTTGATAATAAAAATCAAATAGTTAAAGGCCTAAAAGAATATGCTGCAAGTGCCAAAACTGATATTGATAGTATAGGTTTAGCCGGCAACGATGCCGCTAGTGGCTATCAAGACATTGACCAAGCCTTAAATGATGGTATTAGTTCAATTTATGGCGGGACAAGTGAACAGCTATCCCAGTTAGAACAAGATGCCAAAACAAACATTGATCAGGCAAAATTGCCAAGCAAACTGACTGCAGAAAAGAATAAACAAATTAACAAGTTTAAGGACTATGTTAACAGTAAAGGTGAAATTGCCAGTGTGGCAACCAACCTTGAGCAAGATCAAATTGACGCGCTTCAAAAGCAATTGGAAGAAGCCGTTAACAAAACCATTGCTAACATTGCCGGTATTAAGCTTGAAAACAACTACGAAGATGCTAAAACACAAGTTGAAAATACCGAACAAGGTATAGTGCCAGAAGGTGAAACTGCTAATTTTGGTGAGAAAGAAATCGACCGTATTTTCCAAGTTGCACAAGAAAAAGCCGAAATAGTTAGAGCGAAACAAGAAGCAATCTCTCAGGTAGAACAAGCACAAAAAGAAGCAAATGATGCCATAGAAAAATCTGGTTTGTCCCCAGCAGACCAGCAAAAGCAGAAGGAACAAGTTCAAAAACTTGTTGAACAAGCAAAAACTGACATTAATTCTGTTTCGCAATCTGAAACAACTGCTAAAGACCAAATAGATAATAATAGAAAACAAGCTATTACTAATATCAACAGCATTAAAGAACAGACAGCCCTGGCTGGACAAAAGACGAAAGCCGAGAGTGTTCTAAAGGATAAACAAACTAAGGCTTATGCTGTAATTGATCAATCTCAATTAACTGCCGAGCAAAAGGCAGCAGCCAAAAAAGCAGTTGATGATGCATACAAGCAGAGCTACCAAGATATCGAAAGTGCTGCTGCAAGTGCCGACATCCCAGAAGAAGCTGATATTGGGCAAAACATTGATCGGCTGTTGGCTAAGCCTGAAACTGGCACTGAACCAGAATGGTTTAATAATGAACAAAATAATGCCCTTAAGGGCGCTGAAGGAGTAGACGGCATTAACAATGCATATAGTAGATTAAAAGACAGGTTGAAAGATAAGCTGTCACCAGAATTGCTAGATCATATTGACGAGCAAATTAAAGCTATTAATAATGCTACTGATATCCAGACTACCAGTGCCGCTTATGATGAGGTTATGACTATTATCAATAAGGAGCAGGCTAAAGCTGACATTGACGAAGAAGCTGCAAAAGTAACTGCAGAAATCGACAGTAACGATAAATTAGCTGCTGAAACAAAGAACAGGCTGAAAGAGCAAATTAAAGATGATAGCCAGAAAGCCAAGGATCAAATTGATGCAATTATTGCTCCTAAAGGTGATACATTAGGCAAAAAGGACCAGATTGATAAAATCACAGAAACCGCTAAATCCGATATTGACAGTGCTGGTAATGCCGCTAAAGAGGAATCTATTAGTTCGCTTAAAGCAGAAGCCAACAATGAATTAGCTGCTGAACATCAAAAAGCAGTAGCTGAACTAAAAGACAAGTTTGGTGAAAATGCTGATACCACCAATGTTGATAAAGCATATCACGAGCACTCACAGGTGAATGGTGACTCAATTGCAGATATTACAGCAGCTAAGATTGCAGCTGCAAAAGAAATAGCTAAAGGCTCAGTAGCTGACACTGCTGCCAACGCTAAAAACCAAGTTGATAAATTAAAGCATCAAGATGGCAGCGATTATACTAGTGCTGAAAAGCAGGCAATTAAAGATTACTTTGACCAAGAAGCAGCTAAAGCTAACTCGGATCAAACGGGCACTATTGATCAGGCTCAAGATTCTGCTGGCGTAGAAAAGGCCAGAAAAGAAGCTGTCGAGCAAATAAACAATATTATTGGTGCTGATAGTAACGAACTGGATGATATTTTAAATAGCAACAGCACTGTACTAAAAGAGAGATTAACAGCTGCCTATGATTCCGCTGTTAAAGCTCTTACAGACAGGTTTAAGGATAAAGCAAACACCACTAGCGTTGATCAAGCATACGAAAGTGCTGAAGATGCGCTCATTGATCCTGCTAACGCGGATAAACTCGCTGCAACAGAATTAGCTGGTGAAAAGGCAATTGCTGCTGGAGCTCTGGCAGCCGCACAAAAAGCAGCTACAAGTGAAATTCAATCTTCAAGCAAATACACTGAGCAAGAAAAGCGAGCTATTATTAAGCAAATTGAGACAGATATGTCCCAGGCAAACGCTGCTCTCAAACAGCCTGAGGTTAATGACAGTCAGACAATTACCAAATTACGTGATGATGCTATTAAGCAAATGTATCTTAATGTTACGGATTCTGCCACAATAGACCATATTCTTCATGATATTAATCACGAAAATGAACATAGTTCTAGCAATCATTCCGTTCCTGCCCCTGCTAACAATACGGCTGTTAATACTACCAGCAAAGAAGATAATGAGGCAAAACTTGATTTAAGCAGCAGAGAAGAATTAACTTTAATGCATAACGCTTACCTTTACGATGAAAATGGCAAACGTGCTAACAAAGTTATTCTTGGTGCCGGCTCAATCATTACTTCATACGGCACCAAAGAAATTAACGGGCAGAGCTATTACGTCTTGGTCGATAAAGGCAATCAGAATAAAATTTACTATATTGCTCTGGGTAATGTTATTCCTACAAGTCAGAAATTAAAACATAATGCCTATGTTTACAATAAACATGGCAATCGCATAAAGAAAGCTGGTGTATTAAGAAAAGGCAATAATATTAAAACCTATGGGACTGCAGTCACAATTCGGGGCAAAAAATATTACATTATTGCACCAAACCGCTTTGTTAAGGCCGCAAATATTGCTTTACAAAAAGCCGCTAGTGCAGCGCCGAACAACGAACTCGTAACGGAAAAGGCGCAACCAGCAGCTGCAAAAACTATTATGCACAATTCCTATCTATATGATCAAAACGGTAAACGTGCTAACAAGATCGTTATACTGGCCGGTTCAATTGTTAATACGGTTAACCAGCGATTCATCAATGGTAAGAAATACTACGAACTGGATGATGGTTTATTCATCGCCGCTAACAATATTGATTCTAATATGCTTAAATTGAGGCATAATGCTTATGTTTACAGCCAACATGGTAATCTAATTAGCACAAAAGTTTTAAGGAAACAGCAAGTAATTAAAACTTATGGCAGTCCTGTCAAAATTAACCACGCAAAGTACTTTATCATTGCTAAAAATAAGTTTGTTAAAGAAACTAATTTTAAATAATTAGGTGTAGCTTACTAAAATAGCTCTTGAGTTTAAAGAACTCAGGAGCTATTTTTAGTTATTCTGCAAAATCAAACAGAGCTGAAAATTGATTTCAGCTCTGTTTGATTATTATTTCCAGTTAGAATCGTTAGACAGGGGCAATTTATGCCAGTAATCAGGCTTATTTACCTGTCGGCCACGCGCAATTGCCATATCATATTTAGCTACATCTTTAGTAATTGTTGAATCTGCTGCTACAAAAGCATGGTCAGCAATATTAACCGGTGCCACTAAGGTAGCACCTGAACCAATAAATGCATGATCACCAACGTTAGTGTGATCTTTTTTTACACCATCATAATTAGCAAAGATAGTACCACAACCAACGTTAACATCTTTACCTAATGTAGCATCACCAACATAAGTTAAATGACCAACTTTGGTGTTCTCGCCAATTTCAGCACTTTTAATTTCAACAAAATTACCAATGTGCGCACCCTTTCTAATAATAGCCTGGGGCCGCAAATGCGAGTTTGGCCCAATATCAGAAAAGTCATCCATTTCGGCCTGCTCAAGCGTGGATGAAGTCACAGTCACATTATTGCCAATTTTTGAATCAACAATTCTTGTTCCAGAGGTAATTACACAATTATTGCCAATCTCTGTATTACCCTTGATAACTACATTACTCTCAATTTGGGTATCACAACCGATTTTAACATTTACGTCTACATATGCCGTCTCCGGATCAATAAAAGTAACGCCATTAACCATATGCTTTTCATTGATTCTCTTCTGCATAGTCTTAGTAGCCTGTGCTAATGCCAAGCGATCATTGACCCCAAGGCTTTCACTAAAATCGGGCATTTTATATGCACCAATTCTTTCACCTTGATTACGCAAGATTTCCAAGACATCAGTCAAGTAGTATTCTCCTTGAGCATTATGGTTGTTAACCTGCTTTAAGGCGCTAAATAGTTTCTGATTGTCAAAACAAAAAACACCAGTATTAATTTCGTTAGTTTCCAATTCTTCTGCTGTGCCATCTTTTTGTTCAACAATCCTTAGGACGTTACCCTGGTCATCCCTTATAATGCGGCCATAGCCAAATGGATTAGCAGCTTGAGCAGTCAAAACTGTAGCTGCATTGCCCTTACTTTGGTGGTAATCAAATAATTTTTGAAAAGTTGCACCTGTAAATAAGGGGGTATCGCCAGTAATCACTAGAGTTGCACCATTTTCTTTCGCCAATTCATCAGCTGCAGTTAAAACAGCATCCCCTGTACCAAGTTGCTTTTTCTGCAAAACAAATTCGGACTTACCGGCCAGGACTTTTTTAACTTCTTCAGCGCCAATGCCAACAATTGTAACTATTTTATCCGGTTCAGTGGCCTGGGCAGCTTCGACCACATATTCAACCATAGTTTTCCCACATATCTTGTTCAAAACTTTGTATGATTTGGACTTCATACGTGTTCCTTTGCCAGCCGCTAGAACAATTACAAATTTTCTCATAGATTTTTAGCCTCTTTTATATTCTTAAATTACTATTTATATTTTAGTATACTGGCGCAGAAACTAAAAGCTGCCAAAATCAGTATGAGCAATCAACGAGCCTGGCTCTGCCATGATAACTTTCCTCTTATCATCTATTTTTTTAATTTTTACTAAAGAAAGATGACCTTCAATTAGTTTAACATCATCAAAATCCGCTTCACATAAAACACAAATACCGGCAATGTTGCCATTAAATTCTTTTACCAGTTGTTGCATTCCCGTCAGCGTTCCGCCAGCCATCATATAATCATCTATCAGCAGTACATTTGAGTTTTCTTTTAACACCCTTGTGGGTAACTCCATTTTAGAAACACGATCAAGTGAAGAAGAAATATAATTTACAGAAACTGTTGCTCCCTCAGTTACCTTTGAACGTTTACGAGCAATGATAAAGGGTACGTTTAAATAGCGTGCAACTGCTTGAGCCAAAGCAATGCCCTTGGTTTCGATAGTCATCACAATGTCAATATTAGAATATGCATACCTAGTAGCAATTAATTTACCGATCTTATCCAGGTCTTGTGGATTGCCAATAATATCAGACAGGTAAACAAATCCTCCAGCTAAAATGCGGTCAGGATCCTCAATGCGATTGGCCAATTCATTTAAATATTTTTGCGCGTGCTTTTTACCCCAAAAAGGAATATAACGCACACCCCCAGCCGCACCAGCGACAGTTTCTAAAATTCCGTCTTGATTACTTGCTAAGGTGTGCTTCAAGATTGCCAAATCTTCAGAAATTGAAGATTTGGCTGCACCATATCTCTTTGCAAAAAATGGCAGCGGAATTAAGTCATGTGGTCGTTCCATTAAATATTTAGTCATATCAACTAATCTCTCTGAACGTTTCATAGAAATTACCTCCTATTGTTTGCTTTTTGCCAGTTACTACTATACACTCAACCATAAAAAAAGGCACTAACATTTTACCAAATGTTATTGCCAAAAAGTAATCTTAAGATGACGCCTTAATCTTATTGCACAGCGTTATCAAATTTTAATGTTATATTTTTGGTTAATAAATCTGTGTAACTATAAGAAACATGTTCAAAGTTATTTGAATCTTGATCTAAATCAACTACAAAAACTGCAGGAAAAGTGTTCTTCAAAATTCCACGTCTTTTAGTTACCTTCTTACGTCCAGCTCTTGCAACTACAGTTAATGAATCACCTAAATGTGAATCCAGCTTACTCTTAATGGTCATAATAGATGTTGGCAATGAAAACAACTCCTTTGAGTTGTATTATACCACTTTATTATTATTTTTTCAATTCTTTTTAAAAACTACCCCAGAATATTTTCGTCAATTTTTAACCGATACCCTATGTGCAATTTCAACAAATTGTTCTAGTGTCAGTTGTTCTGGACGAATGCGTGAATCGACTCCCAAAGATTTAATCAGAGCTAAGCGTTGTTTTTCATCTGGCAGAAGAACTTTTAAGTTATTATTTAATGTTTTACGTCTTTGAGCAAAACACATTTTAACTACCCGGTTAAAGTGTTCAAGGTTAGCTATATCAGGTTTATTCGCTGCCGCTAAAGGTTTTAAAACTACGACACTTGAGTCAACCTTAGGCTGAGGTATAAATGAGCTGCTTTTGACAGTCAAATAGGACCGCACACTCATTTCGGCTTGAACTGCAATTGTTAAAGGCCCATATTCCTTTGTTCCGACATGGGCATGCAAACGGTCGGCCACTTCCTTTTGCATCATCAAGGTTAAACTGGTAAATTTCAGTTGAGAATTATTAAGAAAGAAAATGATTGGAGTCGTAATGTAATAAGGTAAATTGGCAACAACCTTGATCGGCTTATTTAAATCAAAAAAGTCAACCAGATCAGCTTCAAAATCAGCCTTTAAAATATCTTTCATTTTTAATTTAAAGCATTGTTTCAATGGCATACCATTTATTTTAGCGGGTAGTTCATTTTGCAATATTTCCGGGAGGTTTTCATCAACTTCATAAGCAAAAACTTTAGCTCCGGCATTGAGCAGTTGTTCAGTCAAAGAACCAATTCCCGGTCCAATTTCAATCACCTGATCACCGGGTTTAATTGCGGCAGCTCGAACTATACCTTGAAGTACATCCAAGTCTACTAAAAAATTTTGACCCAAGCTTTTTTTAGCCTTCATAAAATAGCGATTGATAATTGCTTGAGTTCTAACTGGAGAGCCAATAGGAATCTCAGTGTTCATCTTTAACCTCCTCAACAGCCTGTTTAAGTTCCGCAAGTGAAATACCAAAAGTTTGTAAACGATGGTAGAATTGTTTGCCATTACCATAGCCAACGCTCAGCTTTATCCCCACTTGTTCCCGCAATTTGCGTGAATTAGGGCCACTGGCTAAACCTAGTTCTTGATATTTTTTCCTGGTTAAATCACTGCTGGGCAGCTTCTTTTCATGTAAAGCACTTAGTGCCCTCACCAGTGCCTTTTTTGATGCATGCTCAACGCCAAGTGAACCTTTTTTATGAGGCTCACCCTCTTTACGCGTTATAAAAGCCTGCTTTGCGGTCGGCACTGCTTTAGTAACTAGACGTCTGATTCGCTCGCCGTTTAAATCAGGATCTGTCAGGACAATAATTTCTCTTTTATGAGCTAGTTCCTGCAACTCAGTAAGTACTGTATCAGGCACATCCGAGCCATTCGTTTCGATAGTTTCAATCCCGGGGAAAAATTGTTTAAGACGAATAGTATCGTCTTTTCCCTCAACGACAACAACGGCATTATATTGTTTTTTAGTTAAGACCATAGACCCTCATCGTATTCGCATATGTTGCCTGAGCAACTTTTTCTAACGGGAGATCCTTTAATTCCGCAATAGCGCGAGCTACGTAATAAACATTGCCCGGTTCATTTTGCCGGCCGCGATATGGCTTAGGAGTTAAATACGGAGCATCGGTTTCCACCAACAATCGCTCTAACGGAGTTTTTCTGACCGCTTCATGCACTGCAGTTGCCTTAGTAAAGGAAGCGACACCAGAATAAGAAAAATATACATTTAAATCCAAAAATTTAGTCAGCCATGAAATATCGCCATTAAAGCTGTGCAAAATTGCACCATATTCTAAGTTACTGCTTTTTAATATCTCATAGCAATCACCAAAAGCATCCCTCGTATGAATATCAACCGGTTTTTTTAATTCATGAGCCAGTTCAACCTGTCTGGCAAAAACCTCTCTTTGTTTATCACGCGGAGATTCATCCCAATAGTAATCTAGCCCTACTTCACCTAACGCCACAACGCCAGGAAGCTGCAACTGTTCAATTAGCAAGTCTTCTGCTTTTTGGTTATAATCTTTGGCCACATCAGGGCAATAACCCACCATCGCAGAGACTTGAGTAAAACGCTGGCTTAAATCAATTGCGCGCTTATTAAACTCTGGATCCTGTCCTGCACAAATTATCTTGGTCACACCTAATTTTTGAGCTCGATCCAAATAAAATTCTTCTTTGCCCCGAAATGGTTCATCTTGTAAATGAGTATGGTTATCAATTAATTCCATTAACTTAGTTGGGCCCCAATTTCATGTTCGTCACCAACTAAAGCCAGCTTTACTTCACCATGTTTTTCACTAGAAAGCAGCATACCTTGGCTTAGATGACCTAACATTTTACGCGGCTTAAGATTAGTGACAGCCAAAACCTTTTTGCCCAGTAATTCACTGGCATTAGGGTAATACTGCCTAATACCACTTAAAATCTGTCTTTCATCGCCATTGCCAAAGTCCATTTGGAACTGAAGCAATTTCTTAGAACCTTGAACTGGCTCAACAGACAGAATTTTACCGACTTGGATTTTAACCTTAGCAAAATCGTCAATAGATATTTCTTTATCCTTACCTTGTTCGCTGCGGCTTGCCTTCTTCGGCTTAGCTTTAGCCATCTCGTCTTTAATGTATTTAATTTCTTCTTCAGGCTTAACTCTTGGAAAAATCGGCTTGGGATCAGAAATGACTTGAGTTTCCCAGGTGCATGCACCAAATTCAAGTTGCTTGTGCTCATCATTCTGCCAGTCAAGACCTAATTGTCTGTACATTTCTACTGGAGTCCTGGTCATAATTGGAGCAATCAGCAAAGCAATGATACGTAAACTCTCTGCCAAGTTCGACATTACGCGCGCTAAATCTGCAGCTTTACCCTCCTTATTTAATTTCCAAGGCATTGTTTCATCAATATATTTATTAGCACGATTAATAAACTTCCAGATATCTTCAATTGCCTGAGTAAAGTGCAAAGTATCCATTTCTGTTTTATAGCTGGCAATAACGTCTGCTGCCGTTTGGGCCAAGTCCTTACCTAAGTCATCCTGCTCTTGGGCAACTGGTTCAACTTTGCCATTTTGATATTGATTGATCATGGAAACAGTTCTGTTGAGCAGATTGCCTAAGTCGTTAGCCAAGTCATAGTTAACGCGCTCAACGAAATCTTCTGGCGTAAAGACGCCATCAGAGCCAAATGGCAAGGCACGCATTAAGTAGTAACGCAATGCATCCACGCCATAACGGTTAATAATAGATTCAGGATAAACTGCGTTGCCCTTCGACTTGGACATTTTGCCGTCTTTCATCAAAACCCAGCCGTGACCAATCACATGCTTAGGTAATGGCAAACCTAAAGCCATCAACATAATCGGCCAGTATATTGTGTGGAAACGAACAATTTCTTTCCCTACCAAGTGAATATCAGCCGGCCAGTATTTTTTAAACAAAGAATCATCGTCTGAGCCATAGCCCAATGCAGTAATATAGTTAGATAATGCATCTATCCAAACATACACGACATGCTTAGGATCACTTGGAACAGGAATACCCCAAGAAACAGTCGTTCTGGTGACTGATAAATCTTCCAGACCAGGCTTTATGAAATTGTTGACCATTTCCTTTTCGCGAGAATGAGGCAGAATAAAATCAGGATGGTCTTGGTAGTACTGATAAAGTCTGTCTGCGTATTTGCTCATCTTGAAAAAGTATGATGGTTCTTTAACCAGTTGGACTTCATGACCAGATGGTGCCTTGCCGCCAATCACATTACCATCATCGTCTTTATAAACTTCAGCTAATTGTGATTCTGTGAAATACTCTTCATCTTCTACAGAATACCAGCCTGTATATTCGCCCAGATAAATATCACCTTGTTTTAACAGCTGCTCAAAAATCTTTTGAACGCCTTTAACGTGTTCTTTATCAGTAGTCCGAATAAATTTATCGTATGAAATATCAAGGCTTTGCCACAGCTTTTTATAAATAACCACCATTTTATCCACAAATTCTTGCGGTTTAACCCCTTGCTTTTCAGCTTTTTGCTCAATTTTTAATCCGTGCTCATCAGTACCAGTTAAAAAGAAGGTGTCGTAGCCTTGGCTGCGCTTGTAGCGCGCCATCACATCAGCTGCGATTGTGGTATAAGCATTGCCGATAGTCAATCGGCCGGATGGATAGTAGATTGGTGTTGTGATATAAAAAGTTTTTTTATCAGCCATATTCATTTGCTCCTTAATTTTCGCTTAATTATACTATATTATACTACACTAACAAAAAAGCGAATTCCTTACGGAGTTCTCTTTTTTAGTAGATATTTAGTATTCTGTACTTACTTTTAGATTAAAAATTTTTCGCTCTTTAAATAGAAATACTTGACAACTGAAGTCAATAAAATATATAGAACAAGTATACCGAATACTACCCACATAAATTCAATTGGCATCTTGCCGAAGCCCAGTTTTGTTGCCAAGAATGAAAATGGAATCAAGGTTCCAATTACCCCAGCACCAAATGTTGCTAGAGTAACTCCCGGTGCAGCGTGCTGCTTAATAAATGGCAAACGCGGATCACGCAAAGCGTGAATAACCATTTCCTGAGTCCAAAGTGATTCAATAAACCAGCCGGTGTGGAAAAGAGCGACAAATGCAACTTTTTGGGTTGCTCCCAAAGCGCTGTAATTTCCTCCTGTCAATTGTGGACAAATAATAAAGAATAATAACGCAAATGTCAGAATATCGAAGACAGATGAAGTTGGACCAAAGTAAAACATAAACTTAGGCAACTTCTTGGTTGACCATGTCCGTGGTTCTTTTAAGAACTTATCAGACATGTCATCAAATGGTAGCGCCAGACAACTAGTGCCATAGAGTAAATCTAAAACCAAGAGTTGCAGTGGCAGCATTGGCAAGAATGGCAAGAAAGAAGAAGCCACCATAATTGATAAAATATTACCAAAGTTGGAAGACAGCGTAATCTTGATATACTTCATAGTGTTGCCAAATACTTTTCGACCGATTCTCACGCCTTCTTCTAGTACATTCAAATCCTTATGCAGCAGAATAATATCAGCAGATTCCTTGGCGATATCCACAGCAGTATCAACAGAAATTGAGACATCAGCTGCCTTCATTGCAGGAGCATCATTGATACCATCACCCATATAGCCTACTGTATGACCATTTTGCTTTAGCAGATTAATAATTTTGGTTTTATCTTCCGGCGATAATTTGACAAAAATATTGCATTCTTCCACCATTTTTGCCAGTTCTTCAGGCTTCTTACCTTCAAGATCCGCACCTGAATAAACCGTATCGACATTTAAACCAACTTGTAAGCCAACCGTTCTGGTAACGGCCTCGTTATCTCCTGTAAGAATTTTAACGCTGATACCATCATGCTTTAGACGCGCTAGAGCATCTTTCGCACTCTCCTTAGGGGGATCAAGGAAGGCAAGATAGCCGCAAAGAATAAGGTCATTTTCATCTTTTACTGAAAATTCACCAACTGGTGCAGGATTACGTTTGTACCCCAGCATGATCACGCGCAAACCATCATCATTCATGTCATTTACTTTAGCCATTACTTTTTGCTTACGTTCAGGTGTTAAAGGTAAAATCTGACCGTCAACTTCAAGCTTGGTAGCAACAGCCATCATTTCTTCTGAAGCACCCTTAGTTACTAACAAGTGCTCGCCGTGCTGTTCATCAGAGTTTTCCACTACCACACTCATGCGTCTTCTGGAAAAGTCAAACGGAATTTCATCAATCTTATTGTAATCACGCTGAATTTCACTGATATCCAGTTCATCCCCAGCAGCTTCAATTATTGCTTTGTCAATCAGGTTTTTCATCCCCGTTTGGTAATTGGAATTAAGATAGCCTAACTCTAAAATCCGCGGATTTTCCCGTAAATTTAAATCATAATGACGCTCTAGAACTACTTTGTCCTGAGTCAGGGTCCCAGTTTTATCAGTACACAAAATATCAGCCGAGCCAAAGTTCTGAATTGAATTCATCTTTTTAACAATTGTGCCTTTTTTGGACATTTCAATTGAACCTTTAACCAGATTGGTGGTTACAATTACAGGTAGCATTTCGGGTGTTAGTCCGACAGCGGTCGCAATTGAAAAGATCAGGGCATTAACCCAATCGCCCTTAGTAATACCATTGATAATGAAAACCAAAGGTGCGATGATGGCAGTCATAATTATTAATAATCTAGAAACATTTTTGATACCAACATCAAAGGTCGTGTTTTTTACATCATTATGTGAAATATCATGAGCCAGTTTACCGAATATAGTTCTTTCACCAGTCGCAAAAACAATTCCTAAACCAGAACCGGAAACGATTGTTGTACCTTCGTATAAAATATTAGGATAATCCAGATAATCACGATCCGCCCCAATTTTTGGCTTGGCAGTGGCAATTTTTTCTACCGGATTTGATTCACCATTTAAAGAACTGGAAGAACAAAAGAGGTCCTTACTGGTTAAAAGGCGCATATCGGCCGGTACCATGTCTCCTGCAGCTAACCGAATTACATCACCTACAACCACTTCACTAGTATCAATTTCCTGGTCCTGACCATCGCGAATAATATCTGTCGTAACAGAAACGAGTTTAAGTAAAGAATCCACAGCATTAGATGACCTGACGTTTTGCACAAAACTGGTTATTCCGGAAATCAAAACCATCGTGACCATAATTGCTACGGTGGTTAAGTCCTTTTCTCCTGCTGGTACAAAAATATAGTCGGTAAATAAAGACAATGTAGCTAAGACCAGCAATACCAAAGTAAATGGCGTGATGAAAGCTTCCGCTAAAAAGCGGAGCTTAGAATTGTGTCTATTTGTGGCAATAGTATTAGAACCATATTCCTCCCGGTTTTTTTCAGCTTGCTCGCTAGTTAAACCGTTACTGCTAGCATGCAGCCGCGCTAAAGTCTCGGATCTATTTTCTTTAGCTATTGCTTTTACCAACTCCAAGTCTTTGTTGCTGGTAGTACCATTTGGTTTTTTCAGCATTTTCCCACTCTCCTCATCACACAACTAATTCAAACAAACTAAAAAAGGAGCCACCTAGCTAACCGCTTGGCGTCCCCTTTTCAACAGGTATTATTATACTCATCGTTCAGTTTTAACACTACGTGACGTAAGCTTGTGCTGCTAGCTATCTGGTTTGCGCCTTATATCGACGAAAACTATTTGACCCGTTGGCATCTCTGGATGTTTCCGGGCGATAGCATTTGTTCACGTAGGAGTCTCACCTAACAGTTTATTTGTTCTTATTTAATTTGCACTGTGAGTTTAATACATAACACATGATAAAGTCAACATTTTTACCTTTTTATGTTCAAATTATTTTTAAAAAAGTAAACTAAGCCGCTGATTACTAGTGCCAAGGCTAAAGCAATAGGTAAAGCCAGCCTATGAGGGTGGGAAAGTTGCGCACGTTCATCACTGGACAAGTCATATTTATCAAGTGAATATTGGTAACGCTGATCAATGGTAGTGGCACATGCCCTAAAAACAAAGCGTAATCCTTCATTAAATTTCTTTTTATTGTTACTACGCAATTTATCAGATTGAGACCGAATTATATTTGTCCGGACATCAGCAGAAAACGCACTGTGAAGATCTTTACTGGAATATATCTGCACGTTACGCTTCTTGTTTTTAGTACCTACAACGATAAAAACTGTCCGTTTATATTTATTTAATTTGGCGGGTGTTAAATGGTCAACCCGGTTTACCGTTTTGACAATGATTTGTGGTTGTTCACTGGTTTGAAAATAACGGTCATTTTTGGCTAAAATCAATTTACTGGTTTCGCGTTCAAGCAAATTACTATTGTCTTTAATGTTGGGACTTGCAAAGCCCGTCAGCGTCAGAAAAATACCGACTAAAACCGTAAATAACGCTAATTTAGTTTTCAGCGTCTTCCAGTTTATGGGCCAATTGCTCCACATATTGCCGATCGATTTTAATTTGTTCATAAGGAACCCCACAGTCTTTAAAAAGTTTAATCGCCAGCGGACTGTCATTGTAATCAAAATAATAATTGATTTTTTTAACTCCAGCCTGCACTAAAGCTTTAGCACAATTATAACAGGGAAAGTGCGTAACATAAATTTCAGTATCATCGGTTGAAACACCGTTACGTGCACACTGAATAAGTGAATTCATTTCTGAATGAATTGTCCGCACGCAATGGCCGTCAACTAATTGGTGACCTACATCATCGCAATGAGGCTGACCCGTAACAGAACCGTTATAACCGGTGCCAATAATACGATTCTTTTTAACTAAAACACTACCAACCAAAGCCCGGTCACATGTTGAGCGCTGGGCAATTACCAAGGCCTGCATCATAAAGTACTGTTTCCAGGGAATTCGCTTACGCATTTTTTTACCTCTTGAAATAATTCAAACCGATTGCGTCTCGTACCTCTTGTAAGGTTTGATCAGCTACTTCGTTTGCTTTTTTAGAGCCCTCAATCAGCATCTCATAAACAGCAGATATATTCTGTTCATATTGAGCACGCCGCTCACGTATTGGAGCCAGTTCTTTTTCCAACACCGTATTTAAGTAACGCTTAATTTTAACGTCACCCAAGCCGCCTTTTTGGTAATCTGCCTTTAATTGCGCTACCTTATTCTTGTCAGGATCAAAAATATCAAGGTAGGTAAAGACAGTATTGCCCTCTACTTTGCCTGGATCTTCAACATGGATGTGCTGGGGATCAGTATACATTGACATTACTTTTTGTTCAACGGTCTTGGCATCATCAGATAAATAAATAGCATTATTTAAGGATTTGGACATTTTGGCATTACCATCTAAACCAGGCAAGCGCCCCTCACCCTTTTCTGGGAAATAGCCTTTAGGTTCTACTAAGACATTGCAGTTATAGACACGATTAAAGGTCCGCACAATTTCACGTGCTTGTTCTAGCATGGGCTCTTGGTCATCCCCAACGGGTACCAAAGTTGCCTTAAAGGCTGTGATATCAGCTGCCTGTGATACTGGATAATTTAAGAAGCCCACGGGAATGGAATCGTTAAAACCTTTTTGCTTGATCTCAGCTTTAACAGTTGGATTACGCTCTAAGCGGCTGACTGTGACTAAGTCCATATAATAGGCTGTCAGTTCAAACAAGGCGGGTATTTGGGATTGAACGAAAACGGTTGAAACTTGAGGATCTATCCCCACTGCCAAATAGTCTAATGCTACTTGAATTAAACTTTTTTGAATCTTTTCAGGATTACGGGCATTATCAGTTAAAGCCTGGGTATCAGCAATCATGATAAATGGGTGATATTCACCCGAATTTTGCAATTTTACCCTATTCTTTAATGAACCAATGTAATGACCCACATGCAACTTTCCCGTTGGTCGATCACCTGTCAGGATAATTTTCTTTTTCAATTTAGTTTTCCTTCCTTAAATAATTAAAATCTTTTTAATATAATAATTTATAATAATTCTACCAAAAATCAAGCAATGATTAAACACGGAGGAAAAAATGTGTAATCAATTTCAACTACCAAGTTTGGCCGAAATTAAAAAATACTTAGCAAACGACTTAAACTTGCCTTTAATAGAACCCGCAAGTAACTTACCCCAAAACCAGAACATTTTCCCACAAGGAATTGCTCCTGTACTAGTATATTCGGATAAGCAATTACAGTTACTGCCTAAATCCTGGGGTTATCCCAGTCCATTCGACCACAAACAAGTGGTTTTTAATGCCCGGGTTGAACGCTTCTTTGAAGAAAAAAGATCAATGTGGGATTCTTCATTTGCCAAATCTCGCTGTATTATTGTTGCCAAGCAATTTTTTGAATCCGGTCATGAAACCTATCTGGGGGAAAATAACCATAGTTATCACGAACGCTTCAGTTTTAAAAATGCGAATGCCGCACTGACATTAATAGCCGGAATCTATCAAAAAGACCATTTTTCAATGGTAACTACTAAGCCTAACGCGTCCTATGCCCCAATTCATGACCGTATGCCCCTAGTTATTCAACCAGATGAATTGCGCCAATGGCTGTTTCAAAACTTCTCGTCTTTAGTTGATCGCAGCCAGTTGGAGCTTGATTCTGTCAAAATGCCCCATAGAAAGTAATTACTCTTAAATTTTTCTATCACCTATTATTACGCAAATAAGGCTAAAGCGCGCGAAAATATTAAGGGCTTTAGCTACATTTTATCTAGCCAGTTTTAAAAATCAAAAAACAAAACTTGGTTTCGCAAACGAAACATGGTAAACTGTTTGAGTAATGCGGGTATAGTTTAATGGTAAAATGTTAGCTTCCCAAGCTGAAGATGCGGGTTCGATTCACGCTATCCGCTTAATTAAAAGGCAATGACTTCGATAGTCGTTGCCTTTTTACTCTACGCAGATAATTGAAACCAAAAAATTCCCCAAATTTCGGACAAAATTTAGGGAATTATTTCATGTGCTAAGCTTTTATTTTAAGTCATAATTATTAAGATAATGCCATTTAGCACCGCTAAATAAATTGGCATCCATAAAGTTTGAGTATAAAGGTAAGACCAGGCAAAAAGCCCACCAAGTACAACGTTAACTACTAATAGTAACAGTGAATTTTGCCAATTAAGTAAGCTGAACAAGATACCAGAAGTAAGTATGCCCAGAATTGCTGTTAGAACAGTGTTACTTCTAAACGCATAATTAAATAAAAACCCAGTAATTAAAAATTCTTGCAGAATTGGTAAAACTATCCCTATTGCAGCTAGTAAAAACCAGTAAGTCAAACTTGCCTCCTGGTGCAAATAAGCAATTTGAAAATTATATAATTTTAATCTGCCATAGGATTGGAGCCAGGAAACACTAATACGTAATACCGTTACCACAGCAGTCAGACCAATTATTAAGCCAAAATTATTCAGCCAGGAACCCCCAAAACTACGGTCAAAAAAGCGCTGTTCTCTATTAAAACGATAAACAAAAAACAATGAAACCATCAGCGAGATAGTTGCAAATAAGATTAAATCCCAAATATGAATCGGTGAATTAGCAGTAACTAGCTTAATCACGCCGACAACCATCAAATAGCTAATAAAATAAACAAAATAGCGTATAATGTTGCCTTGCCTCGATGCTGGTGTATTCACAAAAATTACCTCTATACTATTATGTACCTTACAAGTTCCATATTATAGCAAAAAAAGCAACCTATATAAAATATCAAGAAAAATTTTCTCAATCGACACTGATATTGTTGATATCTTCTAGCGCAATTTTTTGGCCAGCAACAATAATACCATCATCACTATAGCCACTGACAAAACCAACTATATCGGCGGGCAGCTGATCATCACTGTTCATGACCTTAACTTGCAGGTGAACCATGCGGTGATTACCATACGCCTTAAGGAGTTGCAGGCTTATTTCTTCCATACTCATAGTTTGTTTAGCGGGATGCTTCACGCTGCGCTTTTGCTTATCTTTATTAATTGCCATTGTATGATCGCTTAAAAAGAAACCTTGCCACTTTTTCATTTTGCGATCTTGATAGTTTTTAAAAAAGTCTGTGACAATTTTATCAAAATCATTCATATGCATTTCCGCCATTATGCCCGCCAACTAAACTACTGCGCCTGATTGCTGTTGCACCTTTAGCCAAGCTCGATGCCTTGACCAAACTGGTAAAGCCATATTTCTTTCTGATTCTATCAATAGTTATATTTATAGTCCGTTTTTTTATCTGTTCAGAAGCTGGAACAAAAAAGGTCAATTGCTGGCAGGTATCCGGCTCTAAACGACTGCAGTTAACCCCTAAAGCACGGACTGTTTCGCCATGCCAATTTTTACGAAAAAGTGCCAGTACTTCTTGCACTAACAAGTCATTATCATTGGTCGGACAAATTTTTTGCTGCACATTAAAGCCCTTGCGCCTGCCATCTTGTTCATACCTGGAAAAGCCGACAAATAAACTAATGCAGCCAGCTTGCAAGCGGTGTGCCCGTATTCTGGCACCTACCTGCTCGCCAATTTCACGTAAGACTATCTCAATCTCCCGCTGATCTGTATAGTCACGGTTTAAAATCTGAGAATTACCGTAATTTTTCATTATGGAAAAATATTTTTCGCTAATAATGCTGCGATCCACCCCCCAGCTGATTGCAAATAACTGCTCACCAATCACGCCAAATTCTTTTTTTAAGATTGCTGGATCAGTATGTGCCAATTCATACATATTATTAATATGTAACCGACGCAAACGGACAGCTATTCTTTTGCCAATCCCCCAAACATCTTCCAGATCTTTAATTTGCCAAATAGTATCAGGTACATCAATATAATGCCAATAATCAATCATTGAACAACGGTGTTTAGCAGAAATATCCATGGCTAATTTGGCTAGCAATGGATTTTCTCCTATTCCGCAAGTAGTGTAAAGTCCAATTTTTGATTTGATTTCTACCTGAATTTTGCGTGCTACCAGATACGGATCGTTGCCAAACAAACGCCATGACTTAGTCATATCAATCATGCTTTCATCAATAGAATAGACATGGATATCCTCATCAGCAGCATACTTTTGAAAAATTGCCAATACCTGCATGCTGCGCTTGATATATAAATTCATATGAGGTTCTACTAAAATCAAATCCGGCGCTTCTTTTTTCGTGGGTAAATCACGTACCCGCATGACGTTAGTCAACCCATATTTCTTTTTCGCTAATGGTGAAGCCGCCATAATTAGCCCCGAGCCGTAATTTGTATGTGGCTGATGCGAAACTACTGCCAACACAGCTTTCATTGGGTTTAGACCTAATTGAAGTGCCTCACAACTAGCAAAGAATGATTTGTTATCAATCATAAAAATTAACCGGTGTGGTTCATAACGGTAATCATACATTGCTTTCACTTCCTATTGCAAACTTGTGTTCGCTAAAATAAATTATACAAACACAAGTTCGAATAATCAAGCAAAAATTTATTCAATTGCCGCAATAGTAACCTGATACTCCCCGGCAGGTGCTACAACACTTACAGTTTGACCAACTTCTTTTTTCATAATTGCTTGGCCCAATGGTGAGTCAAACGCAACTTTTCCTGCTCCAATATCAGCTTCCATACGGCCGACAACCTGGTATGTTTCAGTTTCTGGGTCGTCAGCAAACTTTAGTGTGACCGTCTTACCTAAATCAACTTTACCATCGGCCTTTTTTTCGATAATTTCGGCATATTTCAACTGCTTTTCCAGATAACGCAGACGACTTTGAAGATGACCTAAATCACGCTTGGCCTCCGTATATTCGGTGTTTTCCGACAAATCACCTAAAGAGCGGGCTTCCTGTAAAATTTTAATTCTTCTGGGCCTATCCTTTTTTAAACTGGCTATTTCATCTTTAATTTTTTGGTAACCCTTGGGCGTCATTTTTTGATAATAAACCAAAATATTCTCTCCTAATTATATTCTTAAAAATATTATCCACAAGCTATAAACACCAATTTAAAGCTATAAATTATAATTATATAGCACTCCAAAAATAATAGTGCTAATTATTTCCTTTTTATGAATCTGCATACTATAATAATAATTGCAAGGAAGAAATGAAAGTCTTCTGATACAAATATATAAATTTCGAAAGGAAGTTTTTTACTATGGCAAATGATATGATGAATCGGCACAATGACCTATTTGATGCGATGAACGATTGGTTTGATCTTCCGAGAAAATTTTTTGACGATAACGAAGTAGCAAAATTAATGCAATCAGATGTTGTTGAAAACGACAAAGAATACGTAATTAAAGTTGACATGCCTGGAATGGACAAGGACAAAATTCACCTAAATTATAATAATGGTATTTTGAGCGTATCCGGCTCAAGAAAATCATTTAAGGATATGTCTAAGGATAACAGTATCATCCACCGTGAAAGAAGTGAAGGCCACATTTCACGCAGCTTCAGATTACCAAATGTAGTTGCAAGTGATATTCACGCAAAGTATGATAACGGCGTATTGACTATTACCTTGCCAAAGCAGCAAGCTGGTGCAAATGATAACTCAATCCAAATTGATTAACTTATTACCACATTGCATAAGTTTTAAATAAATTACCAATACAATTCTCTAAAGCGAGTTCAGCTATTGAACTCGCTTTTATTTTAGCTTAAAATATATAGTAATTTAAAAATAGATTAAAAAAGGAGAATTTATTTTATGGCTCATAAATTAACTGTCCAAGAGTTGGAAGAATTTGCCGCAAACTTTAATGAAAAACCACAAAATCAAGTTGTTGCCCGAGCAGCTCAAAAAAGTGGTGTTTTAACAGCTGCTTACAATGAACGCGTTCAAGGTGAATTGACCCGTGTGTTTTCAACCGAACTTGATACAGAAAATGTTACTAATCAACGCCAATCAGGTCGTTGCTGGGAATTTGCCACTTTAAACATTTTACGCCACAATTTTGGTAAAAAATATCACTGCAAGAATTTCACTTTCTCACAAAGCTACAACTTCTTCTGGGATAAAATTGAACGGGCAAATATTTTTTATGACAATATCTTAGACACAGCAGACGAACCACTCGATTCACGTACTGTTAAAGCCCACCTAGATGGTGCAGGCGAAGATGGTGGCCAATTCCACATGGGCGCTGCTTTAATTGAAAAATATGGTGTCGTTCCTTCTTATGCAATGCCTGAGAGTTTCAATACCAATAATACTAATGGCTTTGCCAAAGCTTTGGGTGATAAGCTGAAGAAGGATGCTCTGGTCTTGCGTAAATTAAAGCAGGCCGGTAAAGACGATGAGATCGAAAAAGCCCGTAAGCAATTCTTAAGTGAAGTTTACCAGATGACCGCAATTGCAGTCGGTGAACCACCTAAGAAATTTGATTTGGAATATCGTGATGACGATAAGAAATATCACTTGGATAAAGATTTAACTCCACTGGAATTTCTGCATAAATACATGGGTGACGTTGATTTTAATGACTATGTCGTATTGTCTAACGCCCCGGACCATGAATATGATAAATTATACGGTCTACCTTTTGAAGATAACGTTGAGGGGTCATACCGCATCAAATTCTTAAACGTGCCAATGGAATACTTGGAAACTGCAGCTGTTAACCAGTTAAAAGATGGCGAAGCAGTCTGGTTCGGCAATGATGTTGGTGAACAAAGCGACCGCAAGAAGGGCTATCTTGACAGTGATTTGTACCAACTAAGCGAACTCTTTGGCGTAGACCTTAAGATGTCCAAGGCTGATCGTTTGCGCACTGGTGCAGGCGCTTCTACTCACGCAATGACTTTAGTTGGCGTAGATGAAGACGGTGGACATGTTCGCCAATGGAAGGTTGAAAACTCCTGGGGCGAAAAGAACGGTGACAAAGGATTCTTTGTTATGAACAACGACTGGTTTAAAGATTACGTTTACGAAGTTGTTGTCCACAAGAAATACCTGACACCAGAGCAAGTAGCTATAGCAGAGGGCCCAATTACTGATTTACCAGCTTGGGATTCACTCGCTTAAGCTGATCTATAACTAATAAAAAGACGAAATTCTATTGTGAATTTCGTCTTTTTTATTACAAATATTAATTAATGTCTAACTACGCAATAATAATTCATCAAACTTTTTAAAGAATAAATTTTTATCTGCTTTAGTCACTAGAGTTATTTCACGACCAGCAGGATCATCTTCCAAACGGCCTGCTGCCAAACCTTGGGTAATTACTCTTACCTTGTGTTTTTTAGTCGTCAAAACAACTTCAGGATATAGGGCACTAATGACCGTTAAAACGTCCCAGAAGTATAATTGCGCAGTTGGTATTGGCGGATTAACCAGAAGGCAATATCCTTGTGCAACTAAATCCATAGCTGGATGTTCACTTAAACTGGCCCAGTGCATTCTTAACTCATCAGTTAAAGGCAGTTCTTCACTGCTTTCAAGACCAATAACCTGCATGGGAATACTTGATTTCAAAACAGTTTCAAGCGCAAAAGGATCCCAGAAAGCATTCCATTCTTGAGTACCGTCAGCATTAACCTGAACAACATTACCATGACCATCAAGGGAACCACCCATCCAATACAGCTTTTCAATGTTATCCGCAATTTGAGGATTAGTTTCTAGTGCGCGCGCTAAATCCGTTAAAGGACCTGTCATAACTAAAGTTACAGGCTGCTCTGATGCCATAATTTTCTCAACCATATCTAAATGAGCCGGCTTGTCTGCCATCTTAGTAATCACTTTGCCAGAACGATTCAATAACGGCAGATAATTGAAAGAATATGCCGCTTTACGCCAATCTTCCGGAAACTGATTAACGGCGCGAGAATTTGATTTGGCAATTTCCAATTGATCACCGCGCAAGTTAAAGCGATCTGTCAACTTACGACATACTTCAACAGCCGGATCAACATAGCCATCCGCATCAATTGCACTAACGCCAATTAATTTAATATCTGGGGCTTGCAAAAACAGCAAGCAAGCTACTAAATCATCAATATTACCATCATGGTTAAAATAAATTGTTTTCATTAATACTCCCTATTTTGACTTAATATAATTTTGACCATCAGCTGCTGGAGCAACCGATTTTCCGAAGAACAGAACTAAAACTATGATTGTAATTACATAAGGAGCAATCTGCATGTAAACAGCAGGTATGTGGCTGAAGAACGGCAATTGATTGCCGATGATACTAATACTTTGAGCAAAACCAAAGAAAAGCGAAGCCATCATTGCACCTAACGGATTCCATTTACCAAAGATCATGGCCGCCAAAGCCATAAAACCTTGGCCCACAATAGTAGAAACTGAAAAGTTACCAGAAATTGCCTCTGCAAAAACTGCACCGCCAACTCCACCTAAAAAGCCTGATATTAATACGCCAGCATAACGCATGCCATAAACATTAATCCCCAGAGTATCAGCAGCTTGCGGATTTTCACCACATGAGCGCAAGCGCAAGCCAAAGCGGGTTTTATACAAAATCCACCACAATACTACGGACACCACTATTGCCAGCCATGCTGGTGCTGATGTATTTTGAAAGAAAATAGGCCCTATTACAGGAATATCAGCTAAGCCGGGAAAACTAAAATAACCAAAGCTTTGAGTAATGTTTTCAGTTTGCCCTTTATCATAAATAGCTTTAACTAAAAATACTCCTAAAGGCGGTGCCATGAGGTTAAGTACAGTCCCACTGATAATATGGTCAGCATGAAAATTAATAGTGGCAACAGCATGTAGTAATGAGAAGAGCAGACCCACAATTCCACCAATCAATAAGCCAAGCCATGGCGTTGCTTTACCAAAAGTAGAAGCAAAAGTCAGGTTAAACACAATGGCAGAAAAGGCACCGATAGTCATTATTCCTTCTAGGCCAATATTGGTAATACCTGAGTTTTCACTATAAACGCCACCTAAAGCGGTGAAAATCAACGGAGCCGAATAGACAAAAGTTGATGATACAATTAACGCTAAAATCGTAACTAAATTCATTAATTTTGTCCTCCTTGAGTTTTAGTAGAATCCGCCACCGCACTGTCTGAATCCGTATCAGCGGTTTTGGTGTCTCTTTGAATTGCCTGGGCTTTTTTAGTTTTAAATAGTAGTCCAATAACATATTGAATAGCAACAAAGAAAATAATAGCGGCAATAACTATCGAAACGATCTCATAAGGGATACCGGCAATGGTCTGCATCCCTAGACCACCAATTTTTAATATCGAAAATAATAATGAAGCTAGCAAAATACCAACAGCTGTGCCGCCACCAAGAAGGGCAACAGACAAGCCATCCCAGCCAATATCCAAACTAGTCGTCTGGGTAAAGTAGTTTTGATAAGTACCAAGGCCCTGAACAACTCCACCTAAACCGGCAAAACCGCCAGACAGGAGCATCGATAGCATAATATTCTTTTTAGCAGACATTCCGGCATAGCGACTAGCTGCAGCATTAGTACCAACCGAACGAATTTCAAAGCCGGTGGTAGTCTTCCGCATTAAATACCAATACAAAAAGACGGCGACTAAAGCAATAAAAATTCCCGCATTAATCCGTGAATCACCAAACATTGAACTAAGCCAGTCAATCTTTAAACTACCGTTGGCAGTAATTGTTTTAGTAGTATCAGTATCAATACGTAATTTCGCTGACATTACCTGCTGCATCAAATATTGACAGGAATAAAGCACAATGTAGTTAATCATAATAGTTGTAATTACTTCGTTAGTCCCAAATTGAGCACGCAGCCAGCCGGCAACACCGGCAACAAGTGCACCGGCAATAATACCGGTAATCACAGCCAGTGGCAGTAAAAACACTTTAGGCATATTGGGATTAGCCAGCACCACCCAGATGGATGACAACCAGCCTGCTTGCGCCTGACCGGGCAAACCAATATTGAAAAAGCCAGCAGTAGAAGCAATGGCAAATCCAATAGCAGTAAAAATCAGGGGGGTAGCTTCACGAATAGTTTCACCTATACCATTCATATTGCCTAAGGCGCTGGAAAACATTGAAGCATATG
Source organism: Lactobacillus melliventris (assembly GCF_013346935.1). Classification (GTDB taxonomy): domain Bacteria; phylum Bacillota; class Bacilli; order Lactobacillales; family Lactobacillaceae; genus Lactobacillus. Next base: position 265,679 of record NZ_JAAEEB010000004.1, read on the forward strand.
CTTGAAACGGGTTGTAACTCCAGACCAGCATGATGATTGCCCCAACTAAAAAGCCTGCTAAAATTGAAATAATTGGTACTAAAATTTTCTTAGTTTTTAGTGTTACTTTAAGCAAGAGCGCTGCCTTCTTTCTTAACGCCAGTCATTAACAATCCTAATTCCTCATCACTCGTGTTTTCCGGCCTGACTTCACCTGAAATACTGCCATTATGAAGGACAATAATCCGATCAGACAACTGCATAATTTCATCAAGTTCATACGAGATTAACAAAATTGCTTTACCTTGAGCTCTTTCGTTTAAAAGCTGATTATGAATGTATTCAATAGCACCAACATCAAGTCCGCGTGTCGGCTGAAAAGCAATAACCAAATTGCTGTTGCGGCTTAGTTCACGGGCAATTATCACTTTTTGTTGATTACCACCAGATAAATCACTCACAGGCATTTTTTCACTGGTCGTCCTGATATCAAATTGCTTAATCAAGTTTCTAGCATGTTCGTGAATGACATCGTAGTGCATGACGTTGTGACGTGAAAATGGTTCTTGATAATAAGTTTGCAGAGCTAAATTATCTGAAACTGAAAAAGGTAAAATCAAGCCATATTTTTGCCGGTCAGCAGGAATATATGACACGCCCTTTTCAGTTATTTGCCGCACCTTGTGATTAGTCATGTCTTCGCCGTCAATTATAATTTTGCCGGCATGAACATGTTGCAAGCCGGTTAAAGCCCTGACAAGTTCATCTTGACCATTACCATCAATACCGGCAACACCCAAAATTTCGCCAGCATGCAAATTAAAAGACATTCCTTTAATTACAGCCACGTTTTGCTTATTTTTCACTTGCAAATTTTCAACCTGCAACATCGTTTTACCAATTTTTGCCACTGGCTTATTAAGTTTCATGTTAACATGACGACCAACCATCAATTCCGCCAAACGATTATTATCAACGTTAGCAACATTAAAAGTTCCTACACTTTGACCAGCACGAATAACAGTGACACGATCAGCAGCTCTCTCAATTTCTTCCAGCTTGTGCGTGATTAAAATAATCGATTTACCCTCTTTAGCCAGTCCACGCAAAATTTGAATAAATTCCGTAATTTCTTGTGGCGTTAAAACAGCAGTAGGCTCATCAAAAATCATAATATCAGCCCCGCGATACAAAACTTTCAGAATTTCCACTCTTTGTTGTTGCGCCACTGTAATCTCACTGATTTTTTTCTGAGGGTCAATATTTAAATTATAGCGCTCAGATAAGGCCATAATCTGCTTTTCAGCTTTTTTAAAATCTAGTTTAGGTCCCTTGGTTGTTTCATGACCCAAAATAATATTTTCCAAAACTGTAAAGGATTCCATCAACATAAAGTGCTGGTGCACCATACCGATACCTAGGTCTTTGGCAACAGTTGGATTTTTAATATTAACCTTTTTTCCGCGAACTTTGATTGTACCTGAAGTGGGCTGAATCAATCCTGATAGAATGCTCATGAGAGTTGATTTACCAGCACCGTTTTCCCCTAATAACGCCAGAATCTCACCTTTTTTCAAAGTCAGATTAATATCGTTATTGGCTTTAAAGCCATTAAAATCCTTAACAATATGGCGCATTTCTATTACGTTCGTCATATTTTCCATTTTATGTAAATTTCCTTTTTCGTAAAAAACTCTTTGCATAAGTATACACAAAGAGTTTTAATCAATAATTTACTTTAATTTTGCGCTACAGTAATTTTTCCGGCAACTATTTGTTGTTTGGCCTTTTCTACTGCCAGCCATGCCTTTGGTGTAAGGTTGCCTTTAGTAATTGAAACACCATTGCCTTTTAAGGAGTAGACAAGATGCTTTCCTCCTGGGAACTTACCTTTAGCCGCATCGTCAGCCAAGGATTTAGTTGCAACGTTTAGTCCCTTCAATACTGAAGTTAAAGTAAAGTTAGCCTTTTTACCATCTTTCGTTTTATAGTTACCAAGATTTTTCTGGTCAACATCTACACCAATCACCCAAACCTTGTTATTTTCAGGTTTAGTTTGATTTAGGGCTTTAGCTTCTTGGAAGACTCCGCTACCGGCTGAACCTGCAGCCTGGAATACTACATCACATTTATTAGCATACATTGACTGAGCAATTGATTTAGCTTTATCGTTTGAAGTAAAGTTACCGATATACTGTACGCTGACATTGATCTTTTTATGCTGAGCTTTAGCAGCGTCTTTTACGCCTTGCTTGAAACCAGCTTCAAAAGTATCAATAATAGCTGACTTAGCTCCTCCGATAAAACCAACTTTGTTGGTCTTGGTAGAATAAGCGGCAGCCACACCACCTAAATATGATGATTCATTACTCTTAAAAGTTACTGAAGCCACATTTTTTTGACCAGTAATCACATCGTCAACGATTACAAAATTTTTCTTAGGATTCTTTTTAGCAGCTGCTTTAACCGAATCTTTTAACATATAACCAATACCAAATATTGTTTGGTAACCAGATTTAGCAGCTTGGTTAAAGTTAGGTGTATAGTCAGTAGCACTGCTAGATTGGAAATACTGATAGCCTTTACCTTGCTTGAAATTATGTTCTTTACCATAATCTTTAAAACCGGCCCATGCAGCCTGGTTAAAGGACTGGTCATTAATACCATTGCTATCAGTAATTAAAGCAATACTGTCTTTTTTGTTCTGACTGCTTGTTCCCTGCTTTTTTCCCGAGCAAGCATTCAAAACTAAAGTAAATGATGCCATTAAAAATCCTAACGACAAAAATTTCGTAAATTTCTTACCCATTGATTTTACCCTCCACAAAATACGAACTTTTCATAATTAATATTATAATAAAATACGCATTAATTCAAGAAATATTTTTTTGTGGTTGATTATAGGTAAAAATGTTGGCGTATTGCGAACTATTTACTTGGATGAATTGGTACTTTGATATTACCCTTAATAATTTCTGTACGAGCTTGACGTGAATATTGCCAAGCTTTTGCACTAATTTGTCCGCGTTTGATCGAAACTCCGTTAGTTTTTAGACCATAAACCAGTTGCTGACCGCCAGGGAATTTCCCGTGATAAGCGCGATTAGAAATGTCCCGTGTAGCTACATTTACACCGGTAATAACTGAAGTCAAAACAAAATTATCCTTTTTACCATCTTTAGTCTTGTAGTTACCTAAATGAGACTGGTCCGAATCGACTCCAATAGCCCAAACTTTGTTAGCAGCTGTTCTTGTCTGGTTAATTGACTTAGCCTCTTGGAACAAGCCGTTGCCAGCTAAACCAGAAGCATGGAAAATGATATCGGCTTTTTTAGCATACATTGACTGGGCAATTGCCTTTTCTTTATCAGCACTCTTAAAGTCGCCCACATATTGGTTTAAGAGTGTAATCTTTTTATGCAACTTTTTAGCCTGGTCATGAACGCCTTTGGTAAAACCGGCATCAAACAAATCAATAATATTGCCATGAGCACCACCGATAAAGCCAATGACATTCGTTTTTGTTTCTGTTGCCGCAACAACACCGGCCAAATAGGAAGCTTGCTCACTCTTAAAGTTGGCGGAGGCTACATTCTTTTGCCCCTTTATTACTTCATCGACGATGACATAATTCTTTTTAGGATTCTTTTTAGCAGCTGCTTTGACCGCATCTTTTAAGCTATAGCCTATACCAAAAATAGTCTGGTAGCCGGCTTTGCTGGCTTGATCAAAATTAGGCTCAAAATCCGCTGCACTGCCTGATTGAAAATACTGGTAACCATTGCGCCCGCGATTAAGATGATGATCTTTACCATATTCCTTAAAGCCTTGCCAAGCAGACTGGTTAAACGAATTATCATTAACACCCGCAGTATCAGTGATTAGCGCAATTGAGTGTTTGGCACTACTACTTGAATTGCTGGCGCCACCTTGCTTTTTACCTGAGCAAGCAGTAAGCGCTAACCCTGCAGCAACCGCTATCGCACTGATGGAAAAGATTTTTTTAATTTTTGACCTCATATTGTACCTCCTGTAAATATCACAATACCTAACATACCATATCTGGTAGTATTGTCAAAAATCAGCTACAAGATAAAGTGTTGATCTGATAGCATTCCTATTTTTTCATGAAAGCGAAACTGAGCCTTACTCATAATGTTTTGTATACCACAAATAAAAAAGTTAAAATTTTCGTATAGGTGTTAATTAAGTTAATCTGGCGCCATTAAGCAACCTTTGTTCATAAACCAACGTATAATAAAATATATGGTAAAATGTTCGTCAATGATAAAGGTAATCTAATGAAATTATATAAGGCATTTTTTAAATCAAAGTTAGGAACGTTAACGCTTTTAAGCGATGACAGCTATCTCCTAGGATTATGGTTTAACGGACAAAAATATTTTGGTGCCGGCTATGATTTGAGTCTTGTCAAAGTCTTTCCCAGTAGCCCGATTAAATCGGCCCAAAAATGGCTGACTGCTTATTTTGCTGGGCAAAAACCAGACCCATCTACCGTCCCCGTGAAACCTGACGTGTCAGCCTTTAGGCAAAAAGTACTTAAGGAACTGCAAAAAGTGCCTTACGGCGAACTTGTCACTTATAAAGAATTATCCGCTCGAGTGCAAAAAGGGCAAAAGAATAAAGTAAATAAGGCTCGTGCAATTGGCAATGCTGTTGGACACAATCCTATTAGCTTAATCATTCCCTGCCACCGTGTAATTAGCAGTGACGGCTCTTTAACGGGTTATGCTGGAGGTCTCGACCGCAAAAGGGCATTATTAAAAATGGAAAATCCCCAAATCAAATTTTCCAGCCAATTAGACTTGCGATAAAGCATTTAATATTCGGTTTTAAAGCAAAATAAAAAGCTGCATGGAGCTCCACGCAACTTAAACATTCCATTCAGACATAAATTCTTTGACATAGTCACGCATAAATTCAGTTCTTTTTTGCGCTTCCTTTTTCCCTCCGACTGTATTCATTAAGTCAGCCAAATGGAATAATTTTTCATAAAAATGATTGATTGTTGTTTCCGTGTGCTTTCGATATTGATCATGACTAACCAGCTTTTGCGGTTTGATTCTGGGGTCATATATAACATTGCCATGGGCACCACCATAAGTAAAAGCCCGCGCAATACCGATTGCACCCAGGCTTTCAATGCGATCAGCATCTTGGACATATTCTCCAGAAACTGGCAGCTGATAATGATGCTCGATATTGGCTGAAAAGGACATATGCTGTATTGTAAATAAAATATCTTTTACTTCTAAAGCAGTAAACCCTGCTTGTGGCAACAATTTTTTAATACTGGCAAGAACCTGATCAGGATCTGCGCAAATTTTTTCATCAATAGTATCATGCAAATATCCAGCCGCCTCGATAATAGCAACCATACGGCTGTCTTTATGTGCAGCAGGATTATCCTGCAAATACATTTTGCTAGCCAAATGCGCTACCCGTTGGCCATGATAAAAATCATGACCAGTTTTTTCATCTTGCAGCTGCTCTTTAACAAATTCTGTTACTTTAGCTAAATCCAAATTAATTTCCTTTCCTCATCCAACTATTAAGCTTGTATTCCCTTAAAATATAACTTAATGACGATTTTACTGCTTTTTTACTAAAAAAAGACAGACCACAAATTCATAGCTTTTACTACTTGTTTAATAGTCTATCTCTTTTGATTAATTTAACCAAACCATTTTATGTTAGTCACCAAGATCAAAGAAACACTAGCTTTTGAGATAATTCTTACCAAATATCAATGCTAAATGTTTAATTTCTTATGGGCTGGTTTGAACTTATGATTTTTAGTTATAGTACCAATGTGATTATAAGTTACTGTTGCTGGTTTAAATTGACTTAAATCTTCCGTCTTAATATAAGTCACAATTAATTCACCATTGGGCACATAGTTATACAGCGGGTAATAATTTTCATAGGTATTAGTACCGTCAACTCTGAATTTAATCGGTGTGCGCCCAATCCAAAAACCTTTATGTTTACCTTTTGTTTGACCATCTTGCTTCAGGGAAACTGTAAACGTAGCGTCTTCCTTATTACTATATATAATGTTTTCATTAGTTAGCGTTTTACCATATTTATGATCTGATTCACTGTAACCATTATAAGCATTAGCCAAAGAACCATTGTAATCATGAACTACCGCGTGTCCCTTTTTAAGTTGGTAACCATATGGGACCTGGCAATATGCGGCTGGAATAATATATTTTCTTTTGCCATCTTTTTCCTTAATATTACTAATAAAATAGCGTGTGCCGTTGATTGTGCCAGCACCTATAAAGACATCCCAGTCATCAATCCCAGGATCAGACTTAGTTCCTATTAATTTTAGTGATTTAAGATCACGATACGCTTCAACATTGTCACCTGGAATAAAACTAGCGTACCATTTTCTTTTTTTGATGTAATGGACACCAGACTTTTTAGAAAGTTTCTGGAGCTTGTTATAATCCTTAGTTGTCGCAACCGGTAGTGATTTGGCAGCAACGGTTTGAGAGTTTAAACAAGCTAGTGTAGTAATGCCAGCAGTCAATAACACTCCCGCAATTATGATTTTTTGGAATAATTTGGTTTTCTTCATAGCAAATTGACATCCTTTCTGTAAGATACAGTTTGACCTTTTATAATAGATTATTTACCTGACACTATTAGTTATATAATCAATAATAAAATTAAGCAATATAAAAATTAGATAATAATGATTTTTAATTTTCAATTTTTCGATACAATTTTACCGCTAAAACTGATTACGACACTTAATGCAAAATAGTCCTTAACCTATCACAGCAATATTTTGATAAATTACTGATATTAAAAATTAAGCCACTTCCCAGATTTGAACTGGGGACCTCCTCCTTACCACGGCGGTGCTCTACCTTCTGAGCTAAAGTGGCGAATTAAATTCAATAAAAAAGCATTCACTTTCCATAAAGCGAATACTTCAAATAATACTATATCTAGTCATTATCTGCAATAAATCTTACAGCAGTACCGTAGGCAACCACTGACTGCATGTCGCCACTGATTGAACCAGAGTCAAAACGCATCATCACAATTGCATCTGCGCCCTTATCCTCTGCAGCTTGACGCAGCCTTTCTAAAGCTTGATTGCGAGAATCTTCCAGCATTTTGGTGTAACTGCGAATTTCACCACCAACAACTGATTTTAATCCTGCACCAAAATTTTTAACAAAATTTTTGGACTGAGTAGTCAGACCAAATACTTCTCCGATAAGTTCGTATTTTTTACCAGGTATATTTTCTGTAGTTGTTATTAAAATCTCTCTTTGTGCCATTTTGCCCTCCTAGCAGTATGGTTATACGTTACTAAATTAATAGTATGAAATCCTATAACTTTTTTGTCAAATTAGTCAAATCAGATTTATTATTTTACAAGCAATTTTAGGAGGCATTAAATTAATCTGAGTTAGGTCTTTGACAGCTACCCAATCAGGCTGATAAACATTTGCATTATTTGAGCGTTCTTTTTCTTCTCCACTAATTTCTGGTGCAGCTATAAAGGAAATTTCAGCATAAAAGAAATGTTCATTTTCTTGACTTTTGTATTCAAATAGCTGGTTTAAGGCAGCTGGTTTTAGCTGAATACTTAGTTCTTCATCAATTTCTCTGATTGCGGTTTCAACTGGGGTTTCATTCCCTTTAGCTCCACCTCCCGGAATTACCCAGTAGTCTCGACCATTTTTTAATCTATGAATTAATAAAATCGCATCATTTTCAGAATTATAAAGAATTACACGTGCACGCATATCAACCACTCCTTCCGAAAAAATAATGTTTTCTTATATACTCTCTTAATTGGAGTTAAAAAAGGGCAGTTGCGAAAATAGCAACTGCCTCTTTTAGATTAATCTTTAATTGTTACCAAAGTATATTTTCTTTTACCTTTTCTAATAATCACGTATTTACCGTCAAAGGCTTTAGCAGGATCGACCTCAAAGTCAACTGATTGCTCGCGCTCACCATTAACATAAATTGCTCCGTTAGCAACATCTTCTCGTGCCTGACGCTTAGAAGGCTCAATCTTAGTATCAACTAAGAAGTCTATGATATTTTTGCTCTGAGAAGGTGCTGCGGCTGCAGGAGCACTCTTAAGTCCCTGCTCAATCTGTTTAACCGACAAGTTTTTAATATCACCGGAAAACAGGGCGTCTGTGATCATCTCTGCCTCTTTTAGTCCTGCTTCGCCGTGAACAAACTTGGTTACTTCCCTTGCAAGTGTTTTTTGTGCTGTCCGTTTCCATGGTTCGGTTTTTACTTGTTCAGCCAGATCATCAATTTCTTCGTGACTAAGAAAAGTAAAGTACTTCAAATACTTAACCACGTCCCGATCTTCCTGATTAATCCAAAATTGGTAAAATTCGTAAGGACTGGTTTTTTCAGGATCAAGCCAAACAGCCCCACCTGCTGATTTACCAAACTTAGTGCCATCAGCTTTTAACATTAACGGAATTGTTAAACCAAATGCCTGTCTGTCTGATCCCATTAACTTGTGAATTAAATCAATGCCAGCTGTGATATTACCCCACTGATCGCTACCACCAATTTGCATTTGGACACCATAATTTTTATTTAGCTGGTAAAAATCAATGGCTTGTAAAATTTGGTAGGAGAACTCAGTAAAGGAAATACCATTTTCCAAACGACTGGCAACTACATCTTTATTAATCATGTTATTAACTTGGAAGTGCTTGCCATATTCACGCAAGAATTCAATTAAACTTAATTTATCAAGCCATTCAGCGTTATTAACGATTTCAAAGTTGTCAGTGCCAAACAGCTTTTCCATTTGTTTAGTCAGAGCTACCTCGTTTTCATGCAATTTTTCTGCACTAAGAAGAACCCTCTCTGATTTACGCCCAGAAGGATCTCCAATTGTTCCCGTACCACCACCTATAACAATCACAGGATGATAACCAGCCAATTGAAATCTTTTTAATATCATGAAAGGAATAAGATGGCCGATATGTAGTGAATCACCTGTGGGGTCAGTACCACAATAAAGGGCTAAATCATCGTGCTCTTGTAAATACTTGGTTAAGCCAGCCTCATCGGTTTGCTGGTTAATCGCTCCGCGCCACTTCAAGTCTGCTAAAATATCAAAGCTTGCCATCTTTTTTCCTCCAATAAAAAAGTCCCCAGATTCATTTTTGAATCTAGGGACGACTAATTACCTTTTCAGCCGTGGTACCACCCACGTTTACACTTAATCACAAGTGCCTTAACTATGGTCTTTACGGGAACCACCCAACTAGTATTTCGCTACTCTTGACCTGTCTAGCTCACACTAACCGCTAGTTCTCTGAACGCTGAATCAAGGTGCTACTTAAAATTGTTATAAATGATAATACTCATTTTTTCTTAATAAGTCAATATAATTTTATTACTTATAGAAGCCTTTAATCTTTAAGCCATATGCTTTACCTGCTGTCATATCATATTGGATAGCTTCATAGTCAGCTAAAATTTCTTGTTGTTTTTTGGTGAGATATTTTGGATCAATTACTTGTCCTTGCCGTCCAATTAATTCGAAGCCTTTATCTCCTTTAAAGTTAATCGTAATTGCCGGCAATTTCTTATGTACTTCAGTCAGCAGCGCTTGGTAAGGGGTAACTTTCGAATTAGTCTGTTCTAGCATCATAGCAATAAAGTCACTCGAGCTGACGAAGTTATTAGCCCTACGCGGCAACCTAGTCTTAGCACCATGTTGACGAGCATACTTGTTTGAGTAAATAAAGTAGCGCGTTGAATGCATTTGTACCGGATACTTAGCAGTATAGTTTTGAGAAATAATGCTTGGATAGTGATCGCCATAAAAGACTAGAGTAATAGGCTTTTGAATTTTATCAATCTGTTTGATAAATTGCTCAACTGCCTTGTCAGTATATTGCGTACCCTTGACATAGGTAGCCATTTGATCACGTACTGCTGGAGACTTGAACAACTCTCCCGAAATCTTACCCATGTATTCGTTGTTGGGGTACCAGTTATTGTATGGCATGTGGTTTTGAATTGATATCAGGTTGATAAACTGGCCGCCATTACGGGAATTGATTTCTTTTAGTCCGTTGGCGTAGGTAGTGAAGTCAGAGTTATAACCGCTCTTACCTAGCTTCTTTTGGTCAATAATTTTATATTTTGAACCAACATAGATAAACTTATCAAACTTAAATCTATGGTAGTCTTCCTGACGTGAGTAATATGTACCGATAAATGGGTGGACTGCAGATTTATAATCAAAGTTCATCCCTATTGTTGGGTAGAAGTCATAATTTGGCACAATTTGAACGTAAGGGGTCAAAGTAGACTTGAACATACCCATATTCAAACCAGTTAAGGTTTCCCATTCCATGTTGGCAGTACCACCACCATAACCAGCACTCAACATATTACCGTAGGTTGAGCGTGACTTCATCGACTGGATAAATTTAACTGGATTTGGAACATCACGATCGAATCTAATCGTAGGGAAGGTGCTTGGATCAACAAAACTTTCACTCAGATTAAAGACAATGGTTTGATTCTTCAGATCATTTTTACGTTTCTTATTAATTTTGGCAGCAACTTTTTCATACTTGGTATTTAGTTGCTTAATGCTTGTTTCTGAATAACCTTCAGGCTGATCCATAATTTGCAGGTCAATGTAATTCAAGAAATTAAGGACAGGCCCATTAACCTGAATATCACGCTCTGGGTTACGGAACCTTTGCCTGTTGTCAAAACCGCGATTAATATGATAGATTACGCCACCATCATGGTTAAAACGCAGCGGCGTAACAAATAGTAACAGACTTAACAGTGCCCAAATTCCACGCCGTTTCCATGATCCGCGCTTTTTGATTGGACACTTTAATTCTAAGAAAATATCCAGCGCAATTATTACAACCAATGCAATTAAAATTACAATGACAGTTGTTTTACCAATCATTGGGATCAAGGTTCTCCAGTTGACTATCTCACTTAATTCAGTGGGGTAGATTGGTTCACCACGGAGTAAGAGCTTAATTTTATTTGCGATAGCCCAGCCGATAGCTATCAGACTTACCAGAATATTCGAAGTCCAGTAACGCGTTGTTACGAAATAAAATACTGAGAACAATGCATCTAGAAAAATGGTTGTTAGAATCATGGCAAAGAACTTAGTGCCGAGAAGATAAACTATCGCATTAATCGTTGCCGCCGTGCTTATCTGAATTCGTAAGTTATCGGATTCAATTAGGAAAGAGCCAAAACTTAAAATGTAGAACCAGGCCCAAGTTAGCAGATTAACCCTGTTTTTAATAACAAAGTTGGTAAATATTGCCCAACCCTTTTCACAAATTTTGGCCAGATTAGGTTCATGATCTAAGTAATTGATAATCTTAGCAAATGGATTTATTTGGAACAAATAGCGCTCAAGCAATTGATACCAGACAACCACAATGATTGTCATCACTAGCAGCAAAATCAGCTTGTCAATAATGGATGATCTTGTAAAGCTAAAAGCTCTCATAAATCTGGGTGAAATAGGTGCATCCATGATCATGATTACTGGGATAAAGTAGCGCATCTGATTTTTGTTAAAAGTTAAGATTAACTTCTTAAACAATAAAAAGACGGCCACCACCAGTAAAAACATAAATGGTGACGTAGGATTATTTAAAAATTCTCTGTTCCAGTCGCCACCACCATTACCGGAAATTATCTGAGACCAGTAAACAGCGTCAAAGCCGGAAACGCCAATCACTACAATGAAGAAGGACAAAAAACCACTGATTAAAGATAATGTCAGCAACTTATTATTGATGGGAACATTGGCTAAAAACATGCCCCAGGCAAAGAAAAGCACTAAGTACAAGCCATAAAACGAGTATTGAAAAGATAAATTACCGGCACTGAGGGCAAAACCTAATAATGTCAGCAAACTTAGTACTAAGAGATTTTGCTTAACAGTTAATTTATGCAAAAAGTCATACAGGTGTGGCTGGATTAGTAAGCAGAAAACCAGGCCGGAGAACAAAACTGAAGTACTGGTAATGATGGGAAACAGCATTCCCCAAACGCGCCACATATTAAAACGGGTTGGAACTATAAAGAAAAAGAAAATGTAGTAAACGATCAAAGTAACACTGGCTAGCAGCCAATATTTAAAGCTTTCACTAACACTTTGCTTTTTCCTGCTGTAAACAGCACCAAATACCATAGGCACTATCATTAAAGTTGCGTTGTGCAACATGTTAGGCATAAAGTGAATAAATGAAAAGTGCGCTCTGGCAGCAAATCCTTTCAAATTAAACATTTGCACTAGCATAAACAGAGTTGCCACCAGTAGGAAAATTATCTGAATAGCTTTTAAAGATTTCTTATTTTTATTCATATTCCTAAGTTATATTCCTCACTAAAAATGATGCTGTTGACTATCATGCAATAGACCCAATTTTTTCTTAATTGAGTATAAAACATCAACCTTTTTCCCGTTGCCAGTAAAAAAGTCACGTAGGTCATATCTAAATTTGAAAGTCATGACCAGAGTCATTATTAATAATACGATTCCCGCTTCTTTAACTTTAAAAAGTTCATACAAACTGAACAATATTATAAAAATTATCGGCGGAATCGTCAAATTTTGTAATAGTATCAGTAGTATTAAACAAACTAGAAGTGTCACCGCAGCAGCAGGAGTATCATACAGCGCCGCTACTATCACGGCTACCGTGACGCCCTTTCCCCCGTCAAAATGGTTCCAAAAGGGAAAGCAGTGCCCCAGCTCCAAGCCTAAGCCAGCATACAAAAGAGCAATATTGTCTGAGAAAAGATAGTGTACGATAAGAAGACAGATGAGCGTTTTTAACAAGTCACCAATACAAGTTAATATACCCCATTTTTTCCCAAACACTGCTCCGACATTAGCCGTTCCTGGGTTACCCGAACCCACCTTTGTGGGATCCTCGTGTAAAGCAAAGCGGCAAATAAAAACCGCAAACAGCAAGCAGCCAAATCCATATCCGATAGCGATTGACCACAAACGCATTACCAATTGTCGCCTTCTTCCTGGTAACTTTGATCTTGATAATCCTCGTAAATATGATAGTCTTGATTTTCAGGATTTTTAAAATCAAACCCTTGATTTTTATTACGTTTATTTTGGTAGGTTTCGTTATTGTCTACTGCTACAACAGACAAGCCTAATTCCGTTCGTAAATAATCTGATACTCGCTGCAATTCCTTAGTTGATTGCACCTGATAAGACGCACCGTCAATTGTCGCATTGTGTCCGTGAAGATAATCATTTTTGACATTCTTAGTAGAATCACGGTAGTTAAACGCAATTTGACGCAGCGCATCAAAGGGCAAATTAGTTTTAATGTTATCAGAAATTGCGGACAATACTGAATCTAACCTAGCTAAAGTATTGATTGACACTGACTTCTTGATGATAGTAGTTATCACTTGGCGCTGGCGCTTCTGACGGCCATAATCACCTTCTGGATCGTCATAGCGCATACGTGAATAGGCCAGAGCTCCACCGCCACCCATGTGAGTCAACTGGTTTTTCTTAAAAATGTAACCACCATACTCAAAACTCAAAGTAGGTTTGATATTAATGCCACCGATATAGCGGATTAGTCGCATAATACCTTTCATATTTACCAAAACATAATATTTGAGAGGCACATTAACTAGTTTAGAAACACTGGCCATGGACATAGCAGCCCCACCAACAGGATAAGCAGCATTAATTTTCTTAACTTGAAATTTTTCTGCTCCTATCATTTGAGCCATTGTGTCTCTTGGTACCGACATCAATGAATAGCGCTTTTTCTGCGGATTAACGACGGCAATAATAATAGTATCAGTATTACCTATTTTTTCTTTACGATCAAGTGCCCCGGTATCAGTGCCCATTAGCAATACAGCAAATTTTTTCTTGCCATCAAACTCGCCATTTTTGATCTGCACACTGTTTTGATCATCGTAGGCATTATCAACTGCATCTTTCGTGCGCAAATAAACATATGCGGAATATGCACCAACCGCCACAGTCAACAGGACTGCAATGCTTAACACCCAAGCTAAAATCCGCTTTCTTCTGTGGTAGTCCTTTGCGTGCAATTCGACCCGACTCTTATGCGGGTGATTCTCGTTGTGATCCATAACTTTTTACTTACCTAAAATCTAGTTACAATGAGTATATTATAGCAAAAAAACAAACCGACGACGGTTTGTCAATTTTATCTTATTAAAAACATTAATTTGTTTAACTCAATGTTAAGGTCAATGTCAATTCTTCATCACTATCACTGGCAAGACTGGCCTGGTCGATACTGGCTTTAACTTGCTCATGAGCAGCTGTTAACGCGAAATGAGCAGAATCCAAAGTCAAAGTAGTATCGTCTCTACTCAGCTCGAGTTCATTTGCGTTGGTAGTGATTGACCAGCCTGTGAAAACAGGCATTAAGAATTGTAACGAAAATGGCAAATCTTTATGCGAATTGTTTTTTAAATAAAACTTAATATCAATTCTATTTCCCTCCAAAGCATATGTCAGAATTGCCTCAAAATGGTAAGGAAAGTTTTTATAGCTTGAGTTGTCGTCAATTAACGCTAAGCTTACTCTGGAATCTCCCTTATCTACAACTGTCCATGGCAGGATGTCAGCCAGGTTTTCCCCTTGACCTGCTCCCTTAAAAATAATCTCTAATTGTTTTTGCTCATTCTCATCTTTAAAATAATCAGTCTGCTTATTTTGGGCAATAAAGTTAACTAACTTGGCACCCTTTTCAGAAATAGAAATTCGCAAAACAGAACTTTCAATCGTTTGCATAATTTACTCCCACACTTTTTTCTTTCTCAAAAATAGCACTCAAATAATGTTATTGTCAATTTGTATCGAATATCTAAAATGCTTTTGTACATTTAATTAGAGCTTATTGCAAACACTTTTTAGTAAAACAAGCTAAAAGTATTAGCAAAATTTTGTTAGATATATTATAATAGACTTGTTCCCGAGAATTAAAAGAAAGTTTTTGGAACAAGTTAATAAAAAGAGCATCCCAAGAAATTGGGGTGCTTTTTTTGTAAATCAAATTTCATAATTAATCCGATCGCGCGACGCCTCAGTTAAATCTGCAGAAACCGGTGCAACAAAGGAACCATCATCTGGCAACTTAATATCACTAGCTTTGCTAGCCTTCGGCAATACCGTTTTATTGTATAAACGACTCGCAAGTGTATCAGCAGCCATTTTCATTGCTTCATGCAGACCCTGCCCTTCGGTTATTCCCCCTTTAACATCAGGGAAACTAATTACATATATATCATTTTCCAGTGGCTTAAAAATGGCTGGATACGTCACAACTTTATGGTTCATTCTAAACCTCCTCGTTTTGCACTTTCCCTCTACAATAATATACCCAAATAAGTAAAAAGAAGAAAAAATTATTAAAAAATTATTTTTTAAAGCAAAAAAGTGTTGAAAATTTTTATTTTCGACACTTATTTACAAGTTATTATTTATTATTTTTGAATAGTCTCCAGCCACTTAAGATAACAGTAATTAGACAAATTATCATTGAAATAATGAAAACTACATGCATACCATAAATAAAAATTTCAGGTTGCTTGGGTAAATATGCGGTGACTCTAGCTCCTTTTGCTTTGCTCATTGCCGCAAATAATACGGTAGTTGCACTGGAAATACCAATAACCATACCTAGATTACGGGATAAAGAGTTAATACTGCCAGCAACACCTAAATCCTTTTGTTCAACAGAACCCATGACAAGTGAATTATTAGGAGAACTAAAAATGCCGCTTCCCAATCCCATTAAAGCGATGCTGATAATGAACAGCCAAATTGGTGAATTTAAGTTGCACAATGTGTAACCCACCTGGCTGATTAACAGTAAAACCAAACCTATAAATGTGATTAATTTAGAACCTATCTTGTCAGAAAGAGATCCTGCAACCGGTGCGGCAACCAGCTGAACTACAGGCAAAATCATTAAGATATAACCAGTTAGACTCGGAGGCAAGTGCCGCGCATTTTCCAAGTAAAAAGGTGTGACCACATTGAAGAAAAAGTTCGTAATAAAAATTAATAAGGCACAGAGCAGACTAACTGAAAAATCCGGATTTTTAAACAATTTGAATTGTAACAATGGATTAGCAGCATGATTTTCCACATAAACAAACCAAATAAAACTTACAAGACCAATTATTAACATTAATAAAACCAGTGAAGAACTGAAACCTAATTGCTGGCCTAAGAAAACACCACCAAATAGAGTAATCATGCCGAAAGCAAAGCTGAACGAGCCCATTTTATCCAGAGGAGCTTTGGTAAAAGTAATGTCTTGTGGTAAAAACTTGGCGCCAATTAATGCAGCAATGATTCCCACCGGCACATTAAGCCAAAAAATGTAAGACCAGGACAGGTGACTTAATATTAATCCACCTAAACCGGGTCCAGCGATTGAGCCCAGAGCAACAAAGGAGCCAATAGTTCCTAACGCTTTTCCTCTTTCTGTAGTGGGAAAAATTTCTGTGATAATACCATTATTAGTAGCCATAGTCATAGCGGCACCAACTGCTTGCAAGGCCCTTGCGCCCAGCAAAAACAATAGATTGATTCTAAAACCTGATAAAAGTGACCCCGCAATAAAAAAGATTGCGCCTAAGCGAAAAATTTTAATCTTGCCCAAGATATCACTTAACTTGCCAAAAAACAAAATAAAGCTGCAGACTACAATTAAGTACAGCGAAACTACCCATTCGGACTGGCTCATTGGAATCCGCAAATCTTTACTGATTACTGGCAAAGCAATATTAACAATTGTGCCATCTAAAGTTGACATGAACGTGAAAAGTCCCACGGCAACCAGAATCCACCAGCGATTCTGTTGTACCTTTTGATTAGTTTGATAGCTTATTCTTTGTGCCATTTTACAAATATCTCCGTTTTTACAAAATTAGTTAGGTACCTTAACAGATTGAATTATACTCCTTTTTTTCTCTCTGCCAAGTAATAAAAACTATTGGCAGTAATTTTTGCAAAACCTAGCAGGTAAAAGAGCCGGCTCTGACATAAATCAATTGGGGCAGTTATCCTAAAAAGCTTTATTTTTGCCACTAAAATTGGCGGACAATTAATCTTCTTTTTGGTAAAGAGACATAGATGTATTAAAATTAAACTAATAGCAAAGCAAAAGAGGTATGAATCATGAGGATTAAAAAATATTAATTTATAAGATCACTATTAATAACTTCACATACAGAAAGAGAATTAAATGATTGAAAATACTCCCCATAAAACAAAGGCATTTATTGCAGGAGTTAATTTAAATGACCCCAATTTTGATTATTACATGAATGAACTTGCCAATCTTACAGAAGCCGCAAACATGCAGGTTGTGGGACAGGCGCGACAAAATGAGGAACACATAATAGCTGGAACTTATTTTGGTCCGGGAAAAATAAATGAAATTAAAGATATGGCACGGGGCCTAAAAGCAAAAGTATTAGTGCTTAATGATGAGCTAACACCTGTACAAATTCGTAATTTAGAAAAACTGACTAAGCTGCGGGTAGTTGATCGCACAGAATTAATCTTAGAAATATTTTCAAGCCGTGCCCGGACTAAGCAAGCAAAATTACAAGTGCAGCTGGCGCAATTACAATATGAATTACCCCGCCTGCATCCCTCAGAAAACTCGTTGGATCAACAACGCGGTAATGGCGGTTCTACCGGTGGTGGTTTTGCCAACCGTGGAGCTGGTGAAACGAAACTGGAATTGAATCGGCGCACAATTGGTAAACAAATTTCTATTATAAAAAAGGAATTACAAACTATTAGTAAACAAGAAGAAATTAAAGCCAAAAGGCGCAATCAAAATCATATCCCTAAAGTAGCACTAGTCGGCTACACTAATGCTGGCAAATCAACCACTATGAATGGGCTGTTAACGGAATTTTCCAAGCATAGTGCTAAACAAGTTTTTGTTAAAAACATGCTGTTTGCGACGTTGGATACAAATGTTCGTCGTATCGACTTAGATAATAATTTTAGCTTTATCCTGTCAGATACAGTTGGTTTTATTTCTAAATTGCCCCATAACCTGATTGAATCTTTTAAAGCTACGCTGCAGGAAGTAAAAGATGCCGATTTATTAATTAACGTCGTTGATGCTTCTGATCCCAATATGATACAGATGATCCGCACCACACAAAACGTGCTTGCTGAAATTGGTGTCAAAAACACGCCGATGATTACTGCCTATAATAAAGCTGACAAGTCAGAGCGCAATTATCCGCAAATTGAAGGTAGCGGTATTCTATATTCTGCAATTGATACCAAGTCTATCGCAACCCTTGCTGATTTAATAACCAAGCATATTTTTAGCAGTTATAAGCAAATTAATCTGCTTTTACCCTTATCTGCGGGAAAGATTTTAGCTTACTTGCATGAAAATGCTCAAGTATTAAAAGAAAACTATCAAAATGATGGTATTCATGTTGTTGCGCGTCTTTCACCCCAAGAACAAGCACGCTTAGCTAATTATATTAACTAAAAAAAAGATCCTCGCATATGATATGACCCCCAAATTTAGGACAAATTTGGGGGTCATTTTTATGTCTAAATTATCTAAACAAGATAAAATTGAAATCTATCATCTTTGGCACGATTATCAAATAAGCCCTGCTGAGTTAAGTCAG
>NZ_JAAEEB010000005.1 GCF_013346935.1 Lactobacillus melliventris
ATTGATTTGGCAATAATGCTTTATAGTTATTCAATATGCAAACAGTATTTGTTATAATTAATTTAGAATTCAAGCAAATTGTTTTGAGGGCGGTTGGCTGTTGATCCGGAAAGGAGATGGTGCCTATGGCACGAAATCTTTTAGAAAGAGAAGCAGTTAATGAGCGTTTACCAGGCATTACAAATAATGTTGGCATTCGCCACGTTTATTATTGTGTTGTTGGATTATATCAATAATCACAAGAAATAAAAAAGACCGTCCCAATAATACTTTAGCTAGTTAGGGATGGTCTTTATCTCTCACACAGCTAACCGCCTTTAGAGCGGCTGCTTGTTTTCAAAGAGGTCTTGTTAGCGCAAGGCCTCTTTTCTTTACAATTACATTATATCATGACTGAATTAATTTTGCACAAGTTGACTGAGTCAGGGATTGCATGTTGCCATTTATAATCGTTTTTTTTACAGTTACAAAATAGGATTAAGGAAAAAATTAGTGCTAACGGGAAATTGTTCAGTATAAATATTAAAATAAAATAAAATTATCTTATTGACTTTTAAAGATTAAAACCTTATTATTTTGGTTATCTAATATTTGTTTTTTATTAATTTAAAAGCCTGAGTTTTAATAATTAAGCTAAAAATTTCTTTACATGGCTTATTGGACAAGCTTAAGAGCAATATTGAATTTAAAAATGAGTATACATACTATAAGTGAAGAACTAGACTAACAAAATGCTATTTAAAAAATATTGAAAGGGAAAGCTATGATTATAAAATATTCAAACCCGTGGAGACTCGCCTTGTATGTCTTTTTTGCTCTTTTAAAATCACTTCAGGTTGTTTTTGTTGCCTTCATTTTTCAAAAATTTATTGATTTCGCCCAAAAGCCTCAAGGCAGCTTAATCAAGCTGACTGTCTTTGCTGTTTGTGGTCTGCTAATATTTGGAATAGTCGGCGTTATATATCAGTATTTCTATTATAAAATTATAGAAGAAATTAATCTTAACCTAAAAAGTGCATCTGCCAATTATTTAGTTAATAACTATGCTGGCCATAACGAAATTGACAGTTCATTTATGACCAATGACCTCAAGCAAATTGAAACTAATAGTATTGAGGCAGAGCTTTCAATCATTTCTGATTTAATTCAATTTTTGGCAGCTGTAATCTCTGCATTTGTTAGTTCTTGGATTATTGCGCTGGTATTTTTAATAGCTTCATTTACTCCTGCCGTTATTCAGTCTTTTTTTGGCCCTAAGATCGAAAAAAATTCTGAAAAGTGGGAAAAATCCAATAGCAACTATACCAATACTGTTATTGAAACTCATTCTGGAGCGGAAATGGCTAACATCTATGATGTTCAATTTTCAATGGTTAACAGGCTGATTAAAGCGGCGAAGCTGATGGAAACGGCTCTTTTCAAAACCAATTGGACTAAAGGCATGTCTAATGAGATGACTATGATAGTAGCATATATTTTCAGTATGTTCCTTCCTTTTGCCATTGGTATTAGTTTCATTGTTAGCGGTCGGCTGACTTTAGGCACTTTTATGATGATTTCACAACTGGCTAATAATTTTATTAATCCTGTAGTTGGTATTTTTGGCTCAGTTAACGATATTAAAACGGCAAAACCGATTTTGCAAAAAATCAAAAAAATCGACTTGCTAATAAAGCCGCAGGGTAGCAATACTGCAACTGCTCCAGACACTTTCCAATCATTACAATTGACTGATGCTGGAGTTAGCCAGGGTAAACAGAAAATTTTTGCCAATGTTAATCTAAAAATTGATTCCGGAGAAAAAGTTCTCCTGCAAGCTCCATCAGGTTGGGGGAAATCAACTTTACTGAATGTATTAATTGGTATTCAACAACTTGATTCTGGATCTTATGAAGTTAATCATTCTGAAGTAAATGGTAATTGGGCAAAATTACACGAGTACTTCTCCTTTATTCAGCAAAAGCCTTTTATTCTAGATGATACATTAAAATACAATATTACTTTAGGTCGGCATGTATCTGAAGAAGACTTAAATTATGCTGTTGAGCAAGCCGGCTTAACTGATCTCGTAAACGAAAAGGGCTTGGACTACCAGCTTGGGAAGGGTGGCAGTAATTTATCTGGTGGTCAAAATCAACGAGTTGAAATTGCACGAGCATTAGTATCAAAAAGACCAATATTATTGGCTGATGAAGCAACTTCATCTCTTGATCAGAATTTATCTTTGCAAATACACCAAACTATTCTAAGTGAGTTTAAAGGAACTGTGATCGAAGTTGCTCACCACATTTCAACCAACGAAAAGGAAATGTTTGACCAAATAGTTGACTTGGCAAAGCAATCTTAATTCCAAGTTATCGTGAAGTATGAATCTAGAGAAAAAATAAAAGAATCTTATAATTTATCCTGCTGATGACTTATCCATGTAATAAGCTGTTAACAGGTTTTTTATTGCATAAAAAAGGTGGATATATTTCTCTTGCTCCTTGTAATACAATACCAACACTTCTCAATTTTTCTTATCGTAGACAATAGTATTAGATATACTGCCGGTAAAGTAGAACTAATAGGAAGAATGCATATTATGGAACTGAAAACGAATTTTTTCTTTAATCTCATATAATTACCTTAAAAAATAATTTACCTTGATGTCATAGAATAATAAATTTGATAGGCTTCCACATAGGTTAATGCTAAGCTAATGAATTAAAGCTGAGCTGGAACTATTTAAATTTAAAGGTAGATAAAAAATAACTTCCCTGTAATATGGAAGTTAATCAAAATAAGCTATTGATTTGGCAATAATGCTTTATAGTTATTCAATATGCAAACAGTATTTGTTATAATTAATTTAGAATTCAAGCAAATTGTTTTGAGGGCGGTTGGCTGTTGATCCGGAAAGGAGATGGTGCCTATGGCACGAAATCTTTTAGAAAGAGAAGCAGTCAATGAGCGTTTACCAGGCATTACAAATAATGTTGGCATTCGCCACGTTTATTATTGTGTTGTTGGATTATATCAATAATCACAAGAAATAAAAAAGACCGTCCCAATAATACTTTAGCCAGTTAGGGATGGTCTTTATCTCTTACTCAGCTAACCGCCTTTAGAGCGGCTGCTTGTTTTCAAAGAGGTCTTGTTAGTGACGAGGCCTCTTTTCTTTATGATTACATTATAGCATGACTGAATTAATTTTGCACAATGGGCTGAGTAATGAGTGGAATCTCAATTAATAAAGTATCTTACAAAGAAAATCAGGTGAGTTTTCATAAAAAATCTAAATAACCACTTCTTTGTGGCTATAAATAGTAGTTCAATGAAAAATCAGAATTACATAAAGAACAATAAAATGTTAAAAAATCAATGAAAACTCTACAAATATTATATATACATGGAAACCTTTCTGCTAAACTTACAATTAAGGACATAAATTTCTTAATAAGTTAGTCTAAGTGATAAAAAATATAGTCACATAAGACTTAAAACTTTGATTTCTTTTTATTAAAATTAATGACTAAATAGGACTGACTTTTAGCGATTAAACATCCAGGATTTATGTTAAACATGTGAGTAATTGACGCATTCTAAAAAAACTAAAAGTGGGAGAGCTTTTTATGGAAATTATGATCTGCTATGCCATTGTTATGATATTCATACCTGTTGGAGCTCTAAGTTTGTTATATATGATTTATATCGTCTCAAAAGCTTGGCATAAACGTAGTCTGGAATTACGAAAAGAAATCGCAGCGTTTACAGTTGAGCTTTCAGCACAGCCTGGAATTGAAAGAGAATTGATAATGATAAATGTCTGCCCGTTTATTGCAATTATTGCTCTAGGATTAAGTTGGGTTTGTTTTACATCAGATGTTGGTATTCTATGTATAGGAAATTTGATTTTTATTGCCGCCTTATTAGCAGAAATATATATGAGTGCAGATATAATTAAAAAAATAAGAAAGCAGTTTACAAGTACTTCCTATATTCATAATGCAAAACGGGCAAAATTAGTATGGCGATTATATGTCACTAGCCGCGTTTCTTTTATAGTTGGTTTTACTGCAGGTACTTTCTTTATCTATTCAGTATATGGCTGGTAGACGAAACTGAATTGTGAAAAGCTTTAAGCAGAAGATACAAGTTCTGCTATTTTTTCAGATTGCTAAAAATTCAATTTATTGCCAATTTGACCGACTGCTCAAATTAAAAATATGAACCATGATTAGATTAATAAAATGATAGACGAATCTACTACTAAAACCAATATAAATTTTGGCTAACAATTCGTGATAGAATGGGTTAATTATGACAGAAAAAGATAATCAATCAAAACGACTTTATCAGATGAACGCTGCTCAGTTCTTTAAAAATTTGCATGGGTTACAACGCCGAAATTTTATTTTATCTGGTTTAGATAATTTAGTCATAAAAATAACCCCAAATTTGTCCTAAATTTGGGAGTCACTTCATTTAAACTTTTGAGACTTACTTTTTTAATATGCCCTGATTCTATTAAGTGGCCAGTAGCGATACTTGACTACACCTTCTATTTTGCTTCTGGGGATGGCTCCTATATAGCGACTGTCCTTTGAAACACTTCTATGGTCACCCATTACGAAATATGAACCTTTAGGAACCTCATTAGTTTTTTTCATTTTTTTCAGTTGCGCAGAGGAATAGATACTTTTGTATTCTTTAGTTTTAGCCAAAGACCGAATTGAGAAATTTTCCGTATAAGAATATTTCGTACCATAAAAGCCATCTTCATTATCTGTAAGCTTAAAGCCGGGCTTTAAAAAGTCCTGATTTATTTTTTTACCGTTAACATAAATTTTATTATCTTTTGCAGTTATAGTGTCACCTGGCAATCCAATAATTCTTTTGATATAAAAAGAATTGCGTTCATCAGGAGCTTTTAAAATAACAACTTCGTTTCTTCTCAATTCGCTATTTCGATCGGCTATAACTTTTTCTTGATTTTCAAAAGTGGGTTGCATTGAGATCCCAGATACAGAACACTTAACTATTAAATATTTTGTTAGTAAAAAGTTACATAAAACAAAAATAGCAAAAAAAAACTATTACATATCTTAGAAATTCGTAGATCTGTTTTGATTTTTCTTTTGTTTCGTTATTTTGATCGTTTTTCATTATTCAGTCCCACTGCTTAAATTAATATTAATGTAAAAATTATAGACTTATAAATAATAAAAAGTCAAAAAATTTTTTCAATTACTATTAGCTTAAGTAATGTTAATTGAAATAGCTTTTCCTAATTTTATATAGTCATTCAAACTAAATCCTTAATATTACTTTTTCATAAAATAGAAAGACTATTTTTGCATAAATGTTCAAGCAAATCAATCCTATCCTTTAATGCTCTTACTTAACAATAAAATTAGCTCTTTTTTATTTTGCTGATTAAAATCAATAAAAAAACTGAATTTATCTATGATGCATAAATTGGGCGTAGTGGATAGAAAATTTGTCTGCGGCTACCTCTGTGAATAAGCTTGTCAGTCATAATCTGTACAATCTAAAAATAGCTTATGAAATACTCCATAATAGTTAAATTACTTCTTAACTATTGTGTGGAGTATTTTTAGTATCTAATAATAACCACTTAGTTTTAAAAAAATACCTCTTAGAAAATAAATATATACTTTAAAATAAAATTATGATTAAATTAAAAGAACAAACAGTAACGGGAAAGATTTAAACAAGATAAATCATATTGCTTCTATGGAAACAAGACCATTTTAGCAAAATATGTTAAATATAAGTGAAAGGTAAAAACAATTATGAAAAAATATTTTGATAACAAAAGCATAATCCTATGTTTTTTGTTAACTCTAATCGTAGGTCTTGATACTCCTTTTAATACGTGGTCTTACTCGCAAATCTTTGCCATGGTTGAAGCCGGTGATAAAAGACGAGTAGTTCTTGAAGTCTGTTTGATTGTTCTGATTATTTTCTTATTAACTGTTGCCCGCTATTTTTACGAGAGGACATTAAATCGGAACATCTACCTCTTCAATAAAAACGTACGCAGTGATCTGCTATCTTCAGATTTTGTTAAACAGCAAGGACCAGTTTCTGATAAGCTGTCGTTTGTCACCAACGATTTAGAGTTGGTAGAAAATAATTACGTTAAAGAAGTATTTAACTTAATTACTTGTGTTGTTAACCTGCTACTTTGTTTAGCTATGGCAATAAATGCAAACTTTATTCTAACTTTAGTTTTCATGCTTTTCTCAGTTATTTCCGCAGTTGCTCCGGAAATTATGGCCAGACGGGTTATGGAGAGTTCTGAAGCTTGGAGTGCTAGTGTTGGTAAGTATACGGGATTTATGTCGGATTATCTCAAGCACATTGACTTAATTCTACATTATAATGCAATGCCTTTCTTTTTACTGAAAGGTAAGAAGGCAATTACCGAAACCGCTGCAGCCAAACAGAAACGGGAAAATACGATTGCCATGAGCAATTTACTGGCTGGGATTCTGGCTTATTCCTTATCATTTCTGCCCATCGGAATTGGTATTTTATTTGTTTTAGACAAGCGCTTGCCCCTTTCTTCCTTTATCATGGTTCAGTATTCCAGTTCTTGGATCGTGAATTCTATCTTGGCAATCAACCAGTCAATGACAACGATTAACTCGGCCAAACCCTTGTTAACAAAACTGGCTAATATCAAGGAATTACCACAGTCCGCTCTCAGTGACGAGATGACCACAATAGACTTTAAAGACTTGCAGCTCAATGATGTGAGTTTTGGCTATCAAAATAAGACTATTATTCAAAATGCCAGCTTGACAGTTAATCGCGGCGATAAAATTCTGCTAACTGGTCGTAGCGGGCAGGGTAAGAGTACACTGCTCAAATTAATGGCCAATATAATCCATCCAAATAAAGGAACCGTTGAACTCGTTGAACCAGATGGCAAGGCTATTACTCCACAGCCCGACTACTTTGGAGAAGTCAACCAGGATTCCAATATTTTTAACGATACCTTGCGCTTTAACTTGACTTTGGGACGCAACTTTTCTGACCAAGAAATTGAATATGCTATTCAAAAAGCGGGTTTAACACCATTAATGCAAAAGATTGGTCTTGATGCTGTAATTAAAGAAGACGGAACTAACTTGTCGGGTGGAGAAAAGAAACGAATAGAAATTGCTCGTGCCTTTTTATACAATCGCAACTTTTTACTGATTGATGAGGGTACCGCATCTCTTGATCCCCAAACTGCACATGAAATCCATGAATTGATATTGTCTTCCAACTTAACCGTAGTTGAAATTGATCACCATATTCCGGAAGATTTGCAAAGTAAGTTTACGCGTTCTTACAAGTTGGAAGATAAGAAGCTAAGCCTGATTAGTTAAAAGTATAGGGATAAAGTAGACCGGATTTTAACTGTTAATTTAATGATTTAGTTATGGCAAAGTAATTAAGTCACTATTTAAAAATAGCGGGGTTTATCAAAGCTTTAAACTGCTTAACATTGTGAAAAGAATGATCAATAAAGGAAATTATAAATTCACCTGAAACAAGAAAAATTATGTAATTGACCATGTGTGGCATTCAACGTACAATGATAATGAGGTGATAAAAATGGCTAGAATAGAAGCTAGAATTGATCCAGCTATCAAAAATAAAGCGAAAACAGTACTTGCCAGCCATGGCTTAACAATTTCAGAATTTGTTAGAATGACGGTAACTACTGTGGCTAATCAGGGCTTACCAAAATATTATTCTTTACCTAACCAAGAATTAAACAGTTCGTTAGAAGAAATGCTTGATGATTTATCTGGAAAAGAAAAGCTGCCAGAAGCTCATAATTTTAAAGAATTAGAAAAGTCACTCAATTCAAATGAATAGTTGGATCTTATATGATAAATGGATAAAACA
This sequence comes from Lactobacillus melliventris, assembly GCF_013346935.1. GTDB lineage: Bacteria > Bacillota > Bacilli > Lactobacillales > Lactobacillaceae > Lactobacillus. Next base: position 7,912 of record NZ_JAAEEB010000005.1, read on the forward strand.
ATCAAATATACTAAGATATTTAAAAAGCAGTTAAAAAAGCGAAGGCAGGATCCGAAATGGCATTCTGTATTTAATGGATCTCTTCCACAAGAGCTTGATAATCAGGAACGAAGTCCTTGGAAATTCATTATTCAATGTTTGATTGAAGATAATAAAATACCTAATTATTTTCATCCGCATGCTTTGGAAAATTTAATCAATATAAAGAAACAAATTAAAAAACAACTAAGCGATAAAAGAGCAACAGTAATTATTCTGGAACTTCATTTTGACGGTCATAGTGGTGACCATTTATTAGTATATGCTCCTATACAAGAAACAGTTTTTTTAATTGGTATAGGAAGGCATAGTGAATTATTCAAATGAGGTATCTATAAGAGTTAGAAAAAAAGTTATTCCAAGCCAATAGAAAATACTCATTTTAATATGATATACAACCAAAATTAAAAAGAAATAGAAGAAGGAAAATAATAGCTAACCTTTTTATTAAAATGCCCTAGAAAGTTAATCAGTTGATTAACGCCTAGAGCATTTTTGCTTTAATTAAAGGAATTTAATATTTTAATTCTACTGATCGTATTTTTTAAATCCTATACAAGTGGTAGTATTGGTGTAAACTATTTCATTTTTAAGAAGTGCGTGTGTAAACAAATAAGGAGAGAACAATTGCATTCTAAAGCGGTAGACTCAAAAGCATCTCTTGTAAATTTATTTTGGGACCAATTTTTATTTTTGTGGCAACTAATAAAAGCACGCTTTCTTTTTTGGTTAGGCTTAATAAACTTTGTAATACTGATGCTGAAATTGATGCCTAATTCTGCTATAGTTCCTCTTTTTTTCATGGGTGTTGATTTTAACGCTGTTAAATCAGGCCAAGTTATTTTGCCGGTTTTCTGGTTTGTTTATTTTGTAGTGCCGCTATTGATAGTCTTAAGCGGTTTTAAACAATTGTGGCAAGTAAGAGGAATGCAATTGCGAGGGCTGCGATATTCACCCTTAAGTTTCGCTGTAGTTAATGTTGGGTTAATGGGATTGATCACCCTCATTTATGTGGCACTAACAGAAGGAATCATGGCTTTAGTGACTGATTTTTCCTGGCTAAAAAATTTTAAACTAATGCAATTTCACGGATTATCAGCTTTATTAGTACTGGTCATTAATAATTTTTTAGGAATATTTCTGTTGTTGATAATTCAGGCCACTATCGGTCGCTTCAATGCTCCACTGGGCATAATTATTCCATTTAGTTGGCTTATAATGACTGTTTATACCACTTGGAAATATAATCCGCTCAATAGTTTAATGTTGCTGCGGGTCAATAAGAAAAATATTCTGTTGTTACTAGTTACAACGCTATTAATGACAATCGTCTATTTAATTACTAATCGCTATAGTGAGCTGGATTATTAAAAGTCTAATTCTACTATTTTTAATAATACTAAAATGGTATTATGAACGTATAGAATTAAACGATAATTAAAAAATAAGAAACAAAAACTGGCTATTTATAATAGTCAAATTAATTTATCTTTATTGTTACGGCTATCCTCACTCTTAAAAAGAAGGTCTTTATGAAACGTTTGTTTTGGAATCAATTACTATATTTATGGCAAATAATCCGCTTCCGTTTTATTTGCTGGCTAAGTTTGATTTGCTTTTCAATTATTTTTCTCAGTGCGCAGCTAATTAACAGTCCGCATACTTCTATATTTAATCTTTTCTTTGCCGATACCAGTCAAGATACATCTTTTAATTTTATTTTGTGGCTGGTTTATTTCTTGATACCGCTGCTTATTGTGCTAAATAGCTTTAAACAGCTTTGGCAAACTACCATTATGCACCTAAGAGGATTACAAATTCCACCGAAAAATTTTACTGTTGCCACTATGTTATTAATGGGAGTAATAGCTTTTGCCTATGTGTTTGTTACACTTTTAGTTATGTTGCTTGTTACGGCTTTATTTAAATTGCCCTCTTTGTCTTTTTTTGATTTAACTGACTGGCAGGCGATCCCGCTACTTTTTATCAACAATTTTTTGGGAATATATCTGATGCTTCTTTTGCAAGGTACAATTGGAAAGTTTAATTCGGCATTGGGTCTGATTATTCCAGCTTCATTTTTGATAATGACCTCTCTTTTAAAATGGCAATTAAATCCTTTAAATAACTTGATAATTATGAGATTTAATTTCCCTGGTTTTTTATTATTATTGCTGGCAACTTTGATTATGGTGATTGTTTATGGGATTATTGACCATTTCTTTAGTGTAGATTAAGGAGTAAAAAATGGGTTTTATTGAATTAAAGCAAGTAGGAAAAATGGTGAAAAGACGGCCACTATTGCATGATGTTAGTGCAGATATTCCAGAAGGCAGTATCACTGTTTTAGAAGGAATAAATGGTTCTGGTAAAACGTTAATCTTAAAAGCAATTTTAGGTTTAATAAAAACTAGTGGGGAAGTCATAGTTAATGGTAAGAAGATGAAGGTCCAAGAGCCTTATCCAATTAAAGCGGGAATTTTAATTGAAAATCCCAGTTTAATAGAAGAATTTACTGCTTATAAAAATTTAGAACTATTAGCGAAATTAGATCCGGATATTCAAGAAAAGCAGATTAATGATTTATTGGCGTACTTTGAGTTAACCAGGTTCCCTAAACAAAAAGTTAAGAAATTTTCACTGGGGATGAAGCAGAAATTAGGAATTGCACAGGCTTTTCTTGGAGCCTATCCGTTAATTGTTCTGGATGAACCCACCAATGCGCTGGATCATGAAAGTATTGGTAAATTAATCAGATTGATTGATGGGTATAACCATAAAGGTTCAACCTTTGTTATTGCTTCGCATGATCATGAATTTGTAAACAAAGTCGCCACACAAAAGCTATATGTACAAGAAGGAACAATTAATCATGAAAAATAAAAAATTATTATGGAGCTTTTTGATGGTGATATTGATTGTAGTTGGCTGCGTGGGCTTTTATCGCTACCGCCAGGTAAACGCCCATCCTCAGCAGTATGGTGTGACTAAAGAACAGCTTTTTCACAAAAATGAATTGGTAAAAGCCTATCACGTTAACTTTATTGTTCATGAAGCTGCAGTTAAGAAAAGTAAAGATGTTGTACAAGCCAAAGTCAAATTTCATATACGTCAAACTGGCCAGCCATTCTATGGCGAGAGAAAAAACAATCCTAATTTTATAGAAAATATGTATCTAAATAATCCTTATGGTACAAGCAATCCCTCGGTAAAATTGTATGACAAAAGTCACCACAGTATTAATCCTTATAAAGCATTGGAGAATGGCAAGCAGCCTTTTACAATGGACTTTACTATTCCGCGCTATTCATATGACATGCGCAATCAAAAGTTACGTTTCAGTTTCTTGGTACCAGCTAAAAAGCACTATGTTAAATATTCGCTTCTGCTAGAATAGGGAGAATAAAATGAAATTTTTGTGGTCACGTTTGAATAAATTATGGTTGTTTTTGGCATTGGTTATAGGAATAAGTATTAGCGTTGTACAATGCATTGTTTCTGCGTCTAAAAATATTCCTGCGACAAACTCACCTTATACTATGTGGATGTCAATAGATGGATTTACTTTTGTTCCTACTATATTTTTTATCTTGTTACCTTTAATAGCGAGTTTACCTGCCAGTACATTATTAAAAGAAGATTTTACCAACGGCTATTTTTATAAATTAAAGATGGGGAAGTCCATTAAACAAATCTTGTTAGGATACCTAGAAATCGCATTTATGACAGGTTTTATTGTGATTGCTGTTCCTTTACTGTTTAACTTCTTATCTTGGTTTATGATATTACCTAATGTTAAGCCCGATAACTTACTTAATATTAATATTGGTGCTAGGAATTTTACTATGCTGTTTGTCTCCCTTTATTATTCCCATCCATTTGTCCACGCTATTTTGTCAATTATATTTTCTTCTCTTTGGGGTGGATTATTTTCTGTATTCGCAATGGTTACTTCTTTGTGGATTAAAAATAAGTTTGCTGCCATGTGTACAGGTTTAGTTTTGCAAATAATTTTATTATTAATGAATGCAACTATCCATTTGCCATACTTTATAAGTTATTCACCTGCTGATTTCTTACGCGAACTCCCTGGGATTATGACTAACATCTATGTGGTGGTGTTTATGACTGCAATATTATTATTTTATTGCATGATTATGTTTCATTTAGATGAAAAAAGATTAGCAGAGTTATAAAAAGTGAAAGGAAAAAGGATTAAGACCTAAATTTGGACTTAATCCTTTTTAATATACTTTGATTCTGTTAAGTGGCCAATAACGATACTTAACAACACCTTCAATTTTACTTCTAGGAATTGCACCTATATAACGACTATCTTTTGAAACGCTCCTATGATCTCCCATTACAAAATACGAGCCTTTGGGAACTTTGTTAGTACTTTTCATTTCTTTTAATTGAGAAGGGGAATAAATACTTTTATATTCTTTTGTTCTTGCTAAAGAACGAATTGAAAAGTCAGCAGTGTAAGAATATTTTGTACCATAAAAGCCGTCTTCATTATCCGTCAGCTTAAATCCTGGCTTTAAATAGTCTTGATTTATTTTTTTGCCATTAACATAAATCTTATTATTTTTTCCAGTAACAGTTTCACCGGGTAATCCTATAATTCTTTTTATATAAAAGGAATTACGTTCATCCGGAGCCTTTAAAATGACAATTTCATTTCGTTTCAATTTGCTATTGCGATTAGCTATAACTCTTTCTTGGTTTTCAAAAGTTGGTTGCATCGAGATGCCAGATACGGAACATTTAACTATCAAATATTTTGTCAGTAAAAAATTAATTAAAATAAAAATCGCAAATAAGACTATTGTATATTTTAAAAAATCGTAAAATTGTTTTGTTTTCTCATTTTTTTCGTTATTCTGATTATTTGCCATAAGTAAGTCCTTACAAATAAAATTACATATAATATAACTAGCCTGTGATTAATAGATAAATTATAGGCAGATAAATAATTAAAAGTCAAAATAATCTAAAAACCAACCTAAAATTAAACAAATAACCTATTTAGATGATACAAACTTCTCCTAATTTTGGAGATCACAATCTATATCAGATCATAAGGCTAATTTCTGTTTTTATTGTAGATAGCAAGTGATAGTTATAAAAAATTTGCAGTCAAAAAAGAACCAAGACAAAACAAAAAGGACTAACTTCGTTAAATATCGGAAGTTAATCCTTAATTGAAAATCTATTAAACAGAGTAAAAAGCATTTAGAATGGTTTCGTTAGTACTAACTCACTATTAACTTTTAATTCATCGGCTGGAAGAAACCAACTATTCTGTTGATTCTTTAAGGTGAGTGTAATTTGTTTAACCTCTTGCAGGCTGGCTGTATTTGAACTATTAATTTGCTTTGCATATGCTAAAGCTGCATCATATGTTTCATGTCTGTATTGCTGATAATTCTCACTTGCTTTAACTTTTTCATCTTGATTGATTGCTTTTTGCAAGTCTTGTTTATCAGTTTCAGTAGCTGCCTTGGCATCTGTTTTGGCTTCATCTACTGTATTAACAGGCTTTAACAATGGTCCAGAAACAAATTTGCTGTCAGCTGCTTTAACAAAAGTCATACTGTCTTTGTTAATTGTCTGGAGAGAAATGTCACTCACAGTTGTATTTGGAGCAAGGTGGTAATATAACTCAGCCTTGTTTTCCTTGTTATTCCAAATGTATAGTACCTCATCAACGGGTATGAAAGTGCCTTTAGCAAAAGAAGTAGTTGCACCGTTTATTGCCGTTAGGTTTGAACGAGCCTGTCCGTTGGCATCATAAGCATCAGTATTCTTGCTGGCAGAAACATAAGTATAATATGTATAGTTTAGAAGCTGCTGTCTTGGCTTTTTATTTACTATAGATGTGGCGAAAAAACCTGTCTTTGTTCCGCTTATGCGATAACTAGCTCTGTATGATGGTCCAGACAATACTTGAGAGACGCGATCAACTTTGACCTTTTCTCCAGGTTTAATACTTGTACGCTCTTTACCGGTGCCAACCCGTATAGCACTAGTTGTATTAACTTTCACACTTACATCAGTTGTGTAAAGTGGTTTATTATCTATCTGCCCAACATTGGCCGCATTAACATAGCCACCGGCTCCAATATTGTAGTAATATTTACCACCGATTTTTTTATAAGGGAGCCATGACTGATTATAGTTGTCATCATTGACTAAGAAATACTGTTTGCTATTCCGGTCAATTTTTTCTACAGAGCCAGAGTATTTCAAAGGGGTTCCTTTGCGCAAATGTGTATTCTTTTTACTGCCACGGAATTTGTATAGCCGTTTACCATTCTTATCGTAAACATAAGAATTGTAATTGAGCTCCAAGTTGCCATCTTGTACCTGTTTGTTAACAACACCAACATTAGCCGCCTTAACGTAGGCACCACCGGTTAAAGGATAGTAGCTTTTACCATTAATCGAAGTTGTTTTGGCATTACCGTTTACGGTGGCGCCCATACGCAATGTCCCTTTACCGTTATAATAGGTGCGCTTGCCCTGAGCCGTATAAACATAAGAATTATGATTCAACGTGAGAGTATCAGTCTTAGCAGCTAATACTTCTGTATTGCTTGGTATTACTGCGGGTAGCATAGGACTAATAGCAAGAATGCTTGCTATGGAAGCATAAACGAACTTTTTGTTTAATTTCATGTAATCACCTCAAAAATACTGATTAAATATCTACTAATCATTATAGAGCAGTATAGCTGTCTTCGGTTAGGCTTTCAAAGAGATTAATACTAATTAATGAATTGAAAATAAGCTAAAATTATTTAAATTTGAAGGCAGATAAAAAATTGACTTCCCAAGAATAGTGAAGTTAATCAAAATAGAATTTTAATTTAACTGTAGTGCCTCATGACTTTCTAGATAATTTAGTCATAAAAAAGTCCCAAAGTTATACAACTTTTGGGGCTTAGTACAATATCATGCTATTGTAGGAATTCTAATTATTACACTGTTTTACTTTTTAAACCTTTTCCTTATTTTTGGATTTCACTTCAAAAAAATACATAACAAACGTCCAAATAATTGAACTAATTACACACCCAGCAATATTTCTCATTGTAAAAGTATTTTGGGGATCCATTAGCCACCCTATAAAGAAGATTAATATCAGAAAAGAAAAGAATTCCCAAATAAGTTTATAAATGCTTTTTTTCATTTTCACCACCTCTTAATAATTGTATCATATATATATCATTTTAGTATATACCTGTTCATAAATTTTATATGACTGGTAATGTTAATCAGATAGACGTAGGCGATACCTATGTTAATGCAAAAGATGCTAAATTGGTTTATCGCATCAAATTGAAGCAAGGCAACATAAAAGTAAAGGCATATATAAATTAAGTGAAAATTTATCAAATGATGAAATCATATTTAGGGTTTTTTAGTCATTTTCAAGCAGTAGTAACTCTAAGAATAAAAAAGACTGTCCCAATCATACTTTAGCAGGTTAGAGACAGTCTTCTATTTCTTAATCAACTTCCGCTTATCAAGCGGCTAATTATTTTTAAAAGAGCTACAAAACTTCTTTTTCTTTATTAAATTTGCTAAACATAGTAGGACAATATAATGGGTATTTCACAAGGTTTAGCACCTATCAAAATTAATTAAAATTTGTGTAAACCTAGCGCATGTTGTGCAGCCAAATTCAAGATATTCCATTGCCGATCAAAACTTGGTGAAAAGAAAAAGTCTTGCTCAGCTAAATCTTCTAACGTTAATTTATGACCAATTGCTAAACTTAAAACATTTCCTTGAGCAGTTATATCATATTTAGACATAACTGCACCTCCAAGAATCTGATGAGTGTCCTTATTATAAGTTAAGGAAATATATCCTAACGGATTATCATCTGCAGGAATAAAGTCTGGACGCAAATGATCGATGTAGATGCTAGTTGCAGCATTAATGCCGGCAAATTCAGCAGATTTTTGTGGGAGGCCGCTAACTACCGCACGTACATCACCGAACTCTAATAATTGGCCACCAACTAAACCTGGGAATGGCCGGCTTGGCTTTTTCTCAAACAAATGTTTTACTAAATAATTTGCTTCATGGCGAGCAGCAACTGCCGATGGAATTGGCATCCTTTTATTAGCCGGGATTGACAGTGGCCAAATAGCATCACCCAAAGCATAAACGTCTTTTTGATTAGTCCTCAAATATTCGTCTGTTTCAATATAACCACGTTGGTTTAAATTAATAGTATCTTTAAGCCAGTCAGTATTAGCAACAATGCCTGCAGCGACGATAACTAAATCAGCTTTAATATCACCATGATCAGTTTGGACTAGGTGATCATTGGTAAAGCCAGTAACTTTTGTATTAAGCTTTAAATCGACACCCTTGTCTCGCATTTCTTGTTCAAAAACATCGGTAAAGTCTTTTGAAAAATAATTAGCCAAAATATGGTTGCTGGCATCAACCAAGGTCATGTTTTTACCAGCTAAAACACCAGCTTCAACGGCAGCGATTCCGTTACCAGCACCCACCACAACGATATTTTTAATTTCATCATTATGAAGAGCTTCATTGATCTTTTTAGCCCAACTGTAGCCCCGCATTAAATAAACATAATCTAAATCTGCTCCTGGAATTGGTAATTGGAGTGGATCAACTCCTGGAGACAAGATTAATTTATCATAATTAACTTCTTGAGTCTGATCAGTTTGGGTATTTTTAATTGTAACTTGCTTATTCGCCGGATTTAAGGCAACTGCTTGCGAATTATTAACGACCTTACCACCTAATTTTTCCAAATCAGCAGGTGAAAAATTGCGTACATTATCTTGTCCGGTAGTTTTTTCTTCTAAAAAGAGCTTCATTCCGCAAGACATAAATGAAACAAAGTCACTTGCTTCATAAATAGTGACATCAAGATCTTGATATCTGTCTAATAACTCGATAGCTGCTTCATGACCCGGATGAGAAGCACCAATGATAACTACTTTTTGATTCATAGAAAAAATCCCCTTTTTATCAATATCTGAAAGCGCTTGTAGCACTTTACTGTCTTCTATGGTAACACAAGAAATACGTTAGTTATACAAAGATGCACTAGTATAGCTAATTAGTTTATATATTAAAACTTATAAAACAATGAAAATTATGACCGTATAAATTGACTTTGCAAATTTCACTAAATATCAAATTTGCTGATAATTTATGAATAAAATACGGCCAAGTAAATCATTTAAAAGTATCCAGAAAGTAGTGAAAGGGAATGACGTTAGAAAAAGCATGTCACGTGAGGATAAAAATTTGATACAAAAATTCATTATAAGCTCCTTTTATGTTAGCTTAAAAAAAGGTGACATTCCATTATATTACTGGTATATATCTGTATAATTAATTTAATGCTATATGATATCAGTATTTTTGTATATAAAAAATAATAATAAATTGTAAATGTATATGTGTTTATATATCTAAAAATTATACTTTATAACAAATGTTATTTATGCTATACTTTGGGTAATTAGAAGTATATTGCTTAAAGGAGACGAATAATGAATGAACACCATTTTAGGATTAAATTTACAACATACTTAGCTACTATTGCTATGACTGTGGTAGGTTTAAGTATTATTAAACCGCAAACAATATTTGCATCGGCTTCACCTCCTGCAAATTCAGCAAAAGAAACGAAAATTGCAACAAGAGAAACTAAGACAGTTCCATGGGTCAGTACTGATATTGATGATAATAGTGAACTGTCACTTAGCTATGATTCGACCAGTAAAACATTAACTATTCCTGGTAACTCCACAGCTTTTAATGACCCGAAACCGCTGGCAAATGCTTTATATAATGTAGGGCTTGATCCTGTAAATGTTAACCATATTGTTATTCAGGGTCACTTGGCACTTAGCGGGTCAGTCAGGTATCTATTTAAAGGCTTTAGTAATATAACTAATATAGACGGCTTGGACAAGCTTGATACTAGTAAAGTTACTGATATGACAAGCATGTTTTCAACATGTATTTATCTAAGCGATGTTAATCTAAAAAACTTTAATACTGCCAATGTTACCACAATGTCAAGCATGTTTTATGGTTGCGAAAGTCTTAAAAATATTGATGTTAGTACCTTTAATACCGAAAATGTTTCGGAATTAAGTGGCATGTTTGAAGAATGCAGAAGTTTAAATGCAATTGATTTAAGCAACTTTAAAACTAGTAAGGTGACTAATACCAGTACTATGTTCCACAATTGCTATTCACTAAAAAGCATTAAGTTTGGCAAAGATTTCAAAACTGATAATGTCACTGATATGAACTGGATGTTTAACAACTGTTGGAACTTAACTGACCTAGATGTTAGCGGCTTTTCAACTGCTAACGTTTCGACTATGTCAGGAATGTTTGCTTCATGTAAGTTATTAACAAAAATTGATGTTAGCAAATTTAATACTGATAAAGTAACTGTAATGAATGACATGTTTAATGACTGTGAGTATATCACAGAGCTTGATCTCAGTAATTTTAAAACCGCGAATGTTTTTAATATGAGCGGCATGTTTCAGTATGATATTCGGTTGCAAAGGCTTGATATTAGCGGTTTTGATATGAGCAAAATTATATACATTTCCGATATGCTAAATGATTTGCAAAGTCTAAACCTGTTAAAGCTAGGTAAAGATAATATTGTCAAGGGTACTGGCTTTGATGCTGATGGCACTTGGCGCAATGTTGCTGATGGTACACTTAATGACCCTCAAGGCAAGAATAGGTGGAGCTCAAAAGAATTAATGGCAAACTATGATCCAACTAAAAATGCCGATACTTATGTTCGCGAGGGTACACACTTTGATGAGCCTAAGCCACCAGTCAATCCGCCAACACCACCAACACCGCCGACTCCGACGCCAACGCCAACGCCAACCCCGACGCCAACGCCAACACCACCAAGTCATTCATCTGGTATTATAGAGCCGATTGCAGGAGCTGAGGTCAGAGTCCATTATGAAGATAAAAATGGCCTTAAACTAACACCTGATAAAATCTTGAATGGTAATGTTGGTGATGGCTACGTTACCCAAGAACTGAAATTTGCTGGTTATTTATTAAAGGCAAGGCCTTATAATGCGACAGGCTTCTTCAGCTACCAACCGCAGATCGTAACTTACACTTACCTTAAAGGGACTGAAAGAATGGTAATGCATAATTCGTATCTCTATGATATTAACGGTAAGCGGGTAACAGGCGAACTTATGTCAGGCCAGATGATTACTACCTATGATACCGAAACCATAAACGGTCAGAAGTATTATCTTTTAGATAATAATACGTTTGTGAAGGCCACTAATATTACAGGCCAAAAGCGTAAGTTAAAGCATAATGCACTCATCTATAATCAAAAAGTAAAGAAAATAAGACATGCCAGTCTGAAGCGCGGACGCAAAGTTAGAACATATGGTGGTGCAGTAAAGCGGAAAGGTCGTTATTACTACATCATCGGACTGAACCGGTACGTGAAGAAGGCTAACTTTTAGAATTTTTGGTTAAGCAGTTCAGTAGTACAGCATAAATATGTTTATAACTACTGAGCAAAAACGGTCAAGAAAGAATTCACAATTTAAATGCACCTAATAGTAAAAATTAGCTATTAGGTGCATTATTTTGTATTATGCTATTTAGCGATTAGTCCAGAAAATTGTAAAAAGGTCCCGAAAGTTGCTTAACTTCCAGGACTTATTTTTTCTAGTTATAAATTTAATTCTGCTTTTAAGGCTTTAGTTAGTACAGCAGAAAAATTTAAATTTTTCTCTTTGCCCAGTTTTACAGATTTAGCCCAGTTAGAACCCTTTACACTTCGAAGGAGAAGAGTGGAATTGAATGGCACAACCGCTTCATTCTTAAGGTCAGAATCAGGGCTTTTAACCTTTAACGAAATTATGACATTAGTTCCATAAAATTGTATCAGTATTATCAGGTTAATTCGTTTGCCTAGTTTTGACCAAAGTAGGAGTTAAGTAACGTTACCACAATTTGATTTGACTATAGTCAAAAAGGTAGTCAATGTATACAATTTGGTTTAATATAATAATTAGTTTTAAATTAAATAAATGATAAAGCGGTATTTAGGTATAATGAAAATTTTTTAATTTCTTACGGCAGTACAGTATTTCTGTATCCCGTTGGAGCTTATTATGTTATCCATAGAGAACTATACAATATCAATTTTCCTAAAAAAGATTTTTTATAAGTTAAAATCAGAATTGACTAAAAATGGATAAATTAGAAATATACAGAAACCAAATTCTGAATGATTTGACTAGTATAAAAAAAGGTATGAATCTGCCTATCACCATATAAAATTATCTAGTCAAGATTTGGTTACTAATAAAAAACATTAGTTTGTCTAAATAAATTAAACAGAAAAAATCTTATTTAACTACAATTAGTTGGAAGTATCAGTTTATAGTTTTATTATCTATATCTGATTTTTTGGTATAGGCACAAAATGAATAAAAAATATGATGTATTAATAATTGAAGCCGGACCAGCTGTTCTTTACACAAGTATAATTTTTAAAAAAGTACGCCAATGAAAGTCTCTAATGAATTAATAAAAGTTTTTATTGTAGAGGCACAAGAAATTGGCGGTCTAACCCAATACGCATTCATTCAAATTCTATATAGTGAAGCGTTGGTTATACGTTAAATTTTTGTAGAATTATTATATTAAAAAAATAGTTGATATATATAATTGGCATAGTGTGCTAATTGTAGGAAATAATAAAGATTCTATAAATAAATTGGCTAAGGACCTCTATATATCTGAGAAATTTTAGAATGTTACTGCATATTTAATGGACAAATTATATATAGTACTATTTTTTCTTGCAGAACTTAGGTGTTTTACATAAAAAGGCTTTATCCAAACAAGTTTTTTGGGGAAACTAGAATTCTTGGGTTATTTGCTGTGAGTAGTGTAACTAAGCCGATTTTTGGCATACCTGCAGCAATATATTCAGCTCAGGTTACAGGTTTCTACGTAGGTCATCTATTGGAAATGATGATCCTAGCGGTAGATTTCCTTTTTCCAGCGAGAAGAGAAGTTTCCAACATAAGGTAGAAAAGCAATAGAGAGGTATAAATTATTTGATTTAGGTATAAATATTATGACAATAGGTGAAGCTTTAAAAAAAGAGCAAGAGGAACTTGGCTTAACAGAAACAGAAATGGTTGAAAATATTATAACTACCAGTGCCTATTCTCGTATCGTCAATAATAAAAGAAGGATAAGTAGTGATCTTTTGCTCGAAATATTATTGATGCATGACATTGATTTAGAGAATTTCTTATTTAAAATCAAAGACACATATTCATGTGAAAAGATTCAACTCGAACAAAATTTATCACAAAAGATGGCAGTCGCTATAAACACTCACAATAAAAATGAGGTGAAAGTGTGCTATAAGCAGATCATAAAAAGCAACGTTAGCAGCAATCTTAAGCTCCGTGCAGAAATCGCAATGGCTTATATAAATGACTCTATAAATGAATTGGATGAAAGTTTTAAGAAAGTAGTAATTAACAATTTAACTAAAACCGAAAATTGGTTTTTTAACATTAATACATTGAGTTTATTTAGTACTGCTATCATAATTTTGCCTGAAGATTTTGTGGAAATCATGATGAATTCTTTTTTTAAAAAAGTTCAAAGGTTAGATAGGATATCAGGCGCGATGAATGAACGCTTTGCTGACATTTGTAATAATTATTTACATTGGAGATATAAGAATAACAAAAGATTCAATAAAGAAAACAATGTCGAGAATGCAATAGAATTTCTTGATAATTTAAAGAATAGTCCTAGATTTATCATTTACAGAATATCGGCTAGATATTATTCTGCTCTATTTTCCAATAAGCTAAATAAGGCAAAAAAAATAAAAGATGAACTACTTGATATCAAGCGCATACTGGCAGCTAAAAATTGGCCTGGTTAAATCCACCTATATAAATGCCCTGCAAAAATAGGTTAAGAAGGCATTGCGGATTGGTGGTCACCCAGGTTACTTGCCAACGTTTCTAGGTGATGAGCAGTTATTTATTAAGTTTAAAAGGTTATAAAAGTGGTGTTAAAAAAGAAATATTTAAATGTGTATAAGTTATTAGGCGGTCGAATAGCAACCAATGTTGCGGACAGCCTGTTTTACATGGCGATTCTCTGGTATTTCAAGGAAACCAGTCATTCGCCCGCAATGGTTGCCTTGCTTTTTTCAATTGAGGCGGGGATAGACATAGTATCGTTTGGCTTCGGTCCTTTGATCGATAGTTTTTCAATCAAAAAACTGCTGGCCTTTTCAACCATATTGCAGACACTAATTAGTCTAGTTGTAGTATTCATTTTAAAAGTCGCAAAGAGCAACATCACAATTGATGTTCTCCTGCTTTTATTGTTCAGCGCGTCAACAATTCTGTCTTCAATTATTTATCCCACAGAATATAAGCTGCTGCCCGTTCTGGTTGAGAAGAAGGATCTGCTGCATTTTAACGGCCTTTTTCAGGTAAGCTACAAGATATTGGATTTAGTGCTGGACGGCATAACCACCTTTATCATTGCTACTACTTCCATTAGCATGACCATTGTTTTATCAGCAATCATTTTCGGCTTGGCTCTGTTTGTCTACGCTAAAATCCAGGTAAACGTGCTTGCAAAAGATCTTTTGCAAAACGAAGAATACTTTTCTGGCTCTTATCTCAAGGATTTACGGGTGGGTTGGACCACCTTAAAAGAGGAAAAGAATATCCTGAAATTGATTCTGCCCCTGTGTGTGGTCAACTTCTTTTTTGGCATTTATGATATTGGGCTGCCTTATTTCGCGCAAAGCTATATCCATGACTCCGCGATTGGCTATGGGGGATTGCTGATGGCTTCTTCCGCAGGTAGCATTATCGGTGCCTTTTTGGTGCAACGCTTTAAGCTGGGCCAGAAGAAAATGGAAATTTTTATTGCAGCCTGCTTTTTAGGCACGGGCATTTTTAGGATATTGGTACCGTTAGTCGTGCGGTTCAATATCTACCTTGCCCTATTTAACGCGGGTGTATCGTCTTTATGGGGCACGATGATGAACACCGTTTTTGAAGTCTTGGTTCAGACAAGCTTCTCAGCCGCGGTTTTGGGTAGAATAGACACCATTAACGACAGCATACTTTCGCTAATGATTCCGTTAGGTACATTTGTGGGGAGCTGGATTGTGCAAACATTTGGCTCAATGAGTACACAGTACGTTTATGGGTTTGCGTTATTGTTCAGTGCGCTTTATTACTTTAGTGTAACGCAGTATAAAAAGAGACAAAAATAAGTGGGTGGCTGGCAATAGCCAAAATGCCGTGCAAGCAGGGTATTCATGTACGATACTAAACAGGCAAAAATAGGACTTAACACCTAAACATAGTGAGACTTTTCATTAAATCTTGATAATTTCTTTTGGGGTCTTCGTCATATAGTAAACCTTCCATGTTTCTTATTATACGTATAAATTTAACGGAGTAAGTTTAAAATTAAGTATCTTCCTATATATTAAGATATTTCCTTAATTAAATTCATCATTTTTTATCTTCCATAATTATAAAAAGGGGTACATGATTAGTAATAGTTATTATATTAGTTGTCTTTTACTATTGTCTCGTTTTGCGCTTTTGTTCCCAAAATAAAAGCAATGGCAAAAGATAGTAATTTTTAAAGAAGAGAGGTTAAAATATGAATAAAAAACTTGTTCATTATTTAGCAGCTGGTTTTTTAGGCTTAACAACTATTTGGACATTTAATCATCAAGCCCATACTGTTCAGGCAAAGATTCCTAGTGCTATAAGAACAGTTATGTACACGTCACAAGCATACGATGAGGATGGACAAAAGGTAGACGCTAAGTATCCAGCTTTTCGCCGGGTTGAAGTTGATAAAACGCCATTAATCTTAGATTTCAAGCCCTATGCCCCATACTATAAAATTAGCGGGAAAAAGCAATATATCAAAGCTAATAACATCGATGGCGTTAAACGCAAGGTCAAACGTAACTCTTATGTTTATGCTACAAGTTCACGCAGGGCTGACTATCGTTTAATTAGAAAAGGAACCTCAATTACAACTTATGGTGGCACCGTCAAGTTTAAGAATGGTTTGCGCTACTACCGCATTGGTGGTCCTGCAAAGCAATATGTGAAAGCCAGCAACTTGGGCAAAATCACTGCTTCAAACACCGAAGAAACTGTCGCAACAGTGACAAGAGATGGTGGTGCTCCAATTTATGAGATCAAAAATGGGGTCAAAACTACTAAAAAGGCTAAAAAAGGTACTACCTTTGTAGTCGACCGAGCTGAAGAAGATAACTATGCGGAGAAGATTGGTCATTCGGCTATCCCTAATCCTACTATTTATCGTATTAAAGGGACGAATAATTGGCTCTATTGCCTAGACGTTAAAGTTCAAAAAGAACTTCCGCATCATTATTATGACCTTGAGCATTATTCTTATATTAGATTTTATCAAGACACAGATGTCTATAATGCCGATGGCACCAAGAAAGATATTAATGGGCAAAGAATTAGGAAGCAAGGCGGTGACATAAAGGTAGATAAATTACTTTACATTTGGGTACCATCCGAAAATAAAGCCGAGCTGTTTTATCATATGAAGGGTCATATGTTTTATGCCACCAATAAGCCAGACGGAAAAGGCGGCGGTCAAGTAGATTTTGATGATAGCTATGTCAAAGCGAGTGATGTTAGATTTATTTCCGGTGTTAGACTAAGCCCAATTAATACAGCAGAAGAAGCAAGTCAAGCTGCTAAGCAAAAAACGACCAAAGAAGTAATTGAAGCTGCTAAGAAAAGAGCAGGGAATTAGTTAAAGTCATAACATACTTATTTCCTATTTGTATTAAGATATTTGGCTAATTAAGTCCATCATTTTTTAACTTCATTAATCGTTAAGAAAAGCACAGAATGAAATTATATAATTTCTTGTTTTGATTGCAGAAATTAGAGAATCAAAAATAAAGATAGCATTTTTTGAAGAAGAGAGGTTAAAACATATGAATAAAAAAATTACTCATTATTTAGCAGCTGGTTTTTTAGGACTTACTGCAATTTGGACATTTAATCAGCAATCCCATACTGTTCAAGCAAAGATTCCCAGCACTATAAGAACCGTTATGTATACGTCACAAGCATATGATGAGAACGGACAAAAGGCAGATGCTAAGTATCCAGCTTTTCGCCGAATTGAAGTTGATAAAAAACCTGTTATCTTAGATTTTGAGCCATACGCACCATATTATAGAATTAGCGGTAAAAAACAATTTATCAAAGCTAATAACATTGACGGTGTTAAACGTGCAGTTAAGCATAATTCCTATGTTTACGCTACCAGCTCACGCAGGGCTAACTACCGCTTAATTCGAAAGGGAGCTTCTATTACAACTTATGGTGGCACCGTCAAGTTTAAGAACGGTCTGCGCTATTACCGCATTGGTGGTCCCGCAAAGCAATATGTAAGAGCCAGCAACTTGGGCAAAATCACCGCTTCAAACACCGAAGAAACGATCGCAACAGTAACAAGAGATGGTGGTGCTCCAATTTATGAGATCAATAATGGTCTCAAAACTACTAAAAAGGCAAAAAAAGGCACTACCTTCGTAGTCGATCGTGCTGAAGAACAAGGATATGCTGAAGAAATTAGCCAATTAGCTATACCAAATGCAGTTATTTATCGTATTAAAGGAACGAATAATTGGCTCTATTGCTTAGACGTTAAAGTTAAGAAAGATCTGCCTTCTCATAACTATAATTATGAGCACTATTCCTATATTAGATTTTATCAAGATACAGATGTTTATAATGCCGATGGCGCCAAGCAAGATCATAAAGGACAAAGAATCAGGAAACAAGGCGGTAATTTAAAGGTAGATAAATTGCTTTATATTTGGGTGCCAGCCGAAAATAAAGCTGAACTATTTTACCATTTAAAAGGTCATAAGTTTTATGCCACTGACCTTCCAGGTGGTGGAGGACCAGATTCCATTGATGTGGGTGACGGTTATGTAAAAAAGAGTGACGTCAAATTTATTGCAGGAGTGAAATTAAGTCCAATTAATACTGCAGAAGAAGCACAACAAAATGCTAAGCCAAAGACGGCCAAGTAAAACATTTTGAAAAAACTGAATAAATAATTTAAATGCACCTAGTAGTAAGAATAAGCTGTTAGGCGCATTTTTGTATTTATTATAAAAACATATTTCAAAATTATCTCAATAATTTATCAAATTAACTTTGAACCTTTTTATTTAAATTTTCACTGATTCAAAGTAAAGCTTTTTTAAAATTTAGTCATCTTTTTCATTGTACTTATTGACAACGCTTTTTGTTAGAACTAGTGTACTAGATAAATAGTACAAAGAAACAGAAAGTGAGGATTAGTTATGGCCGAAATTTTGCAAGTAAGTAATGTTACCAAAATTTATGAAAAACAATATCAAACAATAGCAGGTATTAGCTTTGGAATTAACTTTGGCGAATTTGTGGCAATTATGGGTGCGTCTGGTTCAGGCAAAACTACTCTGCTTAATATGATTTCAACATTAGATACAGCTTCTGGCGGTGAGATCTATGTTGATGATCATGAAATCTCCAAATTATCTGATGATGAAGCTGCCAATTTTCGTAAGAAAAAACTAGGTTTTGTTTTTCAAAACTATCGTTTATTAAAAAGCTTAACAGTAAGACAAAATATTGCCGTTCCTATGTCATTACTCGGTAAAAATGACCAAGAAATCGATCAAAAAATTGATAAATTAGCCGAATATTTTAGATTAAGTGATCAACTTGATAAATATCCAGTGGCTTTATCTGGTGGTCAAAAACAGCGTGTAGCGATAATTAGGGCTATCATTAAAAATCCAACACTCTTATTGGCCGACGAGCCTACTGGTGCATTGGATTCACAAGCAGCTAAATTAATCATGGAGTATTTAGCAAAATTAAATCAAAAATTTCATACTTCTATCTTAATGGTTACCCATGATAGCTTAGCAGCTAGTTACGCTAATAAAGTTATTTTTCTAAAAGATGGGAAAATTGTTGACCAAATCGTTAAAAAAGATAGCAATAATACTTTTCAACAGGAGCTAGCAAGGAAATTAGCCGAAGTAGAAGCATAGGGGGTGCAATTAATTATGAATTACAAAGTAATAGCTAAAAATAATATCAAAAATAGTTTTGGCCTATACCGAAATTATTTTATATCGCTTTCTTTAATTCTAGGATTATTCAACACTCTGCAAATTTTCGCCAAGGACCATGTAATTGCAGATTCTTTATCGAGCTCAGCCAAAGTAGAGTTTATGTCTTATGTTACTTCGGTATTGTTTACCTTATTTACAATTTTCTTTATTATTTACTTTAACCGCTTTTTCTTAAAGCAACGTGCTGAAGAACTAGGAATTTATTCAATGCTGGGTATGTCAAAGAAGAACATTACTTCGATTTTAATGACAGAAAACACCATTATTATTGGAACTGCCTGCCTTGTTGGAATGCTTATTAGTATTTTGTTTTATAGTTTAATAAAAGTACTTTTGATTGTAGCTTTAAAGCTTGATATACCATATTTAACACATTTCACCTTGTCACCATTCATAATTACAGTAGTACTTTCAATTTTTATGTTGTTAGTTATCTTTTTTGATAATTACCATTTAATTAAGAGCTTATCTATCTTAAATATTTCTAATTTAAATCAAGTTAGCGAAAAAGCAGTGAAAACCAAGTCCTGGACAGCTTACTTAGGAATGATTGCGTTATTAATAGCCTATTTCTTAGTTTTAGATCTCGTTAAGCAGCAACAATCTTTATGGGTTAAAATTGGTTTTGCGCCAATGGCAATGATTTCATTAGTATTGGTAATAATTGGCACATTCTTAATCATCAAAAGCACTTTGGCTTATTTTATTAATCGGAAAATTAATAATCACCGTCAGTTGTACCGACCGACGAACAATATCTTTTTACCAGAATCACTGTTTAAACTAAAAACTAAATCAAATTTATTGGTTGTACTGTCCTTAGTTATTTCAGCTGTTATTGGTCTTGCCAGCACGACTTTCATGCTTTTAACTTATCCAAAAGCTTCGTTTATGAAAACTATACCTTCGGCTATTGAAATTAATCAGAAACTTGAACCTAATCAAGTAACCAAGGTAAAGCAAATAGCTAGAAAATATGATGGTAAATTTAAAGCAACAAAGGTAATTAAACTGATTTCTGATAAACCAATAATGGTAAACAAAAAGCAGTCAACTAAAAAATGCAAAGTTATTAATAAACAGGATTATCAAGAGCTGTTTAAATTACAAGGTAATAAGCAAGTCCCAAACCTTGCATTTACTAAGGGAACTGGATATATTTATGCCTTTTATAAGCCAAACAAATCTTGGCGTAAGGTAAATATTAATAGTATCAAGTTTAATTTGAAAGAAATGCACATGTGGCCTATGAACGCAGGATATGGCTACGCATATATAGTGCTGAATAATCAAGACTTTAAAAAAATTAGTAAACATCATTCAGCTAAAATGGTTTATACGGTTAATGGGCCTAATCTACGAGATAACAAGCAGCTTTATCAAGATATTAAGCATATGAACATTAGGTTTTTAAGCGCTTATAAAAAGAATAAAGATGCGGTTGACAATAATAGTGCAACATTTTTAATGGAAGCTTTCATTTCTGTGTTATTTTTTGTCTTTATCGGTTGTATTCTTTACTTTACTACTTTAATGGAAACTATAGAACTAACTGACGAGTTTAGATTTTTAGATAATATTGGTTATAGTAGAAAACAATTGAAAAAAATAGCTAGTGCTAGCAATTTATTGCTTTTCGTTCCTCCTGCAGTGATGGGACTATTAAATGGATTAATAGCTTTTATTGGCTTTAGATACAGTTTCTTGGAAAATGATGTTGTGGAACTCATAGGAAGCTTTCAAATTGTGGGGAAGCCAATTATTGAAACATGTTTATTATTTTTAATAGTTTATGGATTAATCTACATTTTTTCATACCATAAAACTAAAGCGCTATTGGAAATATAAATAGAACGAAATAATTTTAAAAATTAGATTATTAATCATATAAAGAAGGGTAGACCCATAGCTTTTATACATATTGAGTAGTCTGTGACCTATTTAAGATGCAAAATTCAAGACTGAGAGAAAATATATATGAAAAAAGCATTGAGCATTAAACTCAATGTCTTTTGTTGGTCTATAAGAAATAATTCTTCAAGACTATTCAGTCAAGTCAAGATTGTATTTTTCCAAAATAGCTATTTCTAAGCATTTTACTCGGGTAGCAATAAGAAGATCAGGCCAGTATCTAAATAAAGAAAATTGGAACCGCTTTTTGGACTGGTTATCATATCCACTAAGCCTAAGAAAAGAAATACCAAACCTAAAATAGCAGAAAATTTTTTCGAATTTTTATATGCTTTTTTAGAAATTTTTTTAATTCTAGTAGTGGGATTCTTTCCAAAAAAAGCTGATATGAAGCACATGAGGGCTAAAATTAAAAAGCAGAATAGGAAACCAATACTTTTTCCTAAACCAAAAGTTAAAAAGATGCCTAGCAGAACCTGAATAAAGGCACATATTAAAACTCTAGCTTTATAAGACAATTTTTTTAAAATCATAACAGTATAACGCTTTCCCTATTATCAAATAATCTTGTATATAACTTGATATCAAAGATGATAATTATATTATATTTGGATATATTAAACCCTGATTATTAAAAAGGCAACAAAATTTTAAATTGTTTCATAATTAATCAGTGCTGCCAAAAAATATATAAGTTTTAATTCAAGCAACTAGGAAAAGAAAAATATATCCATATTAATTAACTAATTAACTAAACATCTTGAAACAAAGAGTATTTGGGAAATAGCCATAGAAGAAAAATTTACCAAAAATTTCGGAACCTTTGTCAAATCAAGATTGCATTTTTCAGAAATAACTATTTCTAAATGTTCATTAGGGGAATAATACGCATAGCAGGCCGGATTCCATATAAACAAGACCTAAGCCACTTCTCGGTTGATCTATAAGTTCTATTAGAGCCATAAAAAACAAAACTAAACCTACGCAAGTCGAAAATATTTGCCTATTCCTATAGACTTTTTCAGAATATTTTTTAGGTTTATCGACTGGATCCTTTCCAAAAAGAACATTTGCAAAATCCAAGAGAGCAAGAATTAAAAATATGACTATGACATAAAATTTGTGTTTTAACACAAAAATTGCAAAGAGGCCTAGCAGAATTTGTATAAAACCAGATATTATATGTTTAGTTTTATAAGATAAGTTTTTTAAAACCATAACATTATGACGCTTTCTCTATTATCAAATAATCTTGTATATAACTTGATATCAAAGATGGTATTTATATTATATTTGGATATATTAAACCCTGATAATTAAAAAAGCAACAGGATTTTTAATTATTTCATAATTAATGAGGACTGCGTTTAACACCATTTTTGTATATTCTTTTTTCGTTTATTTTCATTTTATTAACAATGTCTTCACCCAAATCACTCACAAGCATTTCTGCAATGCCTAGTAAGAATATCCCCACATCGGCTAATTCTTCATTGATGTTTTGTTTATCATTTTTGCGCCAGGCTTCAAATAACTCATTAGCTTCTCCATGTAATCGCAATAATTCAAACTCAATATCTGCGGTATTGAAACCGTGTTTTTTCTTATTTTCCATGACTGCTTTTTGCAGTTTCTTAGTATCTATGATCAATTTTGACTCCTAAATAATGATTTTTTTCTATTTTATATTTAATTTGTAAATAGATACAATATCAATATCTGGTCAAGTTATAAAACTTTTATTGTGTATTTTTGATAACTCTAATTAAAAATAATTATTATTTAAAAAAATTCTGCGATTTCCTGTTTTAAACTTTCTGCCAAGTTTTCGGCACCAATTTTTTGTAATAAGCAAATTTGCTTAAGCGCTTCTTGTTTCTTTTTCTGGCAGATTGCTATGCGGACATTAACAACAAGCAATTTATCATACTGTCTTAGGCTCTTTAATAAAGGCTTTAAACTATCTAAAGTAGTGACAGCTAACTTAAATTTGTGATGCGTCATTTGTATTATTGCCTGATTAATTAGCGTATTGGTTTTCAGAGCTTTCATAAACGGATAATGATTGTCTATATTAGCAATAATCTTGGCAATAATTTCGTTTGCTGTTTGATAGTCAAAGGCAAATAAAATTGAATTAAGGATCGTAATATCTGTAACAGTAAAAATCTCGATATTACGAAGAGAGTTGAACCAAATAGGTTGAACTAGTTCTTGTGCATGAGTAAATCCTTTTTGTTTATCGACTAATAGTAGAGCTTTAAGAATAATAGTAATTCGTTTAATATCATCGTCGTTTTTGACTAAGAGACAATCTTGTAACAAACTATTTATTTTATCCTTATCAATACTACCATCAAGGTTTAAAAACCGATGCAGAAGTTGACTTTTAGTACTAATATGATAACCATTACTAATATATTCAAACTCGTTGGGAGTTAAACCCAGTCGCTTTATTAATTTAAGTTCATTTTCATAAGTAGTTGATAATTCAGTATTTTCAATTTTTGAAATTGTACTACGGTCAAATAAATCTTGTGCTAAATCTTGCTGGGTCATTTTACGTGTAGTTCTAAGACTATGAATTGTTTTGCCAAAATTGCTCATGGTATTACTCTTTTTATGTTTATTTATTCTTAGAATGATGTGCTGATTTTGCACATTATTAATAATGGTTTAATGCTATTCTTAGTTTAGAAATAAATCAATAATTATATCTGATTTATTTCGTTAATTAAGAAGTCGTCATCTTACCTATAAAGACGTAACAGCATGACTTTTGTACATTTATTTGGAAAGGAGGATAAATACATGACCGAAACAATAGCAGGGGTATCTTTAATCATTACATGCTGGTGTTTGGGTAAAATCTATAAAGATAATCCAGCAATCAAATTTCTTAGGACTAATCGGGGAATGATATTGATATTAACCTCCGTTTCCTTAGTAGCCTTTGAATTAGTAATACATAATTTTCAGTTTGGCCAAATTTTACCGGCTTTCCATTCTGGAATTGTTTTGTTTATTCTGTTAGGTTTATTTTATATTTTTAGGGATTATCGTTCAGCAAAATAAACGATAGAGTTATTATGAGGTGAAAATATGTTGTGGATTATGATTTTACTTCTTATAGTATTTGCGGGAATGGAATATACAGGAAGAGAACAACTGCAAGCTCTTAACAAGATTTTTGCTGGGGTAGCAATTGCAATTATTGTTATACCACCAGTTGTATCGTACTTGCTATTTAAGAATTTCACTGCTTTAAACAGTGTCAGCATTATTCTTGGGGTAGTTCAGGTATGTGTACTAGCAGCAATATATTTTATATTCAGAAAAATTGCTTTGAACGATTAGTTATTAAAAGCATAAAATAATTTGTAATAAGAATTTTAGCGTTAAAGTGCTTCTATTAATAGATTAGTAATCTAATTATAAGAAGCATTTTTTCTATGATAAAAATAAAGCTATTTAACTTTGATAAAAAATCAAAATAAGCGTTTTGAATACATGTATAGTAATAATATGCTATTATAAAAGTTACTAAATAATAATCCAAATTTAAGAACAGGTGATAGCCATGATTCAGTGCAATAAAAAAATTAATTTACTACACAAATTAAGGAATATGTCTTTTTCGAGTTTACCTTGTAGCAAGATTAAAGAAATTAATGACATTGACTTAACAAAATTTAATGCAATTGGCTATATGGGGAGGAATTCTTCTTATATATTCCACTCATAATGGCGAAATATTATGCACGAAATCCAGTAAAAGTCAAACTGCATCTCATGTAAAGCAAGTATTTGAAGATATTGAAGACTTTTCTACCAAAGCAGATTGTAAACTTCTTATTGTTGTTGAAGAGGATTACGTCTTAAAAGATATGCAAAAAGCAGACTTTGAAAATCAAAATACGATTCTCAATAGAATGAAAGAAAATGGCTGCAAAATTATTGGGGCAGCAGAATATCACAGCAGGTTTGGTTTTAAAGTTCCTAATAATACCCCGCCTTTAAATGAACAAGAAAAAAGAATTGTTTATTACTTATATGATGGGAAATGTGTTTATTGTGGCAAGTGTCTCTGTTTTACTGATAGTCAAATAGATCATATTGTTCCTAAAAAAGAGGGCGGCAATGATTATTATAAAAACTGGGCATTAGTTTGTGAGCCTTGCAACGAAAAAAAGTCTAATAGGATTTTTGGCGATCCTGAGGAATGTATCGGGGAGAAAGGAAAAAACTACATAAGAAAGTTAAGTGAGTGTTACCACTTTTATAAAGCAAAAATAGATAATGACGAAAGATATATCTTAGTTAGAGAACAAAAAAATTTTGGCTTTAGAAAATACTTTACCATGTATAAAAAAGTAGATAATAAATATTTAAATAGGGATAATAAAAACGGTGGGTATCAGTTCATTATAAATACAGTTAACAAAGATAATCTTGAGAAAATAAAAGAAAATGGGAACAAAATAGAAAACGCGCTGGATCCTAAGGGAACGGATATGTGTGGAACATCTAAGATAGATAATTGGCTGAGTTAATTTGAAATTAATAAAATTTAAAGAAAATTTTTCTACTAATTAGTATAGCTTATCAATATATAATTAAGGACTGGTTATCATTATGCAAATGATAGCCAGTCATTTTTATATGTTGCTTTTTTAATAAAATGAATTACTATTTGGTCAACTTTATAAATGAGGTACCGCTTATGACTAGAAAAGTGAAATTTGGTATATTTGCATGTATTGTTGCTGCAGGTCTTTTTTTATTTTACTATTGGGCATCAAATGACTATGTACCTGACATAGCACAATATCAGGTTAATCAAATAATAAGAAAACACGATACCCGAGAAATTAACCAAGTAGCAACTAATAGGAAAACAGTGAAATTTTTACATTCTCTTAAAACAAGTGATCGCTGCCAGAAAATTAGCAAGTTTCAAGGTGGAACTGAAGAATGTGGCTATTATGTTGCAAGTATCAAAAATAAACCTGTTGGGATTTATATGCAAAAAAAATCCAATTCTTTTTGGAATTGGAAAATAAAAAGTATCATATGTTTTGATTGAGCTGTTGCAGAACTTTTTATCTACTACTTTCCCTAAAACCGGCAGGTTAAAATAGGATAAGAAATAAGTATGCATCAATCTGCGGAATATACGAAGTCAGATTAGTCCTATCAAAAATTAATACTAGAAGCGAAAATGCCAAAGCTGCTAAAAATAAGCACTTGAAAAACTTTTCTCCGCCATCCAGATTAGCCTTTTGAATAATTTTTACAGGGTGGGTGGTTTTAATGAAAATAGCGCCTAGCAGTAATATCACACCAAAGAAAAAGTAAGTATATATAGCTATTTTATTTTTATGATAATAAATAAAAAGAATACCAATTAAAAATTGTAAAATGCCCATTAAAAATAAGGCAATTTTCGGATTAAGTTCATATTTCAGCATGATTTGAAACCTTTCAAAATTAAATTTAATAAGTCTATGCAATAAAAAAAGTAATATTTTTACTGTATAGACTTAAACTATACCTTATCACTAAATTATAATAATATTAAATTATTATTTGAATATTTTATTAAAAACATTATGGTGCTAAATTATTTTAAAAGGAGCAAAGTGATGAGAGTTAATGTTTTACAACACACGCCAAACGAAGGCCCCGGTTCAATTCAGGAATGGGCCGACCTGCATCAGCATGATTTTTATGTATATCATCCCTATCAGTTTGGCATTTTGCCCGTTGCTGCCACAACAGATTTACTAGTTATCTTAGGCGGTCCTATGAGTCCAAATGACGATCTGCCATGGATTAAGCAAGAGCGCCAGTTAATTAAGCAGCTATTTCAGGAGGGAAAGCCTGTTTTAGGAGTATGCTTTGGCGCCCAACAAATTGTTAAAACTTTAGGCTATCAGGTTAAAAAGGCACCGGTTAAAGAAGTGGGCTGGGGTCCGGTCAAGTTGCAGTCCAAATTAATAAGCGGTTTGCCTGAAAGTTTAGAAGTATTGCATTGGCATGAAGAAATGTTTGAAATACCAGATGAAGCTGAAATTTTATTTGCAAATGCAAATTTACAAAATCAGGCTTTTGTCTTAGGCAAGCGAGCCGTGGGTTTGCAGTTTCACTTAGAACCAGAAAAAGATAATATCAAAGAGATTGTGGTTAACGATTCTCAATATCTTTCTGGGTCGATGTTTAAACAAACAGCTAAGCAAATTATTGAGCATCCTGTTCCTAAAGAAAATAAAAGGGCAATGTTTCGCATTTTAGATTATTTGACGGAGTAAATAATTTAGTTATAGAAAATTTGTTTTAAAATTACTTGAAAGTGATGAAATTACCGTTAAAGAATGGGAAATTTTGATTGCAGTTCTCCAAGATTTAAAGCAAAAGCATTATCTCCCGCGCAATCGGTGTTTAAAAGCTGGTCTTACACCAATGGCAGTGAAAAATGAATTGTCAGCTGGCGCTGGCAAATTTTACCTTAAAATAATAAACAGTAAGTATCATGACGGAGGTTTAAGAATGATTAGCATTGGGGCGTATATTAAAAAGAGCATTTTTAGGATTTTTATTAAGTCAGAAAAGATCTTTTAATAGAATTTAATTTGGGACTAACGCTTGATAAGAGAAAGTTAGTCCCTTTTTGCTTAACCATTATAAATAGTTAAAACATTTTGTTACCGCTAACATTAAACTAAATATTGATTTGTCAGAACTTTATGTTAGGACTATATATGTGCCTAAAATAAGGGTCTCTCTTGTCTAGCATTAGTTAATGTAACAAAAGTACTTAATTTCTAGCTTGTAAATTGTTAATGATATTAAATCATTAGCAAATTTTATTATGCGAAGCAAGAAGGAAAGAAGAAACAAAAAAGGGAGGGAAAATTTTGTCTAGCAATTATATGATTGAAGTTCACGATTTAAATAAGACATTTAAAAAAGTAGTAAAGGAGAAAGGATTAGCTGGCAGTTTAAAATCATTATTTAATCCTCAAACTGTGGACTTTGAAGCTGTTAAGAATTTGACTTTTAACGTTCCAAAAGGACAAGTATTTGGGTTTATAGGAGCCAATGGAGCGGGTAAATCGACAACAATCAAGATGTTAACTGGCATTCTTACACCAACTTCCGGTAAATGTACTATTAATGGCTTTAACCCTCAAAAAGACAGAAAAAAGTATGTTCAAGAAATAGGTGTCGTTTTTGGACAAAGAACACAATTATGGTGGGACCTTCCTCTCCAGGAAACATATTCTGTATTAAAAGAAGTTTACCAAGTTCCAGATAAAGAGTTTAGGACACGTATGGGATTTTTAAATGAAATTTTGGATTTGAATGATTTCATTAATGATCCCGTTCGAACGTTATCATTGGGGCAAAGAATGAGGGCTGATATTGCAGCCAGCTTATTGCATAGACCTAAAGTTTTATTTCTAGATGAACCAACAATAGGATTGGATGTGTCTGTTAAAGATAAGATTAGGAAAGCAATAACTGCAATAAATCAAGAAGAAAAAACGACTATTTTATTAACTACACATGATTTAAAAGACATTGAGCTACTATGTCAGAGAATATATTTGATTGATCATGGGGAAAAGATTTTTGACGGTTCAATTGAAGAACTAAAAAAGCAATACGGTAAAATTCATGAAGTAGTTTTTAAGCTTGAAAATAAAAATGACTCTAGCATCTTAGAGTATCAAAAGAAATTTAGTAATATTGATACTGCAGTTGCTGAAGATACGGTCCACGTTTACTTTGATGCAACTAAAGTTCCTTTACCTAACATAATAAAATATACCTTAGATCGGGTGCCTATAGTTGATGTAGCTGTTAAGGATCCTGACGTAGAGGATATTGTGCGGAGATTTATCAGAAGGGAGATTGGTAATGATTCCGAGAAGGTTTAAAAAGTACACACCTTTTATCAGTGCTGGCTTAAAAATTAGTCTTTCATACCGTTTAGACTTTATTTGTTATCGACTAGGAGACATTCTTGAAGCTGTAGTAACATATTTTCTTTGGATTTCAATTTTTAATTCATCAAATGCAGTTACTATTGGTGGATTTAGTATTCAACAAATGAAACTTTATGTGTTTTTAAGCTTTTTTGTTAGCGTAATTACTAAAACTGGCGTCAGTGACAATATTGGTGAAGAAGTTAAAGATGGATCCATTAGTATGAGATTATTAAAGCCAATTAACTTTGTAGATACATATCTTTTTAGTGAAATTGGTATAAAGCTCTTGCAGATAATAATGCTGGCAGTACCAATATTTGGCGGTATTTTGATTTTTCAAAGTATGAATCCCAGCAGCGTTCCAATTAATTTTCTAAATATACTATTTTTTGCTTTTTCGGCGATTCTTTCATACTTTATCAATTTCTATTTTAATGTTTGTTTTGGATTCACAGCTTTTGTTTCTAAAAATCTGTGGGGCGCTAGAGTGATGAAACAGGCTATTATAGCCTTTATGTCTGGATCATTAATTCCGCTTTCCTTTTTTCCAAAAATTATAGCCACTGTTTTACAGATTTTTCCGTTTGGATCGTTTGTTTATACACCAGTAATGATTTATTTAGGTAAGTATCAAGAGTTGGAGCTGCTCGAAGTACTGGGAATTCAATTATTTTGGGCGCTAGCGTTTTATTTATTATCGAGATTTATTTGGTCTGTGGTAATTAGTAAGTTAACGATTCAAGGAGGATAAAATGCTAAGGTATTTTAAATTACAAAAAATATTTATTGTCCAATATTTAAAACAATTAATGGAATATAAAACTGATTTTGTAATTGGAATTATAGGTGTATTTTTGACACAGGCATTAAATATTGCTTTTTTATGGATAATTTTCTCCAAGATTCCATCATTATATGGGTGGACTCTAACTCAAATTGCCTTTATTTACGGCTTTTCTTTGGTTCCCAAAGGGATTGATCATTTATTATTTGATAATTTATGGAACTTGGGGAAAAGAATTATTAGAAATGGTCAGTTTGATAAATATATGTTAAGACCGATTTCACCACTTTTTCAGGTTTTGATAGAAACATTTCAACTAGATGCATGTGGCGAACTCATAATTGGAATTGCATTATTAATA
Source organism: Lactobacillus melliventris (assembly GCF_013346935.1). Lineage (GTDB taxonomy): Bacteria > Bacillota > Bacilli > Lactobacillales > Lactobacillaceae > Lactobacillus. The sequence goes on from NZ_JAAEEB010000005.1 coordinate 38,301, forward strand.
AAAACTAGCAATATCGTCCACTGGTCATTGTGGAAGGCTGCTTTGTTTATAATTGCTATTCCCTTTGCGACCTTAATTTATACTAGTATTAAAATAATTGCTGCAAGTATTGCTTTTTGGAGCAAACAATCAGGTAGCTTGATGTATATATTTTATATGTTAAATAATTTTGCTAAATATCCTGTAAGTATATATAACGGAACTATTCGTATTATTATTAGTTTTATCATTCCTTTTGCGTTCACAGCATTCTATCCTGCCAGCTTTTTTCTAACTGGCAATAAGGGATGGTTTAACATTGGAGGCTTAATAATAATATCAATATTGCTCTTTACACTATCCTTGTTAATATGGCATAAGGGAATTTCTGTCTATGAAAGTTCAGGATCTTAGATGCATTATTAAAATTCAACAATAATTTCATTTTGTTTGATAACTTTTATTTCACATTAAAAACCAAGCCATTTCAATGGCTTGGTGTATATGATTATAGATAATTTTCCTAAAATCTGGTTAATATTTGAGATTGGTTTGTTATAATTTAATTAGCGTAGAAAAGTTAAAAGGACGGTAGCTGCCGCTTTCATGAAGGAAGTGAGGCCTATGAACTATTTTGATTCATACTTCAGTCTCCCAAAAGAAAGGAGCAGCAGTTGATGAGCACTGCCGAAGCGTTAAGTTTAATGCTTAACTTTGGTATGTTTATCTTGACCTTGTTAATGTTTATTGACAAGCATCATGATAAATGAGCAAAATCAAAAAACCGTCCTAGATACTGGCTGGGCGGTTTATAAATTTAAAAAATTATAACTATAAGCGCAGCTACCGTCCTTTGTGGTGGCTCTACGTGAGGAAGACTTATTGGCGTAAGTCTTCCTTTTTCTTACACCTGTATTTTAGCATGAATGCTTTTATGGTGCAATTAAGTATTATAGAGCAGAATTCATAGCGCTAAAGTATATAAGGCATTTTAAATTGCAAAGATAGAGCTAATTTAACAACATGCAATTAGTTTACGCGCTAAACTATAAACTTCCTAAACAATTGAAAACATATAACAAAACCGTCCTAGATTGATGTGACCCCCAAATTTGTCCTAAATTTGGGGGTCATTTCAATTAAGCGCAGGAACGTTTTTGGTTTACATAAAAAGGTATAGGGAAAATATTTCTATCAAAACAAAAGTAGATCAATTCTTGATTAAAGCAAATGCTGAGAGCGCAATTCTAAGGCCAAGTTCATTGAAGTTAGCAAGACCACAAAAGACCAAATCCCAAAGGTTTTTTATGTTAGAACACATACTCTCTAAATGATATAATCATCAATAACTAGTAACGCTCATTTTATAGGAAAGGGGTAAAAATAATGGTTAATCCAAAACAATTAGAAGAAGATATTAAGAATATGAACTATGATCAGATTAATAAAATGATTGACAACTCGACTAATCAAGTTGATACCAATTTCTGGATAACAATTCGGGATCGCGCACTTCAATTACGACAGAGACAGATAATTAATCGTAAAGACTTTATTAGATGAGTATAGATCTATATATGTTTGCAGGAGTTAATGGAGCCGGGAAATCAACTCTGTATAGCTCAATAGATGCAAATGAGCGTCCCAAAATTAAAAACAGTAGGCGTGCTAATGCAGATGAAATTGCCCGGAACAACCACTGGGATTGGCGCGACCCTGTAAGCAATTTTAAAGCAATGAGAATGGAAGTCAAAAGAATCAATTCTTTTATTGCTAATAAACAAAGTTTCAATATGGAAACTACTTTAGCTTCTTCCAAAAAAACTTATATAAACATCTTAAGTTCAGCTAAGGAGCAGGGTTTTACTACACATTTATTATATGTGGGCGTTGATAGTGCAGAATTAGCTAAAGAAAGGGTTAAGTATAGGGTAGCTAAAGGCGGTCATGGGATACCTGACGAAGTAATTGATCGACGCTATTCAAAATCAGTCAAGAATTTAGAATTACTAGCTCCATTATTCGATAGCGTAGAACTATATGATAACACTAATGTATTTCAGACTATTTATGAAAGAAATAGGTTAAAGACGACGACTTTTAAAACCTCTATAGTCTGGGCTCAGCCAAGCATTATGGCCGATAAGCATGCGATTAGAGTTAAGCAACTTGCTCTGCAGCGACTTAAAAGAGCAAAGCGAAAGGAATAAAAATATAGTTATTGCTAATTAGAAGGATAGCATATGCCATCCTTTTTATTTAGAAAGGAAATAATGAACGAAAAGAAACAAGAAGATTTAATACTTGCTATAAAAACAAGTATTAAAAATGATTTTGAATATAGAATTGAAAAATCATATAAAAATAGTGTTTTTATTGTTGTGTATTCTACTGAAAGTCTCTCTAGCATTTTACATTTATGTGGAACGCTTGGTGCCTTTTTTAATTATGGTAAGGCAGAAGAAGTCGATGAAATTCATGCTTTTGAATATGAAATTTCAATAACTGATTATGGACTTGATCTTTCAGAGGTTGCAAGATTGATACGTGAACACATAGATCCTAATGATATTTGATAAGACCATCTATCACTAGAGTTAAAGAAGGCACTTTAAAGTGCCTTCTTTAATTTGCTTAGAGTAGTTGAAAAAGTGACTAATAAAGTTCATGCTTCGTTGGTTACAAATAAACAATAGAAGAATTTTACCACCGTCAAAATCAACCTTAAATTTTTTAAGTTTCAGTTCAATAGAGTACACCCATCAATGATCGGTGATAAATACTTCTTTTGCTCATTGAGCTTAAACTCCGTCGCATCTGAATACCATTTGTGATTGGGATAAACTGCACTTAAACTGCACTAAAGCTGCGTTTAAACAGGTCAGGCTTGATCGGACCCTAAGTGCTGCGATAGCTGTTGTATTTGTGCCAGCGTTTACTGACTATGCCAAATAATTTCATTTTGTTCATTAAGCGCTGCACTTTTTTATGATTGATTAATAAACCGCGCGGTCTTAGTTCCACAGTAATGCGGCGATAGCCATAGCGGTGCTTTTGTTCTTCATAAATAGCTTTAATTTCAGCCATTATTTCTCGATTATCCCGCTCTTTGTCCTTCTTCTAGTGTAGTAGTAATTACTGCGAGATAGATGGGGCAGATTCTGATTGGCATTAGTGGTTCCAACCTGATAGTTTTGCCAAAGATTAAAGATTTCAATTTTGTCTTGCTTAGATAATTTAGCCATAATAATACCCCAAATTTGTCCTAAATTTGGGGTCATATCACAAAAGAAACGGTTTTTATTTGTCTTATTTAGTTTTGATTAAACAAAGTTCTATTTAATAAGCAGCTCCATCATAAAAGTCAAAACGAGGTTTATTGAAGTCAAAGTCTTTTACTTCACTGAGCTTAAGTGCAATATCGCAAACACCCCAGCTCATTAAATTGATTGGTTTGCCGTAGTCTTCATCAGGAATAACCAATACAATGTATTTTCCTTGGGACAGCGCATAACCCAATTCCATACCGAGACCTACATCTTCTTCATCTGGTAAATAGACGCCGATCATAATATCGCTGGTCTTAATACCAGTTAAATCACCGCGGTAAGTAGCGGTTTCCCATTCACGATCACGCAGATATTCGGGATGCTCCTCGACATTGATGCCTTTGTATTGATGATCTAAAGGAACATAGCTGTTTTCCAGGTCAATGGTTGGGTTTTCTTCTAAAGCTTTCATTGTCTTCTTGTAAGCGTCGTTTTGCTTATCGTTAAACCAACCAGCACCAAAATAAACAGTCTTTGTTTTAGTCATAAAATTTCTCCTTACCATTTAAACCTATTTTAAATATATTTCACGTAATTTACTGATTTCATCATCAGTTAATCTCATAATATCATGTAAGTAGTTTTCAACGCTACCATAATTTTTATTTATAGTTGAAACTACAAAGTCAATGTACTCGGAGTGCACGGTTTGCAAGTCTTTTAGGATATTTACTGTAACGTCATTTGCTCCTTCATCTTTGGCTTTTTGCAAAAAATCATGGACAAAGTCTTTGGTGGCAACGTTTGTTAACAGGTAATCTTTTTTGATAGTTTCAAATGGCACACCAAGTGCTGATAAAATCAGTAGTGCTGCAAAACCAGTTCGGTCTTTACCAGCGGTGCAATGGAAAATTACACTCTGGTCTTCTTCGTCATTAGCTAGCAGTACATCAAAAAAGTGGCGGTAAGCTTTTTGAGCAGACTCGCTTTTAATCATGTCATCATAGGCCAAAAACATGTGGTCAAATCCGGCTTTGGGATCTTGGTTTTTTTGACTAAGAATTTCATCAATTCCCTTTGATGACTCGGTCAAGTCCTCACTAAATACCGGATCAAAATTGTAAATGGCGCCTGCAGGAACCCGATCAGGTTCTTTTTCAGCCTCATCTTTGCTCCGGAAGTCAACGACATACTTAACGCCATAGTCATGTAAAAATTTCAGATCGGTTTTATCCAGTTTGGCTAAGTTAGCTGTTCTGAGTAATTTATGCATTTTAACAGTTTTCCCGTCAGTAGTTTGATAGCCGCCCAGCTCGCGGAAATTACGGCCACTTGTTACGCCAATTAATTGATTTTTAAGTTTTTGGGTCATTGAATACCTCCACCTTTGCGTTTGACAATTACACTTAATTTTAGCAATAAACTAGTATATAAACAATTATAAAAAAACCTAAGTGGATAGTGAAATTATGGTAAAATAAACAAAAGAACATTATATTTCAAAAGGGTGAGAACATGGAAACGAAAAAAGCTAGCATTTTAGTTCCAGTTGACGGTTCAGAGTCGGCAGAAAGATCCTTTGATAAAGCAGTTAAAATCGCAATGACGGAAAATGCACATATCGATGTCTTAAGTGTCATTGATACCAGACAATTTTTGGGTGAGATGCAAGATACACTGATTACGGGCGACACCGTTTATCAGATGACGCAAGATTCAGAAAAATATCTTAAAAGCTTAAAAGAATGGGCTCATGACAACTTGGGCTTTGATGATATTGATTATCACATTCGTTATGGCAGTCCGAAGGCGATTATTTCCTATGACTTTATTAAAGATCATCACAATGATTTGATTATCATGGGTGCAACTGGACTAAATGCAGTCGAAAGAATGTTGATGGGTTCAGTTACTGAATATGTTAATCAACATGCTTTGGCTGATGTTTTAATTGTCAGAACAGACGTTAATAATAATCCACTTAAGCCGCAAAACGGTAAGAAATAATTATACATAAATTTAAAAGCATACGATCAACAATTCGTGTGCCTTTTTTGTATTGAATACTGAACCTTAAAGCACTATGTAATGATAGTGTTCGTAAATATAACTTTCATTATACAATTTTAAAATAAATTTTGATATTTTGTTGCCATTTTGCGAATATTTATGGTATCATCATTATGAAATGAACGTAATTATACTGTTTGGAAGGTTGAGGGCAATGAAGGTAACAGGAAGAATTTATAATTTATTTTCCTATTTATGTACTGTTCAACTAGCTTTGTTAACCGTTCGTTTTTCTTTCAGAATAACTACCAGGGCATGATATGACATTGGTCATATCATGCCTTTTTATTTGCTTAATTTCAGGAGGATGTAATGAAAAATAGAAACGGAAGCTGATTCGGGTTAATTTTATTTGAATATTTACATGAATAAATTGCCATGAATATGACAACGAAGTTTATGCTTAAACAAAATTAAAGTTATGGTAAACGTATTTATTAGGAGTAAAAAAACAAATGACCAAAATCAAAAAGTTTCTGATAGCATGTTTTGCATTATTATTAACCGTTGGTGCTACCGCATGTTCCAATTCAAGTAAGAAATCAAGTTCAAGCAGTAACACGCCAAAGTCACTCAACGTCCAGTTTGTTCCCAGCGTAGCAGCTAACAAGTTGGAAGCACGGGCTAAGCCTATGGAAAAGTTATTGTCTAAGCGTCTGGGGATTCCGGTACATGTTTCAATGTCAACGGACTACAACGGACTAGTTGAAGCCATGAAATCTAAGAAAGTAGAAGTCGGCTTTTTACCTTCAGATGCCTATATTATGGCGCATAAGCAAAAAGCAGCTGATCTGCTTTTACAATCTGTTCGTTATGGCATTAAGCAACCAAATGGTGTTCAAACCAAAGAATTAGTTAATTCTTATCGTGGTGAGATCCTGGTTAAGAAGGATTCAAAAATTAAGAGTTGGAAGGATTTAAAGGGTAAGTCAATTTCTGTTCAAGATATTACTTCCGATTCTGGCTATGTTTTCCCAGTTGCCGAATTAAAGCAAAAGGGTTTAGATGTAACCAAGAGTTGCAAGACGGTATCTGTTAAAGGCGCTGACCAAGGCGTTTTAAACGTCTTAAACGGTGACACTGATGCAGCCTTTGTATTTGAAGATGCTCGTAACAATGTTAAAAATGATGACCCGAAGATTATGAGCAAAGTAGTACCAATTTACTTCACTAAGCGTATTCCTAACGACACTATTTCAGTCATCCCAAGTTTGCCAAAAGCTTTCCAGAAGAAACTGGCTAAAGCATTTATTGCTATTGGCAAGTCTAAAGAAGGTAAGAAGATTATTGAAAATGTTTATAACCAGGAGGGTTATACATACGCCAAAGATAGTGACTACGATATTATTCGTCAATACAATAAAATAGTTTCTTCTACTAAGAAATAGTTTCCCCAATATTTTAAAAATCTCAAAAGGCTACATACCAAGAATTAAATAAACTTTCTTAAACAAAATAAGATTTCTAGTCAATTCTCTTTTCTAAATAAAACATTTCTGCTATTATTTGATAGAATAAATACGGTATGTCGAAAGGAGGGTGAAGGTAATGCAAAAACGGCGCTTGGCGTTCATTGAAGTTTTTGCAAAAAAGCCTTTTCGTTCCTTTCAAAATGGTATTGTTCGCTTTTTAGTAAAAGTGTTATTGAAAGACTTAGTTTAATTCACATTCGTGTTTTTAGCTAAAGTCTTTTTTTATGTCTGGGAGGGCATGATGAAAAAATTTAGAAAAATACTAGCTGGTGCCGCTATTTTTTTAGTAGCATTCATGATGGCTGCCTGCTCAAACAAAGAAAAGAGCAAAGATACTGGCACGCCTAAGTCTTTGAACGTCCAATTCGTTCCTAGTCAGGCTGCCACTAAACTGGAATCTCGTGCAAAGCCGCTGGAAAAAATGTTGTCGGATCGTTTAGGCATTCCAGTACACGTATCAATGTCTACCGACTACAACACGGTGGTTGAAGCTATGAAGTCTAAGAAAGTTGATGTGGGCTTCTTGCCGCCAAATGGCTACATTTTAGCTCATAAGCAGGGTGCAGCAGATGTCTTGCTCCAAGCTCAAAGATATGGTGTTAAGCAACCTGATGGACGACCAACTAAGGAACTGGTTAACTTCTATCGCGCTGAAATTGTGGCAAAGAAAAATTCCAAAATTAAGAGCTGGAAAGATTTAAAGGGCAAGTCTATTTCTATTCAAAGTCCTACTTCTTCAGCTGGCTACGTTTTCCCAATTGCTGAATTAAAGGAAAAGGGTCTTGATGTGCGCAAGAGTTGCAAACTAGTGACAGTAACTGGTCAAGACCAAGCTGTTTTAAATGTTCTCAATGGCGACACAGACGCCGCATTTGTTTTTGAAGATGCACGAACGATTGTTAAAGACGATAATCCTAAGATCATGAGCCAAGTTGTTCCAATTTACTTTACTAAGCCTATTCCAAACGATACCATTTCCGTTGTTCCGAGCATGAGTGAATCATTCAGAAAGAAATTGGCTAAGGCATTTATCGCTATCGGTAAGTCCAAGAAGGGTAAAAAGGTCATCGAAAGTATTTACACTCACGAAGGATATGTCCACACTAAGGACAGCGACTTTAATGTTGTGCGTAAGTATGAAAAAATTATTGAATCGACCAAAAAATAAAGAATACAAAGGAAGTTTATAATGGCAGATTCTGCAGTTAAGCCAATAATCGAATTAAAAAACGTTAAAAAAGTTTATGGCAAAGATGTTGTTGGTTTAAAAGACGTCAATTTAACTATTAATAAAGGTGAATTTGTCGTTATTGTTGGTCTATCTGGCGCCGGCAAATCAACACTTTTGCGGTCGATTAACCGTTTAATTGATATTACTGAAGGTGATATTTTAATTAACGGTGAATCTATTACCAAGGCCAAGGGTAAAAAGTTAAGAACACTGCGCCGGCATATTGGAATGATTTTCCAAAGCTTTAATCTGGTTAAACGGTCAAGTGTTCTGCGTAACGTTTTAACAGGCAGAGTGGGTTATTATCCTACTTGGAAATCTACTCTCAACCTTTTTACTAAAGAAGATAAGCAGCGCGCGTATGATGCACTCCAGCAAGTGGATTTGGCAGACAAGGTTTATTCACGAGCTGATGAATTGTCTGGTGGTCAGCAACAAAGGGTAGCGATTGCTCGTGTTTTGACTCAAAACCCGGATATTATTTTGGCGGATGAGCCGACAGCTTCACTTGACCCACAGACTTCACGTCGCGTAATGAAAGACTTGCAGATGTTGAATGAAAAGCATGGTATGACGGTAGTCATTAACCTGCACAGCGTCCAGTTAGCACAAGAATTCGGTAAGCGGGTCATTGGTGTTCGTGCTGGTGAAATTATTTATGACGGCAAGATGTCAGATACTCCGGCATCCACGTTTGATCAGATCTATTCCGGTGGTGATCAAGATGAGTAGTACAGAGCAAGAAAAGCTGATGACTTTACCTAAGAAAAAGTTTAAAATTTTGAATTGGCTTTGGGTGCTGCTTTTTGTCGCCGGACTATTCATTTCAACTAATGAAACCAAAACAGATTTGGGTGCTCTATTTGCCAACTTTGGGGAATTTGCCGATATTTTCTTGCAAATGTTGCACCCAGACTGGTCATACCTTGCAACAGTGGTACCGCTGTTGCTTGAAACTATTAAGATGGCGATCTTAGGCACGGCAATAGGTTCTGTAATTGCTTTTATTTACTCTTTGCTTATTGCCCGCAATATTGTTAAAAATAAGGCAGTTACGGGTATTTTGCGGATAATCATGAACATTATCAGAACTATACCGGACTTGCTTCTTGGTGCCATCTTTGTCGCTATTGTTGGTATCGGACCGGTAGCCGGTGTCTTGGCACTAGCTATTTGTACATTCGGAATTGTGGTCAAGCTCTTTTATGAAGCTATTGAAACTATTGATCCGGGTCCGATTGAAGCATTAACTGCAGTTGGGGCTAATAAAATACAAATTATTGTCTTTGCGGTTTTGCCACAAGTTATTACCTATTTTATTTCTTATTGTTTATACGCATTCGAAATTAATGTGCGGGCTTCAACCGTTTTGGGTTACATCGGTGCCGGTGGTATTGGATTATATCTGCAACAAACACTGCAAATCTTCGATTATCCGAAGACAGGTACAATTATTATTGTAATTATCATTGTGGTAGTGCTGATTGACTACGTTTCATCTAAGTCACGGGAGGCGTTGATGCAATAATGGATACAAGTATGAAAAAGTTGCCTCCTAGGCCTATAGATGTTAAAAAGCGTGCCTTTCACTGGTTGATGGCTATTATCACAGTAGTGCTGATTATTTGGTCGTGTACTGGTATTGACTTTGGCGGCATTAAAGAAACAGCCGGTCAAATTGCAGGTGCGATCTTTTCTGGTATTTTCCATCCTGACTGGTCATATGTTTATAACGGTACGGGTGAAGATCTGCTTTCGCAGCTTTGGGAAACTGTCTGCATTGCCTTTTTGGGCACATTTATTTCCGCTATTATTTCACTGCCGTTTGCCTTTTGGGCAGCACATACTAAGCATAAGCACTGGTATGTCTCACGCTCTGGTAAAATTGTGCTGGCAATCATCAGGTCATTCCCAGAAATTGTTTTGGCCTTGATGTTTATTAAAGCTGTAGGTCCAGGATCGGCAGCCGGTGTTTTGGCCTTGGGTTTTCACTCAGTAGGAATGCTCGCCAAGCTCTTTTCTGAAGCAATTGAGAACTTGGATGATGGCCCTAACGAAGCAGTCACTGCGGTTGGTGGTTCAAAAACAAATATTATTATGTTTTCTACTCTGCCTAATCTGATGCCTGCTCTTATTTCAAACACCTTATACCGGTTTGACGTTTCAATTCGGTCCGCTTCTATTTTAGGCTTAGTTGGAGCCGGTGGTATCGGTTATCCGTTAATTATTGCGCTGCAATATCGCCAGTGGAACCGTGTTGGTATCATTTTATTAGGTATCATTATTATGGTTGTTGTAATTGACTGGATTTCAGGCTGGATTCGGAAGAAATTAGTATAAAATGCAAATATAACAAATGGTGAATCAAGTTGGTAACTAGCAACTTGATTCATTTTTTTAGCCGTGATATTTAAATGGGCAATTTTCAAGGTGATCGTTAATTAAGCCTACGCTTTGTAAGAAAGAATAAATAATTACGGGACCCACAAAAGTAAAGCCGTCTTTTTTCATCTGCTTTGCTAGTTCTTGTGCAATCTTGTTGGTCGTTGGTACTTCAGCACTTGTTTGGGGATGATGAATAATGGGTGTAGGAATAAACTTTTGCAAATAATGCGCGAAACTACCGTATTTGGCATCAATAATTAACAGAGCGCGAGCATTGGTAACTGCCGCCGCAATTTTTCTTTGATTGCGGATAATTGCCTTGTTCTGCAGTAAGCGAGTTTGGTCCAGCGCACTCATTTGAGCAACTTCTTCTGGAATAAAGTTGTGAAAAGCCTGCTTAAAGCTTAAACGTTTATGCAAAACAGTGGACCAGCTGAGTCCGGACTGAAACAGTTCTAGTACCAGCATTTCAAATAAATAGCGTTCGTCTAAATTTAGTTTGCCCCATTCGTGATCGTGGTATTCTCTAACTAAAGCATCATCATGGTCACTCCAGGGGCAGCGAGTGATATCATTCATTTTTATTCTCCTTAAATATATCTTAGCGTTCATAAATAAATACGCCAAAAGTTTTCTATCCTTTTTAAAATAATTTGACTAGTAACTTTTAATTATTTTCTTTTTCCTAAAATATTAGAAACTTTGTCCTCAAAAAGTGCAATAGTAGTTTTTTTGGTATAATATATATTGAACTTTAGGAGGAAACCATGGAGAAGTTAGAAATAGTAACTTTGGCCGATGACTTGGCCGCAAATCAAGAGAGTATTTTAAATAAAGAAACGGATTTTGACGCCGAGGCAGTTTATCGTGTAATTGATAATTTGCACGTATTGCATAAGCCAATAAAAGAATACTTCGGCATGACTCAGGAAGAGTATTATGACACTGAAAGTGATCATAAACTGACTTTGATTAAATTATCAGAGCAGTTAACCGATTTACATGATCGGATTTTAACTAACCACGTTGACGGTTTTGTTGACAAGAATGAAATCAACTTGACTTATAATCATGAAAATCCTTATGAAGATGGATTTTACAATGATATAGTAGACTTTCACGTTGTTAGTTACAGCTTAAAAGTAATTGGAGCCGTTGAAGAGGTAGCGCCAAAAACATTACAAGGAGTTTTGTCTAAGGATGCACTTCTGTCAATTGGTTTAGCGGCACACGCTTTAGAAAAAAGTTTATAATTTTAGAGCTGAAACATGTGTGTTCAGCTCTTTTTCTTTCTGCTTGAGGCAAAAAATGGGTGTTTTTAAGTATGCTAAAGGATTAGCTGATAAAATAAACGGGGCTAAGCTGCATTCCTTATTTAAGAAAAAAGATACACAGCTTGATCCCATGCAAGACTATTTGACAGTAGGAGAATATCACGTTGATGGTGAACAAAGAACTCCCAATGATCAACCTTATACCTTGACTGTCTATCAAGATGAAGAAAAGGTGTTGCACCAGGCATTGAGCTTGGAAAGCACGGATAAGTTAGAGCCTGAATATGTGCGCAGGTATAGTCCTGAACTGCAGCGTTATCGCGCTTTTGTCAACCGTAAAACCGGCAGGCGTTACGTGGTAGAAGAATATCTCGACCGCTTTATTGAAAGAGTAAAAGGCCGCATTCGTACAGGGAAAAATTCTGTGAATGTGAGTGTCATTACGGACACTCATTATAAGGACCGTAACAGTATGGACTTTTATGGTTGGAATGGTCTGACACATGTTAATGAATTTTCTTATCTTGATGATTCCGGTCTTCTTAGTTTAAAAGTTCATTTAGGCGACTGGATCGATGGCTCTGATACCGGCTTTTTGGGCGAAAGTGAGTTAACTAAACTGCGTGATTCTTTTAAATCAGATAAGGTGCCTTATATTTTAATTAAAGGAAATCACGATGAAAATGATAAATTCGATGAACATCATGATTTAAGGGCTTCTTTTCCTGAAAATGAATTTGAAGGAATTATGTGGCCTGCTATGTATCAGCAAGATGGCATCCATTATATTTCCCGCCAGCACGGTGTTTGTTACTATGATGTGGATGACTTGCGCTTTATTTCTGTTAATACTTCAGACTTGCCCTATTATCTGGATGCACAAGGCAGAAAAAAATATGATGCTAAACTCACTTTGGCTGTGAGGGAAGATCAAATAGAAGAAATTATTGAAATTCTGGAGCAGTCATCGAATAAGCAAATTATCTTGATGAGTCATGCCAATCCCATCAATCGTAAGGGTTCAAACGCATTAAAGTACAACGGTCGTTCACTGCATGAACTGCTGGTAGCTTTTAATCAAGGTGAAAAAGGAGAGATGCATTCCAGCTTTGGGCTGCCTCCTGAATTTCGTTTGGCAAATGAGTTTGATTTTACTAATGTAAAAAATGCCCGCATTATTGCCTACTTCTGCGGCCACAGACATAGAGAAGATCAGTACCGGATTAACGGAATCCAGTATATCTTGTTTAACTGTTCTGCACTGATGGGTCCTAATCACGCCTTGACCACCAAATACAATAAAAATTGGAAAAGGCAAATTGACCACCAAACCGAATTTGCCGGTTATATTGTAAACATTGATTTACAAAGACACTATATTCAGACCTTCGGTTATGGTGCTGCCAGCAAACGCAGAATCTTTTATATTTAGTAAAGTCGCGACGGGCAATTTGGAAATTGCCCGGTTCTTAGCATATAATGGAAAAGTTAAAATGAAGACAAAAATATACAAAGTAAGACAAATTAAGGGAAGTTAAGCAATGTGCGGAATTGTTGCATTCTATAATCCAGAAATAAATGATAAGCAAGCTGCTATCGGTAAAATGATGGCGGCAATGAAGCATCGTGGTCCTGATTCAGATGGTTTTTATACCAATGACAAAATTGCTTTAGGGTTTCGGAGACTGTCAATCATTGATTTACGTGGCGGCAGTCAGCCAATCTACAATGAAGATAAAACGAAGGCGATTATCTTTAACGGTGAAATTTATAACTTCCAGCCTTTAAGAGAAGAACTGCTTGCGGCAGGTCATACATTTACCACTAAGTCCGATACGGAAGTGCTTTTGCATGGTTTTGAAGAATGGGGTATGGCTGGCCTGCTCAAAAGAATTAGGGGCATGTTTGCCTTTATTATTTGGGATGATAAGACCCAGACAATGTATGGTGCCCGCGACTTTTTTGGTATTAAGCCGCTGTATTACAGCAATGAAAATGGTCATTTGATCATGGGCTCAGAAATTAAAAGCTTTCTGGCACTGCCCGGCTTTAAACGGCGTTTAAATATTGAGGCTGTTAAACCGTATTTGATGAATCAGTATAATGACCTGCATGAGACTTTCTTTAAGGGTATTTACAGGTTTCCTGCCGGTCACTGGTTCGAATACAAAGATGGCTTAATGAAAACCCACCAATACTGGGACGCCGAGTACAAAGCCAATACTTTAAGTTTTGAAGAAACCGTTAATAAGATTAACGAAGACCTGCATGAGTCAGTTAAACTGCACCATATCGCGGATGTTCCTGTCGGTGCCTTCTTATCCGAAGGGGTCGATTCCAGCTATATCACCAGTATTTTAAATCCAGATGACGTCTTTTCAATTTCGTTTGATGATGCCACTTATGATGAGGCATCAAAGGCCAAGGCGTTAGCAGAGATCAAAGGCTGGAACTTCTTTTCCGACAAGGTTAAAGCCGATGAAGCGATGCATGACTTTCCGGAGATGCAGTATCATATGGATGAACCGGATGCCAATCCGTCAATTATCCCGTTGTGGTACTTGTGCAAGATGGCGCGAAAGCACGTCACTGTCGCGTTGTCTGGTGAAGGTGCAGATGAATTGTTTGCAGGGTATGTCAATTACGGGATGCACACGCATAACAGTATTATTAAGGCCTTTACTTCACAGTGCAAGAAATTGCCTAAGAATACAAAGGTTAAGTTGGCGCGCAGAATTAAGAAAATGCCGAATTTCCCGGGGAAGGTGCACCTGTATACCAACTTAGCTGAGCCAAGTGAATTTTACGTTGGCCAATCGGTTATTTATGACATGGATTACCCGACAATCTTCTCTTCTGAAGATGCTAACAGCATCTTAAAGCCGTCTTACCGGAATAAACTAACTGTTAATGGGATTTACCAAAGCGACTTTAAGAAGGTCAAAAATCTCGATAACGTCCGGCAAATGCAGTACATTGATCTGCATCACTTTATGCTTAATGATATTGAACAAAAGGCAGATAAGATTTCTATGGCACATTCGCTGGAATTGCGGGTACCATATCTTGATAAAAAGGTGGCTGAAAGGGCAAATTCAATTCCTACCGATTATCTAGTTAATAAGCATGATACTAAATATGCTTTACGCAAGGCTTCAGAAAAAGTTTTACCAGCTGAATGGGCTAAACGGCCAAAGCTAGGTTTTCCTACCCCAATCAAAGAATGGCTGCAAGAACCTCGTTTTTATAAGCAGGTACGCGAACTGTTCAGTGAAGACTTTGTTCAGGACATCTTTGAACAAGATAAAATTTTAGACTTACTTGATGAAAACTATAAAGGCGATGGTTCTCATCGCAGACAGATTTGGACAATTTATACGTTCTTAGTTTGGTATAAACTATTCTTTGTTGATTATGAAGGTACGGTTGCCAAATACCAGCGTGTTCAACCAGAAGTAGCCGATTTGATTAAACAAGGCAAATTGGTTTAATGAGGAGCAGAATTTATTAATGAAACGAAACTTTACACCAATTTTACTTGGTAGTGACATTAATGTTTACGGCATGGCCCGATCGTTTAACGAGGCTTATGGTATTAGCGTGAAAGCACTGGCTGACAGCCAGCTGGCAGCAACGCGTTATTCTAAAATTGTTAGTGTGGAACTGCACCAGGGTTTTAGTGAAGATCCCACTTTTATTGAAGTAATGCGCAAGCAAATGAAACTCTACCAAGACCATGAAGAACCGGTGATTTTGATTTCATGCGGAGATGGTTATTCGGAACTGCTTGCTAAACACAAAGAAGAACTAGAGCAGGTATTTGTTGTACCTTACGTGGACTACGACCTCTTACAAAAATTAATTTCAAAAGAAAACTTTTATCAAATTGCGGAAAAGTATGGTCTGCCGTACCCTAAGACTAAAATTGTGACTATGGCAGATTACAAGGCAGAAAATTATTTGGAACTGCCTTTTGGCTACCCAATGGAGCTTAAGCCGGAAGATCCGGTATCCTGGCTTGATGTGCAATTTGAAGGTCGCAAAAAGGCTTTTACCATTCATAATGAAACTGAATTGCGCGACATTGTCACAAAAATCTATGAAAATGGCTACAAAGAAGATTTAATTCTGCAGGACTTCATTCCCGGTGATGATTCCAACATGCGGGTGTTAAATGCCTATGTTGATAAGGATCATCATGTTAAGATGATGTGTATGGGTCACCCTTTGCTGGAAGATCCCACACCTCAGTCAATTGGCAATTATATGGCGATTTTACCTGATTATGATGAAAAGCTGTACGAGCAGGTTGAAGCATTTTTGGAAAAAATCAATTACACGGGGATGGCCAACTTTGACATTAAATATGATGCCCGCGATGGTAAATATAAGTTCTTTGAAATTAATTTGCGTCAGGGCCGTTCAAGTTTCTATGTGACCCTTAATGGTTATAATCTAGCCAAATGGTACGTGGACGATTATGTTTACGATTCACTGCAGGACAAGGAACCAATCTACGGTAACAAATTAAAGTCAAAGCATGAACTGTGGCTGGGTATTCCGGTGAGCGTGTTCAAAGAATATGCCGTGGACAATGAAGCTAAACAGATGGCCGAAGAACTGATTCATGAAGGGCGCTATGGTACAACTGTCTTTTATGATCAGGATCGTAATTTTAAGCGGTGGTTGCTTTTGAAATACATGTTTCATAATTATAAAGGACGCTACCAAAAGTATTACCAGGAAAATAAGGGCCAGTTCTTTTAGGCCTGTTTCCATTGCATAATAACAAAGATGATTGCAGCAAGACAGCTGTGATCATCTTTTTAGATAAAAACTATCTTTTTTACCCAGTTAGTTATTAGCTTTGGGGTGTTCTTTTTTAATACTTCTTGCTAAACTGGTAAATGGAATCTAAAAAAGAAAGGACTGAATAAATGAAACTTAAACACGGATCTAATGAAGAAACAGAAATTAAGCTGCGTTGGCTACTACTGGGGGAACTGGCCACGTGGATTGGGTCAAGTTTTGTTTGGCCCTTAACTTCGGTTTATTTAAACAAGCAATTACACATCAGCCTTTCTGTAATAGGGGTTGTTTTATTTTGCAATTGTGCCAGCAATGTCTTAGGCTCATTTTTAGCCGGGCGCTTATACGACCGCCTGAACCCCTACCCGCTAATTGTTACTGGGTTAGGCCTTGATGCGCTGGTTCTGTTTATGATGGCATTCTTTCACGGCTGGCCGGAATATTGGATATGGCTGATTATGACGGGCTGTATCAGTGGCTGGAACGGCACGCTGATTAATTCAATTGCGACGAGTTTGCGTAAATATTCAGGACGTTACGTTTTTAATTTGATTTATTTTGCGCAAAACGTGGGTACTGTCACTGGTACTCTGCTTGTCGGTTATCTCTATGATTTTTCAATTGAATTTTTATTTATTCTGGCAGCATCTTTATTTGCCATTGCTTGCGTCAACGCGGCTATTCATTACCGCCCGATCAGCACTTTTCACCAAAACCGTAAAAAGAATGGTGTTAAAAAGAATGCACAATCCAAGGCGATTCCTATGCCAAAATATAACGTGATGTTGATGGTCGGATTTTTGGTTTCTTTGGCTGTGACCTGGTTAATGTATATGAACTGGGAGTCCAACCTGTCGGTTTACATGGTGTCTTTGGGAATACCTTTCCACATGTATAGTTTGCTATGGACCTTCAATGGTGCCATCATAGTTACTGTCCAGGTAATTTTGGCACGTTTTCCCCATATTTTTAAAAATCTGTTTCAGCAAATTATTTTTGGTACGATCATGTTCGCAATCTCTTTTGCCACATTGATTTTTGCCAAGGACTTTGCCCACTTTGCACTGTCAATGTTTGTGCTGACGTTAGGTGAAGCGACAGCTTTTCCTGCCGTTCCTGCTTACATTAACTATTTATCCCCCGCAACCAGTAAGGGTAAATACCAGGGTGAAATTAATGTTGCCCGCGGGATTGGTCAGGCCTTTGGCCCCTTATTTGGCGGTATGGTAATTGATCGTGCGGGTTATATTCCGTTTTTCATAATTGCTGCCTGTGGTATTTTTCTGATGGTGCTAATGTTATTGCCCCTTCACGCAAAGTTGCGTAAACATATCACACTTTATAAATGATTTTGTAAAGGCTTTTTAATATTAACGGTTTAATTAAAATGATAAGATTAATTTAGTCTATTTTTAATTTAGATATAAAAGGGAGGACTTTCTGAATGAATAAAAATTTTGCTGTTCGCGGCGGTAGTGGCGATATTATTGAACCTAATGTTGCCGCTCGTCCACAGGACAACCTTTACTTGGCTATTAATTCTGAGTGGATTAAAAATACTAAAATTCCTGAAGACCGTTCACGGATGGCTTCATTTGACGGCATCGATGTAGATGTTGAAAAGCATTTAATGCAGGATTTTGCCGATTTTGCATCTGGTAAAAAAGAAATTCCTGATGTTCCTAACTTAGGTGAAGCAGTTAAGCTCTATAAATTAGCAGGCGATTTTGACAAGCGTAATAGAGAAGGTGCTGATCCGATTAAGGACGATTTAGCTATTCTTGACGGCATTAAGGACTTTTCTGACTACAACTTAAATGCGCCTGACTTAGCAACTTTTACCATGCTCCCATTTAGCCTTAGCGTTGAACCTGACATGAAGAATACTAAAGTTAATGCTTTGTATTTTGCCGGTCCTGGAACTTTCTTGCCTGACACTACAACTTATCAAACGCCTGATGCACCTCAATTGTTAGATACTTTGCAAAAGCAGTCAGTTAAGCTTTTAACCATGGCTGGTATTGCTCAAGCTCAAGCAGAAAAATATGCAGCAGATGCTATTAAGTTTGATGCTAAGCTATCTAAGATCGTTAAGTCTACAGAGGAGTGGGCAGATTATCCTGCTACTTACAATCCAATGAAGATTGAGGACTTTGAAGCTAAGTTTGATAAATTCAAGATTGCTTACTACTTGAAAGAAGCAATTGGCGAAGAACCAGAACGAATTATTGTTGAAGAACCACGCTACTTGGATCACATTAACGAAATTATCAATGAAGAAAACTTTGCTGAAATCAAGGGCTGGATGATTGTTACCTTTATTAACGCGG
This sequence comes from Lactobacillus melliventris, assembly GCF_013346935.1. GTDB lineage: Bacteria > Bacillota > Bacilli > Lactobacillales > Lactobacillaceae > Lactobacillus. The sequence continues at coordinate 57,120 of NZ_JAAEEB010000005.1, forward strand.
CTGCTGATTCCTTGTCACAAGACTTCAGAGAAGCAGCGTTCCCATTTAGCCAGGCTTTATATGGCCAGCCTAAGTTGTCTAGTGGTGAAAAGCAAGCTTACCACATTGCCAACGGCGCCTTTAGTGAAGTAGTCGGCGTTTATTACGGTCAGACTTATTTTGGCGAAGATGCTAAAAAAGACGTTGAGGACATGATTCATCGTATGCTTGACGTTTATAAGGAACGCCTGCAAAATAATGACTGGCTTTCTGAACAAACTAAAAAGCGGGCGATTGTTAAGCTTGATGCTTTGGTCTTGAAAATTGGTTATCCGGATAAAATCGAGGAGATTTATAATCGTTTAAAGGTTATCCCTGCAAGTCAAGGTGGCAGCCTTTATGCAAATGAACGTGCATTTACTATTGCAGAACAAAAGTACAACATTGAGCAACTGCACAAGGAAGTTGACCGGACAGTATGGGCAATGCCTGGTAATTTAGTTAACGCCTGCTATGATCCGCAAAGAAATGATCTGACTTTCCCTGCAGCCATTTTGCAAAAGCCATTCTATGACTTGAAGCAAGACAGAGCAGCTAACTTTGGTGGTATTGGTTCCGTAATCGCTCATGAAGTTTCTCATGCGTTTGACAACAATGGTGCACAATTTGATGAATTGGGCAACATGACTAATTGGTGGACTGATGAGGATTATGCCGAATTCAAGAAGCGGACACAAGCTGAAATTGATTTGTTTGATGGCATCGAATATGGTCCGGTTAAACTTAATGGTAAGCAAATAGTTTCAGAAAATATTGCTGACCAAGGTGGTTTAACTGCTGCTGTTGAAGCCGCAAAAAATGAAAATGATGACTTAAAGAAATTATTTGAAAACTTTGCACGCATTTGGGCTAATAAGCAACTGACTGAATCAATTAAGAGTCAAACCGCTGTTGACGTTCATGCACCTGGTCCATTACGTGCCAACGTTCAAAGCCAATGTCAAGATGACTTTTACAAAGCCTTTGATGTTAAGCCTGAAGATGGCATGTGGCTCGACCCAGACAAGCGGGTACATATTTGGTAATTATTAGTAGTAAATCAAAAAGCCATTGTTCTAATCATTTAGAACAATGGCTTTTTTGTAAAGGTAAATAATAATTTTACTTATTTTAAAAAAGGATTAAAGATATATTGAAACACATTTTATATTTACTATAATGTAGTTACCATGAAGAATTTCAATCAAAACGCTGTATCAGCACGTACATCAGAAACAAATCGGATAATAAAAATTTTTCATTTAGCACAAACTGTGGGACAAATATTGATCTTACTAATTTGCGCTACTCTGAGTTTTGTTAATAGAAATCTTTTTAATCAAAACCAAAGGCTTGCCATTCCACTCTCTCTTATTTTTGTTTGTTTACAATTTTCTTTATTGCAAACTGAAAGTGCACAGCCGAAAAGATGGCAATTGATTAACCATTACATTGAAACTATAGCAATTTGTTACACTTTGCCAATTAGTTTGTCTTTGCTAACAAAATTACTGAATTACTATCATTTGATCAATGGCACTTTCTGGATGCTTTTGGTTACTTTTTATTCCCTTATCATGTATATTCCAATGGCTAAATTAGCTTTAAGTCGGGTGAACAATAATTGGGGCAGGATTTTGCTATTGATGTTTGTTGTCTATGACGTCCGGGTTGTAAGCAAGATTGCCGGAACTTTACGGTACAACAAGGTATTGCACCAGATAAATAATTCGGGTTTGTCTGGAATTCCTGTTTTAATCATCATTACTGTTTTGGTAATGACCAGTTGGAAAATACAAAAACCACACTTTCTATATAGTCGGAATGACTCAATTCTGTTTTCCAGCTTAATAACTTTGCTTTTAGCGGGAGTTTTACTTTTAATTGCTTTATCCCCTTTAGCCAAAGTTGATAACATTGCCGATACTTTGAGTTACTATTTTGATCAAATTAATCTTGGTATTATCGGGTCAGCTATACGAACAGGGATTGCTGAAGAATGGCTAATGCGTTTTTTAGTTATTGCTCTTCTTGCACAAATTTTTCAAAGCAGTAAGTATCGTATATACTTAATTGTGTTATTTGATGGTCTACTTTTTGGGTTTTGGCATATCACCAACATTGCCTATCAAACGCCATTAACTACTTTGCGCCAAATGTTTGAGGTAAGTGGCGCGGGGTTGGTACTTGCTGCTATTTACCTTTACACACATTCGCTACTGTTAATTATGACCTATCATGGCTTATATGATTTTATTCTATTTCTTCAGGCTGGTATCGGCGAATATGGCAATCCAGTTAAATCTGCAGAGCAACCTACTATGATGGACTGGCAGGGAACCATTTTGAGAGTTACTATTTATGCAGTTATCGCCTTAGTTATTATTTGGACTAAAAGGAGACAAAAAGTAATCGAACAAAATCTGGCTCAAATCTAATATTTTAAATAGCATATGATGACTAATTGATATGTTGTGTAAAAATAATTTTGCTTACCAGTTTAAGGCAAGAAGATTCTATAAAAAGATAATTAGTCTTTGATCTGAATTATTCCTAATCTCTTTACATAATAAAAAGACTAAAAATAGCACCTGTAAAATTAATTCACAGGTGCTATTTTATATTATTCAGTTTCTTTTTTCTTTAAGTTGGAATAGTCGCGTGGTGCAACCCGCTTAATGTGCAAGTTGTGTCTTGGCTTGCCTAAAATCAAAGGCACTTGCTCGACCACCGTGTCAGTGTATTCCAAGCCAAACCAGGAAGCAGGATTGGAAGACAGGTTTTGTAACCATACCCGCGCTTTTAACATTACTTTTTCAAAGCCCTTTAGTCTGGTCAAAGGACTGACAACCTCATTAACGATTACAAATGAGAAGTCGCCGACTTTACGACCTGGGGTAGTAGTGTATTCTTGCGGTTGAGCCTCAATGGTGCCGTCTTTAATCAAGTCGTGAACAATTTGGCGCAGGTAAACGTTGACACTGGTTTGTTTCTTAAAACCGAGATACAGCTGCACGTTAATGACATTTTTAGTGCCAAAAGTATTAACGGCGTATCTGGCTGTAAACGGTTCGTTGGTAATGTTGACTGTGACAAACCAGTAAGCCTGAGCACGTTTAGGACGTTTATCCAAGATGGAGTACATGATTTCCCGTTTAATAAACTTGTTGTATTTAACCTTAGCCATGTAGACCAGGTTAGTCGCATAAGTAGGGTAATCATCATCATGACTTAGGTCCGTTAACATATCAGTGTATTCATCTAAACGTACGTAGGAATGAGCACCTTCGTGCTTGTCGCGGACTTTATTGCCGAAGTACCAAATGAACATGATAACGCCAATGAAACCGGCAATTAGGACGGTGACATAACCGCCATGCATGAATTTAGTTAGACTGGAAATTAAGAACATGCCTTCGATAAAGCCAAAAGCAAGTAAAAAGCATAGGCGCAATATCAACGGGTGGTGTTTTGAACCCAAGTACTCAAACAAAAGCAGGGTAGTCATCAACATTGTGACCGTGATTGACAGACCGTAGGCTGCTTCCATGTGTTCTGAAGTCCGGAAGAAAATGACGATTGCAATAGTAGCAACGCAAATCATTTTGTTAACGGAAGGAATATAAATTTGCCCATGCTTGGTAGTAGGGTAATTAATATTCATTCGTGGTAAGAATTTCAGGCCACTTGCTTCGGATACCAGTGTAAATGAACCGGTGATTAAAGCCTGAGAAGCGATAATGGCAGCAATTGTGGCTAAGATGATGGCGAACAAGCGCAAATTAGTTGGCACAGCCTCAAAGAAAGGATTGAGTTCACCACCATTAGTCTGGTAGTGCGGGTTTTGCAGTATCCATACTCCTTGTCCTAAATAATTAAGTGACAGACAAAGAAAGACGTAGGGCCATGATCCCCGAATGTTACCTTTACCAACATGACCAACATCAGAATACAGCGCCTCGGCACCAGTGGTAGCCAGGAAGATTGATCCCAAAATGAAAATACCGGCTTTATTAGACGGGCTGAAGAGAACTTTAACAGCCCAAACCGGATTCAGTGCTTCCAGAATTGACCAGTCGTTAGCCATATTATAGATACCGATCAAACCTAAAAAGGTAAACCAGACAAACATAATCGGGCCAAAGGCTTTACCAATACTGCTGGTGCCCAGCATTTGAATTGAAAATAGTACCAGCAGGATGGCGATCGTAATAATAATGACGGCATTCTGGTTAGGAACGGGAACGTGGGAACCAAAGTGCATGTTCTTTAGTCCTTCGATTGAGGTTGTAACGGTCACGGCCGGCGTCAATGTTCCGTCGGCTAATAACGCTGCCCCGCCAATCAATGCTGGCATCACCAGCCACTTGGCTCTTTTGCGTACTAAAGCGTATAAAGCGAAAATACCACCTTCACCACGGTTAGTAGCCTTAAGCGCAATCATAACGTACTTAACAGTAGTTAACAGCGTGACTGTCCAGAAAATCAGCGAGATTGAACCTAAGATCAGTTCCCGATCAACGTTGGCAATACCACCATTACCCGTAACGATTGACTTCATTACATAGAGCGGACTAGTACCGATATCGCCGTAAACGATACCGATGGTAATTAACAAACCGGCAGCTGAAATCCGCTTCTTCTTTTTATCCATAGTAAATATGTACTCCCATAGACAAGATTGAACTATTCATTTTTTAAGTAAAAAAGAATGTCACTGTGGCATTCTCATTCAAGTATCTATTTTGTTCTTTTTTTTGCTTTAGTACAAGTAAATTATGATAAAGAAGCTGAAATTTTATTGCGACGGTCTTCGTACCAGTTATCCCAATCCTTGTATGATGTCATTTTTTCTGCTTCAACACCATCTTTAGCCGCAATTTCATCAATTATATTTTGGAAATTTTGGGCATGATATTGTAATACATGCTTAACTAATTCTTTGCGGGTAAAGTGAATGTTGTTAAGAAGATAGTGATTAATATCCACCATGTTGGAATTAGTATCGTATAAGTTCATGATTTCTAAGTCGCGTTGATTAAATTGTGCGATGTAGAAGTCAGCGAAGACTATAAGGTAGTCTGGCTGCTGCGCGAATTCTTTCTGCGGCATGGTAGCCCACTCAGCCTCAGGCATGACAACCTTAAGTTCCTTTTCTTTTCTAGCTTTTTCTTTATCCTTTTCTTGTTGTTTTTCGTTATCTTTCTCTTTGGTATTATTTTCTTTATCAGTCAAAGCAGACACTCCTTTAATAAAAATAGGAAACGTGAAAGTCAATAGTCATTTTACAGAGTTTAGACTATAAAAGCAACTATTGGAGCAATTTACCCTTTACATAATAGTAGTTTTTCTCAATTTTAATAAAATTATAGCATTTTTGCCTACGCACAAAAAATTGCTGCTAGTTAAAACTTTGACAGCAAAAATCGTCTTAAATTGCAGCTTAGCAGTTCAAGGCGATTTTGCTTAATTCTAATTCAGAGATCTAAAAATCGTGATTATGGTCTCAGATAATCTTGGATGTCTTTTCTGGTAATCTTGCTTGGTTTAGTTCTGCCGGATTTTCTGTAAAGGTCGATTAGGTCTTGTGGACTCCAAGAGGTTGCGTCATAACCAAACTTAGCTACCCGCTTACGCAATTGCGCAATCTGCTTCTTAGAAACGGTCTTGCCGTTTACTTTATGGTTGCCCATTGCTCCTTCACCGGTCTTACCAGCATTGCCCGTGTCTGGTCCTTTACCGGAAATAGCTTTGTAGCTTTGAGCTGCGTTACCGTTTGTGCCGTCTTTAGCAGCCTTTTGGTTATTCTTCAGTCCCTTTTCTGCTTCTTTCTTATATTGGCTGTAGTATTGTCCGTCGATATATGGCAGGTCTAGAACTTTTTGATACTCGTCAGCGGCTTTAAGGTATTGCTTATTCAGTTCGGCTTGGGATGCAGCAAGAAAGATAGGCCGAATTTCGTGCTCGTAATTATCCTGCACATCTTTAATGGTAGTTTTAAGACTTTTACCTTGTTTTACTAAAACGGAGTAGCCATTTTTGCTTTGAATTACATCTGCAGTTTTGCTTAAGGCATCATCATATTTACCCTTTTTGGTAGCCTTAATTGCAGAAGCCATATTGTCCGATTGGTTTTTATAAGCTTTAGCCTGGTCAGTCTTCTTAATTCTGAAAGCTTTGGCAAATGCGGAGCTTGCTTCTGAGTAGTCTTTGTCAGCAACTGCATTTTTACCGGTAGTCATTGCACTGTTATAGGAAGCATTAACTTTATCACTGTTAGATTTTTGGGTGGCATAAAAAACGCCACCACCAATAGCGATAATTACTACTGCCACAATCGTACCAATTGTCGTTTTTTTCATAATAGGAACTTATCCTCCTTACTCATACTTAGTTTAATTATAGATGGTTTAAGCAGATTTGACTACTTAATGGTGTTTTTTCACATGTTTTAGCCAAAAAATTACGACTAAAAAGTTACATTTTACGGCGCCAATTCGTTAGTAATAGTGTAAGACAGCTGGCGCGCGGGTTGATTACAGCATTAAGATAAATTAAAAAAGGAAAGAAAGATACTATGAATTTTGCATTATTAGATCAAGCAGTCCAATACACATTTTTAAACTCCAAGTATGGCAAACAAGGTGCTAAAACACGCAATTTGAAGAATGTTAAACGGGGCGTTGCAGCAGACAGTTTAGCTAAAGTCGGAAACGCACTAGCTCAATTGCAAGGCGATGAACTGGGAGCGGCAACCTTAATTCAAAAGCAGGGCATTTCATTAGCAAGAGATTAAAACTAGTCAGCCAATAATTAAGTGGGATAGGAGTAGATAATATGGAAACTAAAACCAAGACGTTACAATTAGTATTTTTAAATGGTGCAGGCAAAAAGGTTAACTTGTCCTTGGCTAACGCTGCGGCTAACCTAACCGGAGCGGAAGTAAAAACGGCAATGACTACAATAGCAAATGCTGATGCATTTGAACAAGAAGGGGTGAGTCTATATCAAACTCCTCAATCTGCTGCATACGTTGAACGAACTGTTACTAGTTTGTTTGATAATACTGCGGATCAGTCTCTGTAATCTGCAGGTACTGAAACTGATTAGCAAACTGATTGCTAAAGTCAGGCGGATTTTAAGACGAGAGTAAATATTAATAAAGGAAAGGGTTGCACTAAGATTGTTAAGTGCAGCCTTTTTTACTTTATAAAAAGTTTTTTTGTTATTATTTTGTAAAATTTACCGGCAAATAAAAAAGTTTTTTTAACTAAAATTAGCCAGAAAACCCGCAAAGCATTGTTGCACAACGTTTTTATAAGAATAGCAACTTTACATATCTATTTTACAGCTGTAAGCGTTTGTTACAAAAGTGTGTAAAATAATTGGATGCCTTGCAATTTAAGCAAAAGGTTAGTACAATATGAAATGTGGTAAGTAATAACTATGCTTCAGGTTCGATAGCCTGTACGCATGCGCGTTCTTCAGCTTGAAGGCTACCTCATAAGAGTTATAAACTTATGATTTCAGCTCGAAGGGTGTTGTAACAATGTAGGCTCATAACGACTGAACCTATAGTCTATTACTATTTTGTATATACACAAGGAGGAAAGACCACATGAAGAAAAATTTAAGAATTGTTAGCGCTGCTGCTGCTGCTTTATTAGCTGTTGCTCCTGTTGCTGCAGGCGCTGTATCAACTGTTTCAGCAGCTGATAATACAACTACTACAGCAAATACTGGAGCTCTGACTGCTAAAATCAACAGCAACAACTTAACTACAAGTGACAATGATCACCTTAACTTAACTGTATCTGCTGATGTTGCTGCAAATGTAGTTGATGGTGATGCAGTTTCTAACAGCAATTTAAGTGTTGCTATTAATTTGAATCATATGCCTAACGGATTTGCATTAAGTCAAGTTAATAATGTATCTGATGTTAAAGTTTATGATGCTCGACAAGTATCTGTAGGGGCTGATGGTCAAGCTACTGTAAATAATGGTGCACAACCTGTCACTAACTTCCATAAGGGTGGCATTTATGTTGCTGTACTTTCGATGGATATTAGTGGTTTAGCTGCTACTCACAATTATTTTGTGAACGACAGTACTACTGCAGTTACATCTTCTCCAAGTAGAAGTGTTCATCTTGTATTAGGAAGTCAAGCATTCTCAATTAATGATGCTTCTAGACAAGGTTATCCATATGTAAAAACTAAGGATACACAAGATAAAAATGGTAATACCATTTACGGAACACGTGTTACCCAAGGTTCAGTAGTATTTGCTGATACAATTAGTGGTCTTATTAATAAAATCACTGATAAATATGTGCCTGCAACTACTCAAGTAGGTAATAATGCGGCTACAAGTTTCTGGACAAACATTGAGCAGGACGTAAGAGATGGTCTTAAGGCTGCCGGTATAACTGTTAGAGCTGATAATAGTTTTGCTAGACCAACTAGTCCATTTACTCTTACTTTACGAGTAAGTGCTACTAACCATAACACTGGAACATTTAGTGTAACTGTTCTTCCAGATCCATCATTTGGTGATGAAACATATCCACAAATTGATTATACTGAATATGCTGGAAGCAAGAACAATAAGACTGATATGGCAGGTACAGTAGAGATTTCTTCTATTGGCGATGCAGCATTCAATTATATTCCATTAAATGGTTATGTAGATGAAGGTGCTATTCGTGCAGCCTTCACAGCTAGAGTTAGTGCATCTGACAGAACTAATTTGCCAATTAGTATTGATTCAAGCAAGGTAAATACTAAAGTTCTTGGTAGATACCCAGTTGTAGTTAGTGCTACTAATGCAGCAGGTAGAACTACTAAGGTTACATTCTATGTGACTGTTGGTCAAAAGGGTGCTACTTATGTAACTGTTCAAGCTGATACTGATACAATTCCAGTATACAAGATTGAAGGTAACGTAGTAACTACTACTACCACAACTATTAAGAATGGTGACCAAATTGCTACATTTGGTGATCCAGTTAAAGTTGGTGACAAGACATACACTAGAATTAATGGTCTTGATTCCAACTTGTTTGTAGAAACTAAGTATGTTGACGGTACTGTTAAACCTGTTCCTGCAACACCTAAGACAGTTATGCACAACTCTTACATCTACGACAAGAACCACAAGCGTGTTGGTACTAACAAGCTTGCAGCTTACAGCACTGTAAATGTTTACGGTACTCCAACTAAGCTTGCAGATGGCAGCCTTGCTTACAAGATTGGTGACAACCAATACGTAATGGCTGACAACATTGACGGTACTTCTCGTGTATTGTCACACAACGCTTATGTTTACAAGACCTCTAAGAAGCGTGCTGACAGACGTGTATTGAAGAAGGGTGCAACTGTTGTTACCTATGGTTCACCTTACACATTCAAGAATGGTAAGGCTTACTACCGTATCGGCGGACCTAAGAAGCAATACGTTAAAGTTGCTAACTTTAAGTAATTAATTCTTAGTTAATTACACGAAAACGGAAATGTGTTACATTTCCGTTTTTTTGTTGCCTTTTTTAGCTATGCAAGCGATAACAATATTGGTATAATGGCTTTTATCAATTTTAAAATTAGGAGAAGCTTAAATGATAAAAGAAGATAATACCATTTGCAACTTACCCCCAAGTAAAGACTATCCCATTTGGTCAGAAAGGTTATTGCGCCAGCGCATAGCAGAAGATAAGAAGATTTTAGACTATCTGGTGTTTGATGAAGAATACTGTGTTAGTGCCAGTACCATTGCCCTGTATCAGTTTCAAAATCAGCCGCTGTGGGGCAAGTTCAAAAGCGCCATTTTTGACAGTAAGTGCGGCATAGTCTTAAGTGGTCGTAGTACCAAATCTCATCTGACTTCATTTGCGCAAAAGTGCTTGTTTGCCGGTCTTGAGTTTCAGCGTGAATTTGCCCGTCAAATTGGTTTAGCAGGACACAACGTCATAGCTACTGGCAAACTGGCTTACTTTTCCACTCGCAGCTACAACACCAGTAATCTTGACTGGGTTGCGCTCCATCAAATGGCCGACTATCAACCAATGCAGAACCACATGTTTGTCTTTGAAACTGTCAGTATTAGCAACAACAAATACCTTTTTGCTTACCGCAACTGCAGCCGGCATTTAACAGATAAGATATGTAACAGCTTATTCTTTAACCATGCCCTGTATGTGCTTAACAGTACCCATTTAGAGCAGAATTTAGGCTGGCGGGTTAGGAAATTTCATGGCAAATCTCTGATTGATCAACCGGCTAATTTTCATCCGCATCAATCTCTAGCAGATTTAAGTCTCAAAAGTATTATGACGGAAGTTCTGGATAAAAAGCACCTACGTTACGGTAACTACTTGGCAGATTTTTATGAATTGCCCCAAATGACCGAGGCACATAAGAAGGCCTACTATTCCAGCAAGAGACCCGACAGCTTATATTAGCTTGCTACACGAATTAAGTAATTGATTCGTGTATTTTTTTAACTCTTTTTTCACCCAAAAATTGCCCGTTATTAAGCTGTCTGCAGCTATAATTAGGAAAATTTTTTATTTTATTAAAATAAGCAGTGATAGTATAATCAACGCCTCATTTTACGTTTTTGCTATTTTAATAAACCTTGTTAATCTATGGGGGCACAAGCGCTTGTGACAAAATGACATAAAGGAAACGTCACAAATGAAGATTAACCAACAGGCATTTTTAACAGCATGGAATAACCAAAAATTAGTTAGAGGCGCATTAAAGGCCGCCCACGTCAGAGTGGACTATACTAATTATGAGGACCTTTTTCAAGAAGGTATTTTAATATACGCGGAAATGTTAACCAAGTTAGCAGATAAGAAGCGTCCAGAAGTAGATCGGCTGAGTTTTCGCAAAATTATCTGGCACACTATTGATCTGTTGCGCAAAAGGCAGCATCAATCAGAAGAAGAAATTGCCTTTGATTCGCTCACAGAAGCTACATTAATAACTAACTGGAATAACCAGCTGGTTCTTAAGGGTGAGCTTGTTCGTATGAACGAGATAGAAAAATTGCTATTTATTAATCACTTAATTGGTGGTCAAACTATCAGTGCCTTGGCTCAAGAAGCCCATGTGAGCCGAGTTCAGCTGCAGAGAAGCAAGCATAATTTGTTAATTCACTTACGTGAAATTTTAGAAAAATAATTACTATTTGTAATATAAAAACGATCTATATTACTTTTTGACTACAATTCAAGTGCAGCTATTGTTTATAGTCTAATTGCCCGATACAATAAAGGTGTCGGTTAAGGAGGAAATATTATTTATGAAGAAAAGACTAATCACTGGTTTTGCGACAGCTGTCCTCGCCTCAGCGGTTGTCATGCCGGTTACCAACAACTTAATTGCCAATTATCCAGTACGTGCTGAGAAAGTATCTGCAGCTACTGCGGCTGAAACTGCGTTTTTAAATACTATGTCTAAGCAGGCACAGAAGGTATCAAAGAAATACGGCTTATATCCTTCAGTGATGATTGCCCAGGCAATCGTAGAATCTAATTGGGGTAAGTCAGGCTTGGCAGTCAATGCCAATAACTTATTTGGTATGAAAGCTAATGACGACTGGCCCGGAGCAACATACTCGTCTAAGACTCGTGAAGAAGATAAGAACGGCAAGAGCTATTACGTAACCGCTAAGTTTAGAAAATACGACTCTTGTCAGGACTCATTTGATGATAATGGTAAGAAACTGCGCTTAGGAGTAACTTGGCAGCCTGAGCGCTATCAAGGAGCTTGGTTGGAAAACGCCGTTTCTTATACAGATGCCACTCAGGCGCTAACTGGTACGTATGCGACTGACAGCAAATACAACACGACCTTGAATGCCAGAATTGCTAACTACAATTTGACGCAATATGACCCTACGGTTTCAAACACCAGCAAGTCTTATGTCGTCAAGAAAGCGGGCGCTACTTACGCGTGGCCTACTGACCATTCGGTTTCAGCTAAGACTAATTCCGTTGCTAAGGGCGATGCCGTTACTGTTACGAAGACCATTACCTATTATAATGGTAAAAAGCGCATGTATATCTCCGGCAAGGGCTGGGTTAATGATACGCTCTTAGACTTGGGCAGCGCACTTCCTCCTGCTTCGCAAGCCCCTAAGGGTGAAAAAAAGGTCAACAAGACTTTAATGCACAACTCTTATGTCTATAACTCTGAGGGTAAACGTGTTAAAAAGCTGAAGGCAATCAAGGTACCTAACACTGGCAAAGTGATTGCGACTTACGGCACTAAAACTATTAACGGTAAAAAATATTACCGTATTGGTGAAAACCAGTATATTGCCAGCGGCAATATTGATGGCACAGTGAGACCATTAAAAAAGAACGCTTATGTTTATAACGATTACGGCAATCGTGACAATCAGCTGGTGATGAAGAAGGGGCAGTCAGTCGCAACCTTTGGCAGTGCAATTAATATTTATGGTCATAAGTATTATAGAATTGGTATTCACCAGTATATTAAGAAAGGCAATTTCTAGATCAGGGTCAAACGGTAAAAAGCAGAAATAAGGAATGAAAATTTAGATGAAGATAAAGAAACTAATAACTACTATTGCTATCGGAGTAGGTTTAGTTGCACCTATTTTTAATGTTAATCACACACAGGTAGTTGAAGCTGCCTCAATTAATTCAATCGCAAAACAAAACAGCTATGTCGGCGAGACATTTTTGTATCAAATGTTGCAGACGCAGAATATCAAGTATAACAAATTTTATGCTAAAGGCAATAAAATCAAGTATCGAAAAGGAACACCTGAGGGTATTGTCATCCATGAGACTGCTACCCCTGGAGCTTCCGCCTATAACGAAGCCATTTACTTCAACCGTGAATGGATGAATATGTACTCCTACGTTCATGCCTTTGTCGACAGTAAGCAAGTTATTCAAATGATGACGCCCAACTACGGTGTCTGGGGTGCGGGCGCAATTGCCAACAACCGCTTTATTCAAATTGAGCTTTGTCGGGAAAACACGCGCAACAAATTTGCTAAAAGCGTCAATAATGATGCTATTTATGCCGCTAAGTTATTGCATCGCTATGACATCACGCCCGTGAATGCTTCAAATACTGGCAAGGGAACTATTTGGTCGCACCACGCTGTATCGCGCTTTTTAGGTGGTACCAATCATACCGATCCGGATGGCTATTTCCAAAAATGGGGCTATTCGATGAATGATTTCTTCTCCCTGCTCAAATATTATTATGACATGCAGGCGGCTGAAACCTCTAATACCACAGTGCCCGATAATAACGTGGGCACGAGTGATCCGGTGGTTTCTGATTCTAATACTGATTCTGACCCTGACCCCGTTTCTCAAGCACCGACTGGCAACAAGACTTTAATGCACGATGCTTATACTTATGATGCCCAGGGTAATCGCACCACCGCTGCACTGAAAACTGCAGGTACTGTGGTGACTGTGGCGCAAGAAAAAGTTATCAACGGTAAAAAGTACTTGCAAATTGGTGAAAATGAATACGTTGTTGCCAGCAACATTGTTGGTACTAAGCGAATTTTAACTCATAATGCTTATATTTATGACACTACCGGAATTCGCAGTGATAATGCAAAACTTTTACGCGGCACTTCTGTGCGCACTTATGGCGGCCGCATCAATATTGGTGGCAAAATGTACTACCCAATTGATACCAACCGCTTTGTCAAAGCAGCTAATTTTAAGTAGCAAGTAAAGAAACAGGTTATGATATGACCCCCAAATTTGGGGGTCATTTTGTTATTTCTCACCCGTATTATTTTCTTCATTTGGCAATTTCTTGTATAATCGACTAAGAATAAATGAGGGGGCATTCCTTGTGGCACAGTTGTCTTTATTCTTAGTTGTTTTGTTTGCGCTGGTAGTGCCTATATTAATGGCGCGTTTGCGGGTTAATGCAGTTCCGACTGCAGTTGCAGAAATTATTATTGGTATTGTGTTAGGTGCAAGTGGCTTCAATCTCGTCCGGCCGACCCATGACCTGTCTTTTCTGTCAAATTTAGGCGTGATCTTGTTACTATTTTTGTCAGGGATGGAAATTAACTTTGACTTGTTAAAGCCGGGTCAAAAAACCAAAAGAAAAAAGGGTCAGATTGCTCCTTTTAAAGTGGCACTCAACGCCTTTTTAGGTGTGACAATTTTGTCTATTTGCTTAGCATTATTGTTAAAAGTGTTGGGTTTATTTGGGGACGTCATGCTGGCAACCATCATTTTTATGACTGTTGCTTTGGGCGTGGTGATTGCTACCTTGAAGGAAAAGGATATTTTAAACAGACCCATCGGACAGACAATTTTACTAACTGCAGTTTTAGGGGAAGTAATTCCCTTAATGCTCTTAACGGTTTATGCAGCCATTAATGGCGGTAACACTAAGCAGCTGTGGCTGATTATCCTGCTCTTTGGCGTTGCTATTTTATTATTGTGGCGCTTTAAGCAGCCCTACTTATGGTTTGTAAAGGTGACCAAATCAACCACTCAGTTAGATGTCCGTTTAGCTTTCTTTCTAATATTTGCTTTGGTTACGGTAGCAGAGAGAGTAGGAGTAGAAAACATCCTGGGAGCGTTTTTAGCCGGCATTGTCATGAAGTTGCTGGAACCTAGTCAGGAAACAGCGGACAAGTTAACCTCAATCGGCTATGGTTTCTTCATTCCTATTTTCTTTATCATGACGGGAGTAAAACTTAATTTAAGGTCACTTTTGGTCCACCCAAAATCACTGATTTTATTACCAATATTAATCTTGTTTCTGTTCTTAGCTAAAGTACCTGTTGCTTTGGTTTACGCTCAAAAATTCGGCAGCAGAAATGGTATTGCCGGGGGCTTTTTAACTGCAACTACCATTACTATAGTGCTTCCGACTTTAGCAGTAGCACGTAAATTAAACGTTATTACACGGCTGCAATCAGATGTTTTTATCCTGGCTGCTGTGATCGTCTGCATTCTGTGCCCAATTTTATTTAACGCCATTTTTGAATTGAAAGCAGAAGATCGCATTAAAGAAAAAGTCGTGATTTTGGGCACGAATGCCTTGACTGTCCCCGTAATGCTTGACCTGCATGATAACTGGTATTCAGTTAAGATGTATACTACCAGTAACGAACACTATCATATTTATAAAAGCCGCGTGCCACAATTAAAATTATTATCCCAATTGGACAGTGCGAGCTTGGCACAATCCGGTGCTTTTACTGGTAATATTTTTGTTGCGGCCATGAGGTCTGACGATACTAATTTGCGGCTAGGGCAGCTGGCAC
Source organism: Lactobacillus melliventris (assembly GCF_013346935.1). Lineage (GTDB taxonomy): Bacteria > Bacillota > Bacilli > Lactobacillales > Lactobacillaceae > Lactobacillus. Next base: position 72,433 of record NZ_JAAEEB010000005.1, read on the forward strand.
AAGAGCAGGGTGACTTCAAGCGCATTATTATTTGTCAAAAGCGTGCTGATATTGCCAGGGTCAAGGACTTGCGCAAGAATGGTATGGAAGTCTTTGACTTGAGTAATATAACTTCCGCACTCTTACGGGCACTAATCGAATCGCCCGCTCTCTATAGTGTCTTGAGTGATACTAAAAATGCGGTTTACTCTGTTGTCGTCCGTAATACGCAGTACTCGGGTCGCCAACTGATGGACTGGGACGTGGCTCATGACATCACCGTCAGCCGTATTCGCCGGGGGCAAGAGTGGCTGGTGCCACACGGTCATACTGTCATTGAATTAGGTGATGAACTGATTTTCACCGCAAAATATCAAGCGGCCGATCGTATGCGCCAGGTTATCGGCAAAAAATAATTACTAATTAGACTGACTAACAAAGGACTGATTTTGACAATCAGTCTTTTTTAATTGAGAATTTTTCTCAGTTAGAAAATAATACAAAAATTAAGAAGTGACTGTCAGCATTTTTTAATTCTCAGTTAAAATATACTCTTGTATAGTTATAATAATTTTAATTTTTAAATATTGAAAGGTTTAGATATGAGTAAAAATAATCTTTGCAAGAAAGTGATCGTCTCTTTGACCACTGTGACTTTACTGACAGGGTTTTTAAAGCAAGCGCCGCCGAGTGTCTTAAATGCCATGCCGGAAAAAGTAAGTGCAGCTAAGAAAAGTAGTCGAACTAGAAGAATAAAAAGGGTGGGAACCAATTCCGCTGTCTATGTCCGCAAGGGCCAAAAGCTGGTTAAATCCAAGAAAATCATCAAGGCGGGTCAAAAAGTACGTATTTATGGCCAAAAAACTGTTAAGGGTAAACTGTTTTATCGCATTGGTAAAAATAAATTTGTTAAAGCCGTTAACATTCAAGGCAAAATTTATCAAGTAACCAAAGATACGGTACTTTATACTCGAAATGGCAAAAAAGTAAAAGCAATTCACAAAGGACAAAAAATCAGGATTTTTGGTGCGCCAAAAGTAATTAAGGGCAAGAAATGCTACGCCACTAGCCACGGTTACATCAAAAGGAGTGTGTTAGCCCAGATAAATTCAGCGGCGAAATCACCTAAGCAGGTGATTAAAACTCTGTCGCCTGCAGTAAATATTACTAACGAATTGGCAAAAAGTATTGCTGATAATAAGACGCAAACTGCCACCACGTTGGCATTTAATGGCTCTAGCATGAATAATACGCCAAGCAATAGTTTTACTCCTAATGTAAATAAGACTACTCAGGGTGAAACTAATAATAACCATATTAATAGTGCATCCAGTAAAAATGGGACAGAAAACTCTGATAAGTCTGAAGTATCTAATGATAGCAATACTGCACAAAATCCACATAATGCGGACAATCTTGCAGATGCACACTGTGCTAATGTAATTTCGGAAGCAACTGAAACTAATGATAAAAATACCTCTGAATCTAAAACACCAGAAGATAAGGTGAATCCCGATCAGCCGAATACCTCTGATGATGCGGCACAGGATACAGCCTCCGCTAATTTACCAGATCCTAGTGCTGCTAGTGAGAATGTTTCAGCCTCTTATACCAAGGTGTTTTCACCTAGTAAATTTAGACAAGTCTTTTTAAGGGAACTTAATCAGGAGCGGGTTAGTCGGGGCTTAAGCAAATTAACAGCAGACCCTACTTATGACAAGATTGTTCAAGAACGTGCCCAGGATTTAATCAAGAATTTTGGACTTTATGATAAATCTGGAACGTCTATTTTACAAAAGGCTTTTCAAGAAAAGGGCATTGATTATCCCATATTGGGAGAATGTATTGCCAGTTTTTCGTGGGAGTGGACTATTAACCGCACTACCAACATGCTAGAACTTGCACTTGATGGTGGATCAACTGAAGAGGTTGCCAGCAGCATTCTTTATGAATATCTTAACAATAATATAACTAGGGACGGGAAATATCGGGACATATTGCTTGATCCGGCTGCTAGAACAATTGGCCTAGGAGCAGCCTTTGAGAAAACTACTGTTTATTCGGCCGTAGCTGTGATGCCATGATAATATAACAGTGATATTTCAGTTACTGGCAAAGCAAATTATTTATAGTAACAGTGTTATCATTTTTAGTCAGACTTATAAATAAAGTTAAAGAATTAACTTATTAATATTTATATTCTTTTTTCATAGTGCTAGAATATAAGCCATGTAACTCAAAAGGAGTTATAGCGTTCTTAATTTTTAACTAAGTACGTCAAAATGTTGTCAATGGAAAAAGGAAGGCTCAATATGAGTAAAAATAGTTTTTATAGAAAAATGATAGTTTCTGTAGCTGGTGCAACATTGTTAGCAGTTGGCGTAAATCAATTGCCTGTCAATGCTTTAGGTAGTACTCCAACTGAAGTTAGTGCTGCTAAAAAAGCTAATAAAACTAAAAAAGTTGGTGCAAATTCTGCTGTTTACAAGCAAAAGGGCAAGAAGTTAGTTAAGACTAAGGTAACAGTTAAGGTTGGCCAAAAAGTTAGTGTTCTTGGCAAAAAGACTGTTAAAGGCAAGGTTTACTATAAGATTGGCAAAAACCAATATATTAAAGCCGTTAATGTTGATGGTAAAACTGTTCAAGTAGTTAAAAACACTGTTTTGGTAACTAGAAGTGGTAAGGCTTTAAAGAAGAGCAAAGTTCGTAAAGGCCAAAAAGTTACCGTTTATGGTGGTACTGTTAAAATTAAGGGTAAGAAGTATTACTCAACTTCAGCTGGATACATTAAAGTAAGTGCTTTAGCTAAAGACAAGACAGAGGTTACGCCAATTAGCTCAACAGGTTCAACCGGCTCGACTGGTTCTAACGGTTCAACCGGCTCGACTGGTTCTAACGGTTCAACTAGTTCTAATGGCTCAACTGGCTCAACTAGTTCCAACGGTTCAACTGGCTCAACTAGTTCTAACGGTTCAACCGGCTCAACTAGTTCCAACGGTTCAACCGGCTCAACCAGTTCTAACGGTTCAACCAGCTCAACTGGTTCTAATGGCTCCACTGGCTCAGCTGGTTCAACTGGTTCTAGCAGTTCATCCGCTAATACTACTCCTTCAAAGTAAATAATATTTAATATTACTAGCAAAAGAGACCTAAATGGTATCCCTGATAAATACTAAAATGTCTTACTGGATTTTTAGGTCTCTTTTTATATTCAAAAACGCAGTTGCTCTAAATGAGAGGTAACTGCGCTTTTAATTTTATTTATTTGACCGACTCTTTTGCTTGAGCTAGAACAGCCATTACAGCTACGCTGTGATCATACAATTTGTCAGCTTCCACAGTGTCGTGATTGTCAATAATTTTAACAAAGTCTGTAAATTCACTCGCCATCCGATGATCAAATTGGTTAAAGTTAAATTCACTGTTTTCACCGTTTCTTCGTTCAATGGTAAAGTTTTTGATTACGCCCGTTGAACCTTCAAAATAGATAGTGCCTTTTTCACCCTCAATAAAGGATCTTGGCGTAGTATAGCTGTCCTTTGAAGCAATCAAAACAGCTTGCTTGTCTGGGTAAACTAAGTTAAGTATACCGGAAGTATCAATATGCTGCTGGATCACTGGGTAATATTGCACCTTTTCCGGTTTGCCAAAAAGGCCAACGGCTAAATGAATGTTGTAAATATTTAAATCCATTAAGGTGCCACCGTCTTTTGCTGGATCAAAAACGGGAGCGATCTTACCCTGCAAGAAATCATCATAGCGGCTAGAGTACTGTGTATAGTTCAGAGAGATGATATGAATAGGCGCTATTTTGGTTAATTTTCGTTTGATTTCCTTATAATTTGGCAGATGAATATTGGTAATAGCTTCAACAATAATTACATTATGATCATCAGCTATTTTTTTAAGTTCCTGAGCTTGAGCAACGGTTTCAACATAGGGCTTTTCACAAATAACATTTTTGCCAGCCAGAACGGCTTTTTTAACAACGTCATAATGCAAAAAGTTAGGTACGGCGACGTAAACGGTGTCTACGTTGTCGTCATTGCACAACTGATCGTTATCCGCAAAGACCTCTTTAATACCGTACTGCTTAGCTAAATCTTCAGCGATATGGCGACTGCGCTTAGTCGTAGAGATTGCTGCTAGTTCCAAATTTTTAATTTTAGCTGCAGTAGTTAAAAAATCATGGACAATTTTGCCACTGCCAATAATACCTAATTTCATTTTGGACCTCCATTTTACTGATGAAAATATTTAAAAGAGTTAACACCCTTATTTTATCTCATCGAATAGATCTGGAGAACCCTATCATTTTAGATTATTTAGTTGTAGCTGGGGTCTGGGGTCGCATTTTTAACTTCGTCAGGTAGGCTTAAAGAGTCAGAGCCACCAAAGCCAAACATTTTAAGTTTGAAAGATGCTGGTGTCTTTTTATCATAATTCATCTTAAAGGAAACAGCATAGTCTGTTACTTCTTCGTCTTTCAGAGTGAAAGTAACGTAGCATTTGCTGAGTTTAACGTGTTTTTTGAAAGACTTGGTGTCTACCTTATAATCTTTAAAAATCTGGTTTAAAAGTTTGGCTGCTTTAGTCATGCTGACGCTACTTTTGAGAGTATAAACACCTTTTTTATGACTAAGACGGGCATTCTTGTTGAAATCATGTTTAACACTCTTGGTAAATTTCTTAATTGTGCTTTCATATTTTTGCATGTCCGGCTGTGCAGTTTCACTGTCTTCAAGAGGTATATATTGCCATTTACCATCTACTTTGGTGTAAAGGCGGTTAGAAGTCAGATCAACCCATTGTTCTACTTTACCTTTGTTTTTACCAGCTCTGACAGTAGTAATAGATTGCACTAGTTGAGGTTTGGTAACGAAGGTGCCATGGGCATCAAAACCCAGTTTTTGCTTACCACTTTTAATCTTAGTGGTGAAAACGTATTGGCCACTGGTTGGTTCCGCCTTTTTATTGTTAACAATCGCAATAGCTTGCTTTTTATTTAACGCTGCGTCAACTGTTTTGGCGTGAGTCAAACCACCACCAACAAGGGCGGCAGATAATAATACAGTAGAAATTAGTTTTTTAAATTTCATTAGTAATATCTCCTTTTTTAAGATAACTATATTTTATATCTAAAAAAATTTTGTATACCTTTTTTAGTTAAATTTTTATTAAAATTATATATATTAGTCTGCCCAACAGGTCTTGACCAAATAAAAGTCTGAATAATCCTGTTGCCATTGGTGGTAGAGCTTGATTTTTAGATAATCCGGTCATAAAAATAGTCCCGCAAGTTGCTTAATTTGCAGGACTCATTTCATTATTCGACATTTTTTCTAAATTAAAAGGACTAGCTTCTGCTTAGTAGCGGAAGTAAGTCCTTAACTAGAAGCCCATAAACTTTGCAGGTTTTAGGGTTCACATTAATAATAGTTATTTCTTCTTTTTACTTGTTTCAGGTAATGGCTTAGCGTTAAGTGCATTGTTGGGAATCTTTAAAAAGTCTCTGCTGCCAATGTTGCCGTAACTTTGACCAGCACTGAAGCGCATTAATTTGTTTACTTTAATTTTAACTAAGTATTGAAACGTATAAAGCTTCTTATTTTTAACCACTAGCTTTGCGGTCATACCTTGAATCTTACCTATTTTGGCTATTTTACGGTAAATCGTTTGTTGCTTTGAGCTTTGATTATTAGTGACAAAGATAGGGTCAAGCGCCTTCTTTATGGTCTTTTGATCTTTAACTGTTGCATCTAGCGTATATGTTTGCCCCTTACGCGTCATTTTATAAGCTTTTGTAAGAGCTGCAGGCGGATCCATTAACATAGGGTTGTTGACTATGGAGTCTAATAAATCAACGTATGAATGACCAGTTAATTTGTTAAAGTCGCTCTTATACCAACTGCTTTCACCATTAATATAGATATGATTGGAATTATCAACCCATTCTTGTGCAGACTGGGTTTTGCCTTTCACCTGTGTTTGGGAATTAAGTTGAAAAACGGTGGGATTGCCTCCAAAGAGGGCAGTCGTAGCAACAACTTGGTTAGAGGTATCAGTACCCAAAGTGATGACTTGTTTTGCCTGCCCACTCTTAAAAGATTTCTGTGAACATTTGATTACTTGGCTTTTAGTTAAAATTGGTTCGCTTTGCTTTTTTGGCTTCGAGCAACCACCAGCAATTAAAGCCGCCATTAAGCTTAGGCCCAGCATTAGTTTTTTAATTTTCATAACGAGTTAGATAATCTCTTTTCTTATAATCATTATTATTTCTATTGTATCTTAAAACTTGAATTTAAAAAACGATTTTTAACCCTAAAACCTATGAAAACAAAATGTAAATGTGTAAAATAGTAAGTGAAACATTTAATTTGCAAAGGAGATATTTCATGTCAAAATTAGTTTTGATTCGTCACGGACAAAGTGAATGGAACCTTGAAAATAAATTTACTGGTTGGATTGATGTAGATTTATCAGAAAAAGGCGTTGAAGAAGCCAAGAATGCGGGTAAGTTAATTAAGGAACACGGCTTGAAATTTGACCAAGCTTATACTTCAGTTTTAACTCGTGCCATTAAGACTTTGCACTATGCCTTGGAAGAAAGCGACCAACTTTGGGTTCCCGAAACTAAGACCTGGAGATTAAACGAGCGTCACTACGGTGGCTTGCAAGGCTTAAACAAGAAGGCTACTGCTGACAAGTACGGTGATGAACAAGTCCACATTTGGCGTCGTTCATACGATGTTTTACCACCAAAGATTGAGGATGACTCTAAATACAGTCAAGTTCACGATCGTCGTTACGCTGATCTTGACCCACACATTATTCCTCGGACTGAGAACTTAAAGGTTTGCTTAAAGAGAGTTATGCCATTCTGGGAAGATCACATTGCACCAGACCTATTGGCTGGTAAGAATGTCATTATTGCCGCTCATGGTAATTCACTTCGTGCTTTGACTAAATACATCGAAAACATTTCTGACGCTGATATTATGAACTTGGAAATGAAGACCGGTGAACCTGTAGTTTACACCTTTGATGACAAGTTGAATGTCACTAACAAAGAGAAGTTAGACGACTAATTTTAAGTTAAAAAATAAAATTCCTAACCTTCATGGTTAGGAATTTTTTGTAGCTGCAGTTTATTTGTCAATTTTGACAGAAGCGTCAAGTTGTCGACCATATCGTTCAGCATATTCTTTTAATTTTGGTTTGATTTTTTTCAATAAAGTCTACTCTCCTTTTTATCACTTATACTCCGCAACATATTGTACTTTAATATATTCAAAACACTATATGTTGAAAAGGCTATTGCTTTTAGGCTTTAGCATGATTATCAATCCGGTTCTTTTTTCCAGCACAAAAAAGCAAAAAAATAGATCAAGTCTTTTCCAAAAGAAATACTTGATTTATCTTTTTGCCTAAAAATTAATTTTTACATTTTCTACTATTGCAATACCGTGCAAAGTATAGTTTTTTCCAGGAATTGATTCCTTATAAGAAATTGTATTAAACGACATTTCAATGCTTAAAGCTACTAATATAGCTTTTAAAATGAAAAAAGTAAAACATTAGTACAAACAAGATTATTAATGAAATAAAAGAACTAAGTAAAAAACATGGCTACCCGCCATATGCTGACCAATATATTATCAGAGTGACCTTACCATAAAGATATTAAAAACCGATCTGTTCAATTACTAGGCAGATCGGTTTTGTTCTTTAGTTTTTGCCTTTTCTTTTGGATTTCAAAGCAATAGCAAAATCAGCAATTTCATTTTGATCTCGCTTACTTAAATGACCGATTCCCTTAAAGGTTAAACCTCTTTTGGGAAAGCGGTAAAGCTTACCAATATCGACCCATGAGGGTTTCATTAAACCGGCAGCTTGCCATTCTTTAATTGGATAATACTGTTGCCTGATATAAGCCGATTCATTTTTGTACTTACTGGTAATTTTATAAGCTTCAACTGTTTGCGCCGAAACTTTGCGAATTAATACTGGTCTACGCTTACCACCATCAGTTTCTACATAACTAACGTATAAGCTAATTAGGCCATTAGTCTTCATTTGGATCATTTAGCCAATTAGCAACTTCTTTAGCGTCTTTAAACTCCACTATTGGAGTATTTTCAGTGGCCTTTAAAAAACGTAACTCTGCTCGTTCTGTTTCACTTAAAGTTGGCTTAAAGGGTAAAGCACCATCTGCAACGATTTGCTTATAAAGCATGTTAATAGCCGTGGTGGGTGTTAGGCCCAACTCACTTAAAACTGCTTCGGTATTTTCAGCCAAGTTTTTATCAATTTGTACTTGAACTCTTTTTTTATCTTTAGCTGCCATGACTGTCTCGCCTCTCTCAAATAGTACTCTAATTGTACTACTGTTTGAGTACTACTTCGATTTCTATGCCTTTTTGGCTTTTGCTTTAATTTTAACCGCTTCGCTACTGCTTGGGAGAAAGATAGTTAATCATTAATTTTTACAATGATTATTAGCAAAATCAAAATTTTTGATAGCTAAAAGATTTATTTAATTCAAAAAAGAACTTATAAACTGGCTAGACTAACTTTTACCAGAAGCAAGAGGAAGATGACCTCATTTTTATGCAATAAAAAACCAATTAACAGCTAAGTCATCAACAGGATAAATTATAGAGTCTTAAATTTGATAATAACGAAAAGAACGAATAAAAGATAAAAGATGTATATCACTTTTATCCGTTCTTTTGCTTTACAATTGCGTTTCGAGTTCTGTGAAGATTAACACATTTTCACATTAATATATATTTTTAATGCGTAAGTCCTATTTTTCAATAATTTGCTTTTTTTGTTTTAACCTATATTCTTTTGGACTACAGCCATTTAATTCTCTAAACTTCTTATAAAAATAAGTCGAATTAGAAATGTTAACATTATCTAGTATTTCTTGAATAGGCAGAATAGAATTCACTAGCATGTAATTAATATATTTAAGCTTTTTTTCTAAGACTAATTGTTTAAAAGTTTTGCCAGTTTTGGTGTGAATTAAGTACGAAAAGTAGTTTGAACTAAAACCAAAATGCTTTGCACATTTATCGAGAGTAATACTTCTAAAATTAACTGCTATATAGTCAATAATGTCAGTCATTTGCGAACTCTTTGAATTATAAATGTCATAAGTTTGACTGCGTAATAACCTTAAAAAGAATATTTTCATTAACATATCAAGAATTTCAACCTTATTAGAACTGTTTTCTTTTTGCTCGCGCATCATTTCTAAAACAATAGGTTTAATGTCTGGGCATTTTTCTATGACAAAGAAATCAGGTCTATCATTTTCAACTGATAAGCAATTTAAGAAGAATGCTGCTAAACGAGTTTGAGTAGGAAAGATACTAATAATTTGGTCACTCAAGAACTCTTTTCTAATTAAAATATTAATTGCCAGATCTTGTTTCTCAGTTTTTCCGATTTTATGGATGGTATGAGTATTTAGGAAAGTAATTGAACCCTCTTTTAGGTGAAAACTTTTTCCTTCGATAGTTTCACTAAAATTGCCATGCAAAACGTATGTTAATTCAATATAATCATGAACATGATAAGGAACATATGAATATCTCACGTGTCTTTGCAGAATAATTGCTGGCTTATCATTTAAGGAAGACAAATTGAACGTATCGGTATTCTTTTTGAGTAAATTATCATAAGCGAAAAGGTAAACTTCTTTGCCTCTCACTCTTATTTTTCTGACATGTTCATAATAAGCCATTGATTTATCATGGTGTTTTCTGTGCTTTTGTTCAGATCTGCTTAATTCAAAAAGTTCATTTTCAATATTCATTTTTGAACCTTAACTTTTGTTGTAAAGAAACTTAATTTTTGCTCTAGCTAATTATAGCGCTTACAAATATTATTATCAATGTAATGATTATGAATGAGGAGATGTAGAAAATGGACGTAGAGCAATTAGCTGACAACATTATTAAAAATGTTGGTGGCACTCAAAATATTAACGGGTTGATTCACTGTGTAACGCGCTTAAGGTTTTACCTAAAAGATGAAGCTCGTGCTAATACTAAAGCAATCGAAATGCTAGACGGAGTTATTTCGGTGATAAGCAGTGGTGGCCAATACCAAGTTGTGATTGGTAACCAAGTGGAAAAAGTTTATGACGCTATTATGAACAAATATGATATTAGCGGTGAGCAGACTAAAAATGACGGAAAAATCAAGTCTAAGGCAGAAAAAAATTGGTTTAATCGTTTCATGGCCTTAATCGTGGCGATTGTCAGTCCTGCAATTTCAGCGATTGCAGTTGCTGGTATTTTAAAAGGGTTAATGGCACTTCTAACATCGACTAATGTCCTTAGTGAAAAGTCTCCAACATATTTAATTTTATATGCAATTGCAGATGCAATGTTTTATTTCTTACCAATTTTAGTGGGTATAAGCACTGCCAAGCACTTTCATTCAAATCAAATTATTGGTGCAGGAATTGGTGCAAGTTTAGTCTATCCTACCCTGGTTAATGCTTATAATGCTAAGACTGCGATGAATTTATTTGGAATACCAGTAATTTTAGCAAATTATACTTCATCGCTTTTCCCAGCAATCTTTGCAGTTTGGTTAGCTTCAGTTGCGGAACACTATTTTAAAAAACATATTACACCTGCAGCACAAATAATTTTAGTACCACTGTTTTCATATCTAGTTGGGACAATTCCTACTTTCTTAATAGCAGGGCCTGTCTTATCATACCTGTCAAAAATATTGTCAGTTGCCGTAATTGGAATTTATAATTTTGCCCCCGTTTTAGCAGGAATTATTTTAGGGGCATTTTGGCAAGTAATGGTTGTCTTTGGTCTTCATTATGCTTTTATCCCGATTTTAATGAATAATATTACTACGATGCATTAAGATCCTATTAATGCCATTTTAGGTGTAACTGTTTTTGCCCAGTTTGCAGTGGCTTTGGCAATCTTTTTAAAAGCAAAAAATAAGAAAAATAAGGAAATCGCTGGTGCAGCTGCTTTAACTGCTATTCTTGGAGTAACTGAACCAGCAATTTATGGTTGTTCTCTGAAACATAAAAAAGCCTTTGTCATGTCATTTATTGGTGGTGGTGTTGGCGGTGCCATTATGGCGTTAATGAATGCCAAGAACTATGCTTTTGGATCAAATGGTATTTTCGCCGCACCACTTTACATTAATCCTAAGGGATTAGATTCCAGTTTTTGGGCTTATATCATAGCTAATGTAGCAACTGCTTTAGTTACTTTAATTTTGGTAATGATGTTTGGCTACACCAAGCAAGATGACATTGATGAAAGCAAAACAACAAGTGAGATAAAGCCGGCAACTAAAATCAGTTTACATGATTTTGGTATCATTTCACCTGTTCAAGGTAAGATTGAAGAGTTGACTCAAGTTAAAGACCCAGTATTTGCCAGTGGTTCTATGGGTACCGGTTTTGCCGTCGTTCCTTCATCTGAAGAAGTGACAGCACCTATTGCTGGTACGATATCTACTGTATTTGAGACTAAACATGCAATTGGACTAATTTCAAATGATGGTGTGGAATTGTTGATCCACATGGGTATTGATACAGTAAATTTAAAAGGGAAATATTTCAATATTCTGGTCAAAAAAGGTGATAAAGTCGAAAAGGGTCAACCTATTGCACAAGTTGAATGGGATAAGATTCAAAAAGCTGGTTATGATACAACCACAATGGTAATAGTGACTAACTCAGACGAATTTAAACAAATTGATACTAATACTAATGAAATTAAACAAAAGGATTCACCGATAATGGTTATTAGATAGGATTAATTTAATGAGTAATATTAACGATGTAATTAAATATAAGATAAACAATTCTATTTTTCCTTTTTTATGGTTACACCATGAATCAAAGGAAAAATTAAAAAGAACTATTGACTCAATTTATAAATCCGGCATAAAGGGTTTTTGTATTGAGTCACGGCCCCATCCTGATTTTTTAGGCAAAACCTGGTGGGAGGATTTAGATTTCATCTTCGAGCAAGCTGAAAAGAGAGGGATGAAAGTGTGGATTTTAGACGATTCCCATTTTCCCACTGGCTATGTGGCTGGTCGGGTACCCCAAGCATTACAGAAAAAGTTTTTATACATAAAGCAATTAGATTATGCAGGTCCTGTCAAAAACGCCAAACTTCTTCTTAAATATGTCAATCCGGCTGGAGTTTTTGTTCCTAAAAAAGATACTGATAAAATTTTAAAGGTTTTAATTGCCCGAAAAACTGCTGATAATCAAATTGACAGTAATACAATTACTGATATCACGGATAATCTAACGGACAATATACTGACCCTTGATTTACCTTCAGGGCAGAGCAGAATTTTTGTTCTACTGCAAACTTATGATGGGGGAGAAAAAGAAACTGAAAATTATTTGAATCCCTTAATTAAGGAAGCAACAGAAGTTTTAGTTAATGAAGTTTATGAGCAGCACTATAAGCATTATCAAAAATTATTCGGCACAACTATATTAGGCTTTTTTAGTGATGAACCCCGCTTTGGCAATGCCCACGGGTCTTTTAGTCAAATTGGACAAACCAATATGGTTTTACCTTGGCGTGATGACATGCTGGAAACCTATTTTGCATCAGACTATAAATTATTGCCGTTACTTACCACGACAACAGATGTACATCATCAAGAAATTAATATCAGATACAAATATATGGCGATAGTTTCTAAACTCTATGCAGAAAATTTTGCTCAAGTGTTACAAAAATGGTGTCAAGAACATGGTGTTGCACATATTGGCCATTTACTTGAAGATAATGGTGCACATGCGCGACTAGGATATGGCGCAGGTCATTATTTTAAAGCCATGGCCGGCTTTGATATGGCGGGAATTGACGTGGTTTTAAACCAAATCATGCCAGGGCTTGATACCGGATATTATCAGGCAATGACTAAGTCCGGTTGGAATGGTGAATTTTTCCATTATGGTTTAGCTGACTTAGCTAATTCTGCTGCTCAACTGGAACCTAGAAAAAAAAGAAGGTCGATGGTGGAACTGTTTGGAGCATATGGCTGGGCTGAAGGACTACCATTAATGAAATATATAGCTGATCATATGATGGTTAGAGGTATTAATCATTTTGTACCTCATGCTTTCAACTCTAATAAATTCCCTGATCCAGATTGTCCCCCGCATTTTTATGCTGATGGTAATGAACCAGAACAAAAATATTACCCTGTCTTGTTTAAATATATTAACCGTGTAAGTGCTATTCTGTCTGATAGCAAGGAATTATGCCAGGTCGCAGTGTTATATCATGCTGAAAACGAGTGGCTGGATGCCACTGCTATGCCTTTTGAAAAAGTTACGAAGCGGCTTTATCAAAAGCAAATACCGCATGAATTAGTAACAATAGATTATTTAAAAGACTGTTTAATAAGTAAAAACTCGTTTCAAATCAATGATCATAAATTTACTTGTTTAATTATCCCGCAGACTAAATATATAACTAACGAACTAGCACAAATTATAGAAAAGGTAAGTAAAAATGGTATTCAGGTATTTTTTGTAAACAAATTGCCACGTTGTGATGAAAACTTAAACGACATTAGTGGTGAATTAGCTAAAGCTAAAATATTGCCATTAGCAGAAATAGCGCGCACTGTTAAGGATAAAGCGGATATCAGTCTACTTAAAAATAATAAAAATTTGCGATTATATCGTTTTAAGAGTAGTGATGATAATGGTGTCTTCTTTTTCAATGAGAACATTCACCAAAACATTGATGAAGAAGTAATGTTAAGTCAAAAACACGATGTATATGCTTTTGATCCTATGACTTTAAAACTTGAATTATTGGGTAAACAAATTCAGACATTCCATTTAAAATTAGCAGCTGGTCATACGTGCTTTATTCTTTTTGACAATGACTATGATGCACTGCAGCATCATGATAAGTCGCTAATTGAAAAAAAAGAAATTTCAAACTGGGATTTAAAAATTGCAGGTCAGTGTTTCAAAAATTTTGACTTAAGGGATGTGAATTCTTTACCAGGCTTTAAGAATTACTCTGGCAAAAGTAATTATTCAACTACTATAACAGTCGAGAAGCTTTTAGATGAATTCAAGATTAATCTAGGACAAATCGGTGAAGTCGCTGAACTAAAGGTTAATGGCAAATTAGTGGGAAGAACAATTGAGCAAAACTCAACTTTTGCTATAACAGCATTCTTAAAAGTAGGTCCAAATAAAATTGAAGTTGAAACCGTAAATAACTTGGCCATTAAAATTCAAGACCCTGAATCCCAATTTGGTATTATTCCACCAGCTGGATTAATCGGGCCAGTAAAGTTAGAGATCTATCAAGGCTGAAAATAAGAAAGGTAAAGAATTAAATATTTTCAAAAGTTTCTTTTCTTAATGTGAACTTTTTGTTATTATTTTTATAGGTATTAGTATTAATGTAAACTTATGCCCTCGTCGTTTACTTAGGGTTAATTTATGGAAAAAGTAATATCAGTTGAAAATAAAATAAAGATCGGAACGACTGTACCTATTACAGTTTATTGTGGCAATTCACCGGAATTGTTAGTCATGAAATGTCAAAATAAATACCAAAATGGGAAAGCTTTATTCAATGAATTAATTGGGTACCGAGTATCTAAGGCACTTTCACTACCAGTTCCTGCTTTTAAAATAATTCGTTTGCCACAAAGTATTATAGATTCAAATCAACAGCTACAAAATATAAATGCAAAACCGGGAGAGTGCTTTGCTTCAAAATGGATAAAAGCTACTTCTGGTGCACTACCGACTTATTTTAGATATGCTAGTAATAAAGATGATTTTCCGGGAATTTTGTTTGTTGATCAATTGTTGATGAACATTGATAGAGGTGAAAATCCCGGAAATTGGCTGTTCGAAAAGGAAACCCAAAAAATAACTCTAATTGATTTTGGCTCAATATTTAGAATTGCACAAATTTGGGATAAGTATAGCTTGGAACAAGATATGAAGGCACCACTAGAGGTATTAGATGCTTTAGATGGTCCAATCTATAAAAACATGATTTCTCAAATAAATAGAAAACATGCTTTTTCTAAAATTAGTAGAAAAGTAAAGAACCTTACTGATGCAACTAAAGAAAGTTTTTTTAATGATATTCCATCAAGCTGGGGAATTGATAGAAGCGATTTAAAAGAAGCAAAAGAATTTATTTATTTTCAATTAGACCGTTATCAAGATATAATTAACATTTTGAAGAAACATTTTAAATTTTAATGAAGGGAATGAAAGTGATGACTCAAAAAATTAACATTTATTATGCAGTTTTGCAATATATACCAAGTCAAATTAGGCACGAGTGTCTCAATGTCGGAATTGCTTTTCATGTCCCTAACTATAAAATGTCTAAATTTGTTTCTGCACGTAATAAACAGCGAATTGCTAGATTTGATGACGAGTGGGATAAAAGCTTTTTCGATATTACTATGGAAGCTTTACATGAAGATCTTGATTTTCCGACAACGGGAAAATTAACTAAGCAAGCTATAAATGTTTTTTTCCCGAAAGATGATTTGTTACAGAAGGATTCTTTTGACTATTTGAGACGAAAAACTGAATATTTTGCTAATGAATTTCAGTTTAGAGATGTTGCATGCATTGTTTCAGATGAGAGAAATTTAAAGACTGATATGGAAAATTTGGAAAAAACTTTTCTGTATTATGATCGTCCAAAATCTAAACGCATTACTACTCCTGCAGCAAAAAGATTATTGAAAAAGAGTTTGAAAAGCAAAAATACGGATAAAGAATTAACTGAACCACAAATAAAGGGTAAGTTCGATACTAAGTCAATAATTGACTATAAACTTGGTGAAAATTATTTGAAAGTGACCTCGTTTGATTATGCTGAAAATGGTGTTAGAGCTAAGGAATTAAAAAGTTCATTATTTGACATCAGGACAGCAGTGAAAGATGATAAAATCAAAAATTTAAAAATAATTGTATCAGAGGATATTAGTAAAAAAGACAAATACGAATCCAAGGAAAATCAAGAAGTATTTGATGATTTTAACAATGAAATCAAACAGCTAAATACTGAATATAATTCCAATATACAAATTGTTTCTCTTCAAGAAATGCTATAAAAAAGTTATTAAAATTGATTTCGAACATTATCATATGAGTTGAAGAAAAGGTATCAATTAAAACCAAAGGCCTAATAAGTAACACCAAAATGTGTTAACATATTAGGCTTTTAGTTTGCTTTATAGATATTTTTTCTAATCCGGTTCATTAATATTTAAAATGGCATCAAAGACGCTCTGCGGCAGTTTAATGTCACTTTTAACGGCTTGTCTTTTGTTTAAACTTTGTCTGCGTAAAAGTTGCTGTTTCTTCGAGATACTCCGTTTTTCGCCATTAACAGCCGCATTTTTACGCAAAGGCGGCACGTCAACTCTGGCAATTGCTTTGTTTTCCACCATTGCTTGCACAGGCATGGGGTATAAACGCCGCGGCACAGTATACTTCAATTTTTTAACTAATTTATGGGCAATTAAATCGGCTTTTTGCCGCGGCACAATAATATCGAGAGCATCGACAGCAGCATAATTAATCTGAATTTGAATTTTGACTACATCCACTAGTTCATAATCCAAAAATTCCGTATCAAGAGTCGCAAAGCCATGAGTAATTGACTTTAAACTGTTGAAAAAGTCATAGGCAATTTCAGATACCGGCAGTTTGTATGTTAATGTGACTAAATCTTGTTGATTGTCCAAGTCTACCATTTCCCCAAAATGCTGGTCGCATAATTTCATGACGGCACCCAAGTATTCATTGGGCGTGGTAATTACGGCCTTAACGTATGATTCAGTGACATAATCAATTTCAGAAAAATCAGGAAATTTTGCCGGATTGGTGATAGTGAGATATTCCTGTTTAGGCTGAGGCTGCTTGAGGTAAACGTGATAGGTAGCATTCGGCGCAGTAGTCAACACTTCGACCTGATATTCATCGCGCAGTCGTTCCTGGATGATTTGCAAATGGAAAATACCTAAGAAGCCGCAACGAAAGCCGGCATCAAGTGCTTCGGACTGTTCGGGGGTGTAATGAAAGGCTGAATCATTGAGAGCGAGCTTACTGATAGCCTGCTTTAGAGCCTCATAGCTGGTATCTCCTTTAGGATAAAAACCGGCATAAACCATTGACTGCGCCGGCTTAAAGTGGGGAATAGCATTTTTAGTAGGATTTTCAGCAGCGGTTAAGGTATCGCCAACCTGCACGCTGGCAACATCCTTAATCCCAGTCACAATATAGCCGACTTCACCCGCATTTAATTCCTTTACTGGCTTCATATCTGGCGTGAAGATTCCCACTGCTTGAGCATTAAATGTGCTGCCGTTCTGCATTAATTCTAGTTTTTGCTGGCTTTTTAACGTGCCGTCAATTAGTCTGACGTCCGCAATAATTCCCTGGTAAGAATCATATTGCGAGTCAAAAATTAAGGCTTTAAGAGGTGCAGCGGGTTTTCCCTGCGGCGCTGGAATTTTTTGATAAATAGCTTCTAGTACTTGGTGAACATTTTCGCCGGTTTTAGCAGAAATTTTTAAAATAGCCACATCTGCGAATTCGGGACGCAGCGCACGAATTTGCGCTTCTGTTGCCGCAACGTCAGCCGCTGCATTGTCAATCTTGTTAATCACCGGAATGATGGTCAAGTTATGCTTTAAAGCTAAACGTAAGTTGGCTACGGTTTGTGCTTGTACGCCTTGGGTTGCGTCAACTAATAAAATAGCACCATCGCTGGCGGCGAGGCTTTTAGAGACTTCGTAGGAAAAATCAACGTGTCCAGGCGTATCGATTAAATTGTATTCATATTCCTGCCCATTGTCAGCTTGATAAAAGTTACGCACTGAGCGCGACTTAACTGTTACTCCATGAGCTTGTTCAACTTCCATGCTGTCGAGTAATTGGTCACTTAACTGCCTTTTGCTCACAGTATCAGTTTGTTCCATAATTCTGTCAGCTAAGGTTGATTTACCATGATCAATATGAGCAATTATGGCAAAATTTCTGATGTTCACGAGTTTCATTTTATTTAGTTCCCTCCAGTTTTTGTTGCAATCCTTGTAAGTAAAACAACATTATTTGATTGGCTTCTTGTTCGAGGTCGATTTGAAAGCCGTTAAAATCAACCGGCAATTGATCGTGGTGAAATTCGTCCAGATTCATCATGTTCATGAGACCGCTAATTATGGCACTCTGAATAATGAAAAGGTGACTGGCCTGTTTAACGCTTAATAGTGTAATTCTTGCAGCAATCGCCTGTCCCAGTTGCTGGTTTATTTCATATAGTTTTTCCCGACCGGCCAAAGTTTGTTCTCTGTCAGCCGCTGCTTCTAAAATTGGCCCCCGTAATGCGTTAAGCCGCAATAAATCGGGCCTTTCACGTATTAACAGGTGATTTTGTTCTAATAAAAAAGCAGTAAAGTCATTCCAAGAAGTGATACTTGCAGCTTTTTGAAAACGCTGGCGTACTTCTTTGAGGTAGTCTTGATAACCAGAAAGCAGCAGATACATAAAGATGTTTTCTTTGGTTTTAAAGTAATTGAATAGTGTGCCTTTGGCTACGCCTGATTCATGTGCAATTTGCGCCATGGATATTTGGTTAAAATCATTTTTTTGAAATAATTTACTGGCTGCAGCCGCAATTAGCTGCTTTTTGGCTTCTTTTTCTCTGGGAGTTAAGACATACATAATGACATTTTGTGCTCCTTTCATTCAATAATGACCAACGGTCATTTTACAAATAATCATTAATTTTTGCAAGCAAAAAACCAGCTACGCCTGCAGCTGGCTTGAACACATATTTTATTTATTAATGTATTTCTTTAATTGTTCACCATGAAGTCCGGCACTTAAACCCACTAAGAGTTTAATTCTGGCCTTTTGGCCATTAAGGCCGCGGCAGAAGATAATACCCATTTTGGCTAAACCGACACCGCCGCCCTCGTAATCATAGACTGGTTCAGCGATACCATTAAAGCAGCGTGAGACTAATACCAGCGGAATATTATTATCAAGCAACTTTTGCAGTGCTGGCAGAGTTTGTGGCGGCATGTTGCCGGCACCTAAAGCTTCAATCACTATTCCTTTAGTTGTCGGTTTATTTAAAGCTTGCAAAATTTCTGGTCCCATTCCAGCGTATGCTTTAACCAAATAGACATTTGAAATTACATGGTCAATTGGCAAATGTTGTTGCGGGTTAATTGTTTGCACATAATTGACGTGGCCTTCTGAAACAACGCCAATTGGACCAAAAGTGGCTGTCCGAAAAGTAGCTACGTTGGTGGTGTGAGTTTTGGTGACATAACGGGCTGGGTGAATTTCATCATTCATGACTACTACAACACCTTTACCAATGGAAGCATCAGAGCTTGCCACCATAATTGCAGTCCTGAAATTGTACAGGCCGTCGCTGCCAATTTCGTTAGAAGAACGCATGGCCCCGGTTACTACTACAGGCATTTTACTGGAGATAGTTAGATCTAAAAATAAGGCTGTCTCTTCCAAAGTATCAGTGCCGTGAGTTACAACTGCGCCAAAAAAGCCTTCTGCTTCAGCTTGGCGGATACGCAAGGAGAGCTGTAACATACGCTCAGGAGTCATATGGGGCGAGGGTAAATTAAAAATTTCTTCTGTAACTAACTGCACGTCATCATCAACGTTTAAAGACAAGTCAGCTAATGGGTTTTGACTGTTGGGCTTAATTTTGCCATTTTCATCTTCTGACATTGAAATGGTGCCACCAGTGTGTAAAATTAAAATTTTTTTGCTCATGATCGTTATACTCCCATAATTTCTTTTAATACCCATCAAGAGTAACATAAATTTTCAGCTGCTGACACCTTTAACGGTCAAAGTTTTTAGACATAAAAAGCGGCTAGATCAAGCAGTGATATGAACCACAAATTTAAGACAAATTTGGCCGTCATATGAGCAAACAGACCAACCGTTTATATTAAAAGTTTTAATCAGTGAAAACCTCTTGCGCCAGACCAAATGCTGACCATGCTTTAGGCCAGCCGCAATAAAAGGCCAGGTGGGTAATCAACTCTACCATTTCGTCTTTGGTAATACCATTCTTTTTTCCTATAATCATATGTGATTTAAGTTGGGGAAAAGCGCCTTGTGCCATTAATGCAGCACAGGTAATCAAACTACGATCGCGTGCAGATAATTTATCTTCTCTTGACCAGACTTCCCCAAATAAAACGTCATCATTTAGTTCCGCAAATTTAGGTGCAAAATCACCTAAATTATCTCTACCAGCTGTTTGTTTTTTCATTTTTAGTCCTCCAGCTTCTCATATTCTTCATCTGTAACAGGTTCCAGCCATTTAGGTGTTCCCGCAGTAATAGCTATATGTGCAAACCAACTGTTCTTGGTAGCTCCGTGCCAATGTTTGACGCTGTCATGAACTACGACGACATCTCCTGGGTGCAGTTTGCGTGCTGGCTTACCTTCTTCTTGATACCAGCCTACACCGGCAGTAGCCAGTAAAATTTGAAAGCCACCGATATGCTGATGCCAGTTGTTGCGACAACCGGGTTCAAAACTGACATTTGAGACGCTGACATTAATATTAGGATCACTGACTAAACTCTGCAGATAGCTTTGACCTTTAAAATATTTTTGATAAGCAGTATTTTTGGCACCTAAAGCAAAAATACCATCTTGCACATCACTTTTATGATCGTCCATTTTTTTAACTCCTTTATATTTGATTTAATAAGATTACTTTAATCCTTAACGTGAACTTTAAGTCAAGTTGTTTTAACAGATGAGTTCAATGAGTTTTATTAATGATAACTATTGTTTTTTGAATAGTATATATTGGAAAAATATAATGTGATAAAATTAATTTGATAAATGAAAGCGATTTATAAAAAGGAGATTTATATGATTTATCATAAAGATTTTGCATGGGATGCAAATTATGATGTTGTTGTTTTAGGATTTGGCGGTGCTGGTGCCACTGCTGCTCGGTTTGCGGCTGATCATGACGCTAAAGTGCTGCTGGTTGATGCAGCTCCTGAAGGGCACGAAGGTGGTAATACCCGGTATTCTGCCCAATTAATTGGTACGGGTAATGACTTTAATGAGTTGAAAAAGTATTATCAGAAACTAACGGCGCCAATGGAACTTGACGAAGAGATGATTGATACTTATGTCGACGGGATGGTACACATTCCTGAATATGTTTCTAAATATTTAGGTGTTAAACCAAATAGTGCTAAGGAATATGCCCCTGACAAAAGTTATGCTTTCAGGGAATTTCCAGAATTTCCAGGTTCAGAGTCCTACGATTTTACCACTGTCACTAAACATTGGTTTGATGCTTCCTTATGGCAGATTTTAAAAGAGCAAGTAGTGAAACGGCAAGACAAAATTGACGTTTTGTACAGCACACCTGCGCAAGAACTAATTCAAGATCCACAAACCAAAAAGATTTACGGTGTAGTGATTAAGCGTGATGGCAAATTGCTCAAAGTTCAGGCTAAAAATGGTGTTGTCATGACTACCGGTGGTTTTGAAAATAATCAAAGAATGATTGAAGACTTTATTGGTGCCAAAAGACTGGCACCTTTAGGCACCCTTTACAACAAAGGTGATGGTCTGAGAATGGCCCTGGAAGCTGGCGCTGATTTTTGGCATTTACATAATTATGAATCTTTAGGTCTGCTTCATGGTATGGCTTTTGCGGTACCAGCAGGACAACGCGGTCGCTTAATGTTAGGGCCTCAAAATGAAGCTGTTTCTAGCGGTAGTTCGTTTGTTATCGGTGATGACGGTACCAGATACTTTAATGAAGCAGAAGAAAACCGCCACGGCCATATCAAGAATCATGGTCAATGGAAAGTGCCGCTAAATCAAGAGCACCCATACTTGATTTTTGATGAAACTAAAAAGCATGAATTAGATAGCGATAAAATTATTGGCGATTACAAACCATACACAGAAAATATTATCAAAGCTGACTCTGTTTCCGAATTAGCCGAGAAAATTGGTGTTGAACCGGCAGTATTGTCTGATACCCTCAATCGTTTCAATAAGGCATGTCAAAAGCAAGATGATCCCGAATTTAGAAGAGAGCCAGCAACTTTACGTGCATTTACTGGTAACACAATTTATGCTGTCAGACTAGAACAAACTATGCTCAATACGCAAGGTGGTCCTAGAAGAAATAAGAATGCCGAAATTTTGGATACCAGAGGTAAAGCGATTCCTAATCTTTATTCTGCAGGTGAACTTGGCGGTATCTGTGCTAACCAATACCAAGGCGGCAATAATTTGGCAGAATGCTTAATTTGGGGCAAGATTGCAGGAGAAAATGCGGCTAAACCAAAAGTTGCTGCAACAACTGATGCAGCAAGTGGTGCTACTATTCCTGAAAAGCACTTGACTTCGGATCTTAAACATGAAACCTATGAAACAGGAGAAAACCAATATATTGGTAAATCAACTAAAGGTATGGGTGATGAAATAGTTGTCCGGGTAACTGTTGATGAACAAAAGAACTTAAAGAATATTGAAGTTTTGAAGCAAGCTGAATCAGATGACTACGGCTTAAAAGCTATCAAGACTTTACCTGCCAAAATGGTTCAGGAAAATACCGTTGATGTTGATGCAGTCAGCGGTGCCTCAAGCTCATCACGCGGTCTCAAAGATGCGGTTAATGATGCGCTAAGTAAGATAAAGTAACAGTTTTTAAAAAGGCCATTTGCGCTAAATGGCCTTTTTGTATACACTAAAACAAATTGGATAAAGTAAAGCCCGTATTTTTATATTAAAAGTTTTTAGTATAATATATACAGAAATTAAATTGAGATTTTTAATGAGGTAATAAAAATGAATTTTACTCAATTACGTTGTTTTATCAAGGCTATAGATAATTCAAGTTTTACTATCGCAGCTGAGCAGCTAAATTTTTCCCAATCAGCAGTTTCTAAAAATATTAAAGATCTTGAAAATACCATCGGGGTAACTTTAATTAATCGCGCGCATCATCGGATTTCATTAACAAACGCCGGCAAATATTTTTATCGTGTGGCCAGAAACGTAGTAGACGATATGGACTACACCGTTGCCTATTTACAGAGTAAGAAGAATGATCCAGAAACCCTTGTGCGGATAGGAGTTTGTGATACACCATTTGAGCAAAAAATCTTACCAATCTTTTTGCGTAAATTGCGGGAATCCGAAAGCAACTTAAATATTCAATTTGTTTTTGTTCTTAATAATTCAATTGGTGAGCTTCTCAATCATCATGTAGACTTATGTGCAATTGCTCGAGAAGATGTTGATATCATTGAAGACATCAATTTTGAACCAATGGTTCGGGGTAAAATAGTCATAGCATGTCCTCAGGGGTCTAAATTAGCTGAAAAAGCTGAGATTAATATTTCTGATTTGGTCGATCAGGATTTATTTTTACTTGATCCAAATAGCTCATTAAATGTGCAATTAAATTTTCAAACTGCCCTAATCAATAAATTGGGGATGGATCATATTAAATTTGTACAAGACTTTTTGGCAATGGATATTTATGTTCGTGGAGGCTGGGGTTACGGTGTCTTACCTAATTTCATTGCAGATTACCAAACAGAGGGAATTAAATATATTCCCATTAATTATCATGAGATTTCGCCTTACGGTATTGCATATATGGAAAGCTTTACCAATGATTCTGTACTTGAAAAAGTGGTAGGCACATTGAAGTCAGCAATAAACGAATATTTATTTGAAAATAAAAATAAGTAATTCACAACAGAAGGTGATTTTTGTAGAGCTTGCAGTCAACTTATAAACGTTGATAGTGCAAGCTTTTTTGCGTTAACTTTCAAAAACATAATATCTGCATTCCATTTTGTAATCTTCAATTCTGAAATGCGTGAAAAGAATCACTTGATTCATAGTATCATGTAAGCGATTGAGAAATTAGTTTTAAAAAGTGAGGGACAAAAATGGAAAATACTTATGATGTAATTATCGCCGGTGCCAGTAATGCTGGTGGTATGGCAGCATGTGCCGCGGCAGAAAAAGGAGCTAAAGTTCTGTTAATTGATAAACAGGGCAGTTCACAATTTCTCTACCGGTCTTTCTTTGCCGCTCTGAATAGTAATGCTCAAAAACGGGCAGGTATTAAGGTTGATAAAGCTAAATTAATGAACTTTTTAACTTTATTTTTCCAAGATAATGTTGATGAGCGTCTACTTTGGACCTGGGCAAATCATGCTGATGAAACAGCGAACTGGCTGGAAGATAACATTCTAAAACCAAATGGCGGCGTCTTGAGACCGCAAAAGGATGCTTACTATGAAACAGTTGTTAACACCGCTTTTAACACTGAACTTGCAATTGCTACACCTGACAATGGTTGGGCTCATTATGGTGATTGGGTGATTGATAAAGTTAAGGAGTTAGGAGTAACTCTTAAATACAATACTAAACTTGAAGAACTTGTCACTGATGATAGCGGTGCGGTAACCGGTGTGATTACCAGCGCTCGTGATAGCGGTGAAAAAACGGAGTATCAGGCTACCAAGGGTGTCATTATTTGTACAGGTGGCTATGGTGGCAACGTTGAATTAATGAAGAAGTGGGATCCGCTTGGCTACAAGAAGAACGTTTATTCTGATGGTCCGCGTGATGATGGTTCCGGTATTCTGGCAGGACTGAAAGTGGGAGCAGCTCGCGATGAAGAACCAGCAGAAATTATTTTTGATCGTGGTGCTGTTCCTGTTGGTACCAACGCTGAAGAACATTATCAAATTGACTTTAAAGGTCCCGGCTATTTCTGGATGGGCGCCTATCCTATGCTTAAAGTTAACCTGAACGGTGAACGTTTTGGCAACGAGAGTGTGCCTTATCAATTTGATATTAATGCAATGGCTAAACAACCGGGATACCTCGAAGCACAAATTTGGTCAGAAGATACCATGGATCACTTGGCCCAGTTCAAAACTCAAGGCTGCTCACGTTTAGGCTGGCCTGGTATTTACAATACTGAAGAAAATAAGGCTGAGATTCAACGCAGAATTGATGATGGTATGGTTCAAAAAGCCGATACCATTGAAGAATTGGCCGAAAAACTGAACTTACCAAAAGATAACTTGGTTAATAGTGTTGAACGCTACAACGAGATGTGTGCCAAGGGCATCGATACTGATTTTGGTAAAGAAAAATTCAGATTATTCCCAGTAGATAAAGCGCCATACTATGGTGTTATTATGGGTGGCCGCCTGCTAGCAACACTAGATGGCTTGCGTATTAATACCAAGATGGAAGTAATTGATAAGATGGGTAAGCCAATTCCTCATTTATATGCGGCTGGTAATGCCAGTGGTGGTTTCTTCTGGGGCAGTTACCCAGACCGTGTTCCAGGTCTTACTTGCAGCCATGCTCAAACATTCGGCCGTTTAGCTGGACAATACGCCGCTGAAAATTAATTTTAATCACAAAAGGAGTTTTAATTTATTATGGATGAAAAACAGTTACCTAAGCTTTCTAGTTATAGATGGGTAATTTTAGCGATTGTAGCTTTGCTTGATGCAACGAGTAATTACATTCAATTTCAAATTTCAACATTAGCTGTTCAAATTATTCCGGCTTTGCATCTGTCAACAGCACAGTTTCAAAGTTTGGCAATGGCACCAATGTTGGTCGCAGTTTTCTTAAGTATTCCTGCTGGTTCACTTGCAGATAAATTCGGTGCTAAGAAAATTGTTTCAGTAGGACTTATTATTTCTTTGTTCGGTGCATATGGCCGTATAATTGCCACCAATTTTGTCACCATGATGATCATGTTGTTATTGTTTGGCGTGTATATGGCACTTTTAAATGCGAATACTATCAAGATTTTTGGTATTTGGTTTAAGCAGGATACTAATTTAGCTATGGGTGTGTTCTTCGCTTCGGCTAGTGTAGGTATTATCTTAACTCGTATTACCAGTCCTCTGTTTCCAAGCGTAAAGGCAGCCTTTACATTTTCAGCAAGCTTATTATTAGTTCTGACAGTTTGCTGGCTGCTTTTCATAAAAGATGCCCCTAAGGGTGAAGAAATTCCCCAACCGCAAGTTAAGCAAGGAAAAGCTGAATCATCCCTTGATTTCTTTAAAGAAGCTGCACACAGTAAAAAGACTTGGATTGTCGCTATCAGTGTTGGTGTCGGAATGGGAGCAAGTGAAGCTTTCTCTAATATTATGCCACCAGCTTTTGCCACAAGAGGAATGTCTACCATTCAAGGAAATAATATCGCTGCTATAGCTACCATTGGTAGTCTTTGTGGTTCATTATTTGGTCCTGCACTAATTGGCAAGGCTAAAAAAGCTAAACCAATTATGATTACCGTAACCCTGATTGCCGGTCTGTTAATTGCACTTACTTGGTTCATTCCACTAGGATTGCCACTGACCATTTCTTTAGTACTTGGTGGATTATTCGGTGCGATGACCGGTCCTTTGATGCAGGCAATGCCAATCACATTCCCTGAAATTGGGCCAAAATATGCAGGTTCAGCAGGTGGTTTGATCGGTACTGTTTCGTTACTGTTTTCATATTGTATCCCAGTTATTATCTCAATGATTGCTGGACGTAACTTTATGTTGACTTTTATCATTCAGGGTATTGTTTTAATGATGACAGCAATTTTTATCGGTATTTTACCTGATGCTAATGCTGCTAAAAATGCTCCGCGTGGTAAATAATTGATTTGATTTTGAAAGGAATTTTGTAATGACCAAAAAAATAACTGCAAATCCGGGCAAATACACTGGCTCGGGTCAAGGTAAAGAAAGTCAAATTAACCTTGAAGTTGAGGTTGACACAGATAAAATCGTTAATGTTAAACCATTGGATAAATATGCGCCAGACAGTTTGGCTGACAATGCATTTAAGAAGATGGCCCAAAAGATTGTTGACCAGCAATCAGTTGATGTTGATGTTGTTTCTGGAGCTTCCGAAACTTCTCGCGGTATTATTGCGGGTGTAAAAGAAGCCCTTGATAAAGCCGGTGTTGACTACGATGCTCTTAAAGAAAATGGTGGTCAAAATACCGGTAAGAAAGAAGAAACTATTGACGTTGACGTCGCCATAGTTGGTGCCGGTGGTGCTGGCGTGGCAGCTGCTTTAGCTGCGCGGCAACATGGCGCTAGCGTTGCCTTATTTGAAAAAACTATTTCTCCACTTGGTGCAAGTACGTTTGCCGGAGGAATGTTTGCAGGAGACAGTCAACAACAAAAAGACCAAGATGCAGTCGTTTCCAAGAAGTGGCTTTATGACGAATACATGGACGCTTCTCAAGGCTACATGAATTCAATTCTTGTGCGCCGCATTATCGATGAATCAGGTAAGACCGTTGATTGGTTAAATGAAAACGGCGCAATCATGAAATTGGTTGATGCTGGTACTGGCGGCAGTTACGATCACATTGGTATGCCGGCTACCCTTCATGGCTATCAAGAAGGCGGCACTAAGGCAGTAACTAAATTGATTGAAAAATTCAAGTCAATTGGCGGCAAGATGTACTTTGGCTTTGCTGGCAAAAAACTGCTGCAAGATGATGGCAAAGTTGTTGGTTTAATTGCTGAAAGCGACGAAGAAACTCTTCACGTTAATGCTAAGAAAGTTGTTATTGCTACAGGTGGCTTTGGTGGTAACCCTGAAATGCGCAAGGAATACTTGGGTGATGTCAGCACGCAAGGACAAGTTTTGCAAAATACCGGTGACGGCTTGAACATGGCTTGGGATGCAGGAACCGCTCATCATATCAACGGCTCAACTCATTACTTCTGGCAAACATTTAGCAATAAAGATATCGGTGAAATGGTTAAACTTGTCGGCCCCAACTGGATGCCTCTTAATGCGCTAGCTGACTTTCCAAACTTGCGTGTTAATAATCGTGGTCAGCGTTATGCCAGCGAAACCCATGCATTAGACTTTGCTGTTCATGGAGCTGAATTGTCAGAACAACCACAACAAACTGAATTCGTTGTCTTTGATCAGGCAATGCTCGATAAGATCAAAGAAGGTGGGACAGTTGCAATTGAAGATCACTATGGCAAGTGGAAGAACCATCGCCAGTTCTACATGGAATTTAATTATCCAACAGATACTGAAGAAAATATTAAGCATGAACATGAAAAGACAGACTTTACTGCACTGTTAAATAAGCTGGCTGCAACTAACGTTGTATTTATTGGTAATACAATTACTGAATTAGCTGAAAAAATGGGTGTTAACAAAGAAAATCTGCAAAAAGCGGTTGAGCAATACAATGACGCTAAGAAGAAGGGTGAAGATGACTTGTTCTTCTCTGATACCAAGAGAATGATTCCGGTTGAAAACGGACCATTTTACGCTGTGAAATTTATTGCCCGTAACCTTGGAACTCTTGGCGGTGCCACAATTGATGAAAAAATGCATGCTTTAACTGCAAAAGGCGAACCTGTGCCTAACCTTTACGTAGCTGGTGCCGATGCATCTGGAATGTATGGCAAGGCTTATGTTGACTTTGAAGGTGGTACTTTAGGCTTTGCTTATATCTCTGGTAGATTAGCCGGAATTGATGCGGCGGAAACTGCTAAAGCCGGTAAATAGTTTTATATAATCAGGTATAAATTTTAAAAACTGGTTTGTACTTAATTTTTTATTTGAGGAGGAGAATATGACACAAGAAAAATATGATGTAGTAATTGTTGGCGCTGGTCTTGCTGGCTTTGCTGCCGCAGATGAAGCTGTTGACAATAATTTGCAAACTTTGCTGGTTGAAAAAGGTAAAACAACTGGTGGCACTGGCAATTATGTTGAAGGTGTTTTTGCTGCTGATTCAGAACTGCAAAAAAAGGATAACGCGGTTCTGAACAAGGAAGATTTGCTTAAAGAAGAACTGACTTATTCGCATTACAAGGCAGACGGCAAAATGTGGCAAAAATATATCGACAATGCCGGTAAAAATGTTTCTTGGCTTGAAGACCATGGTGCCGTAATTGGTATGGTAGCAAACCTGGGTTCCGGTGCCCGGACCTGGCATTTATTTAAAGGCAGGGGTCATGATGCTATTCATAATGGCTTAGAGCCATACGCTAAGAAAAAGGGCATCACGATTCTTACTTTAACTAGGGTAACTGACTTAAAACAAAATGCTGACCACACTTATGATGTTACTCTGACTAATGTAGTAGAAAAAACTACTCAAGTTGTTACTGCTAAAAACGTGGTTTTGGCTACAGGTGGTTATCTGAACGACCAAAAATTATTAGAAAGTACGCCTCATCAAAATCCTGATAACATTATTCCAGTTAACTCTGGTAAAAATACGGGAGACGGTTTGAGATTGGCCTGGAAGCTGGGCGCTAAAAAATACTTTACCGGAATGGCAATGATGTTTGGCGGCCAACTAAAAGATAAGACTGTCCCATCTTTCAAGTTATGGGGGACAGCTATCTGGAGTTCAGTTTGTGACCAGCCGCAAATGTGGGTTAATGAATTAGGCGAGCGTTTTGTCGATGAAAGTGCAGCAGTTGTAAACTGGGCTAACGAAGGTAACGCAATGAACCGCCAAGATCGGGTATTCTGCATCTTTAGTCAAAAGATTTTGGATGACTTTACTGATAAATCTTACCCAAGGTCAATGAAGCCATTTGTTCCAGAAGACAGGTACCCAACTTTGCGTGATGACATTGCCAAGGCTGAAAAAGAAGGTCACCAGTACTTGCACAAAGCTGCAACGCTGGAGGAACTAGCTCAAGAAATTGCTACTCCTAACTTAGTTGCTTACGTCAAACACTACAATGAGATGGCGGCAAACGGTGAAGATACCGATTTTCATAAACCGGCCAAATATTTGTTGCCAGTTGATGGCAAGGGTCCATTTTACGCCATTGAATTAGGTGTTGGTGCCTATACTACTGGTGACGGCCTTCGTGTTAATATCAATAATGAAGTACTTGATACTAAAGGCAGACCTATTGCAGGCTTATATGCTATTGGTGGTGACGGTTCTGCTGTTCTGTATGGTGATACTTATGGTGTTAATGTTCCTGGTACACATGCAGGTTATTGTATCTTTTCAGGTCGTAATGCAATCAAAGCAATTGCGGCTAAGGAATAAAAAAGCCAAAAATAATTCCTAAAAATAAAAAAATAATACCCCCAAGTTAAAAGACTAACTTCAGTTTTGAATAAGTTAGTCTTTTTTTGGTTAAATGAAAAAATATGTTACTTATTTTGCTTTTTAAATTGACTAGGTGATATTTGGTAGACGGAATAAAAAGCATTATATAAATTACGATATGTCATAAAGCCTGTTAATTCAGAGATTTCTAACCAAGACTTGGAGGAAGAGTTCATCAAATCAATTGCCTTGTTAATTCTGACTAATCTTAAAAGGTCGGAAAAGGAAGTACCTAAATTTTTCTTTATTAGCCTTGAAGTATAACCATTTGAATAGCAAAAGTGTTGCGCAATATCATTGATTCGTAACTCATGCTGGTAGTTCTTTAATATAAATTTAGTAAGCTCTTCTATAAAGTTGATGTTACTCTCTTCTTCGATTGTTTTACTTTCTTGAGCATAGTATTCAGTCAGAATGCGAATGACGTTTATCACCTCTGTCATAATTTTGAGGTTAGTAACTAAGTTGCTTTTTTTATTTTGTAAACTAATAATGCTGGCAAATGTTGCAATTAGTTCTTGGTCATTCTCTGACTTTTCAATGCATGAATTAGCGTTAAAAACATATTCATGTAAAAATTCTTTATTAGTTATCTCGCTTAAAAAAGGCAGTGGTAATTGAATACATAATACCCAGTTTTGTTGTGGGCTTTTTGTTGAGTGAATTTGATAGGGATTAATTACCACAAAATCATTTTTGCCCAACAAGTAGCTTTGATTTTTTAATTTTACTTCGAGTTTACCCTGAGCACAGTACAGTATTTCAGTACTTTGGTGCCAATGTAAAGGAATTACCCTATTCAAATTATGAGCGTGAAAATTAAATATTTTAAAAGGCAACTTTTTAGAATTGCTGATTTTTTCATGTTGGATATAGGACATTGTTATCATCTCGCATAATGTTATAATGGAAGGTCATTATTTTACAGCTTTTTCCTCTGGAAAATGTATTTTAACACATCTGAAATCGCTTTACCATAATTAATGAAATAACGGGAGCAAAAAGGAGGAGTTTTTTATGAAAGAAAAGATGACAAAGTTTTTTCAAAGAATGCAACCGTGGTTTGACAGGGTAGGAAATAATAAATACCTGCAAGCAGTTATGGGCGCAATGATGGCTACCTTAGGGCCGATGATCATCGGGTCTTTTGCGACTTTGATTGCCGTTTATGCCAGCAAGTGGAAAATGTTGCAGTTGGCAAAAATTATGGGTTTTGTCAATTCAGTAACTATTGGTGCTATTGCTTTATATGTTGCGTTTCTGATGGCTAAACACATTGCGGAGATGTTTCTCAAAGATGATGACGGCACCAGCGCAGGTATAATTTCGTTAATGTCATTTTTGATCATTACACCACTTGGAAATATCAAAAATGTTGCAGCAATTCCAGTTACCTGGATTGGCGCAGATGGTCTTTTTTCAGCAATCATAGTTGGTATTGTTGTGGGTAGATCATATGTTTACATGAAGCAGCACAAATGGACTATTAAAATGCCGGCTGGGGTTCCGCCAATGGTATCTGATACTTTTGCCGCTTTAATCCCTACTTTATTATTAGGTGTATTCTTTGCAATTGTTGCCTTAGGCTTTAGTGTGACTCCATTTGGCAGTTTTCATCAACTAATTTTTACTATTATTCAAGCACCTTTACAGCATATTGGTGGTTCATTCTGGGCTATGGTTCTAATTTGTTTAATTGAACAATTAGTCTGGTTCTTTGGTATTCACGGTACAAATGTAATTACACCAATTGTTGTTCCTATCTGGATGGCACTTGATATGCAAAACTTAACAGCATACAAAGCCGGTCGTCCTGTTCCTAACATTTATGGCTATGCCTTCTTTAATTTTTACACTTGGGGAGGAACAGCTTTAGGTCTAGTTTTACTAATGCTTTTTATTGCTAAGAGTCAGAGATATAAGACTTTGGGTAAAATTTCAATTGTGCCTGCCTTATTTGGAATTACTGAGCCTGTAATTTTTGGTACTCCATTAGTTCTTAATTTTGATTTCTTTGTGCCGTTTGTGACAAATAATGCTATTGTGGTCATGATAGCTGGCTTATTAACCAAAGTAGGCATAGTTGCCAGATGTACGGGTGCTCAGGCAGTATTTGGATTGCCACTGGGCGTGCACGCATTATTAGGGGGACATATTTCAATTGTTATTTTGGTTCTACTGATTCAGTTAGTAATTTCGCCTATTCTATGGTACCCGTGGTTTAGAAGAGCCGATAAGAAAGCCTTAGCACAAGAACAAAATGCAGCTAAATAGACTATATAATAGAAGAGGTTGCAATCAACCTCTTTTTCATTAGAAGGTATATATTATGGAAGAAAAACAATTAAAACTGTTGCTGAAGGAAATGAGCCTTGACGAAAAAATTGGGCAGTTAATTCAATTATCAGGGGAATTTTTTCAAGCAAACGATATTTCATACGGTCCAAGAGATAAATTAGGTATTTCACAGGAAATGGTCGACTTAACCGGCTCGGTGCTCAACGTTGCGGGAGCTGAGGCTACTCGAAAAGTACAGGACCAACAGATGGCCAGACAGCCGCATCATATTCCTGTCATGTTTATGTCTGATGTAATTTATGGTTATAAAACAATTTATCCAATTCCCTTAGGCTTAGGTGCAACTTGGAACCCAGAAATTATAAAGAAGGCTTTTGCTACAGCGGCCGATGAAGCTTCAGCTGCTGGTATTCAAGTTGCTTATGCTCCTATGCTTGATACCGTGCATGATGCCAGATGGGGCAGGGTCTTAGAATCTCCCGGTGAGGATCCATACCTAAATTCTAAATATGCTGAAGCAATGGTTGAAGGTTTTCAGGAAAAAATAGAGGACAATAAAGGAGTAGCAGCCTGCTTTAAGCACTTTGCCGGTTATGGTGGAGTTGAGTCTGGCAGAGAATATAATACCGTTGATATGTCAATTAGCAACCTTTATCAGAATTATTTGCCTGCTTATAAAGCAGCAGTAAAAGCTGGTGCTAAATTAGCAATGACTTCTTTGGCAGCTTTAAATGGCGTTCCGTCAACTGCAGATAAGAGATTGTTAGATAATTTGCTCAGAAAAGCTTGGGGCTTTAAGGGCATCATTATCTCCGATTATGCTTCAATTTATGAACTGGTTAAACATGGATTTGCTGCAAATACAGTTGATGCATCCTATAAAGCTTTGAATGCTACTGTCGACATAGATATGAAATCGCCGTGTTATGCTAACGGTTTAAAGCAGCTGGTAACTAATGGTCAATTAGACGAAAAGAAAATTGATGCAGCCGTTTGGCGCGTTTTATCATTGAAAAATGACTTTGGTTTGTTCGAAGATCCTTATCGGGGAACATCGCTTGCTAGAGAAAAGGCCAGTGTTTTATCCGAAGATAAACGGAATCTGGCCAGAAAAATTGCTACAGAAGCCGTGGTACTGCTCCAAAATAAAAATAACGTTTTACCACTTAACAAAAATGAGAAATTTGCGTTGATAGGACCATACAGTACCGAACATTCTTTGCTAGGAATGTGGGCTGTACATGGTGAACCTAAAGACAGCGTTTCAATTTATGAGGGATTGAAACGCTATGTGCCCGATATTAAAACCGCTAAAGGAACAGATATTAATCGCAGTCGTCAGATGCTGAAAGAAATGGGTTTTCCCTCTGATGAAGCAATTTCTCAGGTCATTTCAACTGAAGAGGAAGAAAAGAATAATAACAAATCGGCACTTCAAGCAGCCCAAGAATCAGATGTTGTGATCTTGGCAATGGGAGAAAGTACTCTTGAAGCCGGAGAAGCGGGTTCAAAGACGAATCTTTCTTTGCCAGCTAATCAGTTAGATTTGATCAATAAAATTTCTGCTTTGGGTAAAAAAGTAGTTCTCTTAATTATTAGTGGCCGCCCACTAGTGTTAACGAACGTTAAAGACAAAGTTGACAGTATACTTGAGTGCTGGTTCCCCGGAACCGAAGGTGGAGCAGCAATTGCTGATATTTTATTCGGCAAAGCCAATCCTTCTGGAAGGCTGACAATGTCGTTTCCATACAGTTCAGGACAAGAACCGCTTTATTACAATCACTTGTCAACTGGCCGTCCTGTTCATGATTCGCAACATGTTGGCCGCTTTTTATCAAAATATTTGGATGCTCCTGCTGAACCTCTATATCCATTTGGCTATGGCCTATCTTATGGTCATATCAGTTATGAAAAGATGACGTTAGATAAAAAAGAACTGCATCATGATGAACAAATTGTAGCTAAAGTAGTGCTTAAAAATGATAGTGACTGGAATTGTGAGGAAACAGTTCAGCTTTATATGCACGACAAAGTAGCCACGATTGTGCAGCCGGTAAAGAGGCTAATTGATTTTAAGAGGGTCGAGATCAAGGCACATACAGAAAAAACAGTCAGCTTTAATATTAGTCCTAAGCAATTGACTTTCTTTGATAATACAGGTGAAAAAATTTTAGAAAACGGAGAATTTTCTCTATATATCGGTAGTAATTCACGGGACTGTTTGGCACAGGGTTTTACCTTAGTTGATTAGTAAAAAGTTAATTAAGAAAGAATAACTATGAAATATCAAAATCCAGTTTTAAGAGGTTTTCATCCTGACCCCAGTATTTGTAAAGTTGGCGATACCTACTATTTAGTTACCTCAACATTTGAGTTTCTACCCGGATTACCGGTCTATCAAAGCAAGGATTTGCTAAATTGGCGCTTGGTAAGTCACGTGATAGATAAAAGCACTGCAAAATATTATCCGTATAGTAATCTTAAAAATTCTCTTGGCGCTTTTGCCCCTACTATTCGTTTTCATGATGGTATTTTTTATATTGTTTGTGCTTTTGTACCCAGAGGCACTTTTATTGTCAAAACCAGAACTCCCACTCAAGGCTGGTCGCAGCCTATTTGGCTAAAAGAAGGAGTCGGCATTGATCCTTCCTTAATCTTTTTGAATGATAAATGTTATCTGCAAATGACAGAAGCTGGTAAAATAATGCAATTTTTGCTAGATCCGGATACTGGAAAAATATTAAGTGAGGAAAAAATAATTAGTTATGGCACTGGGGGTCGTGATCCTGAAGGCCCTCATATCTATTATCAATATGGTAAATTTTGGCTCCTGTTAGCAGAAGGAGGAACTCGTTCAGGCCATATGGTAACTATGCAAGTTGCTGATAACATTAATGGGCCTTACCATAGTGTAAAAAATAATCCCATTTTGACAAACCGTAATTATAAAAATGAGCTTCAATGCGTTGGTCATGCGGATATAGTTCAAATAGATGAAGAAAGATTCTGTCTGGTTGCACTTGCGACCAGACAGCCGCCCCATATTCATCGTACCTTACTAGGACGTGAGACAATTTTATTGCCTGTCAATTGGGATGCCAACAAAATTGAAGTTAATAAAAATGAAAAAATGGGCAAGGCAACAGTTAATGTGGCCACGCCATTAAAAACTAATTTGCAGTCGCATAGTGAGGAAAACTTTAGTGCAGATAATTTGCTTTCTGTGGCGGGATTACCTGATTACCAGCTTGTAAGAAACAAATTAACATTAAAGGCCAATATGCTGCCTCTTAAAATGTCTCAGGTGAGCCGACTTGTACCTTCTTTTATTGGTTTTGCGCAAACTGAATTTAACGGTGAATTCTCTTTTTGCTTAAAGGCTGAAGAGCTGAGAGCGAGTTTAGCCGGATTAACTGTGTATAAAGATGACACACATTATTTTGCAGTTTTGTATAATGCTGAGCAAAATACAATTCAAATAGGCAAACGAGATAGCGACCTGAAAATTGAGCAGAAGCTAAAGGTAAAACTAAAAGGCAAAATAATCAGATTTATTTTAAAAATGAGGCAAGAAAATTATTGTGTGATTTTAAAGGATAATGAAACTGAAATTGCTAAAACCAGTATGCTAACCAGACATTTTACTAATGAAGTTAGTGATTCTCCTTTTACAGGTGTAGTAATCGGTTTAAGAGCAATTGGTCAAACTGACGTTAAATTTAATTCAATTAATTTAAGGTATGAAAATCGTAGTAGCAAAAAAAGGTAGAAAAAACTCTACCTTTTTTTGTGTGATATTTACAGTCGAAACTTAATTAAATTGTGCTACAAATTGGTCTACTTCAGCTAAATATAATTGCTTTTGGCGCTGACTGATCCAAGAGGTCTCAAAAGAATTTTTAGCAAGTTGCACAATTTGATCTTGTGACAGATCAAATTTTTGTGCTAAAGCATAATAATTATCACTGATGTAGCCTTTGAAGTAAGCAGGGTCATCTGAATTAATGGAAACTTTTACTCCTGCATTCAAAAGATCGATTACTTCTTTACCCTTCATTTCCGGTGAAACAAAGCTGTTAGATAACGGACAAGAAGTTAAGCCAATCTGTCTTTTGGCGGCTAGTTCAACCAGGTCTGGGTCTTCCACAATGTTGGTGCCATGATCAAGCCGTTCAACTTCCATAATTTCTAAAGCCTGACGAATATGTTCAATTGAATCTTTTTGATCAATGTCGCAGTGAGTAGTGATGTGCAGTCCAGCCGCAGCTGCGTCTTCAAACTGGCGGGCAAATTTTAGTGGCGGATTGTTATGCTCATCAGAGTCAAGTCCAATGCCAATTATCTTATCACGGTACTTGAGACCTTCCTGCAGGGTCTTTCTAGCAGATTCTTTAGAAAAATCACGTAAAAAGCACATGATTAGGTGAGCGTCAACGTTTAATGCCCGTGCATCAACAGTAGCTCGATAAAGACCATTGAGTACAACTTCGAAGGGGATACCGCGGCTAGTATGAGCTTGGGGGTCAAAAAATAGTTCTACATGCCGAACATTGTTGGCGGCAGCTTTAGTTAAATAAGACCAGGCCAAGTCGTAAAAATCTTCTTCAGTTTGTAGAACATTCATGGCTGGATAATAGACGGCTAGAAATGATGCTAAATCATGGTAATTATAAGTCTTTTGGACATCTTCAATTGTAGTTTGTCCTATATCCACATGATTACGTTTGGCTAACTTTAACTTCAATTCCGGTTCTAATGTTCCTTCGATATGCAAATGCAATTCGGCTTTAGGCAAGCCCCGGGTAAATTCTGGTGTAACGACTGAACTCATGTAATCCTCCTTAGACAATGTTCTTAATTTTTGCTTTTTATTTTAGTTTAGCACAATTTTTATAATAAAAATAGAGTAAAAAACGAACAAATTAAGTAATATTAGCATATATGTTCCTAATAAAATACCTAACTAAAAATCTAGTCAGGTAAAATAATTAAAAATTTAGTTAAGTATTTTAGTCGCAATGGCGCCATTTTGCATCTGTTAAAATGCGGGCGGTAAGTAAACCGATTGGCAG
Source organism: Lactobacillus melliventris (assembly GCF_013346935.1). Lineage (GTDB taxonomy): Bacteria > Bacillota > Bacilli > Lactobacillales > Lactobacillaceae > Lactobacillus. The sequence continues at coordinate 110,021 of NZ_JAAEEB010000005.1, forward strand.
GGCAGTAATAATCATCAAAGCATCCATAATCCAATAAGCACCGACATTAATGTTAGTAATGCCAAAATTGAAGACAGCGCGATACATGTATAAGCCGGGAACCATGATAACAATTGCGGGAACAGTGATCGCAATACGGGGAAAACCAACTTTATCGCGGACAAAACTGGCAATTAGTCCTGCTAATAATGCTCCGGTGAATGCTGCTAGAGCGGCTGGAACATGGTTAAATTCAACTAGACTTAAACGCAGGGTATTTGCCAGAGCACCAATCACGGCAGCAACTGTTGCCATTGATAATTTAGCATTAAACATAATTGAAAAGCCAAAAACGCCACAAAAACTGGCAATTATTCTAAGCACTGTCAGTAAAGCCGGATTAAGATTTAGTTTTGGCATAGCACCCGGTGATAAGTTGAGCATGGTAGCCGTACCCCAGCCTACCATGGCAGCAATCATAACGACTAAGATAGCATAGGCCAGTCTTTCAAGGCCTGAACGCATATCAAGTTTTGACATATCAAGACCAGAAGTGATAAAAGGAAAACCGGGAATGACGTAGAGCATTGAGCCGATATAACCATAAGCATGATTACTACTCCAACCCCAAATTATTGTTCCTAATTTAAAACAAAGGAAATACACCGCGCAGGAAACCGCCACACCGACAGCTATTTTGGCAACAAGTGTAATTTTCTTTTTACCCATTAGTTGACGTAAATAGTTACCAACCAAAGCGCCTAAAAATGTACAAAACATTTCTGGCAAGCCACCACCAAGTAAAAAAATAAAACTAGCACACGCCAGGCCGGCGCTCAAAGCGGAAATGATTAAAGGATAATTTTGAGTATGGCGCTCAATTTGATTCAATTTATGGTGAACTGCTCCAATTGTCCAATAATCATTTTCAGTTTCAAATTTGCGGACAAAATCTTCCATTTCATTTAACTTATTCATATTGACTTCTGTAGCTGGCAAAGAAAGTGTCTGCGAGTATGACTTGTTATCAACATCAAAGCAGGTATAGCTAATAGTTACTAAGCCAATGTCTGCTGAACAAGTGATTTTGAGTGCCCGTGCAATGGTATTCATCGAATCGCGCACACGCCAGGCTCCAGTGCCACATTGCAGCAGCATTATACCGATTCTGCCGACTAAAGATCCTTTTTCTACCAGAGTAATATCCTTGACTAAAGTATCATCAGAGCTTTTAAAAAACTGTTTCCAGTGAATTTTCATGTGATGCTTACTAGAAATCTTGGGATATGATGCTGGAGCTTGTTCGTCTTTCATAACTGCTTTTTGACCTTTCTGTTATTAGTATAGTGTTTTAATTTTACCACACTCGTGGTTGGACCAATTTTATAGAATTGAGTTTTAAAAAGATGTTAATTACAAAAAAAGTGTAGTATACTACAGTATGATAAAATATTAGTATGAGATTTACTTCTAAGGAAATTATATGACAGCTTTTTTGAACCGAATTGGTCCCAAAATTAAAATTGCGAATACTTTGATTGAAAAGGAATTAAACAAGCAGTTTGCAGAAATATTTAGAGATTATTCTTTAACAGGTGCCCAAATTTCTCTGATGATTTATTTATATGAATCAAAAGCACGGCAAATTACCCAAAAAGAAGTGGCAGATGCATTTGTGCTAAGTCATCCTACAATTCGAGGAATAGTTAAACGCTTAGAAGCAAATAAATTAATTGCTACTTCGCGTTTAGAAAATGATCAAAGGCAAATTGTGTTAGAACTTTCAAATGAAGGCTTTAATTTAATTGACAAAAATATTTTTAAGATCCGGACAATTATGACAAACATTAATAAGCGCATTACTAAGGACTTGTCAAAGCAAGAAATTTCAGAACTTGAACAAGTCTTAAATAAAATTTCTGCAAATTTCTAATTATTATTAGCAAAAATGTAGCATGCTACATTAAAGAAGGGACTAAAATGATCAAAAATATTTCTAATAAAAAAAGAGCTTTAATGATATGACCCCCAAATTTAGGACAAATTTGGGGGTCATTTTTATGTCTAAATTATCTAAACAAGATAAAATTGAAATCTATCATCTTTGGCATGATTATCAAATCAGCCCTGCTAAGCTAAGTCAG
>NZ_JAAEEB010000006.1 GCF_013346935.1 Lactobacillus melliventris
TGACTTTTGTCAACTGCTTTTGCTTGATTTTTTAACGCTGTCTTCGTGCTCTTGCCTTGCGGCTCATTGCCCGACGACAGTTATTAATACTAGCAAGTATTTTTCTTTTTTGCAAGTCTTTTTTGCAAATTATTCAAGTGACTATCTTCTTTATTCATGATAAAGTTGTCATATCAACGTTTAGAGGGGAGTTTTCAAAATAAAAAAATTTGATTTAGCAATTATAGGAGCAGGTCCCGTAGGGTTATTCTGTGCCAATTTTGCTCATCTTCATGACCTAAATACAATAATTTTTGATTCACTAGCTGAGGTTGGCGGGCAACCAAAACTACTTTATCCTTTTAAAGAAATTTTGGATATACCAGCTTACAGTTCTATTTTAGCTCATGAATTAATTACCAAATTACAAAATGATGCCAGACAACATACAACATTTGTTTTAAATCATCCAGTTAGAGCCATTGAGCAAAGTAACAATGAATTTGTTATCGATGACGACTATTCTGTTAGAAGCGTCATTATTGCTACTGGGACTGGGTTTTTCAGTCCTAAAAAATTTCCACTAAAAACGAATGAGGAAATTGAAAAAAGGATTCACTATTATGTTAAAGATCCCCAGGATTTTGCTCATCAAAAAGTAGGTGTCTTCGGTGGTGGTGATTCAGCTCTTGACTGGGCAATTGAATTAGCAAACCAACCAGCTGCAAAGATCAAACTAGTTCATAGAAGAAATGAATTTCGCGGTCTCGAATCAAGTGTCACCAAACTAAAAAGTTTAAAAAATGTTGAAATAAAGACCCCTTATCTTCCTAAATCAATTGAAATTAGAGATAATCAGCTTAATATTAGCTTGAAAAAAATTGGAAGTAACGCTATTACTGACGAGCAATTTGATCAAATAGTCGTTGGCTATGGCTTTCGAGCTAATAATCAGTTTGTAAAAAAATGGGGTGTTAATTTAGTTAATAACCAAATAGAAGTTTCTCGCTCTATGGAAACCAATGTACCTGGTATTTATGCAATAGGCGATGTCACTACTTATTCTGGCCGAGTCCCACTTATTGGTCTGGGCTTTGGAGAAGCACAAATTGCAATTACTACAATTATGCGTAAGCTTTTCCCTGAAAAGACCTTAACAATACATTCAACCAGCATTTAGGAGATGTTTATGACAATAATCAATTTTATTTTGCACATCGATCACCATTTGATTGAAATAGTCAATCAGTTTGGCAATTGGACGTATTTGATTATCTTTGCCATTATTTTTATTGAAACTGGATTAGTTATATTTCCCTTTTTACCAGGTGATTCATTAATTTTTGCTGCCAGTTCTTTAGCAGTTAATCCTGCATATAATTTAAATATCTGGTGGATTTATTTTGCAGTGCTGCTGGCAGCAATACTAGGCGATGCCTGTAATTATGAAATAGGTGCCTGGTCGGTTAGACAAGGCTCTAAACATACCTGGTTTAATAGATTAATCAATCAAAAAAATCGGACGGCAGCTGAAAACTTTTTTGAGCGACATGGACCAATTACTATTGTTATTGGCAGATTTATCCCCTTTATCAGAACTTTTGTCCCTTTCATTTCAGGTGGAAGTAACATGCATTATGGCAAGTTTGCCTTATATAACGTAGTTGGCGGAATATTTTGGAGTGGTTTGTTCACAATACTTGGTGCCTTCTTTGGCAACATCCCTTTTGTCAAAAATCATTTCTCAATGTTAATACTTGCAATAATTATAATCTCGGTTCTGCCGATTTTTATAGTATCGTTAAAAAAACGGATTAAAAATAAAAAGGAGATCCATTAAGGACTCCTTTTTATTTTTGTAATAATTTATCTGCAAAATACAATTCGTAGACGATACCGGCAATCGCAAAACAAGAAGCAAAAAAGCCTTCTGTGAGCACATTAATAATCGGATCTGTAGCTGGATCAAATAGCCAAGTATTGCTGCCAGCAAAAAACAAATGATGAAATGTAATAAAAAAATTATCAAAATTTGCCAAGGCAAACGGTAAAACGGCAATCGGCAATAGCAAAAATAATAACGCCCAAACCTTATCTAAGCGCAAAAACTTTTTGTTTTGTCTTTTACACCAAAAATATATGACCAAACAGCACAAGAAGGCAACGATCGCCAAAACAAATAATTTTTTGACATCAGCAAAATGCTTGGCAGCCATTGCAGAAGTATGAAAATCACGCATGTGCAGCTTACGCTTAAATGGCCAAATGAGGTACCACAACAACTGATTATAACTAGTCATCACCTGTTCAATCGATAAATTGACTGTTTTATTTGTTTTTTGCACTAATACAAATACGAATAACAGTGGCCAACTTGCAACAAGAGCTGTCACCACACTAGTAGAAATAGCAAAAATAAAATGATAAATAATAGTTAATATATTATTTCTTTTGCTCATAATTTAACCTGATCCAAACTGTCAACTACAATTGTCGGCTGCCTTTTGCCTTCAATGTCAGCCAATTTTGTAATACCCGTCGTTACCAGCAATTGGTCAACATGACTGTTAAAACCCGCCTTGATATCAGTATCGTAGTTATCACCTACTAAAAGTGCATCTTCTTTAGAAAACTGTAGTTTAGCTAACAGCATATCAATAATCACGGAAGAAGGCTTGCCGATAAAAAATGGTTTATGGCCACTTGAAGCCGCAATCATCGCACACTGAGAACCATTACCGGGCAATAAACCTTTTTCACTAGGCAAATTTAAATCTGCGTTAGTCCCAATAAAAGTAGCACCGTTCCTAATTGCAGTAGCAGCCACTTGAATTTTATGATAAGTCAAGTCCGTATCCATCCCCACAATCACGTATTCAGGATTAAAATCAGTGACTTCAAAAGCAGAATTTTGCAAAAATTCACGCCATAAACCAATTTGACCTATTATATAAATACCGATTTTACTTTGCCGCTTCTTTTCACGGCTTAAAATATAACTTACCGTTGCCATGCAAGGAGTATAAATGTGCGCAACATCGGTTTTAATGCCATGAGTTTTAAGCTTATCCACCACCATTTGTGGCGTACGAGTAGTATTATTAGTCAAAAAAATATAGCTTTTGTTTGCCTGTTCAAGGCGCTTAACGAAACGAACACCTGCAGCAATAGTTTCCTTGCCCCGATAAATGGTGCCATCAAGATCAATTAAAAACAAACGGTAATCTTTCACTTATTTGCTGCCCTTCCTTTTTTTGATTACAAAAGAATGGTTATTTGCACGCTCTTTTTTTATTGCTATTGTTTCGGGCTTCTTTATCTTGGGTTGGCGAACATGGTAGCTCTTAAACGATTTATAAAGCTTCTTTCTGTGTATATTTTGTCCCCGATTTTTAAACGAATTTAGTCGTCTTTTTCTTTTATTATTATGATAATGATGTACCGGACTTAACAACTGCAAGATAAAATACGGACTGCCGGGATTGCAGTATTCTAGTAAATAATCCGCAATAGTTTGTTTCTTACGATCTATTGCAGCCTGAGCATTATCCTGGTAAAAACCTTTCAAACGCAGATGATCACTGGACAAATCTCCCACAATAAAATCATACTGATCAAGATAGGGGTCATATTTTTGCCGCAAAAGTTCAAGATCCAGAGCATCATCCTTATTAACTATTACCTGATACAGTTGTTTGTTTATTTTTAATTGATCATTATCCAAAGCCACTGCTGCCAAAGGATGGCGCAAAGGCTGCTCTTGGTCAAATTTATTTTCTTGTGGTTGATTAATGTGTGTATTTTTCACTATTAGTTTCACTTCCAGTTAAAGGGTATTTTTGTGCCAAATAGTTTCCAATTACCTCACGCAAGAATTGTGGAAACAAAAAATCATTGTCGCCCACGATTGCCAAAGTTGGAAAAAACGGTACCAAAACATAATGATCCAAAACAGCAATTTGATATTCCTGGTATGGATCAACTTCTTTGCCGTTGACGAAGACTACTCTACTCATAGGGTCAAATTTTATGCCCTTATAATGCATTTGACCAAATATTTTCCCGCGAAAACTCATTCCCTGCAAAGGGAATTGATCTAAAAAATGCCGGTTTTTTTCAATTTCCATAATTAGGCGCCATAGATCACTGCCTCTTAAAGTAGAACGCACTACATGCATTGAATGCGGTAAAGACTTTTGCAAATCATATTTAGTGATAATGCCTTTTTTAAAAGGGGTTAAGAAAAGACCTGAGCTGAGCATTGCCAAATCGGTTCCTGCAAAATGAGCAATTGCATTCATTGAAACTTGGATTGCAGCTTCACGGTCACCATCATATTTTTCGGGCAAATCAGCAACAAGTTCTCGACTCAAAATTTCTTTGCCCTTTTGCCTGTATCCTAAAATAGTGTCTTCATCAGCTGAATGGGACTTCATCAAACTGGTTGGCTCAACGTGCGGCGTAATCTTGCGTACATGGTGATTGTCATCAATTTCCATATACGTATTGCCTACATAGTTGCCCCATTTGCCGGTTTGAGTAATCCAAACCCCCTTAACTTCTTTACCATGGGGAAGCAAGTCGTGGCTATGGCCTCCCACAATCAAATCAATTTCTGGATAATTTTTGGCTAAAAAGGTATCCATATCTAAGCCAATATGAGTTATTAAAATTAACACGTCATAGTGGCCTTTTATTTGTGGCAAAACCTTATCCATTGTTTCTTTCAGCATTTTGACGTGCCAGTGATTAGGTTCATAAGAAAGTGGGTATGCGGCAGTCAGACCGATGAGACCGATGCGTGTTCCCTTTTTTGTAGTTAAGATTTTATCCTGAACTGCCCAGTGAGGCAGAGATTCATCTTCTTCACGCAAATTGGCTAAAATAACGGGAAAATCGGCATGATCAAATAGTCTTTCTACTACAGCGTGGGAATTGGAAATACCTTCATTGTTACCAATAGTAATTGCGTCGTAATGAAAAGAATTCATTAATTGAATATTAGCCTGGCCATAAGTTGCATCAGTCAAAGGATGTGAGCGGTCCATGAAGTCTCCAGCATCAAAAGTAAACACCTGGTCGACAGTTTGATCTTTTTGAGCTTCCCGCAAATACCGACCAATTTTGGGAAAATGTTCGAAATGTGAGTGTAAGTCATTAGTATGTAAAATGCGAATTTTTTCCATTATCCTGCTCTCTATCCAATTTGATTCGACTTCAAAACTATGTTATAGGCATCTAGAACTTTTCCCTTAGGCTTTTGCCATTCTACCCAATCCGGATTTTTCCAATCATCTTCGTTTGTCAAAGTCTCAAGCTTATAGTTCTGATTGATATATTCTTCATAAGTAACAAGGGCTTTAGTACGTGGAATATTTAATTGTAAAATACGAACACTCTTAATTTTTCCTCTGTCAGCTGCAAGTTCTGCTATACCATTCTGATCAATATTAGAAATTTCAAAATACTTGCTGCCGTCATTGCGCACAATTTCTTCAATTAAATCTAATTCTTCATATTGTTGCTTATTCATCAATATTCCCCGTATAAATTAAATCTGTGACATATAGCAAAAAATGTGCAACCATGCTATTGTAATTAACAACAGAGGTGTACACATGAAATATCAAAGCCAACTGTTTAAGGCTCTCATTTTTAGCATCATATTTATCATAACTAGTGGTTTCACTGTGGTCGGCCATCGCGGAGACCCCAGCAAATATCCTGAAGAAACTATTCAAAGTGACAACTCTGCCTTTAATTCAGGTGCAGACTACGTTGAACTTGACCTGCGCCTTTCTGCAGACGGTGAACTAGTTGTATCACATGATGATGACCTATTTCGAGTGACCCATACACATGCAATTGTATCACAAAATTATTGGCAGGCACTTAGACAATTGACCTATGACAATGGTGAACATGTGCTGAGCTTACCAGAGCTATTTGAATATTATCAAAAAAAGCCTAATACCAAATTTATTCTTGAAACTAAAATTGACCATGGACTTGATCCTTCTTATGAATTAGAAGATCAGATTGCCGCCACTGTGAAGAAATATCATATGGAAAAAAGAATAATGATTCATTCATTTTCTGCAGCCAGTTTGTTTCATTTTCGTAAAATTATGCCCGATGCCTACTTAATTCTAATCGTCGGCAGTCTTAAACGAATAAATTTTAGTAATTTGCCGCAAGTCAATGCTGTCAATGTTTCTTCTGACTTGATTTTAAATCATTCCTGGCTGATACATTGGCTACACCAGTTAAATAAACAGGTTTTTGTGTGGACAGAAATGGACGAATCGCCCGATCTATGGCAATGGCTAATTAATAAAAATGTCGATGGCGTAGTAACCAATTTTCCCAGCACCGGATTTAAGTACAAGCTGGCTAAGGAAGGCACCAAAAAGTATGCTATCCACCGCAAAGGCAGCTATTTTGGCAAAAAGAAAGCCAAGACCATGATGAACCCTTATGTACAGAAAATGCAAAATAAATATGTTTATCCGGGACAAAAATTTGAAGTAATGTATGGTGTCAGGGCGCATAATCAACTTTATTATCAGATTGCAAATCAAACATTTATCTCAGCTGAGTTTGTCAACATGGACTTAAGACCAGCAGATATTGCACCTTATCAAAGTAAACAAATAATCGCTAAACCGCAAAAAGATGTTCGAATTTATCGTTACCCTGATAATCAAGCCAAAACAAAAAAATTGCTACCGGCAAATACCCTTTTTAAAATCCAGAATTTTAATGGTAGTCCTAAGAGTTTATGGCTATTTACATCACAAGGTTGGATCAAAGCACGTGATATTCTTTTCTATGGTTTCTTTGACGACGCAAATTGGCAAAATTATCGCCGCTTGCCGCGAATGAGCCGTTATTCAAATATTGCTTTAACTCCTTATTTACAGCTGCAACCAGCCAAGACGTTAAACACGTGGCAGAAGATCAAGCAAATTCAAAAAATAACTACCAAAAAAGTGCTGCATAATTAAATGCAACACTTTTTGTGTGAATAAATAATATTATTCATTTGTAGTACTTTGCTTTTTCAATATCTCATAAGAAAGCTCAATTTGCTTCTCTGGCACTTCTTCATTATTCATCAATTTAGTCAACATTCTCATTGCTACCGCTCCAATATCATAAAGCGGCTGACGAATGGCTGTTAGCGCTGGGCGCACAACTGAAGCAATTTGTGTCGCGCTGGCTGTAATTATTTCTAAATCTTCCGGCACTTTTTTACCAGCATCAATAGCAGAATTCAAAATTCCCACTGCAGTGACATCACGACTGACAATCACGCCATCAATACCGTCCTGCTCCAGTTGGGATAATAAATTATAGCCATCAGAATGGTCTTTAATCTTAGTATAGATATGACCTTCCCCTAAACCATGATCAGCCATAAATTTTTTGTAAGCCGGAATTCTATTTTCAGCGCTAACCACAGTGTCTGGATTGCCTAAGACTAAGGCTAAATTTCTCTTGCCATCATTATACAGTAGGTTTAAAGCTTCTGTATCGGCCTTTTGATAATCAATGGCAACTGATGGAAATTCACTGTGACTATCTTTAGTACCAGCTAAAACTACTGGCGTATCAGTCCGTTTAAAGGCCTCAATTGCTTCTTCCGGCAAATTGTCTGACATGTAAATCACACCATCGACCTGCTTATTAAGCAATCCCTGAATTGCCTGATCTTCTCTCATTAAGCGGTTTTCAATACTGGTGATAATAATGTTGTACTTATATAAAAGCGCAATATCATCAATTCCTTTTGACAATTCCGCAAAATAAAGATTAGTTAAATCCGGCACGATTAAACCAACAGTGGTGGTTCTTTTAGATGCCAGTCCTTGTGCTACCGCATTTGGCTGGTAATGCAACCGGTTGATTACCTTCATAACCCGTTCGCGAGTGTCTTTACGCACATTTGTATTGCCGTTAACAACTCGTGAGACAGTAGCCATTGAAACTTTAGCCTCACGAGCAACATCATAAATTGTAATATCCTGTTTTCGCATTTTGGTTCCCCCATCTTAAAATTACTAGAATAAAATTTATCATTCTTTCCCATAAATTGCAAACGTTTACAACTATTCTTTCATTTTTTCAGGTCTAGAACATGATATACTGATTTTAATCATAAAATCAAGATGGAAGGAAGAAGCTATGAACTTAACTAAATTACAAGAATGGCTGCAAAGTACCAATTGCGATGTTGCCTACATTTCTAATCCAACGACAATTGCTTACTTTACAGGATATGACATGGAGCCACATGAACGAATCTTTGCCCTTTTAGCATTTAAAGATCAAGATCCGTTCGTCTTTGTTCCAGCTTTAAATGTTGAAGAAGCTAAAAATTCAGCTTGGAACGGTGATGTATATGGTTATCTTGACTCAGAAGATCCCTGGGCGATTATTGCTGACAAAGTGAAAAGCAGAACCAAAGAATACCAAAAATGGGCTTTAGAAAAAAATAACCTCTCTGTTTCCCATTATCAACTCATCCATGAGCAATTTCCAGATGCTAATTTTGACGGTGATGTTTCTAATTTTGTTGCAAAAATCCGCTTATATAAAACACCGGAGGAAATTAAGCAATTGCAAGCCGCTGGCCGTGAGGCAGACTTTGCTTTTCAAATTGGTTTTGACGCCATTAAGGAAGGTGTTACTGAAAGGTATATTGCTGGTCAGATTGAATATCAGCTAAAGGTACAAAAAGGCGTAATGCATGAAAGTTTTGAAACCATTGTACAAGCCGGTGCCAACGCCGCTAATCCTCATTTAGGTCCTACCATGAATAAAGTCAAGCCAAATGAATTGGTGTTATTTGACCTCGGTACTATGCACAACGGTTACGCTTCAGATTCCAGCAGAACAGTTGCTTATGGTGAACCAACAGCCAAAGAAAAAGAAATTTACGAAATTGATCGCGAAGCTCAACAAGCTGCAATTGACGCGGTGAGACCGGGAATGACAGCTTCTGAATTAGATAGTGTTGCTCGTGATATTATTACTAAAGCGGGCTATGGTGAATACTTTATTCACCGCTTGGGTCACGGCATTGGTAAAGAAGTACACGAATACCCTTCAATTGTTCAAGGCAACGATTTGATCATTGAAGAGGGTATGTGTTTTTCAATTGAACCTGGTATCTATATTCCTAATGTAGCGGGGGTCAGAATCGAAGATTGTGGTGTTGTAACTAAAAACGGCTATGAACCATTTACTCATACAAGTAAGGAACTAAAAGTTTTACCTCTTTAAATAAACTCACTTTATTTATTGCATAAAAATGGCACTGACAGATTTTATTTTCTGTCAGTGCCATTTTACTAAAATCGTGTTTATGGTCTAGAATATGGATCAACAGGTGCATCTGCAGGGCCTTCAGGCTTTGGGTCTGAGGGTTCCGAGTGATTAAAATCATCTGGACCCTCTGCATGGTGCAAGTCATCAGCTACATCTGCAGCATGATCTTTTTGCTGTGCATCAGTATCTTTTGAACTATCAATAACGATATCATCAAAATCTTTCAGTTCAGAATCATCTTCTACATTCTTGGGGAATGAGGCCAGTTGATTCTTTACAATTTCAGTACCGTTATCATATTTTTTCTTTAAGTCTTGAACAGTTTCATTGTTCTTAACTTTTTTCTTAAGTTCGTCAATTTGTTCATCACTGACTAATAAGGAACCAGCTAGGAACCCTACAGCACTTCCGACAATAGTACCTAAAACAAAATTTGCAAAATTTTTCATAAAAGTAACTCCTTTTACTAATCTTCACCTTTACGCCGCTTATGCCGTGCAAACACTGATGCTAAAGCAGAAGACATCAACCCGTTACGTTTCCAATGAAAATTATTGAAACGCTTTGCCATATTTCTGGTAGATGTGTTGACATCCGAAACGCTTTCGCCTAAATCAGCTGCTGCTTGCACAACAGGATCAATAGTTTTCATTTTAACATTAACATCTGCTAGCAAGACATTAGTTTTATCAAGCAAATCACTGGTTTGATGAAGTAAATCATTTACATCCCCGGTGACCTGTTGAATTGACTCGTTAGCACTCTGGATCGTTTTTTCTGCTTCTCTAGTCGCTTTTGCGGCACGTATAAGCACTGGAATTGTGAAAAGTACTAAAATTAATAATGCAATGGCGGCTATTAAACCTGCTAATGCACCATAAGAAAATTTCATCTTTTACCTCCAATTCTATACCTAAAAAAAGTCTAGCATGAAAATGCTTCAATCTCAATCTATATGTAATATTTTGTTATAGTTAATATGCATATACGAAAGGTAATTATTATGGATAAAATATTTCAAATCAATAAAAACGTGCTTAAGTTTAACTGGGACAGGCTGGGAGAACAAGTTCTGACAATTATTTGGCAGCTCCTAGTTTCAGCTTTAGTTTTTTACCTGATCGACCATGTTGGTAAAAAAATAATTAAACATTATTTAGATCATAGTAAAAGAAAACAAAATAAGAGAACTCAAACAGTTACTGCATTAATTAACAGTATCTTTGAATACACTGTGATTTTTTTCTACTTGTTTGCTGTTTTATCTATCCTAGGTATTCCAATTGGTACGCTACTTGCGAGTGCTGGTATCTTTTCTCTGGCTTTAGGGATGGGAGCCCAAGGCTTTGTCAGCGATTTAGTTAACGGCTTCTTCATTTTAAGTGAAGACCAGTTTGACGTAGGAGATATTGTCTCAATCAACAATCAAACTGGAGTAGTGGTTCAGTTGGGATTAAGGACTACAAGACTTAAAGGGTCTGATGGTTCTCTAATCTACATCCCCAATCGTAATATTTCAATCGTACAAAATTTAGCCCACGGTGGCATTGGCTTAGATATTGAAATCCAACTAAAAGCTAATAACGATTTTGCAAAAGTTCATAGTCTTATTGAACAGGTAAACAAAAAATTGAGTACCGATATTAATTTTTTAGTGCAAGAACCTAAAATTATTGGCATAGCTACGCAAACAGCACAAACTGTTAATTATGTGGTTCATTTTCAAGTTAAACCCGGTTATGAAAAAGAAGTGCAGGATAAATACTTAACGCAGTATTTAAACGTCCTGCAAAGCAACCAAGTTCTTTTAGCAGAATAAAATAAAAACTGATAAATGTCTTTAATACTTTTCCAGTAAAAAGTATTAAAAATAATATTTATCAGTTTTTTAGATATTTATTCAAACTGAGCGAGCCAGTTTGGTAAACACTTTAATAATTTAGCGAGAGCTTTTCCTCGGTGAGAAAGACTATTTTTTTCTGCAGTTGTCATTTCGGCAAAAGTTTTCTGCTTTTCCGGTACATAAAAAAGCGGATCATAGCCAAAGCCGTCTTCACCTTCAGGCGCTGGTAAAATTAGGCCTTCACATTGACCTGAGACAACCAAATCTTTTTCAAAATGACCTGGCATTGATACTACAATTGTAGTATTAAATCTAGCTGTTCTTTTTGCTAACGGCACACCACCAAGCTCGGCCAGTAATTTAGCATTATTCTTCTGATCATTATGCTCAGGACCGGCAAAACGCGCCGAGTGAACTCCAGGAGCACCATCAAGTGCATCAACCATTAAGCCGGAGTCATCCGCTATTGTCAGCAGCTGACTATAGTCAGCTAATTCATGTGCCTTTAGCTTAGCATTTTGCTCAAATGTTGTACCGTACTCATCAACAATTGGCGGCCTATCTAAATCGGCATTAGTCTTAACTGTGAGGTTAAGCGCAGCTTTTTTAAAAGCTGCGCTTAATTCTTTCACTTTGCCCTGATTAGTTGTTGCAAATAAAACTTCCATTTTTTCTCCTTTCTTCTTAAAGGTGTTTTGCACTAACGTATTGCTCGTCTAATACTATTTTACCCAATTCGTTAAACTTTCTGACGTCCCCCGTTGTGTAATACTTGTGCGCACCATCATTAGAATTACTGCCAAAAAGGCCGTCACGTTTCATTACATTATACGTATATTGCGCTACCTGGTCAGCTGGATCAATAATTTGAACATTTGGTTTTAAACATTGTGCAAACTCACTGCGAATAATAGGATAGTGCGTACATCCCAAAACGAGAGTATCTATGTCCAGCTTGTTGATTGGCAACAAAAGTTCTTGCAGTGCAGAGACATACGCCTGATGACCTGCATCAGCTTCAATTAGGGGTACAATCTGAGGGGCTGCTATTTCATGCACAACTATTTGGGAATCACGCTTTTGAATCTCCTTTTGGTATGCATTTAAACTAACAGTCATTTTTGTCGCCACAACTGCCACGTTTTTGTTTTTAGTAGCTTGCGCTGCCGCTAGAGCGCCCGATTGAATTACGCCGATAATTTGCGGCTCAATCTCTTTTTGAATAGCATTCATAGCTACTGCCGTGGCAGTATTGCAGGCAAAGACAATTAGTTTAACGTTTTTACTTAATAAAAAATTAACACTTTGCTTTGTTAGCGCAATAATTTCCGCTTTAGACTTATCACCATAGGGAACATGAGCATTGTCACCAATGAAAACAGTTGATTCATGAGGCATTTTAGCAATTATTTTTTTGACTACCGTTAAGCCGCCAACTCCTGAATCTAATAAGCCAATTGGTCGATTATCCATATTAAAAGACTCCCTAAATAATTTATACTTCAGTCAATTTTACGGTAAAATAAAAGAAAATAAAAGGGATGAATTTCTTTATGCAAGACAATAACCAGCAACATGAACATGTTTATTTTGTAAATCAGCTTTATCGGGACTTTTTACTGCCAACGATCTTAGGCAAAGACAATGATGTAATTCTATATTGGGGTGGCAAGCGCATAGCCCGTAAATATGACTTAGCGTCCTTTGAAGATGTAGCCAGCTTTTTTACAACTACTGAATTTGGCAATATTGAAAAAGCAAGAGCCCATCATAGTGAAAAAATTTTCAAATTAACCGGACAAAATGTAGCCGATCGGATTAGCAGTGGTAATCAGGAATTTTCCCTTGAAGCAGGAATAATTGCAGAAGCAGTTGAAAAAGAAACTGGTCGCACTACTGAATGCGAAATTAAGGTTGATGAACATAAAAAAATAGTAAAACTAATCGCCAAATTTGATTAAGCACTTTGAAACAAATAATTTAGTTTTTTACCATTTTTGCAATATTATTAAAGTAAGAATGGAGGAAACAAAATGCTTAGAGAATTTAAAGAATTTATTCAACGGGGCAACGTTATCGATTTGGCTGTTGGTGTAATCATCGGCGGAGCTTTTACCAACATTGTTAATTCATTGGTAAACAATTTAATTAATCCCCTTTTGGGTCTATTTATCGGACGAATTGATCTTTCCAATCTGGTATTTAAAGCCGGAGGTGCTACTTTTAAATACGGTGAATTTATCAATACTGTGATTAACTTTTTGATTATTGCATTCATCGTCTTTTTGCTAGTTAAAGCTGTCAATAAAGTAATAAGACATAACGACCAGCAACAACCAGCTGGCCCAACCGCTGAAGATTACTTGAAAGAAATTCGCGATCTATTAAAAGAAAAAAGCAATTAAAAAAATTCCTGCAGTTGCAGGAATTTTTTAATTGGTATATTGATCCAAAATTTGACTCAATTTTGCTTTAGGTGTGTAACCCGTAATACGATCTACAATTTCACCGTTTTTCTTGATTAGCAAAGTCGGAATAGCCATAACTCCCAAAGAGCTTGGTACTTCCTTGTTTTGATCAACATCCATTTTGGTAAATTTAACGTCTTGTCTCTCCTCAGCCAATTCATCAACTACCGGAGATTGCATTTTGCACGGGCCACACCAGGTTGCCCAAAAGTCCGTTAACACGACGCCATCTTTTGTTTCTTCTTCAAAGTTTTGATCTGTAAGTTCATCAACCATTGAAAAAACCTCCTTTAAGGAAAATATTTTTATCTATTGATATTTTCATTATAGCAACCAGACTTACTTTTTACAAGTAAAGTAAATTATTGCAAATGCACAATGGTTGCACCATTTCCGCCCTCGTTTGCAGTGGCGTAATTATAACTTTTCACATGCTTATTCGTCCGTAAATATTGCCAAACGCCTTTTCTAATAGCACCAGTACCTATGCCGTGAATAATGGTAACAACATCTAAACCAGCTAACAGCACCGAGTCAATATAGCGATCTAAATTAGTCATTGCTTCATCATAACGCTGACCGCGCAAATCGAGCTCACTTTTAGCATTGCTACGCCTGTTTGCACTAACTGCACGCACTTTCGAATGAGTTTGCGGCTTTTCATGCTGAGTGCTTTTTTCAATGTCGCGATCACTGACTTTAACCTTAATAATACCCATCTGGACCTCATATTCATGTTCAGACAACTTTTTGGTAATCGTACCAGTTTGCCCATAAGACAGTACTTTTACCTGATCGCCTACATTAACATGGTGTCTTCTTTTTTCGCGTTGCAGAACACGATTATGAGCCAGATTTTCGTTTTGTCGTTCAAGCTGATTAAATTCACCCTTGGCGGCAATAATTTCGTTTTGTTTAACATTACCTTTTTGCTGCTCAAGTTGTGCGATAATTTTATCAGCTTTTTTACGGCTTTTGGTAACTACTTCATTAGCTCTTTCCTGAGCAAATTCCAGCTGCTTTTGCACACGTTGATTGTACCAATCGAGTGCTTGCTGCAATTTCTTTTCCAACTTTTTAGCACGATCAAGACTGGTAGTTAAATGACTGCGGGCATCTGAAGCAGCCTTAGTTTGCTTCGTTAACTCAGTAATCATTTGGTTAATATCAACGTTTTCATCACTCATTAGCCCCTGTGCTTTTTTAACCACGTCTTCGCGCATCCCTAATCTGCGCGCAATTGCAAATGCGTTACTGTGACCAGGAATACCAATTTGTAAACGGTATGTTGGCGACAAGGTCTTTAGATCGAACTCCATTGATGCATTAGTTGTTCTTTCACGATTATAGCCATATAGTTTCAGTTCTGGGTAATGGGTAGTAACGATAATTTTAGCTTTCTTTTGCCGTAAAAAGTCCAAAATACTGATTGCCAGACTTGCGCCTTCTTCTGGGTCCGTTCCCGCACCAATTTCGTCAATCAAAACCAGTGTCTTGGCATCGACCTTTTTCATTATTTTGACAATGCCATTAATATGTGAAGAAAAGGTACTGAGTGATTGCTCAATAGATTGTTCATCCCCAATATCTGCGCAGATGTCTTTAAAAACACCGGCTTTGCTTCCTTCTGCAGCAGGAATAAACAGACCAGATTGTGCCATTAACTGTAAAATACCCACAGTTTTTAATGTAATCGTCTTTCCACCAGTATTTGGACCAGTAATCAACATAGTATCGTAATCTTCACCCAGACAGATATCATTGGCAATAACTGTTTCAGGATTAATTAAAGGATGTCGTGCTTGTAAAAATACAAGTGACTGATCATCAGTCAACTTAGGTTCAGTTGCTTTCATAGCATGAGCTAATTTCGCTTTTGCCTGAATAAAATCGAGTTTAACTAAAGCACCAGCAATCGTATCAATGCTATCAGCTTCCGGTCGCACTAGATCAGACAAGTTACGCAGAATATGACTGATTTCTCTTCTTTCTTGTGCCAGAAGGTTTTGCTGACGATTATTGAGATTTAAAACTGCACTAGGTTCAATAAAAAGCGTTTGTCCACTGGCACTTTGATCATGAACAACGCCGCCAAATTTATTGCGGTATTCTTGTTTGACCGGAATAACATAACGTTCATCACGAATTGTCACAATCTGCTCTGACAAATACTTGCTGCTACTACCCTTGATATAGCCATCCATTCTCTGCTTAATTTCAGCATCATTGCTTTTGATTTCATGACGTAAATGGGCTAATTCGCTGGAAGCAGTATCGAGAACTTCTCCATCAAAATCTAGAGAACGATTAAGTTTGTTATACAAACTTTGAGGTACATCTAATTGTGCCAAAATAGAATCTATGGCGGTTAAATCTAGTTTTTCCTCATCAATTTCACCAAAAAATTCATTTGTTTCATTTGCAAGCGCCAAAACTAATAACAAATTACCCAATTCCTTGGCGTTTAAGTTTGCCTTGATCCGCAAACGCTTGGTACTTGCAGTAACATCAGCAAAATCTGTCAATGGCAATTGCCCTTTAACCCGCAAAATATCAGCACCAGCAAGAGTTTGCTTCAAACTAAGTTCAACTTGAGCAAAATCATTACTTGGCAGTAAGTTGAATGCTGTCATTTTAGCTGGTGTAGTAATCGCCATTTGTTGTAATTGTTCAGTAATTTTGGCAAATTCTAAAGTTTTTAATATTTTATCATTCATTATTTTTCTAAATTATTAATCTTTAATAAAAAAGGCTGGCCCAGCCAGTCTTTCTTATTCACCACTTAATCGGTCATCGTCCAAAAATGTATTTAAGACTCCTTGGACCATGTTCCACTCATCATCTGCTTCAATCTCGTGTAAATCACTACTGGTAACATCACCTGCGGAATCTGAATCATAGCTGAATGCTAAGACTTCAATTTCGTCATCATCACTAGCAGCTGCCGGATAGAGCAAAACATATGATTTATCATAATTATCTGAATGAAACGTAAATAAAATTTCGTATAATTCTTCATTACCCTGATCATCAATCAGGGTAATCTGACGGTCATCACCGTTAACTTCTTGTGCCATATTAATCCTTTCGGTTTAGATCCAAATAATTCTGTAAAATCAAAACAGCAGCCATTTGGTCAATAACTTCTTTGCGCTTATGGCGATCGTACATTCCTGCCTCTTCAACTAAAACTCTTTCAGATTCCACTGTCGTTAGTCTCTCATCTAAATAATGCACTGGCAAACCAAACTTTTTCTCCAGTCTTTCACCATATGCTTTACTGCGATTAACTGAAGCACCTGAAGAGCCATCCATGTTTTTAGGCAGACCCAGCACAAAGGCCTCTGGTTCATATTGGCGGACAATTTTTTTAATTGCACGCATACCAAAATTATAACGCGTTTCATCAATAGGGATGGTTTCAACCATCTGCGCAGTTATTCCTAATTCATCACTAACAGCAACGCCTACTGTCTTTGATCCAACATCTAAACCAACTAGTCGCATTATTTATCTTTTCCAAGATAATTTTTGACAAGCTCTTCAATAATTTCGTCACGTTCATGCTTCAAAATTAAATTACGAGCATCATTATGCCGTGGAATATAAGCCGGATCGCCAGACAATAAGTAGCCGACAATCTGGTTAACTGGATTATAACCCTTCTCTTCCAGAGCATTATAAACGTCTTGCAGAGTATCATGAACATTTTTGCCTTTATTTTCGTTAAAGTCAAAATGCATTGTCTTATCTAGCGAACTCATAATTATTCCTCCTAGCATAATTTTACTTGAAAAACAGCACAAACTCAATTAATTATTTTTCGGAAATCATTGTAACCACTGTCTGAATAGCCTTTTCAAGGCCTTCAGGGTTTTTGCCACCGGCTTGAGCCATGTTTGGTCGACCGCCACCGCCACCACCAAAGATTGGTGCGACTTGTTTAATTAGATCTCCTGCTTTAAGCCCCTTTGCCAAAGCTTTATCACCTAAGCTAATAATCATATTGGCCTTGCCATCACTGGCAGTTCCTAAAACGAGCACATCAGACTTCTGACCACTCTTCCAAGTATCAGCGAACTCACGCAAATCATTCATGCCACCGGCATCAACTTCTTGGGCAATAATGGACAAATCACCTGCTTGTTTTACATCATTAAAAATTGAATTTGCTTTACTCTGATTAATTTGCAAGTTTAAATCTTCAACCTGCTTTTGACTATCATGTAATTCCTGTTCAAGGGAATCAACCTTATCAATAATATCTTCGGGCTTGGTCGATTTTACTTCCGCTTGAATATCATCCAGGAGTTCAGATCTGTTAGCCAGATATTCGTAGGCCTTTTTAGAAACAACTGCTTCAATTCTTCTCATTCCAGCACCAATGGCAGATTCAGAAATGATTTTAAAAATACCTATTTGGTTAGTATTGGCGCAATGAGTACCACCACAGAATTCAATAGAAAAATCTTGCATTTGGACAACTCTAACTTTATCACCATATTTGCCATCAAATAAAGCCAAAGCTCCCATTTTTCTACCAGTATCAGGATCGGTAATAGTAGTTTTGACATCAATTGCTGCCCAAATCTTTTGATTTACCAAATTTTCAACTGACTTAATTTCCTTGGCAGTCATTGGTTCAAGTGCAGTAAAGTCAAAGCGCAAATAATCAGGCTCCACCAAACTGCCGGCTTGATGCGTATGTTCACCCAGAACGCTTCTCAAAGCCGCATGCAACAAGTGTGTAGCTGTATGTGAGTGGCGCAGGCCTTCGCGGCGAACTCTGTCAATTTTTAAAGTATAGTCTTCACCCTTTTTCAGAGGCAAAATCACATCGACAAAGTGCATATTTTGATCATTCGGAGCGTGTTGTACATCCGTTACCTGAGCAACCAGTTCACCTTCTTGATTATAGATATTACCGTGATCTGCTACCTGGCCACCACGTTCACCGTAAAAAGGAGTCCGGTCAAAGATTAAAACCGCATTATCACCATCTGCTCTATCAACTAATTGGTCATTGACTATAATATCAATTAATTTAGCATGTTTTTCTTCATAAACACCATATTCAAACTCTGATTTATCCTTTAAGTTCATCAAAGTTTCATCCTGCGCACCCATTGATTGCAGATTACCCCGAGCTTTACGCGCACGCTCTTTTTGGGCCTTCATTTCAGCATCAAAGCCCTTTTGATCAACCTTTAAGCCTGCATCTTGTGCAGTTTCAAAAGTCAATTCATAAGGAAAGCCATAAGTATCAAACAACTTGAACGCATCTTTACCGGTAATTGTTTTATCTTCAGAGTTTTGGGCCTTGGCAATTAAGTCATCAAGTAAAGTTAACCCAGATTCAAGAGTTAGCTGGAATCTTTCTTCTTCATTTTTAATTACTTTGGCAATAAAGTCCTTTTGGTCTGTAACCTCTGGGTAATGACTTTCCATAATTTTACCGACCACTGGGACAAGTTGGTAAAGAAAAGCACCCTTAATCCCTAAACGTTGACCATTTAAATCAGCGCGCCGAATCAAGCGCCGTAAAACATATCCTCTACCTGTATTTGATGGCAATGCTCCATCCGCAATGGCAAAACAGACAGTCCGCACATGATCAGCAATAATCTTAAAGGCTGTTGTATCCGCCTTGTTTGTGCCGTACTTTTTAGCAGCAGTCATTTTTTCAGTTTCATGAATAATTGGCAAGAAGAGGTCAGTTTCAAAGTTAGTTGGTGCGTCTTGTAAAATAGACAAAACACGCTCTAGGCCCATACCAGTATCAATATTCTTGTGTGGCTGATCAACATATTTGCCATTTGCTAAATGATTATATTGTGAAAAGACTATATTCCAAATTTCCAAGTAACGGGCATTTTCACCGCCAGGGAAGTTTTCAGGATCATCTTCTGCCACATCGTTATTTTCTTGACCACGATCATAGAAAATTTCAGAGTCAGGACCACAAGGACCTTCACCAATATCCCAGAAATTTTCTTCCAGTTTAACAATATGATCTTCAGGCATACCAACTTCCAGCCAAATTTTATGTGCTTCTGTATCTTTAGGATAAACCGTACAGTAAAGTTTTTCTTTATCTAAATCGAGCCAGTCAGGACTGGTCAAAAATTCCCAAGCCCAGGTAATCGCTTCTTTTTTGAAATAATCGCCAACTGAAAAGTTACCCAGCATTTCAAAAAAGGTCTGGTGTCTGGCAGTTTTACCAACATTTTCAATATCATTAGTTCTAATGGACTTTTGTGAACTGGTGATCCGGTGATTCTTGGGCACTACTGAGCCGTCAAAATACTTTTTCATCGTTGCCACACCGGAATTGATCCACAGCAATGTTGGATCATCTTGCGGAATCAATGATTGACTGGGCAATACCATGTGGCCGTGCTGCTTGAAGAAATCCAAAAACATCTGTCTAAATTCTGAACTTGTCAGTTTCTTCATCAAATATATCTCCCTTTTTGCCAAAATAAAAACACCGTTGCTTATCTTAAGGACGCCTTTAAACGCGGTACCACCTCAATTGCAACAGTGTTTGTTACCTCTTAATTATTTTATTTATTTGAACTGTAAGGAGCATCTTTTAAGTAACAGTAAGCCATTTTCACCAGGCGGCTCTCTCTTTGAACTGTTATTCTTAAAAAACATATCTTAAGTTAACAGTAATTGTACTACTTGCACAGTTTTTGTCAATAACAGGCCTATTAAGGTAAAATTTAAACTCAAAATGCCCTAGTCCTTATTTACGATAAAAATCATCAAAAACGGTTACGGGCAAATGCCGTTTGTGTTCACTCTTACGCCATAAAGATTCGATTTTTTCAGCGGCTTCTTCAGAAACTTCGTGCCCTTCTAAATAGTCATCAACATCCCTGTAGCTGACGCCGAGTGCAACTTCATCAGGTAAGCCAGGCTTATTTTCTTCCAAGTCGGCTGTGGGCGCTTTGTGATACAAATGCTCCGGACAATTTAAAAACTTGAGCATCTGTTTTCCTTGGCGCTTGTCTAAACGAAACAGCGGAGTTAAATCTGCCGCACCATCACCATATTTGGTATAAAAGCCGCTGAAGTTTTCAGCTGCGTGATCCGTCCCCACAACTGCACCATTATGGGCACCAGCAATAGCATACTGCACCACCATGCGCTCGCGCGCCTTAATATTGCCCTTATTAAAATCGGTAATCTCCTGCCCAGCTTCATTCAAAGTAGAAACTAAGGCATCAACAGCCGGTTTAATATTAACTACCAAGTCTTGATCCGGTCTTTGAAAAGCCACAGCATCTGCCGCATCTTGTGCATCAGCTTGAACTCCATAAGGCAAGCGCACTGCAATAAATTGGTATGAATTATCGCCAGTTTCACTCCTCATTTCCGAAATTGCCATTTGACATAGTTTTCCTGCTAACGTAGAGTCTTGTCCACCAGAAATACCCAATACATAAGACTTTAAGAAGGTATTTGCTTTGAGATAATCTTTTAAAAAATCAACTGAACGTCTAATTTCTTTTTGCGGATCAATTTGGGGCAAAACATGCTCATATTTTATAATTTCTTTTTGTAACGGTCTCATTGTGCAGTATCTCCTTTATTGATTTTGGTGCGAATATCCTGAATAATAGTCATTTTACTGTCATATAAATCTTGAGAAAGATCAACAGGATATTCCTGGGGGTTCAAGCTGCGCTTGTATTCATCCCATAGTCCGTCCAGATTGGCTGCACAAAAGTTCTTAATATCTATTAGTTTGGGCTTTTGGTATGTTAATTTGCCTTTAACAAAAATATCTTTTAAAAGTGGTTCTGCAGTGTAATCAGTCACCACTTTATTGATATAAGAATATTGCGGATGAAACATGTACAATGAATCAAATTTACGCGGATCTACGCCGGCCCGTGCAATCCAGTCACCTTCATTTTTCTTAGCAGTATTAGCTGAGATACGCCAGACTTGTTTTTTACCTGGAGTTGATACCTTTTCTACATTCGAAGAAATTTTTAAAGTGTCACGCATATGGTGCTGATCATCTTCAATTGAAACTAATTTATAAACAGCTCCTAAAGCAGGCTGGTCGTAAGCCGTAATATATTTAGTCCCTATCCCCCAAACATCAATTTTTGCTCCTTGCATCTTTAAACTTGTAATCGTAGTTTCATCCAAATCATTTGAAGCAAAAATTTTAGCATCAGTATAACCAGCATTATCCAGTTCCCGGCGTACTTGCTTTGAAATATAGGCCATGTCGCCCGAATCAATACGCACGCCTTGGAAGTTAATTTTGTCTCCCATTTCGTCAGCAACCCGAATTGCGTTTGGTACGCCGCTTCTAACTGTATCGTATGTATCTACCAGAAAGACGCAGTCTTTATGCGTTTCTGCATAGGCCTTAAATGCTTCATATTCACTACCAAAGGCTTCTACTAAGGAATGGGCATGTGTGCCAGAAACTGGGATACCAAATAATTTGCCTGCCCGAACATTACTGGTAGAATCAAAGCCACCAATATAAGCAGCACGAGTGCCCCAAATAGCTGCATCTGCTTCCTGTGCACGCCTGGTACCAAATTCCATCACTCCGTCACCTTGAACGGCCAGCTTGACGCGCGCCGCTTTAGTGGCCAGTAAAGTTTGGTAATTAATAATATTTAAGATAGTTGTCTCAACCAATTGACATTGCGCAAGTGGACCCTCAACTTGCAATAAGGGTTCGTTGGCAAAAGCAATTTCTCCTTCAGGCATCGATCGTACAGTAAGCTGCAATTTCAAATGACGTAAATAATCAATAAAATCGTCATCATAGCCAATTTCTTCTTTTAAATATTTTAAGTCACTTGCTTTAAATTTCAGGTTTTGTAAATATAAAATGACGTGTTCTAAGCCTGCATATACGGAATAGCCATTGCCGAAAGGCTCTTTCCGATAGTAAACTTCAAAAACAGCATTGCGTTCAGAAATACCTTTTTTAAAGTAGGTATACATCATATTAATTTCATACAAATCTGTATGAAGGGTTAATGAATCGTCTTCATCCAATTCTTGGTAAAACATTCTGTCCTCTTAACTAAATCCACTAATATTTTTGTTTTATTATAAACATTTGTGGCCTTTTTAACAAACTTACCAATTTAAACGATATCATCGTATACCCGTAAAATACTACTTAATTGCTCGTGTAACGAAAAATGCCGCTCAACATAATTTTTCTCAAGCTGCGCCATTTCTCTAAGTTGAGTTTTAGGCGTGTTCACAGCTTGCTTTAAAGCTGAACAAATTGAATCTATCTCACCGACTTTGGCAACAAAACCATGTTCTTTATCTGGTATCATCATGCTAATATCACCAACGGCAGTTGACAAAAGTGGCAACAAATTATCGCTTGCTTCCAGCAACACTAGAGGAAAGCTCTCAGAATAAGATGTCAGAACAGCCAAATCCATTCTGCGATAAAGATTTTTTAACTGTTTATGTGTCATGAAACCTTGAAAAGTTACTTGTGGACCCAAGTTTAATTTTTGCGTCAGGTCCTTTAGTGATCTTAATTGAGAACCGTCTCCGGCAATAAACAAATGAACATTAGCATTATTTAATTGTTTTAGAGCCTGCAGTAACAAGTCTTGGCCCTTAACTTTTTCAGCCCTGGCTACGTTTACAATATTAAAGTTGGGGTGCTCATATTTAGCAGGGATTTGACTGTCTGCATGAAAAAAAGTACCGTTGTAAATCACGTGAACTTTTTCCCGCTTGATTTTAGCTTTTTTAACTAACAAATCAGCAAATCTTTTAGTAACAGCAAAAACGCAATCCGCTTTGCGAATGGCCTGAATGTTTAATTTGGTAAAAATTTTCCCTGTGAAGCCGCGATCAGCAAAATCAAGATAAGGATTAGAATGAACAGTTACGCACCATTTAGCGGTAATTTTGTGCCTAATTAAAGAGACAAATAAGTTAGCCCGCGCACCATGCGTGTGGACAATACTAAAGCCAGCATTATTAATAAAATGAGCCAGCTTATTTAAGCCGGCCAAGTCATAGCGACTATTGATGCCCAAAACTTGCACTTTTAATTTTGCAGTCCGTGCAGCTTGGGCAACAGGGCCGTCAGCTAAACATAATAATGTAAAATCCTGCTCTTCATTTTTTGCTTGTTTCAGCAAATTAATAATATGAGTTAAGCCACCACCATTTTCAAGCCCGGCATTAACATGCAAAACCTTCATAATTAGATTTTTTCCTTTTTTGACTGATAAACTTCATGCACAAAATGAGGCAAAATCGTCATTCGCTTTAAGCGTGAGGGGTTTTTAAGCAGACGGTAAAGCCATTCTAAATGGACATTCTGCCAAGTTTGAGGAGCACGTTTTACTTTACCTGAAAAGACATCAAAGCTGCCTCCTACTCCCATCATTAAAGCTGGCAGGAGATTTCTCCGGAGAATGGATAAAAGTTGTTCTTGACGGGGTGAACCCAAGGCGGCAAAAACTAAATCCGGTTCTGTCCGTTCAATTTGGTAAGCAATTAGTTCCAGATCTTCTTTAAAGTAACCATTTTCAGCTCCTACTAGCTGTATATCAGAATATTCTCGTGCAATCTTAGCCTGAATCGTATGCATCACTTCCGAGCGAGCGCCAATTAAATAAACTCTGAGGCCCCGATCATTTGCCAGCTTCATTAGCCAAGTAAATAAATCATAACCGGTTACCCGTTCTTTAAGTGGCTGACCTAAAATATGACTTGCTTTGACAATGCCTATACCGTCAGCAGTAATATAGTCAGCATCATAAGTCAGGATCTTCATAAATTCAGGGTTTTCATTTGCTGACATGACAATTTCAGGATTGGCAGTAACAATAAAAGTTGATTGGTGGGTATTAATTCTGCCAATAAATTCATTTTGAAATTGATTAAAACTTTTATTATCAAAATTTACACCTAAAACATTTACCTTAGCCATAGCTATATCTCCTAATCCGCAATTTACCTTATTTTACCAAAATAACAACCAGTTCAGAATACGCTTTACCTTTTCTATAAATATGATACTATTAACTCGTCAAAATGATAGGAGTACGGGAACTATGAAAAAAATAATTACTTATGGCACATTTGATTTATTGCATTACGGTCATGTTCGTTTACTAAAAAGGGCTCGTGAACTAGGCGATTACCTCATTGTTGGATTGTCTACTGATGAATTTAACCAGTTGCAAAAGCACAAGGAGTCCTATAACAATTACGCCGAACGTAAATATATTCTTGAAGCAATCCGCTACGTAGACCAAGTTATCCCGGAAAAAGGGTGGGAACAAAAAGTTAGCGACATCCAAAAATATGATATTGATACTTTTGTTATGGGTAATGACTGGCAAGGCAAGTTTGACTTTTTAAAGCCCTACTGCCAAGTAGTTTATTTGCCACGCACACCAGGAATTTCTACCACTAAAATCAAAGATGATTTAAAATAAAAAAGCTCTGAACTAACTAAACACAGTTAATTCGGAGTTTTTTATTTGGCAAAGGTAAATTCAAAGCGATCCGCAACATAGTTTGCCCTTGTATATTCAAATGGCATGCCATTTGATAATTCAGTTACCTGCAAGCGCGTGATCAACGCCTCACCTTTTTTGGCATCAAGAAGTCTTGCTGAGTTTTCATTTGCAACGGCTGCAGAAATATATTCTGTTACACGTCCTACTTTATAACCATTTTTTTCCAAAGTTTGGTATAAATGTGAAGAAATATCAGCTTTCGACATATTTTTAACCAGGCTTTGTGGAATAGAAACGACTTCATAACAAATTGGAACATCATCCGCATAACGAATACGTTCCATCCGTAGAACTTCCTGCTTATCATCCAGATTAAGACGCTCCATCTCCGATAAGGAAGGCTTACCAAAGCGATAGGATATTAGCTTACTAGAAGGTGTTTGACCATTTGCATGAGTTATATCAGTAAAAGACATAACACCCGACATTTTTTCCTGCACTTTTTGATTGGCAACATAAGTACCACTACCAACCCGCTGCTCTAAAATGCCTTCATCTTCTAAAGTTTTAATTGCTTGACGCAAAGTCATCCGCGAGACGCCAAATTTTTGAGCTAATTGTCTTTCCGCTGGAATTTTACTACCAACTTTATAGTCATGATTTTCAATTTCACGTTTGATTTGATTATGAATTTTGATGTACATTGGTTCTTCCATAAATATACCCCCATTACACATCTTATATAATCTAAATTGGTCTACTTCGTATGATATGTTACAAATTATAATAAAGCAAGCTATTTATTTTTTAGTGGTCCATTTCATGCCCCATAAACGGAATTCTGCATTTTGTCCGCACTCCACCATAATAGAATCATCACTTGTTGCGATGACACTAGCATGCAAATGAGCCTGATTTTCGACAGCTAAAGTAGCACCGTTAGAATTGAAAATCAGATCATGGCCCTCAAATTCAGCTTGATCACTAAGAACTAAGAAATACTCATATTCATTTCCGCCATTAAAAGTTGCCCGTCTAGAATTACAATTAACTTTATTTTGAAAATCAGCATGATTAACGATAACGGAATTATTCAGGGTGATTTGGGCTTCTCCTGTAGCAATCAAGCGGTCAATTCTACTATTTTGGATAATCACATGCGGCTCTTTTTCAAAATAAATACCGCCTTTAAACTCACTGCCAATAATATTAATCCAAGTTTTATCCGTAATGAACATTGCCGTGTCTTCTTGTGACAAAAGCATACTGTTAAGCATGTTTAGCCAAGCTTGCCCCTGAATAAGAAGTGCATTCACAACAGTATTATTAATATCTAATTCCACATTTGACTTGCTAAAAGTATCAATACTGCCATGAATACGTGAATTATTAATAACAGCGGTGCCATGCCCTTCAAGTGCTAGAGCACCAATGTCTTTCACAGTATTTTTAATAGTCGAGTCATTCATCTCTAAGCGAAAATTCGAATCAGCAAATAATGACACAGAACCATTCATAACCACTGTTGAGAATAATTCCAAGGTGACTTTGCCATTGGCAGCAATAACCGCTGTATCACCACCAAAGCCTTTGACGATACAGTTGCGCAATGACAAAAAAGTATTAGCTTCGGCCGGAACGAACAAACTATTCGCATCAGTTACCGTGTTGATGCACAAATTCTCTAAATTAACAAACTGGCTGCCGGCATCAATATTGATAAAGCCTAATATTGTTGTGTCTTCTGGAAGATTACCTGTCCCCTTAATAGTAATATCAGATAAGAAAATTCCTGCGGGTAACTCATAAAATCCCGGCTCCAAAAGCAAAACATCATCTGCACGTAAATCATTTAAGGCATTGTGCCAGCTAATTTCTTTACCTCTAGCACCAACGCGCACAAGTCTTGACATATATTTCCCTTCTTAATAAAAGTTAGCTCTTACTATTGTACTATCATTGAAATGAAAATAGGTAAACTTTAACAACCAAATTCTTAAGATTTAAAAAATCATTTGCAATATTTTAAGATAAAACGCGGAATTTTCGTTAATTGTTTGAGGTCAAGATAAATACCAGTTTAAACAGTAAAAATTGAGGGGTAATTCATTTGGCTAGCACGAAGCTAGAGCTTTCACTGAAATTTATGGCAGTCAGCTTGCGTTATAGCTAACAGGGGCAAACAATTTCAGAAATAGAAGTCCCGTAACATTTATTGAAAACAGATATGCAAATAACAATTCTGAGCCGACAAAAAAGACGACTCACAAGAGCCGTCTTTTTTATTGGGTTAGCTGGATTCGAACCAGCGCATACTAGTACCAAAAACTAGTGCCTTACCGCTTGGCTATAACCCAATAATGATGGAGGAGGGTGGATTCGAACCGCCGAACTCAGAGAGAGCGGTTTTACAGACCGCCGCGTTTAGCCACTTCGCTACTCCTCCGTCACGCACGTTAATTATAATACCGAAAAACGTGCGCGATTGCAAGCAAAATTTGCCTAAAATTACTTCTTATTTTCTTTAACGAACTTTTCTAGTCGTTGAAGCCCCTTTTCAATTTGATCCATTGAAACAGCATAGGAGAATCTAATATAGCCTTCTCCGCCTTCACTAAAGCTGGAGCCGGCAGAAACAGCTACGTGTGCCTTGTCAACCAGCTCATAAATGAATTTATTATCATCTTGCTCAAAACCATCTGGTATTTTAGCAAAAATGTAGAATGCACCTTGGGGTTTAGCACATTCAAAACCTATTTTGGTCAATCCGGCATACAAAGTGTCTCGCCGTTTTTGGAATTCTTCTTTCATTGGCAAAGAATCATCCATGCCGTTTTTAAAAGCTTCTTCAGCTGCATCTTGCATAGGGGTTGGTTCAGTAGTCGTTATTGCTTGGTGAATTTTCGCAATTTGTTGCAAAATATCTTTTGGCGCACAGACAATACCAATCCGGTAACCGGTCATGGCCCATGACTTGGAAACGCCGTTCATTAAAATTACTTGGTCATGCAATGATTTTTCCATTGACGCATGAGGTTGGTCATAATTCAATTCACTATAGATTTCATCACATAGTGCAAAAATTGGTTTATCGCGAATAACATCCGCCAAAGCATCCAATTCATCTTGACTATACATTACCCCTGTTGGATTAGTAGGATAATTCAATACCAGCATGCGAACCCGGTCACCATATTTGTCAATTACCTTTTGCAATTTTGCAGGAGTCAACTTGAAACCATCATTTGATGTGTTTACTTTAACTATTTCAACGCCTTCATTAATTAAACCTGCATCACTCATATAAAGTGGGAACAATGGAGTAGGAACAACCATAATATCGCCAGGATTCAGAGTTGCCATAACTGAATCAAAAATTGACTCAGTAACACCATTTGTAACCAAAACCTCAGTTTCGGGATCATAATTTTGACCATATTTTTTACTTAAAAATTGACTTGCTGCTTTGCGCAAACCAATTGTTCCGTTTGAAGGAGCATAGTGAGAATGATTCTCATCAATTCCCCTTTTGGCTGCTTCCTTTACGTGATCCGGTGTATTAAAATCAGGCTCACCTAGAGTAAATTTCACAACATCCGGAATTTTACTGGCATAATCCGCAAATTTTAAAATTGGATTAGAAGGGGATTCAGCCAGACCTTTTCGTACATATTTAATTAAATCTGCCATATTTTCACCTAACTTTCTTTTTAGTTATAAAAATTATACCTTTTAAAAAATTATTTTTCTACAATATTTTTTTAATTTCAAACTAATCTAGCAAAAAAGGCCTGCTAACTAGACGAGTTAAGGCCTTTCTAAAAATATTGGTTTAGATATTCAGCTATCCTTTTCCCTGTATTTGATCTCGTAATTTAATCATTAACGGATAATTATTAGTAAAAATTCCCGCAACATGCTCTTGAAAATACTTCTTAGCTATTTGCGGATCATCAACTGTCCAAATTCGCTCGGTAACCGCTTCCCGCGTTGGGAGCAATTTACCTGGATGGATACCAGCAAAATGATTATCTTTGACCAGCTTAGCTGAATTAACTACTTCTTCATCCGTTAAGTAGCAATAAATTTGATTAGGATCAATTTCTTGACAGTTCTTCAGAGTGACATAGTCAAAGGATGAATAAATAATAGGATACATAAAATGATATAGATAAGCCAAACTTAAAACGGTTTTTTCAATACCATGATAGTGAATGATTCCGGTTTTAAATTCCAAATTTATTTGAATATCTTTATTTTCAAGAAGTTCAAATAATTCCTGCAAAGTGGGTACGGGTTCACCGTTTGATAAATGTAATTTTCTCAGCCTTTTAAGGGTGAAGTCCTTGATATAACCGGTGCCATCTGTTGTACGGTCAACTTTTTCATCATGCATAACTACAGGGACACCATCTTGGGTCAAGTGAACATCAAATTCAACGCCTTCAGCACCATTTGCAACAGCATTACGAAAGCCTTCCATAGAATTCTCTGCAAATTTAGCAGGATAGCCTCTATGTCCAAATACTATTGTCTTACTTTTACCGTTATTCATATTTTTGTATTAGTTAAACCTCATCAAAAAGATAAACATTACAAACAAAACATAATGAGTATAATAAACCCATTTAGCTATTTTTTAAATATGAAAGACTAAAAAAGTAAAGAAATTTTGCAATGCATTTTGGGCAAAAAAAGACAGGTCCTTTACAGACCTGCCATTTTTCGGGTTGGGTGTTCGTAAGAACAATTGGGTTAGCTGGATTCGAACCAGCGCATACTAGTACCAAAAACTAGTGCCTTACCGCTTGGCTATAACCCAATACCATTTGAGCTTTTACTTGATTGCTCAACAGTAAATAGTATAGGAAATTGTGTCTTGCAAGTCAAGTACAAAATAACTTTTTTCCCGCTATAAATTTAATTCATAGGCGTTTCTAGCGCCATTTTCAGTTTGGTCAACCTGAACAATCCCCCGGTATTCAAAGCCTAAACCTTTAATTAAGCCCTGCATCCGCTTATTGACCGCGTGGGTATCAATCCGAAAATTACGAATGCCAAGCATGAGCCCGCGAGAGATTAAATTGGACATCATAAATTGGCTGAGGTGTTGCCCGCGAAATTTGGAACTAATGGCAATTCGGTGAATTGTTGCATATTGCTCCTTGTTATTAGACCAGGCTCCAGCTATTTCAGCATAGTTAGGATCCGGTGTTGTCAGCAAGACCGCGACACCTGCTATTTCCTTATTTGCTACGAGGCAGTATGCGCGCTTAAGATTTATATCTTCTGTCAGCATTTCACGACTGGGCGTGCCATTCTGCCATTGGGGATTACCGTCTTTTTTTAGCAACGCTTTTGCTTCATCAATAATGGTCATGATCTGATCAAGATCTTCTTTTTCAGCCATCCGAATATAAATTAACATTTTTCTTACCCTACTTAAAAATATATAGAAATAATTGTAAAACAAAAGCAGCCCAATTACTAGGCTGTTTTTTACGGTTTAAAACCTTTATTATACTTTTTACTGTTAACTACATAGGTGGGAACGCTAATAAAATGCAGAGAACAAACATTGTCATTATGGGAAATACTGAAGCCATAATAGTTGTAATCTCCATCGTGAAGCGACCCTTGTGTATTAAACAAATCTCCAGCATGCTCCCATTCTTGATAGTAGCTTCTGTTAGATCGTTCCTCTTCTCCACTGCCAACATAACCAAATATCATTTGTTTTAAGCCAAAATAAACGCTTTTCTTTAATTCGGTCATAGACATTGTCTGACTAATATTATAAAAGCCGGCCATATCTTCGACAAAATTATCATCAAGATTAAGGCCATTAGCATGGCAAGCACGAACAATACCCGGAACATAGTGACTATCTTTAATAGTCTTATTATTCTTACTATATTCCAAGGCAATATCAGCTGCTAACTTACCGGTTCCATTACTTTCAACCCAAGGTGACAAATTTAGGTCACTCCTAGCTTCATTAATAAGACGAAGTGAAAAAGCAGTTAGATCGCTAATTTGCTTAGGTGTAAGCTGATTTAAGTCAACTTGAGTCAAATCATCAGCTTTACTTTCAGACACTTTAAGGCGGCTGAAATCATTAGCTTTCATCCCTCGCATTGAAGCATTGACAAAATTCTTAGTAGGTTTGCCTTGATAAGCGAGCAGCAATTCGCTTTTAGTGTAACCTTTTGGTAATTTCATTTTTGCCTGAGTATATACTCTGGGGAAACTTTTCTTAACGACTTTAACATCCTTAGCTAAAATCCAATGAGAATTGTTACCGATTTTATAAGCAGGTCTTTTTTTCTTACCAATTTTTTTCTTCGCACTATATGGATAGCTATATTTAGCTTTTGCATAAAAATTAGAATGCTTTCCAGATATTTTATATAGGCGAACTTTCTTCTTCTTTTTAACTTTAACATAGCCCTTAATAGTGGCTGCTGCTACTTGTTCAGTCCCGCCTAGAGTTAATCCTGGAATGGTAAATAAAAAAATAATATTAACTACGGCAATAGCAAATTTGCTTTTCTTCATATTCTTCCTCGAGAGTTACTCTTAAATTGGCTCTTTATGGTACAAACTCAATTCTAAACTTATTATGAAAAATTGCCAATTAAATTATTTTTTCAATTAAGAAACAGTCTGTAATATTGTACAGAAACTCACTTTAAATATGGAATTCATACCTGTCCGAAACTGCGTAATGCCTTCCGGTATGAACAATTTTACCATTTTCATCTTCTACACAATTTTTAAGTAAAAGCAATGGATAGCCAACAGATTTTTTTAAAAATTTAGCTTCATCTACCGAGGCAGAAACCGCGCTAACTATCATATCCCTAGAGGATAATTTCAAAATATGATAGTTACTCTGTAATATTGTATATAAAGACTGGGTTAAATCAACTTTCTCCAAGCCTAAAAATCTAGGTACAGGAAAATAATTATATTCTAGCATAACGGGTTCATTATCTATTAAGTGTAGTCTTTCTATAAAGATGGAGTTCTTGCTTTTAAGTATGGATTCATATCTTATAGGTGTTTTAACTTCG
Organism: Lactobacillus melliventris; assembly: GCF_013346935.1. GTDB lineage: Bacteria > Bacillota > Bacilli > Lactobacillales > Lactobacillaceae > Lactobacillus. The sequence goes on from NZ_JAAEEB010000006.1 coordinate 32,195, forward strand.
GAAGCCTTAATTACTTGTACGCTATAATTAAAGCCCTCCTTTTTTGCCGTTTTAGAGAAACTTTCAATTGATGTTGTCCTGACCATTCTTTTTACTTTCTGTGGTCTCTGTACAAAAGTGCCTACCCCACGTACTTTTTTAACCAAGCCATCCTGAACTAGACCCTCAATGGCTCTTCTAAGAGTTACACGGCTAACATTAAACTTTTTACTTAACTCAAACTCATTTGGTAATTTACTATTAATCGGATACTCTCCGGATATAATTTTTTCTCTTATTTTCTCTGTTACTTGAGAATATAAAGAACTTGTTTTTGACAAAAAAAACTCCTAACTCATATAACATAAAAACATAAATAGATGTTCAATAAAACTAATAATTAAATTTTCGCTTTAAAATAGTCATACGACATGAATAAATATATAGATGATAAGCAAATATGGTCAGTAATATTAATTTAAAATTTTCATTAAATATCGTGAATAATTTTAAATAAATTATACTAAAATATACTTTATTTTTTCAAGACTAGATCATATCGGTTTTTAAAGGCATATACATTTTGGCTAATTTATATATGAAATAAGTCTGCAAAAAATACACAATTTACCAAACTTAAGATAAATTTAGAAATATTAATATAACTAACTTAATTCTAGCCATTTTTTGACCATAATAAAATGAAATAACCAAAATCATGCAAAAATAAGCATAGCATTAATTGAATTGAAAATTTGGTATTCGATCAAGATATTGAGAAAATTTTATCAATATCTATTACCACATAATTGTATCTAAAAAGGCATTGAGAAATAAAACTCAGTGCCTTTTTGATAGTATGAATAATGGTTTCTTCCAAGAATCTTTATAATATCTGCTTTTAAATTACGGTGATCTAATATGAAAGTTTCCACATATAGCGACGTTTAGTAAGTGGGTGCTTCCTTGCTTTTGCTAGCTCATTAGCATAACTACGCATTACACCAGTATGCAGCAATGGATTAAAGTAATCAATTACGTTTTTACTTGCAATACTGCTCAATCCGAAATCTTTTGCATCAATATTTGTAATCTTAGCATCAAATCTTTGTAAAAATGTTAAAGCCCTAGCATCAAGATGACGAGTACTACCATCATTCATGAATAGTAAATATGGTGTATCTTTTAAAGTCAGCTCGAATGGTCCATGGAAATATTCACCACTATGAATTGTTGGTGCTACAATCCATTGCATTTCCATAAATATGAATGAAGCTGTGGAATATGCTACTCCAAGAGAAGCACCACTACTTAGTACGAATATTTCCTTTTCATTTTTATATTTTTCAGCAAATTCTTTAGCAGCCGGCTCCACAAACTTAGTTGCATTATCAATTAGTCCCGAAATTCCATCAAAGGCTTCAACTGCCTCATCATAAAATTCATAACCTTCGAATTCATTCACTATTTCAATAGCTAAGGCTAAACAATAGGCCATTTTTTCTGTTTTGGCAGAACTACCCTCTTGAAAGCCATGAACCAGCTTATACTCAGTAGCTTGAATAATTGGTGAATCTGCGTGTACTGATAGACTAATAACATGAGCTCCGATTTCTTTAGCCTTTTTTGTAGCTGCAACTGATTCTGGAGTTGATCCACCTAAGGAGGCCGTGATCACAATTGTATTTTTGCCCAAGCCCTTCGGTGTATCATAGTTAAATTCATTAGCTGTATGAATCGAGGTCAATAATTTGGTGCTTTCATGAGAAATAAAATAGTATCCAGGATATAAGTCCGCCATTGAAGCACCACAGCCTACAAATAGTACACGGTCAACCATAGGCTGCTTCTTTTTTATGTCACTGATAATATCTCTAACTTTTTCAAAATCCATAAATAAAATACCTCTTTTTCTATTATTCTTTTTATTAATCAAATATGCCTAAAACATTAAGCAAAATGCCACCTATAATGGAGATGACCATAATCCAAACAGAGCTTACTTTCTTCTTAATTAGATACAGCATTCCTAAGGTAAATAACAAAGGTAGCATTTGTGGAAAGATTGAATCTAATGTTTTTTGTAAAACAAATGTTTTACCAAACTTAATCGGAGTTGTGATTCCAATCATTGTTGCAATCATTGCCCCTATAACCATTAACCCTATAACGTTCATCAAAGACATTATTCTATTGATCATACCGTTGCTAATTAACTTTTGAATGTTCTTCTTACCTTGTAAATATCCCCACTTGCCTCCCCAGTAAGTAATAATTACTGCTGGAATAAGAGAAATGATCATTGCTAAAATTGGTCCGAAAATATTTCCCTCTTGGGCAAGATTTATTCCTAATCCAAAAGCTATTATTTTCACTGTACCCTGAAAAAATGAATCCCCGATACCAGATAAAGGTCCCATTAGTGAAGTTTTCACTCCGTTAATCGAATCAGGATCAAAAGTATCTGGATTGGCTGCGTATTCTTCTTCCATAGCAGAAGATAGTCCTAAGACAAATGAGGTTAACTGAGGCGTGCAATTAAAAAATGCCATATGTCTGTGATAAGCATCTTTTTTCTTTTGCAATTTTTCCGGCGTATCAGGGTTCTTTCCGTAAATTTCATCAATTGTTGGTGCCATTCCATACATAAAACCCATGCTCATTTGTCTTTCATAATTCCATGAAGTTTGAATTGCCCATGATCTCCAAAAGAATTGCCAAAATTTACGCCTTAATTTCTGTTTGCTATTATCAGCCATTACTTTTACCTCCTACAATTCTTCTAAATCATCTAGACTATCGCTTTCAGTATTCTTTTCATCTTTTGATGTTTTTTTACCTCTGAACATTAATTTATTCAGAATAATAGCTAATAAAGTTGCAAAAATTGCAACAGCTACAACTGATAATTTACCGTATGCTGCAATAAAAAATCCGATGAAAAGGTAAACAGCGTTTTTCTTATCAATCATAGTCGACATAAGTAAAGCAAACCCATATGCAGGTAAAATCTTGCTTGCAAGAGTCAGCCCATTAGTTAACCAAGCGGGTATCATTTTTACAATATTAGTAACTACTCCTGTTCCCATATAAATAGCTAAAAAGATTGGTATAAAATATACTAATCCATAAATTATGGGGCCATAAACTATATGATAATTACGCGCCTTTTTAAATTTGCCAGCATCTATCGCTTTTTCAACTAACTGGTTAAAAGATGAAAGCAACATTCTAACAAGTATAGCTACAATCTGACCTAAAACTGCTACTGGCAGTGCTACAGTTAGTGCAGCTTGAGCCGAAGTATGTGAAAGAATAGCGAATGCACAAGCGACTATCGATCCTAAAGTCATATCTGGTGGAACTGCGGCACCAACAGCCACAATTCCTATTGATACTAGTTCAAGAGTAACCCCAACTAATAATCCCTTTGCAGGATCTCCTAATGCTAAACCGACAAGTGTACAAGTTATTAATGGCTCTTTAAAATTTTCATGTCCTAGCAATCGTGTATCATACATTGCTAGAACGCCAATTAATCCAACAATTAGTGCTTTCCCGAACATTTTATTTCCTTCTTCTTTAAATAATATTATTTAGAAACTCTTTTTTATCCGAAGGTACTGGTTGCATGGAAACTTTAATACCCTGATCACACAAATTTTTAGTTAATTCAATTTCTTTTGGTGTTAAATAAATTACATTAGAAAATCTTTTTGCATTGGGCTTAGATGGTATTAGTCCATAATTAATTTCTTCAACCTTGCCATAGTATTTTATAAATGAATTTAATTCTTCGACATTTTCGAACAAGAGCATGACATTTTCATCCAAGGATTTTATCTGGTCAAGCTTGTCAATTGCCATCTTTAAACTAAAAACATTTAGACGCACATTTTCTGGCTTAGCTAATTTTAAGGACATTTTTTTAAAATCATCTTTTGCAGTGTTAGTGTCAATTATAATCACTCGTTCTATATTTGCAGATTTTGTCCAAGAAAATATTACTTGTCCATGAAGCAAACGATGATCAACTCTAATTACTTTTATCATAATCTGTACTCCTTACATGATTTTCTTATTAACTCACTAACTGGTAGCTCTCCTTTCTTTTTTATTTTTAGACACTAAATTTATATCTTTTAATAAGCCTATAGCTTATTTACTTCTGAAAGGTGAAACTTTCCATAGCTAAATGACTCTTGTATTTTAAAAATTAATATTGATATCATTTTTGCTTTTAATATGAGCATCTCCCTTGTAAATTTTATTTACGCGTAAATTAATGTTGTATTAACATGTCTACCTCATATTAACACTCAATTGCATTTTATGTAAAGGCTTTCTTTAGAACGCATCAAAAAAGCAGATACTAGTGTTTTCTACTAGTATCTGCTTACTTTTATAAATATTCTGTTTTAACTTTAGACTAACTAATTAGTACCAACCATTAGCAAGCCAGAATTGTTTAGCTGCTGCCCATGAGCCGTAGCGACCAGCAACATAGTTGTCAGCAACACGCTCTTGATTAGCGGCTGAATAGTCGCCGTTAAGATATGCGGCAGAAAGTTGGTATTTACCAATGTACTGACCATTTTGCGCACTGTATGAGCCACCAGATTCACGACTGGCAATCCATGCCTTTGCTCCTGCTTCTGAGTCAGTTGAAGCAGTAGTGTAATTTATATTAGTAGCGTAAGTTGACTCAGTGTTATTTGCAACCGTACTGTTTTCAGTCTGACTGCTGGTTACCGCTGTATTTTGAGATTCATTTGCCGGATGATAGCCTTTATTGACGTATTTGGCCTTAACCCATTGGTTCTTGCCTAAGTCGTACCACTTGTGACCCTTTTTGTCATAAGCAGTCTTAATGACTTTCCAAGAAGAATTACTTGGTAAAATTTGACCAGTAGCCTTAGGGTGTTTATAACTGTTCCAAACATGAATTGAATTACCATCAACATAGTTAACAGTTACAACTGCTGCATCATTTTCAACGGTAGCTGCTTGAACGTCGCTAGTTGCAACGCTGCCTATAACTGCAACTCCAGAAGCAGATAATGCTGCTACTGCTGCTGATTTAACTAAAATAGATTTTACCTTCAAAAAAATTCTCTCCTTAAATAAAAATCCATAATATGTTTTTCAAATCAAAAATAGTAAACTAATAATCAATTTGATGTTATATATACTACAACTGTAAAATTGCAGAATGATAACAGGAATATCACTCAACCTTTAAGAATTAGTTACCATTTTTATGAAAAATGTCATAGTTGTAACACAAAGTTAACTGTTATTTAATTTGACAAACAGCCATAATAGCAAGGTAAAATGCAATGTTGTAAGTAGCAAGAACATGCGTTTGTTCACTTAGATTTAAGCGAGTATAGATTATTTTTGCAACATAAATGAAAAACAATAGCCAGTTTTGAATATTTTTGTTGCAAAAGTGCTATAGTTAATTTAATATTCAGCTGAAAGGAAAAGAAAAATGAGTAAATATGAAGTTAAATTAGATGAAAATGATTTACAGATGCTTGAGGATTGTCATTCAAAAAATCCTTCAATTATGAAGGCATTGAATGCAGCTAAAAAGATTGAAGATTAAAAGTTAATACGACTAGAAAGCAGATATGTCCTGCTCCCAAGTTTGAGGAATATTTTGGGACTAAATTGTCTATGCAAGATAAAATTGAACTTGTTAGTCATAGAAGATTTTCATTAGCTATATTTTGGCGGTATCACATTATCAAATCTATTCCAGCAGCAAGCACTTTTGTAAGATAGCGCAATTATAACTTTAAACAAAAAGAGACTGGGAAAAAACTCTAACCTAACTAAAAAGACCGACAAATCACGTCAATAAAACGTTGATTTGCCGGTCTTTTTAAATTGTGAAATTTTTTAATTTAACTTCAAAGAGCACTTTTTTCCAGACTCTTTTTAGTATATTAATTATTTTCAAACAAAGCCTGAATTTCTTCAGGAGTGTTGGCCTTTTTAAGGCTTGCAATAAAGTCTTCATGAGTCAACAATTTAGCAGTATTTGACAAGTATTGCAGATGAGCATTGCTATCAGTTTCTGGTATTAAAAAAGAAATAACTGTATCAATTTTCTTGCCATCTAAAGATTGCCAATCAATTGGCTCTTTGAGTTTTAAGACTATCATTGAAGACTTGGCAATTGCAGCTGACTGAGCATGGGGAATTGCAAAACCATCAGTCATACCAGTTGAGCCTTCTTTTTCACGTTTAAGATAGCTATCGTAAACCGCATCACTATCATTTGCTAATTGGTTTTTGACAGCAAAATCAGCCAGATATTTGAGTGCATCATTACGACTAGTAACAGCAACACCAACTTGAATGTTCCTTAATTCAAGAATATCACTGGGCTCAAAAGCTTCTGTATTAATTTCAGTATTTTGATTAGTTACATTGGCCTCGCTAGGTGCAACAGTAGTTTCTGCTGCTGCAGCCAGCTTATCTTTTTTATCAAATCTACCGGCAATTAAAGCTAACAGCGCTCCTGAAATAGCAGCTCCAATGAGAATCCACAATACCCATAAGAACGGTTTATTAACTAACGGTAAAACAATAAAGCCACCATGAGGAGCAGGTACACTAATTTTCGTTATATAAGTTAAAACTGATGCTACTGCAGAACCAACCATAAATGCCGGAATATTCCATAATGGGTGTTTAGCAGCAAAAGGAATCGCGCCTTCAGTAATATGAGTTGATCCCAGTAAAAAGTTGACATAGCCAGCAGCTCTTTCACTCTTTGAATATGCTTTGCGATTCATTAAGACCGCAAAGCCCGTAGCTAGAGGTGGAGCGATACAAGCCGCAGAAACACCAGCCATAAAGTAATAGTTTCCTTGTGCTAACAGCACGGTTCCCGTAACGTATGCCGCTTTATTAATTGGTCCACCAAAGTCTGCCGCACACATGATGCCAATTATGATACCTAACAGTGCAGGATTAGTATTTTCAAAACCTCTAAGCCAGGACATTAAACCAACGTTCAATGCTTTAATTGGGGTATTTAACAAATACATAATTGATCCCGTGATTAAAACCCCGAGAACAGGTAAAAGAAAGATTGATTTCAACCCTCTAAATTTATCATCTGGCAGTGGTTGAAATAGCTTCTGCAAGCCTAAAACAACGATCGCAGCTAAATAGCCACCAACGATGGCTCCCAAAAAGCCACCGCCACCGTTGAAGGTGATAAAACCCGCAGAAAGGCCTACTACAAAACCCGTTCTTTGAGCCAAAGCTTCAGCAATATAAGCTCCTAAAACTGGAGCCATTAAGTTCATAGTAGTACTGCCGACTGTATTTAGCATCGCAGCAAATTGATTGTATTCGCTACTTTTTGGATTTGCTGAATCAATTCCCCAGAAGAAGGAAATAGCCATTAGCACACCACCTGCAACGACAAATGGCAACATATGAGAGACGCCATTCATTAAAGAGGTATAAATTTTGTTGCCTAGCTTTTGATTTCCTACACTATCTTTATTTGAACTCTTGGCTGCCTGACCCTCTTTATAAATAGGAGCTGCCAACGCTTTTTTAATTAAAGCATCTGGCTCTTTAACACCCCTTGCTACCGGAACTACTACTAGACGTTTGCCTGCAAAACGATCTAAGCCAACATCAATATCAGAAGCAACTATCACTGCTTGAGCATCTGCAATTTCTGCACTAGTCAGATTATTTTCGATGCCGGTTTGACCGTGTGTTTCAATTTTAATGGTATAGCCAAGCTTTTCTGCGGCTTTTTCTAAAGCCTCTTCTGCCATAAATGTATGAGCGACACCGGTTGCACAACCAGTAGCACCCACCAAATCATATTTAGCCACTTTAATTCGTCCTTTCCGTTACTGAAATTTGTGGTAATAAATTATCTAAAGAAAAATCTGTTAGTCCTGTGCGACTAGCGGTATCGCTTCCCGCGGCAACAGCCATTTTAAGAGCAGCACTAATAGGTTTTTTCTTTTCCAAAAAGGCAATGAAGGTGCCAAGCATGGTATCTCCGGCACAAGCTGAATTAACCACTTGTATTTGCGGAGCATTGGCAAACAGGATATGCCGTTCATTTATAAAAGCAGCACCATCAGCACCTAGAGAAACTAAAACATTTTGACAACCCAATTTAATTAATTTCTGAGCCAATTCGACTGTTTTTGTGGCAGTCATCTCACCCTCATAATTGAAGAAGGCAGCGAGTTCATCATTATTAGGTTTAAGTAAAAACGGCCGATATTTTAAAGTATCAATTACTTCTAGGTAACTACTGTCAATCACAAATTTAGCCCCTTGTTTTTGGACTAATTGAGCCAGTTGCACTAAAAAGTTTGGTTTTATACCCCGAGAAAAGCTTCCGGAAACAACTACCATATCATCCTTAGTTACTGTGCTTTCAAGATAATCCAAAAATTGATCTTGTTTATCTGAACTTACTACTGGTCCGGGATTAACTTGTTTGTATTCTGTACCTTCGTCTAAAACATCCGTAAAGACATTAACTCTAGTAGGTTCTTTTACCTTTAAGAAATTAGTTTTAATACCCTTTGCTGTTAAACCAGAAATAACATAATCTAGTGTAAAGCCGCCACCAATACCAGTAGCTACACTATCAATGCCCAATTTCTTTAAAATGAACGAAACATTGACTCCCTTACCATTAGGTTGTAATTCAAATTTTTCAGTTCTATTAACTACCTTTGGTTCCAGCTTTTTAGTGACAATTACTAAATCAATTGCTGGATTCAACGTTACTGTATAAATCAAAGATTTCTCTCCCTTTTTTTGCCTTTTGTATTATTATTATAAAGACAAATATGTGTAACGTTTTTCTGAATTGATAGCGTTTACTATAATTAATAGAAAAATATTTACAAAAGGAGCACTTAAATGGCAACAAAAGAACTCTCAGCAGCAGAATTGCATCTTTGGAATATAGTCGAAAATAATCCCCAAAAGATTGCTAACATGTCGATAGTAAAGCTAAGTCAATTTGCCAACGTGTCAACGGCTACAATTGTGCGCACCATGCAAAAGATGGGTTATAGTGGTTACACCTCTTACCGTGAAACTTTGAAACTAAAAAGCAATTCAAATTCCACTTTCAGTGTTCTAAATGATGCTGATGATAAAATTAGAAGCGTCATTACTAAAAACGAAATTGAAATGAACAACACGCTGCACAATTTGAGCTACAGCACAATTGAAGACAGTATTTCATTGACCAAACAAGCTAAAATAGTTTTTATTTTTGCCCGTGGTTTGTCCGAATCAATTGCTCACGAAATGATGGTCAAATTACAATTAACCGAAAAATACTGCGAATTTCACTCAGATCCAAATATCATTAAAACAATTGCCAGCAAGATTAAGAAGGATTCGTTAGCAATTTTTATTACCCTAAACGGAGAAACTGAGGAACTAGTAACTGCAGCTAAAGCTTTAAATAAAAATGATGTTCCAATTTTGACATTTACTACTAACCCATCCGGCAGTATTTTGCCTTTCTCCACTTTAACTTTCATTGGCTACAAATCAAAAACTAACTATTTTCCTGAATATGAGGTTAGATCACGACTGCCACTGCAAATAATGACGCGCATCTTTTGTGACGCTTATTCGGTTAGATGTGATTTTTACAAGAGCAAATAAAAAGCCTTCTATACTTTAAATTAGTATAGAAAGCTTTTTTAAGTTTGAAAAATTCAGTTATTCAGCAACTTCCAGCTTATCACGCCAGGATTTTGCCCCTTTAAGAGCTTCATTTAAGTTTTCGATATTCTCTTTACCATGAGTAGATAACCATTTTCTACCTGCTTCTTCACTTTCAGCAGCGAACGGTTTAATGGCAGGTTTCCAAGTAGCACGACCACAAAGAACACCGTTAAAGTCAGCTCCAGCTTCTTCAGCCATTTTAATTTCAGCGATAAATTCTTCACTGGTTACACCAGCTGATAAGAAAATATAAGGCAAGTCAGTTATTTCAGACTGCTTTTTAAGCAGATTCTTGGCTTCTTCTTGAGTATAAACAACATTGTTGTCACCGTTAAAGCCTTCGACGAATTTAATGTTAAACGGAATTTCAACTTTAAGGACAGTTACACCATATTCAGGCTTTGAAAATTCTTTCATTGTCTGCAAAACTTTGTCAGCTTTAACCTTGGCAAATTCTTCGCTCTTGGCATCAGGAATGTTAGCATCATAAGTCAAAACCTCTAAGAATAATGGTAGTTCATTGGCCTTAGCTTCTGCACCAACTCTTTCAACAAAAGCTTGTTTTTTATCATTAATTTCTTCGCCCTCATCAGGATCATAATAAACTAAAAACTTAATGGCATCTCCGCCTTCATTTTTAATTCTTAATCCGGACTGATTAGCAATTAAATCAGGCATTCTTCCTGGTTCAGTCGTATCATAACCAGTTTTTTCATAAGAAAGTAATAATCCGCAATTTTTATCTCTAACTTTGGTAGCTGGTAAGCCATACTCTGGATCAGTCAAAATAGATGAAGCATATGGGGTCAGCTCACTAGATACTGCTTTTTTAAAATCAACGATAGTTGTTTCATCAGCAGGTTTGTTAGCAGCCTCTGCTAACATCTTTTTCAAAGAGCCACGTTGGTCAATTGCCAAAGCACTAATTATGCCATCAGTAGTTGACAAGTTTGCCATATGTTTGGCAACTGCTGCAGAAATTGTTTTCATTATATATCTCCTTTAACATTATCTTTAATCGCACAATTATTATTATATACTGATAGTTTAGCCTTTTAAAGAAAAGCAGAAGTTTTAGTAAACTTTTTCACAATTATAAACAATTCAGAAAAAATTTACTTTGATCACCAAATTATTTCTTTTTAGAGTTAACAGCTTTCTTGGTCTTGCAAATAATTTTTGCTCCCCAATAAGAAGCTGCCATTTCTTTAATTTCTCTAACTTGAAAAGTATGTGTCGTTTCAGGCTTCAAGTTATTTAACGTAAAATCTGTTTTTTCAATATTAGAATATAGCAAACCATCGATTTTTAACTGATAACTGTCACAGCTAGGTACTGGCTGCCAAGATACTGTAATAGAATTTGAGGTGGTTTTTTGATCATTTTGTGTTAAATTGGCTGGAACTATTAGAGCCTCATTTTTTAGCGGCAGTTCATTAACTGGTACTGCTGTCGAAGCGATGCCTGTAATTTCAACATTGATTTCATCTTGGCACACCTTTGTCTGTTGCAGCTTTATCCTTAAAAATGTTTGCTCCAAATTTGAGCTAAATTCTGCTAAATAAGGATTTGTCAGATAATGCTGATCGAAATAATAGCAGTTATCATGTTTTTGAAAATCTTCCAAATTTTCTGCTTTAGTTAAATGAACTTCCTCACTACCGATCAGAACTGCGATTGTCCCTGGTACTTTAGCAGTTTTAATGTTTAACTCGGTTGTCTTTTCAGGGTCAAACTTTGCATAAGTGCCTTGAGCTTTATTAATTTTAACGGTCAAACTGGAGCCCCGCAAACTACTGCTAATTTTAGTTTGGACATATCTATCTTGCTTATATTGAGCAGAGAAGCCATCATCTTCATAGACATTAAAATTGCTAGTACCACTGGGATAAATCACAAATTGCCGCATCTTTTTTAAGTTGAAGTATTCCTGCGGCGTGTTAGTTGCCGCTGCTACCGGGATAATGGCTCCGGCTTTAACAAATACCGGCAGTTTCCACAATGGAGCGGCAAAATTGTTAATTACTTGTCCACCTTGATATTCCTGACCAGTGAAGTAGTCAATCCAGATTTGTTTTTTATCAGGCAAATAGATTTCGTTTCTGACATCATTTCCTTTTTCATCGCTGGCAGTGTTCTGATAAATTGGAGCAACTAAGAAATTATCTCCCCATAAATACTGGTACCTGACCAAATTGGTATAAAATTCTGGAACATTAGGATACTCCAAAAACATTGCCCGTACCATTGGCTTACTAGTAAAGGTTGCCTGGGCTGCAATACTATATATATACGGCAACAACATTGATTTCTGCTTTAAATAAGCACGATTCAGTTTAGTTGTGATCCCGCCAAACGCAAATGGATTCTTAGGATTTTTGCCCCAGCCATCCATGTTCAGCTGAATTGGTGTAAAGGCCTTCCACTGATAATCTCTAGTATTAACAATCGGGTTTTGCCCACCAAAAATACCATCCATATCCGAAGCAACATTAGGTTGGCCTGATAATCCTTCACCGATATAAGTTGGTATTTGAAAGCGAATATACTCCCATTCGCCACCAACTTCATCTCCTGTCCAGACTGTACTAGTATTCTGCGTTCCTGCCCAACCGTCAACTGTAATAATAAACGGCCGCAACTGATCGCCTTTAATTTTAGCAATCATTTTGGCTGTACTTTGGGTAGCATTTAACCCAAATGAATAACCATGACCAACCCACGCTTCATCAGTCTTAAGTGCGGTGACTCCGGCAACCAGCTCTTTTTCAAAATCACGATCATCCGGCTTAGGATTTTCTGGATCGACAGGCGCAAGATTTTGCTGCGTCCATAATCCTACTTGCACGCCTTTGCTATTAGCAAATTTGACAAATTCCGCTAAGTTCTTAAGATTTCCTGCTAAAGTATCCGTTTGTCCATATCCGGCACCATAGCCGTCATTAGGCAAAAACCAGCCTATTGGCATATCATGCTCAAGGTACTGTTCAAGCATTGCCCGGGCACTGAATTGATAGGAAACCCCGCCATGTTCGCCGTTCAGAGTTTCCCTAATTGACTTTGGCTTTAATTCTGCAGGCAAATCTTTTGGTTGATACTCCCTGTAATACTTACCATCCGGATATTTAATAGCACCCTTTTCTTCAGAATTTACTTCTACCCAATAATCCCGGTTATAAGCATTTAAATGAGCTTCATAGAAGCCAAAAACTGGTGTTAGCGCTGGCCGGCCAGTTAACTGATGATAAGCCCTGATCAATTCATATGCTGAATCCGCAAAGAAATAGACAGCATCAAAGCGTTTTTCTTCATGTGCAGTAGTAATTTTATTATTAGAAGCGCTGTCAAAATCGTAATGTCCGGGTTTAAAAGTATTACGGATTACGCCATAACCAGTGGTTGACCAGTAAAAGGGATTAGGAGACGCTACACCTTGATCAACCCAGTTATTGGTATTAACAATTTCAACTTTTTCTCCAGCTAGTGTGAATCGACCGTTTTGCGTACCTCCACCAAAGTAATTACTATTGCAATCAACTAGGGTTTGAACTGTTAATGAATTTGTTAATTCAACTGACTTTGCTTCTTGAAAAATTGTCTTGCCGTTTTTAGTGACGCCTAAAGTAGCTGAGTTTCTGTTTAAATTAATTTCAATTATGCCCGTATCAATTTGCCAACCGGTATTGGTCGCACGAATACTGGCACCATTCATACCGCAAGAATCATAAATATCTTTCACAAAAATTTGAGCATGTAAGCCAGCTTCAGATTGTTCTGGTTCTTGAAACTTTTGAGTCGGATCAATATATAATCTGAATGTTGTTGAGTCCAAGATATAAAGGCGAGCTGTCAGCCCGTTTTGATAGTTAATTTCAAAATAACCTGATTGCTTAGTCACATTAGTGATGGCTTGCAACTTCAAGTTACTAAAATCGGTTACTTGGTTTTGGTCATTTTTATTAATAGTGCTCTCCTCCTTCATATTAAAAGAAAATTAATCTTAATTAGAAATGTTTGATAGGATTGATTATATGCTAAATCAGGGTGAGGATAAATAGTTATACACAAAATTATTGTCCAACCACTTATTTGTCTTTCTACTTAAAACTCAAGGTATACAGCCTTAAATTATGCTAGAATTAAGACAAGATATACAGTTATTTTTATATAGGAACAATAATATGACATTTATTTATACATTAAGATATATGCTGGATCCAAGAACAAATACGCCAGCAAAAGACGAAAAATTAATTGATTTTGTTAAAAAAGGCCAAATTGATGATGTTGCCTTTTTCATAAACGGCGAAGAATTAAACCACAGTCACTTAACTAAAGCTGAAACACAAGTCTGGCTAGATGCCATTAAGCCTTTACAAAAGAGACTATCTGATATAGGTGTAACTACTAGCTTAAACCCGTGGACAACTATTATGCACTCCGATCGAGGCTATCAAGTTAATCCTGAGATTGGTTTCAATACTTTTGTTGACATTGATGGTAATAAGGCTAAGGATATGGCTTGTCCTGCCGATCCTACATGGCGCAAATATTTGGCTGCCACTTATGCCCAGTATGCCAGCATACATCCCCGCCGATTATGGTTAGAAGACGATTTTCGCCACTATAATCACACCCCTTTAAAATTGATGTGTTTCTGCGACTATCATATGCAACTGTATAATGAAAAATTAGGCAAAAAAGAAACACGTGCTGAATTTGTTAAAAAGATGTTGCAACCGGGAAAACCCACTAAGGAGCGCCAAATTTACCTGGATCAAGCACGTCAAGAAATGATTGAAAATGAACATCTAATTGAGCAAGCCGTTCATGAAGTTAGTCCCGAAACAGATCTGGCACAGATGACTTCATACCCTGACTGGCACGCTCTTGAAGGCCGAGATTGGGACAAATTGTTTAAGGCTTTAGCTGGAGAAGGTCATCCCAAGGTGGCTCGGCCCCACCTACCTGCTTACAATGAAGTTGCGCCTCTAGCATATGGTAGAAATTTTGAAGAGTATACTCGTATTACCGCTGCTTTTTTAGGAGAAAATGCTGAATTTTACCCTGAATTAGAAAGTTATATGTATTCCCCTCTAGTCAAATCAAATGCATTTACTGCATTTCAAATTATCACTGCTGCTTTAATCGGAAGTCAGGGAATTCTACTCAACTTATATGACATGATGGGTAATGGTATCAATGAAAGCTGGCATTACGCTGAAATGCTTGCTGACATCAAGCCATTCGTTAATCAATTATTAGAAAATCGCCTGCCGCTAGATCATTTAAGAGGGATTAAAGTTCTGGTTGATCAAGATTCCAGTTATCACTTACAAACTACTGCCGGCAAAAATGTGGAAGAACTTTTGCCCCACGAAAAAAACTGGGCTAGTCTATTAGGAGCTTTTAGTTTTGCAACAAGCATTTTACCTGTTAATCAAAAAACTTCATTAGAAAACGAAATTATTGCTGTTTCCGGGCAACTTTTACGTAATCTGGCAAATGACCAGATTACAGCATTGCTCAAAAAGAATTTGGTATTGCTTGATGGCGAGAGCATGCAAGTTTTGCTTGACCGCAATCTGGGTAACTTATTGCACGTTAACAATGCTGAGTGGCATCCAGTTCGCACCAATTATCAATCCTTTGAACAAGCCGACGGACACATTGTTGACGGCGTCAAAAATCCACGAATAACAATGTTGCAACATACTGGTAATTATTTAAAAATTGAATATCAGCCTCAAAGTGATGTAAACGTATGGTCATTTGCGTACAACTCGATTGATGAAAAATTGGGCAACGTTATGGCTGTTATTGATCAACATATTATTGTTTTACCTATGGATCAAGATCCACGCCACGGTTGGGATTCCCAATTTATTACGTATAAGCAGGGACTGCTCCAGCAAATGCTTGATAGCATTAAACCTGTGGACTACCTAATAGGAATGCCTAACGTCAAGCTCTTGGTTGAAAACAATGGTCAAAAAGCTTGGCTCGCTAACTTTACATTAGATGGTTACCAGCAAATAAAATGGCATCTGGCAGCACCACTTGTAAGTAATGAGGCAACGATAGTTAGAAAAGTTGGTAATTCAGTTAAGAAGACAAAAATTCATATTAATGTTGAAAATGGCATTGCTTCAATAGATGAGCCTTTAGCACCACTTGAAACTATTCAAATACTGTTTTAAATTAAATAAAAGCCAAAAATAGCGCCTAGTCTCTTTGTTTAGAACTAGACGCTATTTTTTATTCAAATTCTACTTTTTCATATTAGCTAACATTGCAGTAACATCAACGATACCAGCTTTACCTGCTGTCACATAATCGGATGCTGCACCGCTCATTTGACTGTTGAGCCATTCAATTACCAGTGGTAAATTCATTCCCGAGATTAAGTGAATTTTTTGACCACCCATAATCAGACGACTAACCACATTTGCCGGAGTTCCACCCATTAAATCGGCGAAAACAGTAATATCTTCGATATTCATTCCTGAAATCTGCTCTTCAAATTTTTTCTTAAAATCATCAGGACCTTCAGATGGAAGCAAACATACCGTATGTACGTGCTCTTGTTCGCCCATAATTAATTCGGCACTGGCTTTTACGCCCTCAGCCATTTTGCCATGACTAATTAAAATTAATTCTTTTTCTGCCATACTTTATCTTTCTATTTAATACTTTATACTATCAGCTTTACTTAAAGCAATTACTATATTTAATTATATCTTAGCGATAACTCCAAGGCCACCTAAAACAATACATAGTATTAAAACAATAAAGATTGCTTTGGTTGATGTCATACCCTTTTTACCAAGAAGCCAGTAAACAAAGCCTACAACAGCTGCTGGCAATAATTTAGGAAGGATCATGTCCAAATTATTTTGAACATTCATAGTAACTTTACCAATTTGAGGTGCCCAGGCAAACTTAATGTTAACCATAGTAGCAACAAGGGCACCAACCATGAATACACCCAAAACAGTAGCGGAATCAGTTAAAGCATTTAAGCGGTCTCTCATGTCAGTAACTAGAGAAACACCTTTGTCATAAGCAAAGTGAAGTTGTTTCCAACGGAAGACACAGATCAAAAGGCAGGCAATAACCCAAATGATAACACCAACTGGGTTTCCTTGAGTTGCCATTGAAGCAGCTAAAGCACCAAAAATAGTTGGAATTAAAGAAGCGAAGATAGAGTCACCGATTGCGGCAAATGAGCCCATTAAACCAACTTTAATACCAGTAACGGTGTCTTTTCCTTCAATACCTTCATTTTCCTCTACGGCAAGATCAAGACCAGTGATGATTGTATTAAAGAAGTTAGAAGTGTTAAAGAACTGCATGTGAGTCTTCATCATTTCCTTTAACTCAGGAGTATCATCGCCATAAATTTTTCTCAATTGCGGCAAAATAGTGTATAAATAGCCACTATTCTGCATTCTTTCATAGTTCCAGCCTAACTGGAAACCAAACAAAGATCTACGGTTAATTTGATTGAAGTCTTGTTCAGTTAATTTATATTTAGGTTTAGAGTTCGTCATCAGTAATCTCTCCTTCATCGTCATCAGAGCTTGAACTTGCACTATTACTTTGACTTTCAGTACTTTGTGCTTGCGCAGTACCTTTATTTATTGGAATATTCTTGTAATGCAAAATTGCAAGAGCTAATCCCAGCATTGCAATTGCAAGCATTGGCAAGCCGTTGAAAATAGTAGTAAAGCCTTTGTTAACAGCTGATAAGCCTGTACCCAAAGCTTGCATACCACTAAAGAGAACTGAGAACAATGTCGTAATTGTAAAGCCCAGAATCAAATATGCTGCATGTCTCTTAACTGGCAAGTACCGGAGCAAAACAGCAAAACCAACTGCTGGTAATGTGGCACCAGCAACAGTCAAACCATTACCAAGCCATAACAGATCTCCATTTAAAGCATTTGCGATCTGCTGTACTAATCCCTGACCAAAGGCCAATGCGATAAAGACAGGAACAGCACGTGAAAGTGACCACGGAATTGCACCGTATAAAACATTTCTTTCAACTGCCTTATAGTTAATCTTGTCTTGATCAATCAAGTGATCAATTCTGTGTGAAAAGTAGGTGTTGGCAAACCTTGCCAAAACGTCCAATTCAATCATAATAGCAGCAACTGGAACAGCAATTGAAGAAATAGCTGTTTGAGGACTCATACCTTTAATACTAGTTGAAAATGCTGTAGCTAAAACTGTACCAGTAGTAGCGTCAATTCTTGAAGCACCACCAAAAGTACCGATACCTAAAACTGTCAACTGCATTGATGCACCGATAAACAGACCGGTAGGCAGATCTCCCATGATCAGACCGGCGATCAACCCAGCACCAACTGGTGTGTTTAATGATGAATAAATTTGCAATTCATCTAAAATTTCTAATCCTGCATACAACGTAAGCAGTAATATTTGCCACCAAGCCATTTTTCTCCTCCTACTTCATCTTTTCATTAATCAATTTCATTAAATCCCGTGACTCAACACTAGGATTTAATTGGGCAATTAAGTTAACGCCTTTGCCAGAAATCTCTCTGAAAACATCGGCTTCATGCTCATTGATATTAACTTGCTTAGTCAATTCAGTAGTATCATCTTGTTTAGACATGTTACCAACATTGATTGTGTCCAGCTTAATACCCATGTTAAGCAATTCAAGAAACTTATCTGGTTTCTTAGCTACCAAAAACAGTCTCTGCTTGCCATAACGTTCTTTCTTCAGGTGATCAGCAGCTATTTCAGTTGGTAAAACACTTAGCTTAGTAGTCATAGGTGTAGCCATTCTCAAGCCGCTTTTTTGGATGTCATCCTTAGCTGCCTTCTCATCAAGAACAATAATCCGTTCTACTTGCAACTGAGGTGTCCACAAGTTTGCCACCTGACCATGAACCAAGCGTTCATCAACTCTCGCTCCTACAATATTCATATTTCTTCCTCCATATCTTTTAAGGAAATCTAAATATTAACAAAAACGCTTTCAACCCTAATATTAAGGTACCAACCAATTTTTGTCAATATATATTTTGGTATATTTAAAATACCTTTTTTTGAAAACATAATTATACTTTTTTCAATAACAACAAAAGCATACTAATGAAATTCGTGAATTGTGACTCCTTTAACCACACGATTAACCGTGCCTGTTGGAGAAGGTGTATCCGGCTTATTATTAACTTTGATTGAGGTTAACAAAGCAATTGTTTGACCAAACATTACATCGGGTAAAGCCAAATATGCATCTGGCAACAATTCTTTCTCAGCAAACGTAAATGATTTACCTGAGAAGTTTTGTCCTTCTTTCTCCTGCCCCACGGCCATCACTAGCGGTACAATTTCGTCATCTTTAATTTCGTTTAAAATGTCCAAATCATATTGTCTGGTATAAGTATTATTTGAAACAAAATCAAAAACAATCGTCTTTTTGTCCAAAAATGACTTAGGGCCATGACGTAAGCCCATTGATGTATCAAATAGTGCTGCCACTTCTCCTGCAGTTAATTCCAAAATCTTAAGTCGCGTTTCTTCAGCAAGACCTCCTAAACTGCCACTTCCTATATAAGTAATACGATTAAAGTCAGTATCAACTAAAGATTGAATTTCATCTTCACGGTCAATGACGCTTTTACCCATCTGAGCAATTTGCTTAACAATCTGCTCTTTTTGCTCATCTGACAATGTATCAAAAACAAGCAGTGCCATTAAGCTCATGCAGGAAAATGAGCCTGTCATGGCAAACCCCTGATCTAGTGACTTTTCCGGCATTAATAAAACTAATCCAGAAGGGTCACCTTTTAAGTCTTGTGCCAAGTGGCCTTCTGGTGCACAAGTAATCGCTACTTGATATAAATTTTTAACTAACTTTTTAGCTAACTCTACAGTTGCTACAGATTCCGGTGAGTTACCACTGCGAGCAAATGATACCAGAATTGTAGGAGTATCTTTTGCCAAATAATCTTCCGGAGTAGATACAATTTTAGTAGTATCAATAGCTTCAAAGTCATACCTTGTTCTGTCACCATGCTTTTGTAAATATGGCATAATCGTATTCCCAACATATGCACTAGTACCGGCACCAGTGAAAATAACTCTGACTTTGCCGCATTTTTGCTTTATTTCGTCTAAAAATTCGGTAATTTTCGCCTTGTTATTCTGATAAATTGACCATGTTTGTCCCCATAATTCAGGCTGCTGTTCAATTTCGCGAGTAGTAATTTTAGCGCCCATTTTCTCTAATTCTGCATCTGTTTTTGAAAACATAATTATTTTCCTTCCTTATATAACTAAGATAAATCATTATATTGACGTGAACGATAAACGAATTTATCGCCTCTAGCCAAAGAAATTGTAAACTCTACTGGTACATTTTTATCATTAATAGTTTTTCGAAATATTTTTAGACTCGGTGCACCGACTTTCTCAGCCAAATTTTTACTCTCTTCAGAATTAAGACAAACCGCTTCAACATCTTCAAAAGCCATTACACTAATTTGGTTGTATTTTTCTTTCATAACAGTATAGAGTGGCTTAGATTTTAAATCATCAATAACAAGTTCAGGGAATATTTTTTCCGGCAAATAGGACGTACTGAAAATTCGCGGCTCATTATTAGCAAGACGCAAACGTACAAGCTTGTATGTTTTTTCTGTTGGTCCTAAATTTAGCTGTGCTGCAATATTTTTATCCGGGATAATCAAGTCTAAACTTTGATTTTTAGTTGAAGCCTTCTGACCAGTTCGTTTTAATTCTTCTGAAAAAGAGTACATCCCTCCAATATTAGGCTGATTAAGAAAAGTACTTGAAACAAAAGTACCTTTACCATGAAGACGATAAATCAGTCCCCGTTCTTCAAGATCCAGAAGTGCTAACCTAACTGTATTACGGCTAACCCCATATTTAACCAATAGTTGTCGTTCACTAGGTAATTTGGCATTAGGTTTCATATTTTTTATCTGTTTTTCTAAGTCTAAAATTACTTGTCGATAAAGTGGTTTTCCCATTAATACCCCCTCCTCAATTAACTGGTTGATACCACTTAAAGTTTATCAAAGAAAGCGGTTCATTGCAATTTGATTTTAGTGTTTTACAAATAATAAAAATGAAATAGGAGATTAAAAATACCATTAAGAGAAAACCCTTAATGGTATTAACTAGATTTATTCAACTAATTTTTAAAAGTAATATTTTCCCCAAATTTTTCACTCAAGTAAATAAGTTTTTGACTTATTATTGATTCATTAATTTAAAGAAAAAATGAATCAGCCGAAATACAATAACTATTTAATTGATATTCGTTCCCCACACCAATAGCTGACTTAGAGAAGGAAAAGCTTCACTACCATTCGCAGCCTTACACAAATGGTTGACTTTTAAATAACTGCTTTTCTTTTTTACTACGGAAAAATACTGAATTTTATCTGTCTTTTCTAAATTTAATGTTATAGTTGCTCCATCAGAAAACGTAATATCTGCTTTAGTCCAATAATTATCATGAGGAAAGTCCGCACGCAAAAGAATACCAATTTTTTTAACCAACACTTCACGGCCAAAATCTAATTTTAATTCAGCATCATCTCTTTGGTCTATTCCCCATGACTGAAAAGGAAACCGACCGTGTCCTTTATTTGCTAAATAACCATCAATCACATTTTTAGCTAAAAAGGCATCTTCATTTCTGGTCTCTGCATTGGCAGTAACATGAGGAAAGGCTCCACTATTTTGGTGCTGATCGTGTGAATTATATGCCAGGTTCTGTTCTCTTAATATTTCTTCTGTTGTTGCCTCTCGGACGTAGGCATAATGAGCAATCCCTCCAAAAGAACCATCTGCCATAGCAGGGTAGCGTTGAAAATTAAAGGGAATATTATACCGCCAGTGCTTGCCCTGAATATATATTAATGCTGGATTTAAAATAGGATCAAGCTGAACAACTATATATGAATTAGGCTTTTCTAATTCAATTTCATAATAATCCCCCAATTGATATCTTTTTTTAAACACAAGAACTGTAATATCATCTTGCATTTGTTCCAATAATACCTTATCTTCTGCATCTTTTAAGCTAACCTTTATTCGCATTTATTATTTTTCCTCATAAATTGTTCTAATTGACTTACATTAGGATAGCCATCGTTATCACCACGAGACTGAATAGCTAACGAGCCAATTGCGCAAGCTCTTTTTACAGATCGCTTTATTTCTAAGCCAGAAATCAAGCCTGAGATTAGTCCCACTGCAAAACCGTCTCCAGCACCAACAGTATCAACTATTTTATCTGTCTGATATCCTTTTACATATCCACTAGAACCGCTGCTAGTTTGGTAATAGGCACCTTTAGCTCCTAATTTAACAACTACTAATTTTGTGATATCACTTTTACTTAAATAAAAACTAGCAATTTCTTTTGGATCAGAAGTACCAGTTAATATTTTTCCCTCATTGCTTCCAGGCAGAACAACTTTAGACTGAAATGATAAATCATTGAGGACTCTAATCATTTTTTCTTTATCGTGCCAAAGAGACATGCGAATATTAGGATCGAAAAAACTAATAACTTCCTGTTTTTCAGCTTCAGTCAAAATCTTTTCAGTTAAATGTAAAGTACTAGTTGATAACGCAGCTAAAATACCTGTCACATGAACTGCCTGAAAATCTGAAATGTTAATTTTTGCCAGGTCTGCACAACACAAATGTGAAGCAGCAGAATTTTTACGACAATATGAAACTTGCGGATCTCCCTTTGACACTAACTCCTTAAAGTAAAATCCCGTAGGCCATTCCTCATCCTGTCGCAAATATCTTATATCTATTTCTTGCTTTCGCATAAATTTGACAATTTTTTTGCCTAAAAGATCTTTACCCACATTTGATAAATATGTCGTTTTTATTCCTAACTTTTCGAGACCAACAGCGACATTTAGCTCTGCACCAGAAGGAAACGTTGTGAAATTCTCAGAATCAATCAATGATTGGTCTATGTCTCTAGAGCTAAACACAATCATTGGCTCACCTACCGTTAAAACTTTATTTTTTTGAGACTCCATTATTTTCACCAATAAAAAAGCGGCATTTAAGCCGCTTCATAGTATCCTATCTTACTAAATAACCACCATCAACTGGTAAAATAATACCATTGACATAATTTGAAGCAGCACTAGCTAAGAAAACTGCCACTCCCATCAATTCTGAAGGTTCTGCCCAATGACCAGCTGGAATACGATCTAGAATTTCCTTGTTGCGATCTTTATCAGCACGAATTGGGGCGGTATTAGCTGTTTTAATATAGCCTGGTGCAATAGCATTAACCTGAATATTGTAAGCACCTAACTCACTAGCAAAAGATTTAGTAAGTCCTGCAACCCCATGCTTTGAAGCAGTATATGATGGTATAAATTTACCACCTTGGAAGGATAGCATAGAACCAATGTTTATAATTTTTCCGGACTTTTGCTTTGCCATTACCTTAGCTGCTGCCATTGACATATGGTAAACTGCATTCAAGTTAATATTAATAACTTTGTCCCAATCTTCGTCTTTTGATTCTAGTAAAGGATTACGTCTAATCATACCTGCATTATTAATTAAAATATCAATATGACCAAAAGTTTCTAGTACTTTATCTATTACCTGTTGAGGAACGCCTGGCTTAGTCAAGTCAACATCCATAAACTCTACTTTACGGCCGCGTTTTTCAATCATTGCACGAGTATTATCCCATTCAAGTGTACCGAAAGTAGGAATAAATATATCGGCTCCTGCTTCTGCTAAAGCAACGGCATAACCTTGACCTAATCCTGTATTACCGCCAGTAATAACGGCAACCTTTCCTGTTAGATCAAAAAAGCTCATCTTAAATTTATCTAATGCTTTTTCGTTATTTTTAATTTCTTCTTTTGATTGTTCCATTTTGTCCTCTTTTAATTTAAATCTTCCATTGGAATTGTATCCATATCATCATAAGTTTGATTTTCACCAGCCATAGCCCAGATAAAAGCATAATTTGCTGTTCCGACTCCACAGTGAATTGACCAGCTAGGATTGATTACAGCTTGTTCATTTCTAATAACAATTTCCTTAGTTTCATGCGGCTTACCCAAAATGTGGAACACTCGGGTATCTGGTGAAGCAAACTCACAATATAAATAAGCTTCCATACGTCTGGCGTGAGTATGCGCAGGCATTGTATTCCAGCCTGAGCCACTATCTAGAACTGTATACCCCATTTGTAATTGGCAGGTATCCATCTGGCTGGCATCAATATATTTATAAATAGTACGCTTATTCATATGCTCCTGATCACCTAAACGTTTCTTAAGAGCATTCTTAAACAACAACTTTTTATTAGGATACGTTTTTTGAGCAGGTGTTGATACTACGTAATATTTTGCCGGCTCTTTTGGATTAGCAGAAGTGAACACCACATGCTTATTTCCTTTACCAATGTAAAAGCCATCATGTTTTGTCATTTGTTCTTTTTGACCATCAATTTCTAATGCACCATCGCCTCCTAGATTAATAATTCCTAATTCACGTCTTTGCAAAAAGTAGTCAACTCCTAAGTCCTTATCTAGAACTATTTCCAATGGCTTATCAGTTGGCATTACTCCGCCAAGAATCATTCGATCATTAAAAGTGTAGGTCAAATTGATTTTTCCGGGTTCAAATACTTTTTCTACCAAAAACTGATCTCTTAATTCTGAAGTTGAATAGTTTTTTATATCTTCAGGGTTATGACCATAATTAATATTCATTTTCATAAAAATAAAAGCCTTTCTTTATATTACTTAAATTCTAATGGTCCAATTGAAGGATTAATTGAAATGGGATTACCAGCAAAATCTGTAATATTACTTGCTATAGTAGTACCAGCTTTCTGTAATTCTGATATTTGTAATAACTCAGCGATATTCAAATTATTTATCCCTGAATCACTATCCTGAATATCAGAAAGTAATTTTTCTACCAGTACGGGATTTTGTAATTTAATATTATCGCCACTTGTGAACCACTTATCATTAAAACCATAAGTAGCGTTATTACAAATATTAATATCACCAGTCATGTCGTCATAATTGAATGTTTTTAGCTTTTCCGATTTAGAAATAATGACGTTATTTACAAACCTCAAAGTCCGTTTTTTAGAACTTGTTTTAAATATTTCAGCCGTATTTGGATTAGTAATAAAAAGGTTATTATAAATATCCACTTTTTCAGCATTGTCTTTAGGTAGATAAGAAATCAATTTATTATTATCCCAACCATCATTGACGCTGACGTTATATCGAAATACCCCGTTTTTAGAATAATTCATAAACAGCACTGTACCACGAGCATTATCATGAGAATAATTGTGTTGGACAATAACATTATTGCAGTTTAAATCAATATCAAACGCAGTACCGTCATTAGAACCATATTTTCCGTTGGCAACTTCATTTCTTTCAACTACAACGTTGTCTGAGGACATTACCCACAGTCCAGCGTAGTTATAACTAGTATTTGCATTACAAAATTTATTAACTATATTATTTTTTACAATACCATCACTAGCAACCTCAGAAATAATCAATCCATCGCCAAACACATCGTCAACTTTATTGTTTTCATACCTAATATTTTTATTTAGCTTAGGGTAACTTTCTGAACCATTAGAATAAAGCATCGTAGTTTTGTTTCTAATTCCAGCTGTTGCTACATTTTTAACTTGATTACTTGTGACCGAAACATTTTGAAAGCCAAAGTTCTTATTATTATTTATTTTGCCATTGAGATCTTCATTGATACCAATCAGTATGATTCCACCAGTTACTTTCCAGGCATGATCTACCTGTGTGTCAGAATTAACATCATGGACAAAATTGTTAGCAATTGTAATATTTTTTTCTGGTGTATTTCCGTTATTAATAACTAAAATTCCTGACCTCTGAGAATGAACTTGTGAACTATAATTTGTAACTTCTAAGTTGCTTATCACCCAATCATGCTGATTAATAAGCATTACAGTTCCAGAATTTCTAACATAATTTGAAGTACCATTGCCGTTGATACGAGGTTTTTCTTTTCCCCCGTACTTATTTATTTCAATTGGGTGATTTTCATTGCCACTTCCTTTAGGATGAAGCTGGCCGTTCCATTCAGCACCGCTCTTAAAAAGGATTTTATCGCCAGGTAAAAATTGAACAGAATTAACTTTAGCAAGTGTTTTCCACGCATAATTTCTACTTATGCCGCTATTTGAATCCGATCCTTTAGGATCAACATAATAAGTAGCTGCTTTAACATTCGTCTGTGTAAATGCAATTCCTAAAATAGCTATGGCAAATGTTAAAATGAAACAAAAAATTTTCTTTTTTTTCATCTTTGTTCACCTCTTTTTGACTTTAAAACTACTCCTCAACACTGATGTTGCCATAAAAAGGAATATTATTTACAAAATATAACTTATTTCCTTTAATGGTATTTTCATGTTGAATATTAACAGTTATCGGCTTTCTTCCATTCAAAGAAATAACTATTCCGTAGTTATGGATATCGCTTGTATCAACCTTGCCATTCCTCATTGAGTCCACATGGTTAACACCTGCAATAACCTCTTTTTTACCAATTACAGTGTAAGAAACATTACTATTATTAAAATTATCAGAAATAATCAGTTTCGAAGTTTGCTGGATCTGATTATATCTATCTGAAAGTAATTGCCTTTGTATTTCAACTTGTTTTGAAGAATGAAATAAATAGTATTCATTTTGGTTAATACTAATTTTAATTTGGTTTTGTGTTATTTCCTTTACTTGAGATACTGGATTTAAAATCCAATTATTGCTTTGCAAGTGCTGGCCAGAATCTTCGACAATATCCACAATAACCATAACTGCAACAGTCTTAATCCAGATAAAATACCTTGTCACAATGTAATTTATCTTCTTATCCACATAAGTACATTTGACACTGTCAAAGGTTTTAAAATGGGCTACTTCATTTCTCTGGTTTGAAACTACCGTACTAAATTTCCAAGAATTTAGTGGTACAGTAGGAAAAGTATTATCCACTAAAATAACATTATGTGAAAAGCCTGACTTCAAATATCTACGCTCATGCGAATTGACATATGTATACCTTCCAGGATCAAGAAATATATCATCATCATTAATTACCAAGTCTAAATGACCGGAAGAAGCATGACCGTGTCCGCTTCCTAAATTACCGTTATAAATGTGCCAATAATTCTTGTTATTAGTATCTTTAAAGAAAAAGTTTCCTGAAGTAATCGAATCAAAATATCTAATTTCATCTAATTTTTTTTGGCCTAAAGTTATTTCTGCTTTATCTGCCAAAGAAATCAGTAAAAAATCATATTTATAATTCGAATTGAATTTGCCAGTTAAAATATATTCTGCTGTTGCAACTAAGTCAGCTATTTTAATTGAATCAGTATCTCCCTGCTGTAAAAGATTGCCATTAGGTTTAATTAAAAATTTGCTTGCTTTAAGCATTCTTTTTAATACATTCGTAATTTCTGCAGGAACAAACTTTTTATTAGCCTTAAAACTAGCAACAACTGATAATGAGCTTCTAAATACTTCAATGAAGTACAGTGGTGATTGCTCCCATTGAAGGCCCGTCTCATCTACTTGCAGTTTTAACTCTTGAATTAACTTATCTAAGGCCCAATTTGAAATTTGATTATCTATTATATTAGGGTGTTCAGCAGAAAAGGCTAGTATACCAGTGGTTATTAGTACTCCCCAATTACTTAGATCATACTTTTCAATATAATTATCTTCCAAATACTTAGCTTGACGCTTGACTGATTGATTAATTTGGCTTTTTTCTTCCGCACTAACGATATTCCTACTAATTAAATAGCTAAGGGGCTTTGACCAATTTAACAGCCTTATCCCGGTATCAATTGTGCGCCAAGTCTTATAACGAGCTGAATCGTCTGTATCATTATTTTGTATCCAGTCAAAGAAAAATGTTTTTATTTTAAATAAATACTCACTCTCATTTGTCCGAAGATAAGAATACAAAAGATCCTGTAAATATTCTTGACGCTTTAAAACATAAAGCCACTCGGGGTCACCGTTAGGAGACTCCTGCCAACTATTTAATTGATATACTTCAGGGCTAGGCTCCATATCGTACACATGTTGAAAACGAAATTGATTATTCAATAATAATTTTGCGTTGTCTAAATAGTCTTTTGCATATGAAATCCTATCATCATGAATCAAACTATTTAAATTTATTTTTTCTTTTAGATTATTTGGTTTCATTTTTTATTTTCGAAGCTATCCCGTGCTTATTGACTTTGACTACAGTATTATCTGTTACTTTTAAATCGACATAATTTTTTGTTATGTTTTTTATAGTACCGACAACACCACTAAGCAGCATAACTTTTTCACCTTCATGTAGTGAAGCAAAAAAGTTATCCATCTCTGCCTTTTTCCTTTCATTGCTTTTTTTTCTGGCAATAGGAATAATAACAAAATAAAGAACTACCAAGATAATTACCATAATGGTTATTAAAATATTGATCCAGTTCACTATTAGGACTCTTTTTCTAAATCTTGCTTACATGAGATCTCTTTCATTAATGATTTTGATTCATTAATTACGTGCTTAATTTCATTGTCAATATTTTGAGTGTTCAACTGCTCAGACATGTTTTTCAGATATATATCCAAAACTAAATTTAAAGAAACACCAGCTACTATAAATTTGTGTACATCATTTTGTAATAAAACTTTTTTAGCTACGATTTGGTATGGTGCACCGCCAACCATATCAGCAAAGAAAATTACATTCGTATGTAATTGAATATAGTGATCAACATTTTGCTCAAATTGCTCATGAGTAGTTTCTTCATTTAAATTAAAGCAGGTGATTCTATCGCAAGTTCCTGCAATTAATTTGACAGCCGATTTAAGGCCCGAAGGAAAATTACCATGTCCTATGATACATACATCATATTTCATAACTATTTACCTCAAGGAACTAATATGCCCATGGCTGAAAGTGCAATTCCTAAGACTAAAAGTAAAAGTATAATCTTATAAACTGTCCACTTTTTCTTGGTAATTAACCAATAAACAAAGTAAATTAGTAATACAGGCAATAGGTACGGCATGATTTTGTCTAAAAATGCCTGCACTGTTACTAGTTGGGTCTTACCTTTGATTACAGCAGAGTATTTTAAGCCTAAATTTACTTTAACAAATGAAACAGATAACCCGGCAATAACTGTCAGACCAATTGTACTGGCAATATCAGCTATAACAGCCATCTTGTCACTCAGAGTATCAATGATACTAGTACCGACTTTCCAGCCCAAGTAACCCATTAAACATCTAACACCAAATGTAATTCCAAATAAGCAGGCAAAGAACATTAATGGTGCATAAATAATGCCTTGTAAAGCAAGTGAGGCAAATATAGTTGAAAACAATGGTGCCAAGGCAAATTGTGATAACGCATCACCGATACCTGCTAAAGGTCCCATTAAAGCCATCTTAATTGCTTGCACATCACTTTCACTTTGACCACTAT
This sequence comes from Lactobacillus melliventris, assembly GCF_013346935.1. GTDB lineage: Bacteria > Bacillota > Bacilli > Lactobacillales > Lactobacillaceae > Lactobacillus. Next base: position 61,511 of record NZ_JAAEEB010000006.1, read on the forward strand.
CATACATAGCCAGCATAATGCTGGTAACAAAAGGATAAGGTTGTGGGTTAGTGTTATAAAACTCTAAGTTAGAAATAGCTACACGTCTAAACTCTTGTTCATCATCCTGATAGATTTTATGTAACTCTGGCCAAATAGATTTTAAAACTCCTGTTCCCTGCATATTGCCGTAGTTCTGGACATTTTGCAGATAATATGATCTTAAAATAGATATGGCATAATCTTTTTTAGTTAAAACTGGTTTCCTAGATGCCATTTTCTACACCTCCATTGTTTTGCTCTTGATGATTACTACCAGATTTTTTACGATTGTAGTAATTGTTAAATGCTAAGGCTACACCTACAAATGCAAGACCAATAACCGGCATCTTAAGGTAAGCAACGCAGATATATCCAACTATAATAGCTGGTATATATTCTTTTTTAAGCATGGTACTCATGATAAGAGCAAAACCAACAGCTGGAAGCAAACCACCGACAACTGTCAATCCATTCATCAACCATTGAGGAATCATCATAACAAATGCTCTTAAAGCTGATGTACTTAATGTAGCTGCTAGTCCAAACAGAAAAGCAAATAACATAAATTCCCACAAAGTTAAATTAGACATAATATTGAACTTATGATATTTTCCTTCACTAACGGCTTTTTTAGCAGAAGCCATTGAACCTGAGTTAATCGTGAAAATCAAAGTGATAATAAATGGTACTAACATAGCAAATGGATATGACAGAGTTAATGCTGCACTTGGCGATAATTTATGCATAGAAATTGCTAAAATTGAACCTACAATACCAGGTCCAAGCGGATTAGGTGGAGTAGAACCTCCAGGTCCAACACCAAAGCCCATAAATGCTAATTCAGCTGTAGCACCAAAAATAACTGCTGTCTTTAAGTCTCCTAAAATGAGGCCAACACCAAATGATATAAACAAAGCCCTATTTGTATAAGTGCCCCAAACTTGTCCTGCAAAACAAAATGCGGCCCATAAACCTACCAATATAGCCTGCCAAACGGTAAAGTTCATATTTATTCTCCTTTCCAATCATCAACATATTTATTTAAATTAAAATCTGATCCTACTTCGTTTCCAATCGGAGTTACGCGGGTATTAAAATCAATCTGATATTTATCTCTCATTGTTTTAAAAGCCGTCATATCTTCCTTGTCTACCGAAATATAATTTGTAACTTTAGTTTTTCCATCTTTAAAATGAATATTTCCCACATTTAATTTCTTAATTGGTACGCCTCCTTCAACTAGTTTTAACGTGTCAGCTGCAGTTTTAACAATTATAAAAATTGACTGCTGAGGTGCTGCCTTAAAAATCTTGTCAATAGTTTCTGCAATTGTAAAAAATCTAACCCCGATTGAGTCAGGTAATAGTGACTTCATCAGAGTTTGCTGAATTGAACTTTTAGCAACTTCATCATTTGCAACTATGACCAAATTAACTCCTAAATTAGAAATCCATAATCTGCCCTGGCCATGAATTAATCTTTCATCCAAACGGACAGCTACAATATTTGGATTCGTCATTTCTTTCGCCCTTTTCTACCAAAATACTTTCCAGTCTTCATAAAATCTCATAAGTGCTTCAAAATAAAAATAGTCTCCCCAAATATTTCCTTCATCAACTCCTTTACCTGAATGCCAAGAGTACACACCATGATTTAGTAATGGTGCACCAGGCTTCAAATCATTATTTGCATAATTATCAATTAAAGATCTCAACATTTTATGCAGTAACAATACATATTCGTACTTGTTGCTAAAAGATTCAGGTAAATGTTTTAGCATTTCAGCAATTCCACAAATTGCTATAGCACCAGATGAAGAATCTTTAGGTTGATTATCACCATCATTAAAGATCAAATCCCAGTACGGAATAAAATCCTTAGGCAACCTATTTAAAAAATAGTTAGTTACGCCTCTAAAAAGTTTAAAATCTTCCTGTTTGTGACGATATTTATAGTGTAAAGGAATACCATAAACGGCCCAGGCTTGTCCTCTGGCCCAACTTGAATCATCACTATATCCTTGTTTGGTCATACCTTTTAAAGGTCTACCATTTTGTTTATCAAAGTAATATGTATGATAAGTTGAGCCATTATCCCTAATAACAGTATTAATAACATTTTGGTAATGTTGATCAGCAATTTTACCGTATTTAAAATTCCGTGTGACCTGTTCAGCCCAATAAAGTAAAGGAATGTTCATTAAAGAATCAATGATTAGTCTATATTCATTGTTATCATTTAGATCACCCCAAGCTTGAATAAATCCACCATTAGGTTGAAACCTTGAGACCAGGCAATCAGCAGCCTTCAAGGCTATTTGTCTGGCGTTTTCACTTCCAGTAATTTTGAAATCACTAACTACCGAAGTCGTATATAAAAAGCCTAAGTCATGATGATTGACTGCAATCTTTTGACTAATTCTTTTTTCAAATGAGTCAACGTTTTTTTCTGCAATCCTTTTATATTTAGGATCTTGAGTATACTGAAAAGCTAGCCACAAAATTCCAGTCCAAAAACCATTTGTCCATTCAGTATTGAAAATTTTGCGATAAATTCCTTGAGAAGTAGCTGGAGCTGGATAAAGATTGTCAAAAAACTTGATATTCAGATTAATTTGCTTCAATACTGTGTTTATCGCAGCTTCAATCTCTTGTTTACTTAAAAAGGTTTTATGATCAGGGTTAATAACTTTTTTTGTTAAGTCTTCATACATTGCTTTTCCTTTCCATATAAGAAATTATATTTCTTATTTATCCAAACAAATAAAATATAATACAATGTAAGCGATTTTACAAGTGTTTTTTTTAAATAATTTGATTAATTTGATCAACTGCTGATTTAACAAGCTTTTTCAAGTCACTAAACAATAGCTCGTCCAAACGATAATTTGGCGTACTTACACTTATTGCCCCAAAAACCTTGCCATATTTCTGAATCGCTGCCCCAACACAAACCACTTCTGCTTGATTTTCCTGATTATCAATTGCATATCCTGTTTTTTTGACCTCTTCAATCTGCTTTTTTAATTTAGCAATGCTTGTAATTGTATTTGGTGTACTTGGCCTCAACTCAACGCTTGAAAAGTATTGATCAAGCTCTCTTTCTGATTTAGTTGCTAGTATTGCTTTACCCATAGCAGAAGAATAAAGTTCAAGGGTTCCTCCAACTTTTGAATTTAAGTTAACTGGCTGAGGACTATCAATTTTCTTTAACAGTACAATTTGAGAATGCTCCTCAATTCCTAAATTAACAGTTTCACTTGTTACTTTATTTAATTCAATCAAATATGGTTCTGCAATAGAAACTATATCAAAGCTACTCATAGCTTTACTGCCATAACCAATTAAATTTGTTCCTAAAGAATATTTTTTCTCAGATTGATCTTTTCTTACAAAATTAATGTAGTCCAAGGTAGTCAATATTTTAAATGTCGTTGGCTTAGGTATTCCTGCTGCACTAGAAATTTGCTCTAAAGTCAAGCTTGTCTCTGATGCGGAAAGCACATCCATTATCTTTTTCGCTTTGAGAAGAACAGTACCATAAAGTTTATCTGTCATAATTTATTTTCCTTTCTTGATTAAAAAAACTGCAAGCGTTATACTCAATTTGAATTTATTATTTGTAATTATAATTTATTATTTGGAAACAGGACAATAAAATGGATAAAAAAATAAATATTTTAAAATCAATTAATCATAATTTTTTAGTCGCAGTCATTAGAGGTGCTTCTGCTGATGAAGCCTTTAACGACGCTGCTGCATGCATTAAGGGTGGAATTAAAACCATCGAGCTAACTTTTACCGTTCCTTCTGCTGATAGCGTAATAAAAAAATTAAAAGAAAAATATCAAAATGATGTAATAATTGGTGCTGGCACAATTTTAGACGAAGTTTCCGCACGCTTAGCTATTTTAGCAGGCGCAGACTTTATTGTGGGACCAAACTTTAACAAAGAAATTGCTCTTATTGCTAATTTATATCAAAGGCCATACATCCCCGGTTGTATGACCACTACAGAAATAACAACAGCATTATCATATGGTTCTGATATAATCAAAGTATTTCCAGGTAATGTCCTTGGTCCTAAGTTTATCAAGAGTATTTTGGGACCAATTCCTAATGCTAATTTAATGCCTACTGGCGGAGTTAACTTAGATAATATTTCAGACTGGGTAAAAGCAGGCGTTGCAGCAGTGGGAATTGGCAGTAACCTTGTAAGTCCAGGAGCAAATGGTAACTTTGATCAGGTAGAAGAAAATGCCAGACAATATGTTTCAAAATTAAAATATAATAGTCCAATCAAATTATAAAACATTTTAATTGACATTAATATTTAAACTAGCAAAGAGTAGGTAAATTATTAACAATATATTTTTAATATCTATTTAAAGTACAAAAACTACTTGTAAAAATTTAGTCCTACTACTAAAATCAAAATAATTCGATTTGAAAACTCTAATAGTATCATATTGTACTTTTTAGCACTACGCATTTTTGATTTACATTCACTATTAATTTTTTAAGCAAAATAAAAGCCATGACTTTTTTAAGTCATGGTTTTTGTGTGCGATTAAAACTTTAAATTTTTAGATTATTATTTAGCTATTAGTCGTGGTACACGCCTTCAGCCCACTTCTTATTTTCTTCATCAAAGAAGTGTACGTTATCCTTTTGATCAGGATTTGGTTTAGCAATACCGTCTATTTTGGCAATTAAATTTTGTCTTTCTGGGGTAGACTCATATTTAGCATTCAAGAATGAATCGACAATATCAAAAATAAAGTCACGTCCTAAAACAATACCACCAAAACCTAGTATATTGGCGTTCAATTCACGCCGAGCATATTCAGCTTGAGCAACATCACCTACCATTGCCGCACGAACTCCCTCGTTCTTATCAGCAGCAGTAGAAATGCCAATGCCAGTACCACAAAGAACAATACCTAAATCTGCACGACCATCGGCAACATCTTCAGCTACGCGTTTACCATAGATTGGGTAGTGAGTTCTAGTATTGTCATGAGTACCTTCATCAATGACTTGGTATCCTTCTTCTTTTAAATGATCAGAAATGACCATTTTAACAGAGGTTACAATATGATCGTTTCCTAAGGCAATAACAGTATGCTTGTCAACTTTGGGATCAACAAATTCTGGTTGTGGTCTATCGTTATCTAACATTAGTAAGCCTCCTTAAATCATTTCTTCAAGCATATTCAGGCGAACCTGATGGCGTCCGCCAGCATATTCTGTATCTAGGTAATGCTGCACAATTGAATAAGCTAGTTTTTCGCCTACGATGCCACTACCTAACGCAATTGCCTTTGCACCATTGTGCATAGCGGTCATATGTGCAGTTCTTTCTTCATTGACGTTTGCTGTAACCATGCCCTTAACTTTATTTGAAGCCATAGCTGAGCCCACACCGTATTCGTCAAACATAATGGCCTTCTTGATACCATTATCTAAGACTTCGTGAGTCACCTTTAAACTCGATTCAACAAAGTCCTCCGCGGCTTCCGGCGTAACATCCAAAACATCATAATGGTGTGCTTGCAAGTATTGTTTTACTTTTTCCTTTAAAGCAAAACCTGCCTTGTCACTACCAATGACAACCTTCATAGTCAAATCTCCTCTCAAAAACTATTTATATATAGTCGTAAACTGGCTGTAATGCTTTTCCAACTCAGGTTCAATTCCATGGTTAGTAATTAGTCCATCCACATTGCGCAAATCGTAAAATTGGTGAAAATCACTGTGATCCAACTTTGTATAATCAGCAACAACAAATTTTATTTGAGAACGGTCTAATCCTATACCTTCGGTTTGACCCTCCTCTAAGTTAGCAGTTGTCAAAGAAGTATCTTTAATGCCATTAACGCCGACAAAACCAACAGAAAAAGACATAGTTTTTAACTCATTGTTAGCTAAAGCACCCACAAAAGCTCCACTTATTCTTCTATATGAGCCGCCAACCATAATCAGTTCATAGTCATTCATATTATCTTTTGCAGCTTCAAATACTGGTAATGAATTAGTAACTATTCTCAAATGCTTAACTTTTAGGTTAGCAACAAGTAACTCTAACGTTGTTCCCGGGCCGACATAAATTGAGTCATTTTCGTGGATTAAGTTACAAGCTCTTTTAGCTACTTCATACTTTTCTTTACTATGAATTTCCCGTTTTTGCTGGTAGCTTTTTTCGGTCCGAATCTGATCAGATAATAATTGAGCACCACCATGAATACGCAAAATTTTATTTGCCTTATGCAATTCATTGAGGTCCCGTCTAATTGTCATATCCGAAACTTTTAAAGCCTGTGCCAATTCATCAACTGTAACAAATTTCTGAGTTTTTACTACTTGTAAGATAGTTTTCAGTCTTTCACTCTTTAACATTAGTAACCTACTTCTTAACTAGATTAAGCAACTAACTTAGTCCATTTTTATTATAGTTGTTAGCTTTTGTTTGTCAATGTTTGAAATTGTTCGATAGCTATAGTTTGAACTAAAAAGGTTGCAATTTACATTTAAGTTAATTAAAACAATCCGGAGCTTTTTTACAAAATTAAGATCGCAATTATTTAAAAACTTATATTTATCTGAATTTAGTTTATATTTTATCCACAAAAAATGCATCTTTTTAACTTTTGGCTAAAAAGATGCATTTACTATTAATTAATAATCTGACTATTTAGAAATTGACTGAGAAATTTTTTCATATTTGCGCACAGTGTCATAGTCACTATCTTTGGCTTTGACATATCCTTCATGTGAGTAAACACGTTCAATTACTTTCTTACCTTCTTTAGATTTGCCAATTGCAATAAATGCGTTAGCTAATTTTTCCCGGAAGGATTTTGACAAACTAGGAATAACTGAAATAGTATCATTGGGGATAGCACGAGTATAGTAAATTGGCACTACTTGAGACTTAATCTTAGGATTATCCTTAATTACATTGTTACGGGCATCTTCAAAAACAAAAGCAGCATCAGTGTCTTTATTTAAGACATTAAGTACGGCTTGATCGTGTCCGGTGGTAGTAACTAATTTGCAGCTACGAGGAACATCCAATCCCTTCTGTTTTAACTCAGCAATTGGGAAAATATAACCAGATGTTGAGGTTGGGCTTTGAATTGAAATTTTCTTACCTTTAAGATCTTTCCAACTCTTAATGCCAGAGTCCTTTCTAACTAAAATCTCGGAATGGAAAGTATGAACTAATTTTTTAGTCCAGTTGCCGTCTGGCCTGCTCAAGCCAAAACGCTCTGACTGTAATAAAACGTCAGCTGCATGCTGTTTATGAGCCTGCACATAGTCATCCCCTGGTAAAAAGCCAACATCTACTTTTTTAGACTTCATTGCTTCTACCAATGCATTACCACTGGTTGAAACTGAAACATGAACTGGGATTCCCAGACGCTTGGATAACATTTTTTCTAAAGGCTTTGCCTTAGTTTCTAGCGTATTCGCAGAAACGCTAGGTACGAACTGTACGTTAAGAGACTTTGGTGTACCACTATCAGCTTGCTTTTTAGCTGAATTAGAACATCCAGCAAGTAGAGCTGTACCTAAAACTGCAATAGCACCAACTAAAAACTTTTTAAATTTTGGCATGATTTCCTCCTAATCTGGAAATATTGCAATCAAAAAAGACTTAGCATAATACTAATGTATCAAGCTAAGTCTATTATTGATCATATTAAAAAACAGCAGCAACAATTTATATAGATAAGAAAGCCGCACTTTCCCCATTGCAAAAGGCTCATCAATTTGAGTTAATCCATGCATATGAAGAAAACTACCTCTCTTTCTTATTATATTAAAATAATAGCACAATATTAAGAGCTATAACAGATGTTTTTCTTTAAAAATTGTTCTTTTATTCATTTTAAAAAAGAAAGCGCTTTTTAATAAAAATCATTTTTAATTAAACTAGTGCTTGAAAAAAATAGTGTTAATTATCATACTTTTTATCACTAATTATTTTGCCATTACCAATTGATTTAATCTTTTGACTGCCGTCTTCGCTGTCGCCAGTCTGCTTAAAAAGACCACCCGTATAGAGCAAAACCTGTTTATGTTCAAAATCATCATGTTCAAAAGTATAAGTAATCTTATAAGTGACATTGCTGCAATTATTAGGAGCTGGTGTAATCGAAACTACAGAGCACTCCATATTGTAATCATTAATATCGTCATCTTTATTAAAGCCAGAGTTTTGAGAATGTAATTCTTGATAGCCTTTATTTTCGGCACCACCGATAAAGTCATCTTCGTCTGGTGAATTAAAATCATTCTCTAAAATTTCTTCAGCATCATCTTTATTAATTAAGCCTGGCCATTCTGGTTTAATTACATTACTGCTACTGTCATCATCGTCTTCAAAACCCATTTCATCATAGTCAACGGTTTTTGATTTAAGCACTTTGCCAGCAACTTTAGTGACCACATAAATTTTCATATCGTCAGTTACCGGATAATCCTTAAATACCTTATTTCCTCTTTTATCAAGATTACCCACATTTTTATCATTAATGTAGACGTCAGCAGTAGGAATACTTTTAATTGTAAAATTAACTGTTTTAATATTCATATCAATTTCTTTATTAGAAAAAATATTAGTACTCTTATCAGCAGTCAACTGATGACCTGATGCAATGGATTTTACTGCAATATGATATTTGCCAGGAAATAATGGTGTGATCTTTTTATAATAATCTTCGCCACTGCCATCAACTCCACCGAACTTTTTGTTATTAATATAAATTGTCGAATTAGCATGATTTGTTCTTATTCGCGGTGAATATGTTTTTAACTGCAAGCAATATTTAGGAAATAACAGTAAATAGCGACCATTTTGGACTAAACTGACATTCTCATATTGATCGCCATATTTAAAGGCTTCTGCCATCTTGTCAGCTTCAACATAGTGTTCAGCATAATACTCTTGGGTAGGCTTTAGAGCTGCTGTCGTTACACGTGCATTGGGATTTTCAGAGACCACATATGGAGCTAAATTGGCATGCGGGTTTTTTAAACTTGCCGCAATCTGACTAATTTGGTTATTTTTTTGATAGTGGTTAGAACCCCATGCATAAAATGCAGCAAATGCTATCACCAAAACACCTAAGCAAATCAGCAAGATTTTATTTCTTTTTTTCATGGGACGATGGACCGAATTTGTCGTAACTTGTTGTTGATTAGCAACTGGCTGCGCTAAGCTATTAGCTTGCTGGGATTGAAATTCTTTTCGGCTAAGCTTGGTTTGAGAAAGCTTATGACCACAATTAGGACAAAATTCTGCATCTAGTTTTTTTATTGGTTGACCACAATTAGGACAAAATTTAGAATCACTCATTTTACTCACACTATCTACATTGATCCATTTTGCATTGACATAATTTCGCTAATAATTGAATTAATCATAGAACTATAAATAATAGAATCTAAAATCATTAGGCACAAAAATATAATAGCAAAGGCAATTAAAAATCCGTAAATTTTATCACGAACGGCTCCTTGATCGCCAAACATGATAACATGTTGGCTTGCTATAAATAGACCCAGCATAATCACAAGCAAAGTAATAACAAACTTAATACTATTAAGTCCCAAAACCATTAACAAAAAGAATGCGGCTGAAAGAATTAGATTTAAATTACAGGCATGAACACTGCGATTAACAAATTCCCAAAAGCTAAGTTGTCTATCATACACATACCTATAGCCAGCATAAAAGCCACCGATTACTACTACTTCAAAGATCACCATCACAAGAAATATTTCAAGCATGATATTAAAAGGGACATGAAAATTTTCCCAGCCACTAATGTTACTACCTCGATGGTTAGCCCAGCCAATTACAGTATTAATAATAGTATTGGCACAAAAATACAGTCCTAAAACTATTAAAGCGTCCTTAATCAAAATTGTTAACCAGCCATACCAGTTTGCTACATTAACACTACTTGTACCTGGATTACGCCATGAATCAATACACCACTGCCAATAACTTAAATATTGTCCTTTTGAATTATTTGTATTATTGCCAACTGGTAATTCAGACTTAGTTTGCTCTGCCTCTATTTTTGGAGAATTTTTTACCTCAGTGGTAGAAACAGTTTCTTCTTTTTGGACACTAATGTTGCGCAAGTCATAACCACAGGACGTGCAAAAATTGACGTCTTTATCCATGATGGCGCCACATTGAGGACATTTTTTCATTGATAACTCCTTCTTAATTCCACTAACTTCTATATTTATTTACTAAACTTATTTATACCACTATTTAAGAAGCGCAACTTAGTTTAAAATCTAGAAATTGCATGTTAAAACCTTTTTATTTCAACCTAATTAATAATATTTAGGTATTACTAAAAAAGCAGAATACTCGTTAAGTTTAAATTTATTTATAAATACTGTCAAATATGGTTCCAATTACTACATTAATACTATCCATGTTTTCTAATTATCCGCGCCATGTATGTAGTAAACTAAAGAAGTACAGATATATTAACGTGAGGTCAAAAATATGAAGATTGTTAATTTAGATAGCTATGCTCTCAATCCTGGTGATTTAGATTGGTCAGCACTTGAACAATTAGGTGAATGCAAATTTTATGATCGTACTCCAGTTAATGATGATGTTGAAATTTTAAAGCGGATTGGGGATGCTGAAATTGTTTTGACTAACAAAACGCCCCTTGACGAAAAAGTCCTTCAGACTGCGCCCAACGTTAAATACATTGGCGTGACTGCTACTGGTTATAACATTGTTGACACCGCTGCAGCTCGTGCAGTTGGCATTCCTGTAACTAACATCCCTACTTATGGTACTGATGCCGTTGCGCAATTTACTTTTGCTTTGCTACTTGAAATTACTAGTCATGTTGGCTTGCATAACAAATTAGTCCATGAAGGTCGCTGGAGCAGCAACCCTGATTTTACTTTTTGGGCAAAACCGTTAATGGAACTAAACGGTAAAACTTTAGGATTAATTGGCTTTGGCAACATAGCTAAAAAAGTGGCAGAAATCGGCCATGCTTTTTCTATGAATATAATTTTTTGGAACCATCGGCCAAAATCAGATTTACCGAATTACGTTAAGCAGGTTGAACTTGACGAACTTTATCAAAAAGCAGATATCGTCAGTTTACACGTGCCACAAACTCCAGAAACTACGGAAATGATTAATCAAGGGGCAATTAGTCAAATGAAAGATGGCGTCATTTTAATTAATACTGCTCGCGGCGGTTTAATTAATGAAAAAGATGTCGCAGACGCTTTAAATGAAGGCAAGATTGCTGCAGCGGGGATTGACGTTGCTCAAAAAGAGCCCATTCCTGCTGACAGTCCACTTCTTTCTGCTAAGAACTGCTATATTACCCCTCATATTGCCTGGGCACCACGCGAAACCCGCAATCGTTTGCTGGGTATTGTCGTTGAAAATCTGCAAGCATTTCTAAAAGGTGAAAAATTAAATGTCGTAAATTAAAAATCATAGCCAAGAACCCAGTATTCTGATTAAATACTGGCTTTTTTATTCTCAAAAATCATTTTCCGTGCTTGACCTTAACGCTACGTCAACCAATATACTTAATTTTGCAAGTGAGGAGAGTTTAAACATGTCATATTCTATCAATGAACTAGCAAAACTAGCTGGCATTTCAACACGAACTTTACGCTATTACGATAAGCAGGGACTTTTAAAAGCGCGCAGGAATCCCGAAAATAATTATCGCTATTATGAAGAAAGTGAAGTTGATCAACTGCAAAAAATTCTATTTTTAAAGCTCTTTGACCTGCCACTTGAACAAATAAAACAGGTAATGCAGACTTCACCGAAAACTCAATATCAAGTTTTACGAAACCAGCGGAGCAAATTAGTTGCACAGCAGCAAAATCTAGATGATTTGATTAAGAACTTAGACAAGACACTTGCAACAATGAAGGGAGAAACACAAATGACTGACACGGAAAAATTTGCCACATTAAAAAAAGAAATGATTAGCAAAAATGAAAAACAATACGGTACGGAAATTAGAGAGAAATATGGTGACACTCAAATAAATCTTAGTAATCAAAAGTTCAGTTCTTTATCTGCAGATGAATTAGCTCATTTCAAAAAATTGTCCGCTGAAATTTTAACTGAATTAAAGAACTTTAATAAGACTGCTGATATCAAACAAGCTGCTGCCAAGCACCTTTTCAAATTGCACAAAGAATATTTATTAACAATATGGCCTAAAGGTCAGTATTCGGGAGAAGCCCACAAGAATCTTGCCCGAATGTATGTCTGCGACACACGCTTTAACAAATATTATGCAGAAGGCACTGGTAATACTGACGCTGCGAAAATATTAAAAGCAATTATTGATTATTACGCGTAAACTTTTTTAATCTTTAGAAGTAGAATTCCAAAATAAAACCTTTCAGATACAGGTTCATTAAGAACTGTTTTGAAAGGTTTTTGTTTAAAGTAATTTTATTTAAACGTTTTTAATAAAAAAGATGTTATTTATATTTAATTTTTCCTTGCATTAGAAGCAGTCAGATTTTTAAAATCATTCCTGCTCCACAACCATAATGGATTTTGCAGGTTTGTTGGCACAAATTCAGTGCCCTGCAGTTCTTTAGCCCAAGCACTAATCACATAGGTTTGCACTTTAGAACTTTCCATTTGTTCTTTAGTAATTAAGCCTAATTTATAACTTGCTCTGATTACATGCCTGTCGGCAGCAATATAAATATTATTAGTGTTTTTTAAAGGAATTGTAGTGTATTTACTGAGAACATAGAGCCAATAGTTACAAAGCTTATTACCAGACAAATACGGGAACTTTTTCTTAGCGTCTTTCTGCATGAAATACCTTATTTTATCAACATCATTATCTAAATTGTTAATGAATTTGATAATATTACCCTCAGAAAGCTCCATAAATGTCTGACATAATTTAAGCCAAATATCTGTTTGCTTGTTCTTTTGCAAAGCAAGCCGATACTTAGTCAAAGCTTTTTGTACTGATTTATACCCAGCAGTAATAACTCTTGCCGGTATAAAAACAAAACTAGTTTCGGGATCTTCATATGTTTTCAAGGCACTTTCCCACAAAGTATAGGAATTTCTCTGATAATTTAAAGCCATTGGCAACGTGAAATAGAGCGCATTTTCATTAGTACTTGGATCTAAGTGCGGGTTGCTATCTTCAGGTAAAGTAGTATCACCTAAATCACTATTTTGGTACATTTGATAAATTGTTTTTACTTTTTCAAGGATTACATCGGACATAAATTGATGACCTCACTTATCTTTAAAACTAATGATTTTTATTATTCACATGTCAGAGCATTGAGATACTTACTCAGATATTTTTCTTCATCTTCAGGATGATATTGGGTAATAAAACGCGGATGTTCAAGTGGAATTATTTTTTGAAACAAATGTAATTTCTTATTAATTTTGCTTAGTTCTTGATAATTTTGACCACTGCCGATGCAGTAACAAACAGAAGTATCAATTCCAAAGTTAATTTGCGTTTTAAGTGCAGAAATCATAAAAGGAGTTAACATTTCTTCAACTCGCTTATTTTCATAATAATTGCAGTTTACTTGGTTACCCTTAGAATTAGTCTTGCAAATGCCTAAAGGACAAACAAAATTGAGGTAAAAATCTCGATAAAATTTGTTCCTTCCACCATATTTATCTATGACTTTATTTAAAAAATTAGAAGATGCATTACTGACATGAAAATTTGCTATTGCAATTCCTGTTTCTTTCTGGAGATTTGAAGCATCTTCAAAGGGAACTCCTGTTATTGCTGATCCTCTTCTCGCTGGAGAACTGCCCAGTATCAAGCGCCGCTTGTTGTTGTCATTGAAATACTTCTGATAGAAAATTTGGACAATTTGCAAAACTTGCTTCTTGTTTCTGCCACTATAAGGATTAATTAATTTATAAGAATCAGGTAAATCAATTTTTACATTACCTAATTCCTGATCATATTTAAAAACTTTATCTGAAAAAGTTTGTTTTTGTTTCATAAATGCCATCTACCTATTAAGTTACAAAATTATATAAGCAAATTATAGTACATATGTTCGTAAACATTTTAACCTTTTTGAAAAATCGCATAAAAATAAAGGATCAGCCCACCATTTTGGACCAATCCTTTATTTATTGCATTAATATTCCCATTGATAAGTACCCGGTTTTACACTAATTCCGGTATTTTGAGTTTTTGCTTCGGGGTATTTCTCTAAAAAGCCAGCAGGATCCGGAAGATATACTATAGCTTGACAACCCTCAGGAATAGTAAATTCATATTTTCCATTCAGCAATTTTATTGTAAACAAGCCATTTTCACTCAAATATTTCATTTGGAAGTCATCAACAATACCTTTTATCTGAGGCTTAATTTCTACTTCCTTAAATCCGGGCTTAATCTCATTTAAACCAACAACTTTTCTAATAAACCAGTCAAGGACACAGCCCATCGCATAGTGATTGAACGAAAATGTTCCAGTTTTGCCATCTGGTTGAATTCCTGCCCATGATTCCCAAATAGTTGTTGCACCATGGTCAACTTCATATAACCAAGACGGACATTTATTCTGGAGAAAGACCTTTCTGGCCAAATCAGTTTCCCCATTATCAACTAATACATCCAGCAAATAAGGAACAGATAAAAACCCCGTATCCAGGCAGTCATGATTATTATGAATTAATGCCACTAATCTACTTAGTAATTTCTTTCTCGTATTAGTATCACTAATCATATCAAATGCTAAGGCCAGAACATAACATCCCTGATAGTCGCTGGTTAATTTCCCGTCTTTGACAAATTTTTCAGTAAAGGCTTGCTTAACTTTATTAGAATAGGCAATATATTCGTCACCATTTTCGCCTAAAACATTACTTATTTTAGCAAGAAGATCTGCAGAATGAGCCAGAAAAGCAGTAGCAACCACGTCTTTGGTTGCTGCAGCAGATTTCATTGGATTAGGATCTCCAATCATCATGCTTGGAAGCATCCAGTCACCATAATGAAATGTAGTATCCCAAATGTAGCGATCATTGCCACTCTTATTACCGGCAGCACTTTTGACACTATAATTATGCCACTTCTTCATCGCAGCATAATTTTCGGTCAAAACCTCTTTATGACCATATCTTTGATATAAAGTCCATGGGACCATTATAATTGCATCGCCCCAACCGGCTGAACTTAAGCTGCCTTTAAAATCTAACGTGCTTTGATAAAAGCTGGCAGGAGCTGGTGAGTAGTCAATAATTTCCCCGTTTTTTTGTTGATCAATACGTACGTTTTTTAACCAGCGACGGATCAAATTTTCTGCGTTGTAGTAAAAAGTAGAGGCTGGTGCAAAGACTTGCATATCCCCGGTCCAACCAGCACGTTCACGCTGCGGGCAATCAGTTGGAATAGACAACATGTTTCCCTGTTGACTCCATTTAATGTTTTGTAGTAAACGATTTATTTGCCGGTTAGAAGTACTTATCTCACCAGTTCTTTTCATATCACTAAAAATAACTATCGCCGTCAAATCTTGAATATCTGCTTGCTCAAGGCCAGTGATCCTAATATATCTGAAGCCATGATACGTAAAGTCAGGCTCGAAAGTTGCCAACCTCCCAGCACCAATCACATGATCTTCCTGATCCTTATTACGACCAATGATATTTTTGAAGAAATGACCATCTTGATCCAAAGCTTCAGTATGTTCAATCTTAATATCAACATCCTTTTTAAAAGTAGCTGTTAGCCGAATTCGTCCCGTTATAACTTGACCGAAATCAACTACTAACTTGTTTTCTTCTTGCCAAATCTTTTTTGCTGTTAAAGTTTGCATTCGTTTTACCAGCGGGCCAAATTGTGGGGCTAAGCGCTCATAATCTGCATCGATCACTTCTGCCTCTTGCGAAAAAGGAGTATTAGTAGCTAATTCATTTTTAACGCGGAGATCTTGCTTTTCACCGATAACGACATCTGCATAACGCCACTTGCCGGTACCGACCGAAAAAGACGAATCAGTACCAATTTTTAAAAAGCTGTGATCTTCATATTCAACAGTTAAGTCAGCTAGTAATGCTAACCGATCACCAAACTGACAACTATCGCCAGAAACAGCGATTCTACCAGCATACCAACCATCTGCTACAACCACTGTCAACACATTTTGACCACTGACTAATAGATCTTTTATGTCATTAGTTTGATATAGTAAATATTCTTGGTATTGCGTATAATCTGGCGTAAAGATGGCATCACCAATCTTCTGACCATTTAAATATGCTTGATACAAGCCTTGTGCAGTAATCTCTAGTTTGGCAGAATTAATAGTTTTAGCTATATTAAAAATTTTCTTAAAAACTATTGGCGCATGTAATCGTTCAGCAACAGGCTTGGGAACTGGTGTCTTTTTGCCACCAAACATGTCAGCTAAAGAAAACTCTGGTTCTTTACTAACCTCAGCAAAATCTGAACTTATCCATTTTCCTAACCATTTATCTTCACTATTTTTAATCATTTCTACTATCCCTCTTTGACAGAATTAGACAAAACTTTTTTACCAAGATTTGTCAAAATACAAATAATACCAATTACAAAGCAACTTACACACCCAAAAGTAAAGGAACTTTCACCAACTTTAATGTGAAGTAAATTTAGTAATACAGGACTAATAAAACCTCCTATGGAATTCATAAATTGGAAAAGCATCATTGATACTGCTAATTCATATTTATGTGAAAGGACAGACATATAAAACGGAATTGTGGACATAATCATAGACATGGCAAAACCTGAAAGGACACCGCCAATACCAATTAAAATAAGGTTATTGGCAATTCTTCCCAGTAAGAAAGTAACTCCCAAAGTAATGTAACCACCAGCAATTATTTTGTCCTTAAATACTTTGTTCAGATACTTTAAGCTAAAGCCGGCAACAAAACCGCCCGCTGTGCCGACAGCATTGATAATACCCGTAATACTAGTACTACCTAGTTCTTTTTGTCCAATAATAATTGACAGGTTAGTCGGATAGATTGTGTAAAGTATCCCCATTAGAAGAGTAACAAATCCTATCAGCCAGACATATCCATTTAAATGTTTTAAAATCCCAAAAATATTGCCGCTAGCATTCTTTTCACTACGGTCTACTTTATCATTCGGTAAGGCAAACAGCACTAGGAGAAAAACAAATATGCCTAAAAGAAATACCCAATAAGAATTAACCCAATTCTTAGCTCCTAAAAGTCCACCGCCAAGCATCATTAAAATAGAGCCTAAACTATTCATCGCTGTATTTTTACCCATCATTGCATTTCTTTCTTCTCCTTCAAAAAAGATTGAAATGAGCATAGGAATTAAGGTGTTAACAAAGCCTAAGCCAAATCCCAGAATAAAAGCACATCCGATTAAAACATCAATGCTGCTATGAACTAATAGCGGTAATAAACCGCCCAACGTAGCTATTCCCAAACCAATTAACGATAACAATTTTTTTGAATATTTAACGGCCAAAGTTCCCACTACCACTGTGGCAATTAGTGTTCCTAAAGAAGGAACTGTTCCTATCATTTGAATTTTAGCGACAGGAACATCTGGAAAAGACTTTGTCATCGCCCCAAATGCATTAGTGATTACTAAGAAGCTCATTGTTAGCAAGCTCATACTTAGAATACTTATTTTCATTTTTGTTTTATTCATAACGAATACCTCTTACATAATAACTTTCATTAATAGGCCTATCTTTTTTCATGGTCATATTAACAGCTTATTGTAAGTGCTTACAATACTGTGCTATGATAAGTTTGTGTGTTTTTATGACATTGAGGATTACCAAAAATGAAATTGATTGATTCTAATAAATTGCCTAAGCTTTCAAGAAATGATTTTTTTAAAATTCCAAATTTGGTTCGTTCAAGCAATATACCAAATTCTGAAAAAATCTTTGTGGTAAGCCACGATTTAGATATTCCTGTACCCTTTCATAAACATGATTTTTATGAATTTGTTTTTATTACTAACGGTATTGCAATTAGCAATATTAATAATAAAGATATCTACCTACTTCCTGATTCGTTGTTATTAATGAATTTACATAGTGCACACTCATTAAAGGTCAAAGATCCTAAGGCACAAGTAATCAATATTTGCATTAAACCGGAAATTTTTGCAGGTGGTGTTTTTGCTGAATTTTTACAGCAAGACAATTATTTATGTAATTTTCTTTGTGATAAAGGTAATAACAGTTACCTCTATTTTTCCCCTACCAGCTTATCTAGATATTTACCTATAATTAACGGAATTTTATCTGAATATGTTACCAATAATTATCATTATAATTACGCAATGCTGGGGTTATTGCTCATCTTTTTTGACCAATTGAGCCATGAAAATTATTATTCTTACACTGGAATCGATAGCCTAAGTTTAAACGTCATATCAGCAATTAAAGATAACGTTCAAACTATCACTGTCCAACAATTAGCCCAAAATTTTGGCTACAGTACGGCTTACTTATCACGATACATTAAAAAACATACTGCACTAACTATTAAAGAAATTATTATGCAAGAAAAGATGAAACAAGCTAAAAAATATTTATCAGAAACTAATTATTCAGTTGAAGAAATTTCAAGGCTGGTGGGTTATAAAAGTGTCAGCTACTTTTTTAAAACTTTTGAAAAGCAAAATAACGTTACTCCTGACCAATTTCGTAAAACAGTTAAATAGATAATCAACTTCTCTAAATTAAAAAAATAAAAGCAATGAATTAGGTATTAAAAATACTTAACTCATTGTTTTTATAAGTACTTAAGTGGAAAAAATTCATATTAGGCAAAATAAGCAGTATAAAATAACCAACCTGCTAAAACAATTGAAAAGACAAATGTAATCCAAGATACAATCTTTAAAGATAGGAACTTAATACTATATTGACCTAAATAGCCGCCAATAAATAAGCCAATTGCTAGCAATATGGCCATCATCCAGTTGATCTGGGCCCCAAAAATAAAAACAATTAGGGCTACCAAATTGGCTAAAGCGCCTACAAGATCTTTCATAGCGTTAATAGTATAAAACTCATCATCAGATAGATAATTAATGCAAATCAAATGAATTACACCAGCAGCAGCTCCAAAATAACCAGAGTAAACCCCTCCTAGAAACAAACCAATATAGGCTAAAAAAGCCTTCCCTTTAGTTCTTTTTCTAGCTTCATTTTTATTACTATTTTTGCCACTTGTCATTATTAAACCAACCGCAGATAAAAGCACCAGAAACGGGACTATTTTTTCAAAGACTTTTCCAGGAAAAGAGATTAAAAGCAGCCCTCCTGCCACCGCGCCAGATAACAAGAAAAGACAGTAGAAGCTGAACTCTTGCCAATGGCCTTTCATTTTTTTGGCAGAAGCTAAAAGTACACCAGGGCCCGTAAAAATTAAAGCGGCTGTATTTGTGATATTCGCTGCAATTGGTGAGCAGCCCGCTATTAATAAGGCTGGATAAGATACCAAAGACGCCATACTGGCAACAGCAGAAATAATACCTGAAATGATACCCATCAAAATTAAAAAAATAACTAATATTGGCATACTCATAATTGTTATCTCCCTTACACAAAGAAAGTCGAAGCTAACTAACTCCGACTTTCTTTTATACTCAACTCATTTTGCTTTTAATCTAAAAAACCTTCCCTGGGCGTAACATGGAAATACTTGGCAATTTCCACCAATTGCTTATCAGTTATTTCGTCTAACCTGTTACCACCCTGCGCTTGAATCGCTGTAAAGATAGTAGCCGCTTTTTCAACAGTTTCAATTAAACCGAAGCATTCATCCGGTGTGTCACCCACTGCAAATATGCCATGGTGTGGCCACATAACAACTCTAAAGCCATCCGCAACTTTAGCAGCTGTGTGCTCACCAATAACTGTAGTACCAGGTGTTTCGTAAGGAATAATTCCTATCCCTTCTGGCAAAACTGGCATTGATTCAGCTTGCATCTTCCAAATAGTTTTACTGAAATACTTTTCATCAAGTGGCTGAGTGAATGACATTGCAATCAAGTTGGTTAGGTGGCAGTGCATAACTACTCTTTGCCTGGGATCGAGCTTTAAACGAGCATGGTGATTCATTAAGTGAGTTGGAAATTCACTTGTGGGCAAAGCGCCATCGGTGTAACCCCAAACAATTTCACCTTTCTGGCCATCAGCACTAATACGAACTAAGCCCAAATCTTTTTCGGTATTTTGGAAAACATTCCTAAAATAGCGTCCTGTGCCTGTGACTAGAAAATACTGCCCCTTCAAACCACTAGCGTCAAAGCCAAGATCAAAAACCCTTTTTACTTCTTTAACGTCTTCATATTCCTTTAGTTCTTCAGGAATAATACGGATACTCATATTACCGCCATTGCGCTCATCCCAACCATTGTCATAGCTTTGACGAGTGATATTACACATATCTTTAACAAATGTTGAATTGATAAACTTAGCCATTATTTAATCTCCAGAAACTTTCTTATTAATTTCTCTTAAATTGAACGTTCTTTTCATAATCTTTAAGTTCTTGATACCAATCCATCCCTACGGGAACATTATTTCTTAGGCAGAATTCATCCCATACAGCACCAAATGGGAATGACTTTAATTCTTCAGTCTCTGCTAAGCGTAGAGTATAATCATAGTGATTTTCTGCATCTTTTAATTGGTCGATTGGAGCCAGCAATGCCAAAAGCAGAGCTTTTTGTGCTGAACGAGTACCAATTACCCAGGCAGAAACGCGATTAATTGAAGCATCAAAGAAGTCTAAGCCAATAACTGTCTTGGACAATAAGTTATCCCTGACCAAAGCCCGCATCATTTTAATTAACATGTCATTCATTGCAGGTACGTGATCACTGTCCCAGTGAACCGGACGAGATAAGTGTAAGAACATGCCCTTGCCAAATGCCAAGAATGATGACAGGTAATCAGAAGGATCCTCAGCTTCATGGAAGTGACCAATATCCATACACCAATCTTTACCTCTTGTTAAAGCATAGTTGTTGTAAAAGAGGTGAGAACCAACTGTGTAACTTTCAACACCGGTACCAAACAATTTGCCTTCATATGATTCCATGGTGTTCTTTTCATCATATTTCTCTTCGTTAATTTGATCTAATGAATCAATCAAACGCTCACGTGGATCCAATCTACTGATAGGTTCATCCTTCATACCATCCATAATCCAGAAGTTGTCAATTGATTGTGCTTTTTGCTCTTCGCCAAAGTAATTAGAAATTGCACGTGCATTTTTACCAACTTGAATCCAGTAATCGCGAACGCTTTTTTCAGGACTTGCTAAAGTCATATTTTCCTTTACTTTAGGACTTGAGAAAAATGTCGGATTGAAATCAAGGTAAATATCATTCTTCTTTGCCCAGTCAACCCAGAACTTAAAGTCTTCTGGTCCAACTTCAGACACATCCTTCTTTTTACCGTCAGTCACAGCGTAAATTTGGTGCAGTTGCAATCTTTGCTTTGCTGGAATTAACTTAAAGGCTTCATCCAAGTCATTAGTTAATTCTTCAGGTGTTCTTGCAATGCCAGGGTAATTACCCGATACGCCAATTCCTCCAGACAAAGCAGCATCTGGTGTTAGGAAGCCATGGATATCATCTCCTTGCCAGCAAGGAAGAGATACACGAATATTTTGTAACTTCTTTAAAACCTTCTCTGTATCAACACCAACTTCTGCGTAACGTTCTTTAGCAACTTGATATGCTGTTTCAACTGCTTTTTCACTAACCATCGTTATTCTCCTTTTATTAAAAAACTTCTAAATAAATAACTTCTAAATAAATAACTAGACTATTCCTTGAGCTTGCATGCATAGGTCTACTGTAAGGTTTGCTTACTGCACAAATTTTCGTTCAAATATCGTGGACAATTGCATATGATTTTTATGATGCATTCTGACACTGATTTTATTTTTTATTTTAACTGGGCCCACTGTTATATTGCTCCACCCCGTTTAGCTGTGTGCAAAAAGTTAATGTAGTCATCAAGAATGCCTAAGTATTTACCCTGTTCAGGTTTAAAATGCTTAATTGCAAATGAATCTTTAATAATTTGTCGCGCCGTTGAAACATTTGCAACATCGTTTCTGGTAATCATTTGAACTGCTAAATTACCGATTGCTGTAGCTTCGCTTGGTCCAGCATAAACATCGATGCCAGCAATTGTGCTCGTCAACTGATTTAGCAAGGCAACGTTTGATCCACCACCAACAATATTCAAAGTATCAATTTGGTATCCTATAATATGATTTAACTTTTGAATTTCATAAGCATAAAATAAAGCTAAATTGGAGTAAATCGCCATCGCTATTTCACCAGGTGTTTTTGGAACTCTTTGGCCTGTTTCTTGACAATAAGCCTGAATTTCTTGGATCATATTTTTGGGATTAACAAACCGTTCGTCGTTAATATTAATAAATTGACTAAACGGTTTAGTATTGCTGGCCAATTCTGCTAATTCACTGAAGGAATACTTATCATTAAAATCACGTTTTACACATTGAACCATCCACAGCCCCATGATATTTTTTAAAAATCTATAGGTGCCATAAGCGCCCCATTCATTAGTGTAATTTTCTTTATATGCATCTGGACCATTTTCTGGAACATTGAGTTCTGTTCCCAGAAGCGACCATGTGCCTGAAGAAATATATGCCCAATGATGTCCTATTCCAGGAGTGCCGACTACAGCTGAAGCTGTATCATGGGTTGCGACTGTAATCACATCAGTATCAGGCAAATCATAACTTTGAAATTCTTCTCGCTTCAGTTTACCAAGCGGGGTACCAGCATCAACTAATTTAGGAAATTGATCTTGTCTCACATTAACTTCTTTTAGCAGATTCTGATCAAACAAGCCTTCTCTGAGACTCAACATTTGTGTAGTTGAAGCATTTGTCGTCTCTAAAACTGCTTTCCCGGTGAGAACATATCCAATATAATCAGGAATCATCATGATCTTATCCGTTTGAGCCAGAAGTTCTTTGTTTTCCTCAAACAACTGGTAGAGAGTATTGAAATCCAGAAATTGGATTCCTGTCTTTTGATAAATCTGTCCCTTAGATACTTTAGCTGTTAATTCCTTAATTGCATTCGTGGTTCTCTTATCACGATAGCTAATCGGATCATCAAGCTTATTTCCATCTTTTCCTACTAGAACATAGTCAACTGCCCAAGTATCAATTCCTAAAGAAACTTTACTAAAGCCAGCTCTTTTTATTTTTTGCAGACCTAATAAAATCTCTTTAATAATATGGTCAATATCCCAGCGGTCATGTCCGTTTTTTAAGGTAAAACCATTTTTAAAACGATGCATTTCTGTTAAGACCATTTTGCCATTTTTTAATTGACTTAGCATCAGACGGCCACTTGAAGCACCAATGTCTACCGCTACATAGGTCTTTGTCAATTATAATCACCTCACTTTCAAACCTTACAGTTATATTTATACGTTAAAATGTCACCGCTTACAATGACATATAAGGTTGCGTATTGTATCATATTGGTAGGTCTATTTTGATTTGAAATATTTATTCATTAGTTTTATAGCACCATAACATAAGTATTAATTACATTTATTTATAAACTTATCTATTCTGAAGATAATATCAAATAACAATATGATAGGTAGTTATATTTGAGGTAGTAAATGGATGAACAATGAATTACTAAGCAAACTAAAAGAACTAAATCCGGTGGAAAAAAAGCAATATAATGAACAACTTTTTATTAATGACTTTAACGATAAAACCTTGCTACATGCTTCAGACAAAAAATTTGTCCCTATTTTTACGGAGGAATTTTTTAAAGGTAAAAACATATATGTCAGTAAGCACAACCGCTTTGCGCCCTATCCTAAACATACCCATACATTCTTGGAAATGAATTATATGGTATCAGGAAGTGCCAAGGAAAAAGTGAATGGTCATACCATTTATTTAAACGAAGGAGATATTTTATTATTAGGTGTCGGCACTACCCATTCAATTGCTACTCTGGGTAAAGATGACATTTTGATAAATATTATTTTCAGAAATAATATTAGTTTCTCTTTAGAAAATTTAAGAATCATTGGCAAGACCAAGAATGTTCTGTCCAGCTTTATTTTGGCCAATGACAACTCACATGATTTTATGATTTATAGAAAAAAGCATACTGAATCATCAATTCGCCAAATAGCCAATTTAATAATTGAAGAATATTACTTTGACAAAAATTTTTCTGATAAGCTGATTGACAGTTACCTCAATTCGTTATTGATATTGTTATCAAGAAATACCAACATCCATTCTGACAAGATTTTAAAAGAAAATACTCCCGATATTATTCTTTATATTTTGAAAGAAATATCTGCTAACAGTGCCAACATTTCTCTATCTTATATTGCAAAAAAGACTAATTATAGTCGCTCTTACTTAGGCAATTTATTTAAGAAAACTGTGGGTAAATCTTTTTCAGATGCACTAACTGAACAACGGCTACTAGATGCATACAACCTACTTAATTCAACTAATTTGTCAATTTCTGATATTATTCAAAAGGTAGGAATTTCAAACAAAACTTTCTTTTACCAAAAGTTTAAGAATAAATTTAACTGCCTTCCTAGTGAAATTCGCTATTTTTAAATAAAAAAGATCATTCATTTAACCTCAATTAGGTCATGAATGACTTTTAAGCCAATTAATACACTGATAAATCTGTTTACGAAAAGCTATATCTTCCTGTAAATTTTAAAAATACTTGTTACTCACGCCAAATACTCTTCCTAATCTAATAGAAGTATCGACTGTTATTCCAATTCTATCATGCAATATGTTTTGAATTCTTGAAGTAGGCACACCTATTAATTTTGCTAGTTTATATGCAGAAATTTGCAACGGCTTCATAATTTCTTCTTTTAGTATTTCTCCAATTGTGGGTTTCGTAATTTTACTCATTTTATTAAACTCTCGATTAGTGATAATCAACAATTTCTACATTTGTAAAAATATTTTGTTTTTATTCTGAAGTTTTACCTGATTATCCAAATCTATTTAATACAGGTGCAATATAAAAAACCTTTCAAGCGCTCACCCATTAGGACTTCTTTGAAAGGTTTTGAACTATCTGAAATTTAAAAATGCTGATTGCCAGTGTAGCATTAACCTTTTAAGCCTTGCTAATCTAGCATTTACAACTATTGTATCTAATTTTGTGTGACTAACTGTGAGCTAACGACATTTAACATATCTTCGTTCTTATCTTGGTCAACATGAACATAAACTTTCATAAACGTTTTTAGTGAATGTCCTAACCGATAAGCTGCCCAAGGGTAACTCATACTTGGAATATTAGCTAATTTAGTTGCTATAGTATGACGACAAGTATACATACTAACACGCAAGCCACGATTATTAACGCCTATCTTTTTACAGATTTTACGCATCATGTCATTTAAGCCACGTTGATCTATTGGCATCCCTAACGAACATAAATTATAAGTAGTTAATGCTAATAAAATATAATCCTGTTCATTATCTAAACCATATTCTTGCAATACATCTGTTTGCTTTTCTTTAAAAATCATTAATATTTGATATAAGTTTTCAGATATTGGCAAAGTTAATCTTTTAGCCCCTTTAGGTCTAGTTTTCAAATGACCATTTAGCTTCTTTGCCTTGCTATTCCAAGAATCGTTAATTTCAAACACTACTTTACCATGATCTTTAGTCAAATTAGCCCATTTCAAAGCTTGAATTTCTTGCGGTCGCATTCCTGTCTCTAAAGCAATCCAGATTGCCAAGCGACTACACCAATAATTAGGTTTTATTGACTTCAACCGCTCCTTAATATCAGTGATAATGGCAATAATTTCTTTATCAGAAAAAACATATTTTTCATCTGGTACAGTCATTTCATCATTACGAAAGAATTTATACAAGGCTTTTATAGGAACAGGATTTTTTACTATCTTGTCCAGTGAACTAAAGTAACATCTAATATTTTGTAATTGGCGGTCAATTGTTGTATGTGGTGCTACACTGGCATGATGTTTTTGCACATAATTACGGGCAAACTGTCGAATATCAGTTTCAGTAATATCTTTTACTTTTTTATCACCAAAATAGTCTTTTAATAGCCTAATTGTATAAGTCCATGCTTTATAAGTAGTTGCCGATTGCCATCTACCTAACTTATGCTCGCTTTCGATAAAACTTTTATATGATTGCACTAGCGGTTGACTCAGTTCTTGGTAATTGCCGTGCGGATTAGAACGGAAATCTACCCACATTTTTTCATATAAAGCCTTAGCTGCCCGATAATTGTCGGCAACTTGACTAGGAACAGGAATAACTTTCCCAGTATGCTCATCTCTTGGTTGTATTCTTACTCGATACTTACCAGCTTTCTTTCCTTTATTAATTTTACTAATTGGCATGTTTATTCTCCTTTTACTTTTAGGAAGAACATACCCTTGATTACTTTAAATTTTACCACAATAATCACCGCTTTCTGATCCAATTTACTACTTCATCATAGTTATAAAATTTCCTACCCCCTGGCGTTATGCGGTGAAACGGCATACCTAATTTAGTTAATTTGAAAAAATAAGTATTAGAAATTTCTAACTTTTTTGCTATTTGTCGGGCATTTAATAACTCATTGCCAAACATTTTTACATCTTCTTTCATTGTTTTATCTACCACCAAATAACTCTTCAAATTCAGATTCATTATCTTGAAAAACTTCCGCAATAAATTTTGGTGTAATATGAATTGCATGAACCCGCCTTTTAAGCTGTTCAAAGGTATCTGTTTTTTCATCAGCAATTTTCACATGTTGATAAAATTCAAACGGACTATAAGGAGTAGTAATAATCAACATTTCAACATTTAATTTCACATCATGGTAGCGTCTTGGTGCTACTTTATCATGCTCATAAGGATCTAGTAGCCTTAATAAGTCGGCATATCTAAAATCATTGGGACGCAAATCATTCAGAATTACATAATGTTCACCATGATAATCTTGAAAGTAATCCCGACTGCTGCCTAAGATAGCAACTTTTTCACCACGAACTAGCTTATTTGCATAACGTGTTTTACCAACTCCAGCTTCGCCCCATAACCAAATTGTTTCTGCTTTGCGATCATGATATTCATGTAACCATTCCTCATGCTTTTTATCCGCAATTAATTTAGTAATATTGTCAATCACGCTTTTTCTTTTAGCAACTTCAGCTAAACCAATAATATCCGCTAATTCTTGATAATCAATTTCTTCATTAGCATATTGCGTTAAGAAATTAGCCACTACTTTAGAATTTAACCTGCTTTGGTTAACACTGCTTTGTATTTCAGTAATCCTTGCGGGAAAATCAAATGAAGCCACCACACTATTAGGATCGTATTGATACTTATCTTTAGCTTCCAATGTTGCATGAATTAGATAGCTATAAGCATTACTGATTCTTCCTTGCCAAACTTCTAAATATTGCGGTTTATCATTAAAAAGCCTTACAACATGAGAAAGTATTTGCGGATTAGCATATTTTAAGACCACATGTAGATGTTTCCTAATTAGCCTATTACCTTGATCCAAATCTTGGTCATGAATGATATAAGCCCACTCTTGAATATTAGCCTTAGTTAAAATATTGGTTAGTTCAGTAAAATCTATCTTTAAATGGGCAAAATCTTGCATATACATAAACTGTCTAGCTCTAATCTCTGCCATATAATTCCCTTCTGCACAGTTTGCACACTTTTAACATTTGCCATAACAAGCCCAGCAAATGTTGTCACATCAGTGCTTAGCACACTTACACAGTAGAATATTTATAAATTATGCAAGGTGCCATTCTTTTTGTCTTGAGGACAAAGCTGGCACCTTGCTTCTATTAAATTCTTGTACCGGTTAAAACAAACTGATCATGATAATAGTCTGGTCTACTTACAAAACGATAATTGTCTAAATTATCCATTAAAAATAATCTAAAATCTTCTGAACTAAGCATTTCCCTAATTCGCTTTTTAACTTCTAATTGTGATGATAATTGAAACCAGCGTTTAGTTGGAACTATTATCTGCACACGCCCCTTATTATCAAGGTATTTAACACTAGCCCAACAAACCACTTTGTTAACAGCAGAAATTATTTTATCTGGTTTTTCTGGTTCCATGAGCTTCAATGTTTGTTCTAAAGCAATGGTTTTAGAAATTGATTTACCATAAAATTTCAGAAAATAATGTACGATTAACAGAATTACTAGAATAATCAGCAAAATTACGCTGATCTTGCCAAGCAAAGCAATTAATTTATCAAATAACTTATTAATTAAGTCTATTCCCTTCATGATTCTTCTCCTTTGGTTATTGTCGGCATGGCAAGTGGTTCAATCCCGTAATGTTTACCATCATTAATCTCAATTATTCCCGTTCCTAAGCCGCCAATAGGGATAGACAAGCCATCAATCATTGACGGGAACAAATACTGAACGGTTGCCTTATCTATTCGTCCTAGCAAAATTCTAACGTTCATCTGTGAGCGAATTGGAATAGGCACAATATCATTTCTAGCAATTTGACTAGTAATAATTAAATTAATTAAGCTTTCTCTGCCAAGTAAGGCAATTAATTCTAATTCGCGGTATAAATCTTTAACTTGTCTTGAAGTTGACGCTAAACCCAAAGTTAAGCTGGCCATTTCTTCCAAAACAACAAAAATTGGTGGCACATTGATTTCGTTAGCGTCAGTGCTAATCTTATTTGAAACTTCATAAAGCTTACTTTGCCTTAACTGCATTTCATTAACCACAGCAGCCAATTCCGCATTCACCCTAGTTAGAAAATCTTCTGGTCGATCGCTATCTTCTGGAATTAATAATTTAATTTCAGAGTGTTTTTTAGCATATCTCGCACCATCAGACTTTTTGGGATCAATCATAATAACTTGTGCTGGTTCATCACCATTTTGATTAGTTAAACGACTAATTATTTCTTCTAAATAACGTAAGGCATAGCTTTTACCGCTACCTGTATTACCGCTAATAATCCAAGTGGTGGCATTCCTGCCAACAGTTAATCCCCGCATCAACGGTATTTCCTTATTTAAATCATAGTCAGCCACAATTTTAGTAATTGTGCCGACGAAACGTTGTTTCTTACCCTTGTAACCTGGAAAATAAAAACCCCTAGCTGTTGCTAATTGTTCACCGTCCACTTCTACTAATTGCATGGAAGTAGGTCTAACACAGGTATATTCAGGGAAAACAGCTGCCGAAATAATATCGTAAATACGATAATAAGTATCAGTATTTAATACCAAATTTGTTGGGTAGCGCGGAATAAACAAGAAACCATACGGCTCCTTAATTACTTCTAAGACCAGATAAGATTGCTTAATTGTACTTGCTTCATCAGATAAGACACTATCAAGCACATTTTCAATGTAATTACAGATAGTTGTATGCTTACCCTGCAATGATCTCATCTCCTTTAATGGAAACCTGAACATAGCCCCGTTGATTAGCCCACAGATTGACTTGATCATTCTTAATAGAACTCTTATCAAAATCGATCATTTTACCAGCTTTCAAATCACCAACTTTTTTAAGCTTAAAGTTTAGCATTTGGCCATTATTAACATTATTTTTATCAACCGTGATTGCCATTCTTACTAGATAAGGATATTCAGCAACATCTTTGGCATTATCATACTTTTCACTGGCTTTACGTTCGCTTATACCTGTAATAATTGCGGTGATACCAGTTAATACTTGTTTTGCTGTTAAATTTATTTTGATTGTCATACTTATCTCCAATCTAATCGCTTTTTTACATGCGCTTACATAATTAGGTGTAAAATTTTATTTACACCCATATCAAATACTGAAGATGTCTTTGATTGCAATCAGATTTAATCTTCACAATTGAGTATATGCCTTTTAATCAAGAAAAAGGTTCCCGAAAAAATTCAGAAAAAAACGGAGTAAAAAATGCCTAAACTACCAAGAATTCCAAGTACATTAGCCGAATTAATCAATAGTTATAAAAAAGAAAAACATATTAGTGATATTCAAGTTATTAAAAAAATCAACAGTCTAATTGAAAACGAAAATGATAAGATTCAATACAAAGTAGATAGATTTCAAAAATTGGGAAAAGCAAAGATATTGATTCCTTCAACTTTTTCAGATTGGACTAATTTAACCTCCAAAAATCCTAAACGTCCTATAAATGGTGTTCAGCGACAAGCTATCGCAAATTTATTAAACAAAGATTATATTGAAACAATTTTCGCTAATGGAGCAGAAATTATTCCATTTATGGATAAAGTCTTTTCATATATCTGCGATGTTTTGACAAAAATTCGCGATACACCAAAAAAACGTAAATTTCCAGAGTTTAAATCTCTTAACCAAGAGACTTTAAAAGAAGATTTAATTAGACGCGGTTATGAACAGATAGCTACGCTAATTGATCCAATATGTACTTATGAAATAGCAAGAAATTTTATAATGTTTGAAACAGACAGGATATTAAGTAACATTCAATTAACTTCAGTTGTGACGTGGCTAAAAATCAATTATGACACTTCTATAGGTAGAGCTGGATTACTAACACCTGAATTATTTAACACAATCAATAGTGGGGAAGCAATTTTTCCAAAATTCTATGCTTTTAACACAAAAGTACCAATAGAGTTACTAAACAAAAGTTACATAGACAATGAGTCAATATATAATTTCTTAATATTAGCAATCAAAAAAATTGAATCTCTTCTATTAAGAAATATCTTTGACGAAAACCAATCCAATTCACTGGACAAAAACTTTAAATTCTTAAGATACAAGAACTTATACAAAAGTTTAAGTAAAGAAATAAATCAGTTAAACACGATGCCTAGAAAAGAAACTAAAGCAATCATTAATTCTGTTATCGGACTAATTAAATCCTTAATAAGTAAAATAGCTAAAATTGGGGTTGAAAATATGGAAATAATAAACAATTCTGGCTACGCTATTCCACCAATTACTTCAATCACATCTGCACATATCATTGTAGGAAAAACACTCTTAAATTCCTCAATTAAAGAGACAGATGAAGAAATTATAATTCTGATAAATAAATTCCAAAATTCTTTTTTTAATACACAAACCCAACACACATAAAATAAAATGCACTACCCCAATAAAAAATGATCTGAACCCTGAAATTAATTTGTCCTAATTTTAGGGTTCAGATCAAAATACTATAATAGTGTATTAATAACAATGTAATTATAGAAATGTATACTTTTT
Source organism: Lactobacillus melliventris (assembly GCF_013346935.1). Lineage (GTDB taxonomy): Bacteria > Bacillota > Bacilli > Lactobacillales > Lactobacillaceae > Lactobacillus. The sequence goes on from NZ_JAAEEB010000006.1 coordinate 92,902, forward strand.
TAGGCTGTACGCTAAACTGCCTAAAAGCTAAATAACTATTTGAATTTAACAAGCTTCAATTAAAAAGAGTTACAATTGATCAAAATTGTAACTCTATAAGAAAAAGTATTTCTTAACTTAACGACATTACTAAAATTAAAACATCGCCTTTTTATTTAAATCGTTATATCTTATTTGGCTTTAACAAATTCAACAATATTTTTTCTTTCTTTTCAAGATCTAATTGAGAAGAATAATTAAAAACAACAGTATAAGCCTGAATAGTCATCCAATTTTCTTCTGTTATGATTACTTTCCGATTATCGAGATAGGATTTTTTAAATAGTATCCAATTAGGAAAATCTAACATATTATTTATTAATTTTTTTTGATTTAGTGAAGAAAAACGTGGTGAAAACGAAATTGAAGTCAGTCTATTACGTAGTTTTAAATTACCCAATATTATAGCGTCTGTTGAACTAGTCAACAATTTAGCATACATTTGTTTAACATCTACATTATATTCTGCCATAATCAGTTCAGGAATATATGCTCCTCCAAATCTTGCTGCTCCCTCACAAAATTTAATTGTTCGTTTTTTAGTATCAACAAACCATTCAAAGTGAAAAGGAATAACCTCTGCATTAGTTGAAACATTGATTAAAATGTTTTTTGCCATCTTTTCTATTTTTTTTATTAATTTTGGATCTTTCTCATACAAATCAGCTGTTTTAACTTTTAAAGGAGCAGTATTTTTTTCAGAATCAGAGATTTTTTCACCATACTGATGAATAGTAACAAAAATATTGCCATTAGTATACAAGCCGTCGCTTGTATACATGCTGGTATAATTTACTTTTTCCTCCATCAAATAATTATTTAACGAGATTGGAATATGATTAAGATCTGACTCTTTATTGACATAGTATTGCCCACGGCTTGAATATAAGGCTCTCGGCTTTAACACTATACCATTCGGGTTTGTTTTTAAAAACTTCTTTGCATTTTCTTTTCCTGTATATTCTGAAAAATTAGGTTCTGGTACAATATTTCCAAGAAATGACCTCATTAATAGTTTGTCTGTCAACAAATATGAAGTAACTGCAGACAAACATTTTTTATTTGATCTAGAATTTCTGTCATTTAGTATGCCACATAATTCTACTAAATTTTCGTCAAAGGTCACACATCCAACATTCTCATTACTTATATTTTTCGAAATATTTTCAACCGCTTCAACAATATTTTCTATAGAAAAATCATCAAGTTCAATTGTGTCGATATAACTTGGAAAAGTTTTTTTCTTATATGTATGAATTATAACCTTAAGATTCTCATTTTTTCGTATAGTTTCTACAAACGTCTTAACACTTTGATAGCCAAATTCATGAATTAATATTATCATTTTTTCTCCTTAAAAATTCGAAAGTACATAGTCTTGAAATCTTTTTCTTCGCTGTAAAGTCTCTTTATCAAATACACCTGAGCTTCTCTGAGGAATAGAAAAATCTACTTTTCCTTTCCATTGCATTGCTCCAGCTGCTCCAATAGAGGTCCCATACTTAGGTTGAATTAAAATAATTATCTTTTTTTGCTTATAAATGCTTACACCATAATTGCAGAAGCAATTGTAATACTTATTTGCTACATCAAGCATTGCAAAATGAATTTCTTGAAGAATAAAAACTAATTTTTCTAAATCAATTTCACAAAACTGCTTCCATTCTGTAATTACATTAATACCAACCCCTAAGCCATATTTTTTGCTTTTTTTGATTCCTATAGATCGTTTATTAAACAAATATTTGAAATAAACACACGCCTCCTCTAGTTTTTTATCAAATTCACTTAGATTAATCTCTTTAATTTTCAATTTATTCAGTTCATAGCTAGAAAAAGTGTTAATATGTAGGTGAAAAGCTGGTAGCGACATTGCTGATTTATTAGAAATATTTGATGAAATATTATAAATTAGTTTTGTGGTTTCAGGATATATTTTAAATTTCTTTTCTAACTTAAAATTCTCTATTTTTTTTTGAATATCAATCCCTGTCTGCAAAATAGTTTTAAATTCTTTTTTATTATTAATAATTTCATCAATCCCATCTAAGCTTGAAAAGGCTAACATAATATCAAATAAAGTATGGGGATGCAGCTTGTCTATTGCAATAATTCCTCTGTGTTTTTGATTTCCTAACTTAATTATTCCTAGTCGTCCACCAAGGAACATTTCATCTTTAATTTCATTTTCTTTATTTAGATCACAAAATTTTATCTCAGGTATATCATATTGACCGATTTTTATTTTCATATTAGAAAGTTATCCTCTTATTTTTAATTTTTATAACTTTATTTGTTAGCAATGCCAAATCGTTTTTATTATGACTAACAAATATAAGTGTAATTTTATTATTTTCTATCCATTTATTAAGAAAAGTAAACAGTTCTCTTCTCTTATTGTCATCTATTCCATTAAAAGCTTCATCTAATATTAAAAGATCTGGTAAACTTAGTAATGCGACACCTACTAAAACTACTTTTCTTTGTCCTCCCGAAAGAGTGCCATATTTCTGCTGGAATAAACTGTTTAAACCTAATTGATCAATTATGAAATTTCCTTGTATATCACTGATTTTAGATAAATGTTTAGCTCTTCTAATTATATAATTAACCCCAAGCCAATTTGGGAATTCATCAAATTGTGGAACAAAAAACGTTCTATTAAAATTGTTTTCTATTATTCCATCGAATTTTTTATCTAAACCAGCTAGCATATTTAAGAACGTCGTTTTGCCAATTCCAGAGTTTCCTACAATACCCATTCTGTCCCTATACTTAATACGAAATTGCTCGCATTCAAATAAAACTTCATTACCCACATATTTTTTTAAGTCGTTTATTATTATCTCTTTTTTCTTATAAATAATCATACTCTTTCGTACTCATATACTTGTTAAAATCATTCTTTTTTAATGTCATAAAATACCTCCTTGCTAGTAATTGGCCTAACTTGAAAAATTTTGAAATTTCCAAATTTATCTATAGTCCATTCGACATCAATATCAAAAGAAAACTCAGATTGAATTTTTTTAAGTTGTAAAAATAGTTCTTTTTTCCAATCTTTGTCTATATTTTTCATTTCATTATCAATATACCCACTAAATCTTTCATTCACTTTTCCTTTGACAACATCTTGAGGTCCATTTTCAGAAACTTCTGTGATAAATTTATTAGTATTTTTTTCTAAAAAAGAAACACCTCCTATTGAGCTAGCTATATACGGCTGGATAAAAATTTGAAGATGATTTGCCTTTTCCATTTTTCTTAAAGTTTTGGTAAATGAATTAAAATTATTACTACATTTTATTGATTCATATTTTCCAGCCATCGAAAACTTCAAACCATCCTCTTCAGAAGAGGAACTTCTAATAATCAAAAATTTTGTTTTCCACATATTAACAGTAGATTTATATAATATTTCATTCAGTTCTAATAAATTATATTTTTTTGGATCAAACGAAATTGCAATTCCATCTAAAACAGGGTAGCCTTTTCTTTTTAGTAAAGATAATCTAGCTACCTTTGAACCAAATATTTTAGCGTCTATTTTAGTTCCTATCAAAGCAACATTAATATCTCTCAAATTTGCAACTAATCCTATTGTGCCATTAAGAATCAAATTGTCTTTATTTTGTATTTTTCTTATCAAGTTTTTAATGCCAACTAAACAGGGCTTTTTTAATTCTCTTGCAACTATTGACGCGTGACTTAGAATTCCCCCTTCTTCAGTAATAGAACCTGCACACTCATAAAATGAATCTACCAAATTAAAATCAGTTCCAGGTGCAACTAATATTTCTCCCTTTTTTAACTGGTTACTATCCGTTGAATCATTAACTAAGTGTGCTTTACCAATAACTAAACCTCTGCTAACAGGTACGCCTCTCATTAATTTTAAAGTTCTACTGTTTGAGGTTTTGCTGGCAAAATTAGTAATCAATAATTTAGTATTACTATTTGCTTCTGTTTTAATATTTTCCTTACGACTTAATACGACACCTTTTGATCGCTCTTTTATAGTATTTTTTGAAACTCTATAATCTTCATAAACTGCTTTATACAATTCCATTAACATATAGAATTTTCCCTCTTGTGGCAAAATTTTTAGTTTTGATAATAAAGTATTGAATACTCTGTTTTTTTCTGTTGATACTTGTCCCATTAAAAATTTATTTTTATCCCTTAATTCAAAAATTTTGGAACTGTAATTTCTCAAACATATTGCTAAATCCATATTTTTAAATGCAATTTTATCTTTTCTTCTCCCATAAGAAGGTAAAAAACTTTCCTTATTAGTATCTTTCACAAATTGCTTTTCTTTTTCATTATTACTATTTTTTTCCTTAAAATTACCATATGCTGTTTCTAAGCCACCATATTGATTTGTATAAATTTGTTCGGCTTCTTTATTAGTAATCAACCCTTTTCTTTTCTTTTCAGAGAGAGAAACTTTCAATTCAATTGCATCTGTTAAAATAGAGTGTGAGTCTCCCAACAGCCAATTAAATGCATCAGTACCAAAGTTTTGTTCACTTTGAAGAAATTTTTTAATGGCATAATGTAGACCTTCTTCAATTTGAACCAAATTTATACCATAAATTTCATTTAAAGCACAAAAATGTAATTTAATTAATGTATGACATAATATTTTAGGACTATCAGAGTTCAAGTCCCGTTGAGCTATCGATTTTAGAAGTTTTTTTAGTTCTGTTTTGGGAAATTCTATGTAATGATTCAATCCGATTAAAAAAGATCTATCTTTTTCAAGAAATTTATTACCTACATATTCCTGGAGAAAGTTCCACTCTTTTTCCGGTGCATAAGCTTGAAAAATTCCATCTCTGTAAATTGAAATAATATTTCTAAACCGTACTGGATTAATTTCTAAATCAACTTGACTGTACAGATCTTGTAAAAATTCCACATCTATCATTTTGTCCACATTTCTGTGATTAATAATTTTATAATTATCATTTACTGTATTTGAAAATAACATTATTTATCCTTTCACTTAATCTAAATGATGTGAGTTAAAAAATATAAGACCAAACTTCATCAGCACAAAAACAATAAACTCTCCAAAACCGATTATAATAAAAGCCGACCAATCTAAAATATTTAAAATTGAAAAAGTATATGTACCTATTGGTGCAAAAAGTGTGGATATTGTAAAAACAGCACCAAAAACCCTACCCATAAATTCATCAGGTATTTCAGATTGAATACCTGAAATCATTTGAATATTAAAAAATGTAAGGCAAAGCATAGCTAATGAAATCAGTAGTAAAATTAATATATTACTAAATTTGAAAATAGATACAAGTAAAGTTGCTAACGACATACCTAATAGGAAATTACTATATCTTTCAGGTGTCAGACTTTTTTTAGATATACCATTCAATAAAGCACCCAAGATATTACCTACTGAAGAGGCAACCAATACATAAGCGTATAAATTTTTGCTGTTACTTATTTTATTAATAAAAGGCAATGTAAAGTTATAACCTGCCAAGAAAAAATTTATTAAGCTACTGGAAATTATGATAATCAGTAACTTTTTATTGTTCCATATATATTGGCTTCCTTCTATAAAAGAACCTATTAAGTTATCTCGTTTTTTTAAATCAATAGCTCTATCATTTACTATAAGTGTTAATCTACATTCAATTAAAGCTGACACAAAAAAACTAAGCGAATTTATAAGCATTCCAATTTTAAAGCCAAATCCATTAATAATTATCATTCCTAGTATAGGAGACAAGACATTTATTACTTCAGAAACTGATTTAGAATACGAATTATATTTATAAATGTTTTTTTTGGATAATAGATCTTTAATAATTGCTTTATATGCAGGACTGTTAAAAGAATAAAGAATTGCAAGAATTATGTTTACAACTATTAAATTCCAAGCTTTTTTAGATGAATAGTTTAAGTAGACTATCAATGTTACAATTCCTGAAAGGATATCTGTATAAATTAATAATTTCTTTCTGTTTTTTTTATCTGCAAAAACGCCACCCACTAAATTGAATAGCAGACCAGCTATTGCTTCCCCCCCTTGATACAATCCCATATAAAGATTTGTGTTATTACTTAATCCTGAAATTACAAGTTGATTAGCGTAATCAAAAATTTGTGTACCAAAACTATTTGTTTGTCCACTTATCAATAAGTTTATTATGTTTGCTTTTTCTATATTTGTTTTCTTTTTCATCTATTTCTCCTTAGTAAATACTTAACAGAGTATAAATTAAATTAATTAAAAAGTAAATGATAACTTTCATATTTTTATAAAATATAATTTACCATTTTTATAATTATTTTTAATGAAATTATTAACAACTGATAACACATACGAAGCTCAATTGCTAATATTTCAGAAAACAAATTTTATAAAGCTTAATTTAAATACTGGTAACATCTAAAACTATTTTCAAAAAAATAAAGATATATCTTAGATTTGAATGAAACATTTTGGTGACATATACCTATTCTATGAGTACGGAATACTTGCCTGCTTTTATAATCATAAAAAGTACAAATATGTTAGCAACTACTGTGCTATTGTTTAAAAAATTTCACAAATAAATTGATAAAAATCAAGACAGTATAAAAACTATCACATTGAATAGTGATCTAGAATTCACTGATATGGTCAAAATACAAAATTTATTTTATACACTCATATTACTCATAGGAACTAAGAGATAGCTAAAACTATAATTTTATTTTATATCAAACTAATTCATTTATTATGATGCTCTCTCTTTTTATTTTGTTTATACATTAAGAATCTTTAGAGAGATTCCGTAAATCTCTTCCAACTATTTATCTTAGAACTTAATTCAGCCTCATTAGCAACTTGTTGCATAACTAACTTAATATTGTTGAACACGATGCTCATCAAAATCTATTAAATAAACATAACATGGGTATAACTCTATAACTTAGTCAAAAAATAAGGCTAGTGGAATCCATAATAAATAAAAAATATTTGGAAAGCAGCGATCCTTATTCTTAGCGATTTAATAATTTTTTACTTAGTTATTACTACAACAACTTTAATTGCTGCTAATTTTGTGAGAAACATAAAATTGCGATCGAGCTAAAACAGATAAATTATTAAAGAAAAAGTAATATATCTCCTTAGTCACACTCAGTCACACAAAAAAGCAAGCAATTAAGCCTGCTACATCAAGAGTTATGTTCATTCCTGAAAAATTAATAACGACAAATTTTCAACTTATTTCACATTGTGTGACTAGCAGTGTGACTGACCACAACATTTCACATTAATTTACAACTATTTAAAACACTTCATAACAAGCAAAAGCCCGTCATATCAAGATTGATACAACGGGCTTTAATGCTATATTTGCCTTTGTTATGCTGATTGCCAGAATCGAACTGGCGACCTTTTCTTTACGAGGGAAACGCTCTACCAACTGAGCTAAATCAGCAACTTTCACAACGTTTAAATTATACCAAAACAAAAAAAGTCGTGCAATCGAATGTACGACTTTTATTTTATTTCCAATCTAGACAAAGCTCTTGCTTGTGCAACAATTCTGGCAACTCATCACGGTCGATTCTTTTGTCATTTAATTTATCACCTGTTATTTGTTTAGTAAAAGAATCAATGCGCCTATTGGCATCCCGCAAATCATAGTAAGTTGTAACTACTTGATCATATTCTTTTAAGTCTCCCACTTTAAAATCACGCGGATACTCATTTTCAAAAGTCGTAAATTCGAGTGGCAAACGCGGCTTTAATTGTGGCTCTTGATCGGGAATACCTACTTGCATCCCCAAAGCTGGAAACGTTAATTTAGGCAAGTCTAGCACTTCCAACATTTTTAAAGGGTGATCATTAATGGTTCCTAGTGGCACATAACCTAAATCCATGCTTTCAACAGCATTAGCCACATTTTGCCAAGCAAGTAATGTGTCGTCCATCCCTTGAAAGAAAATATCAGTGGTATGAACGCGGCCGTCATCCTTACCTAATTGGCGGCGAATTTGTTGGTTGCGGTATAAATCTACCACAAAGATAAACAAATCTCCTTCTGCTCCGACATATTTTTGTCCGCACAATTCCCTGATTTTAGCCCTTTTACCTTCATCAGTAATATGAAGCATTGTCGCATTTTGCATAAACATGCTGGTCGCTGTATGTTGAAAGACGGTGTACAAAGTATTTAATTGTTCTGCATTTAGTGTTTGATCTTTAAATTTTCTGATAGAGCGGTGATTAATTTGATGGTTGATGGTTGCATTATGAATCATTTTGATACTTCTTTCTTACTATCTTACTAAAAGTAACTCTATTGCAAATTTATTTTACTGTCAATAAATTATCTTTTAAACGGCCAGAATGTGCTAAAATTTAGACGGAATACAAAATTACTAATCCAGTGGAGGAAATTATGCGCGTTTTAGTTATCGGCGGTGCCGGTTATATTGGCTCAGTAGCTGTTAAAAAATTAATCGAACAAAATAATGATGTTGTTGTTTTGGATGCTTTATATACAGGACACAGAAAGGCAGTTAATCCTAAAGCCAAGTTTTACCAAGGAGATATTGAAAACAAGTTTTTAGTCAGTCAAATTTTGCGTAAAGAAAAGATTGAGGCAGTCATGCACTTTGCTGCTTATTCTTTAGTACCAGAATCTGTGCAAAAGCCACTTAAATATTATGATAATAATGTTTCTGGCATGATTTCCTTATTGGAAGCAATGAAAGATGCCGGTGTAAATTATCTGGTCTTTTCTTCCAGTGCTGCCACATATGGCATCCCTAAGAAGTTACCAATTACTGAAGATTCACCTCTTAATCCAATCAGCCCTTATGGCGAAACCAAAGTAATAATGGAAAAGATTATGCACTGGGCAGATAAAGCTGATGGTATCAAGTCAATTGCATTGCGCTACTTTAACGTAGCTGGGGCTGCAAGTGATGGGTCAATCGGAGAAGATCACTCTCCAGAAACGCACTTAATCCCCAACATTCTAAAAAGTGCTGTCAGTGGCGATGGCAAATTTACCATTTTTGGTAACGACTACGACACTAAAGATGGCACTAACGTAAGAGATTACGTTCAAATCGAAGATCTAATTGACGCACACCTATTAGCATTAAAGCACTTAGTTACAACTAATAAATCTGATGTTTTCAACCTCGGAACTGCTCATGGCTACTCCAACTTGGAAATCTTACAAGCTGCTCATAAAGTTACCAATGTTGAAATTCCATATACTATGGGCCCACGCCGTGCAGGTGATCCTGACAGTTTAGTTGCCGATTCAGCTAAAGCCAGAACTATTTTAGGCTGGGAGCCGCAACATGAGAACGCCGAAGATATGATGACAAGTGCATGGAAATGGCACCAAAGTCATCCTCAAGGATATGCAGATAAATAACAAAATTGCTGGTAAGTTTTACCAGCAATTTTTTTTGTTTAGTTTTTAGGGTTAAATGTGATATATAACTCCATATCACAGAACTTGCCGTGATACTTGACTTCATCTTTGAGCCTGGCCACATGTTCAAAGTGCAGTCTTTCTGCAATGGCTCTACTAGGTTTATTATTATGATCTGCCAGTAATTTAATGCTGTGCAACCCAAATTGGTTAAATGACACATCTACTAATTTTTTAACGGCCTGGGTCATGATTCCGTTACCCTGATATTTTTGTCCCAACCAATAGCCTATTTCGCCGCTTTCATTTTTTAGCTTAATATTGTGCAGATCAACCATTCCAGCTGGTTTGCCATTGACAAGAACAACCAGGACCAGTTTCTTATAATTTGCGGTGTCAACTCGCATTGCCTTAATAAAATCAACCTCATCTTTGACACTCGCAATCTTACCAGCCCAGGGTAAGAAGTGTGCCAGCTGATCACGGTCATGAACAATAATTTCATATAAAGCTTCCGCATGACTGACTTCCGGTAATACCAAACTAATCTCCAAGTTGTTAACAGTAAATTGGCCAATGGTAAACATTAAATCTTCCTCCTTAATTTATTTTTAATAAAGTATATGATACTACAATTTGTCTTTAAATAAAGCCCTTTTTAACATAACAAAATTTACAATTTGTCCAAATTTTGGTTTGATTAAAAACATACGCCTATGTATAATGCTATAATTTAATAATGTAACTAATTTTTAAGTATTTGGAGTGATTTAATGAGCGAAGAAGAGGAAAATAACGGTTCTGGTTACGAACGAACTTTGACTAACGCGCATATTCAATTGATTGCCCTGGGTGGCACAATTGGGACTGGTTTATTTCTAGGTGTAGGTAATAGCATTAGACGAGCCGGTCCCAGTGTCATTCTGATTTATGTCGTCGTTGGTATTTTCTTATTTCTACTAATGCGAGCTTTGGGTGAGCTAATTGTTTCAGATTTATCTAAGCATACCTATATTGACTTTATTGAAAAATATTTGGGTAAAAATACTGGTTTTATCTCCGGGTATCTTTACTGGATTAGTTGGGTTACCTTGGGTATGGCAGAAATGACAGCCTTAGGCATATACTTTCAATACTGGTTCCCCCATTTACCCACATGGGTGCCTGGATTAATCACGATCGCAATTTTGCTATTTATCAATTTACTTTCTGCGCGGCTTTTCGGTAATTTGGAGTTTAGTTTTGCCATTATTAAAATTGTGACAGTTATTGCCTTTGTGATTTTAGTAGCCTATTTGTTAATAACTGGTGGAAAAACCACTTTTGGACCTGTTACTTTAGCCAACTTATCCATTCACGGTGGTTTTTTTGCTAAAGGAAGTACTGGCTTTTTCTCCGGTTTCCAAATGGTTATCTTTAGCTTTGTTGGAGTTGAATTAGTAGGTTTGACTGCTGCCGAAGCCCAAAATCCTAAAGTAACTATTAGAAAGGCCATTAACGAAGTACCAATGAGGATAATACTATTTTATGTTCTCGCTATTATCGCTATCCTAGTCGTTATTCCCTGGGATAAGGTGGCTACAAATTCCAGTCCGTTTGTGCAGACTTTAGCGGCAACCGGTATTCGCAATGCTGGTTCAATTATCAACTTTGTTGTCATTTCTGCCGCTGTTTCTTCAACTAATAGTATTCTTTATAGTGCTGGCCGGTTGCTATTTTCTGTCACCTTTAACGGCAAAGGCAAATGGAATCAGACATTTGGTCACCTAAGAAGACAATTACCACAAAATGCTTTAACTCTATCAGCCTGCTTAATGGCCTTAGCACCATTTGTTATCATTATTATTGGCAATGAGGCATTTAATTTTATTTCTTCTACCTCTACCAGTATGTTTTTAATTATCTGGTGTCTGATGCTTTTAACTCATATAGCCTATCGGAAAAAGACACCTGAACAAGAACTAACCGACTTCAAAATGCCAGGGTTTCCTTTTTTAGATTATATTACCTTAATCTTTTTTATTTTAATGATAGTTTTACTATTAATTTTACCTGCTAACAGGATAGCAATGATTTCAGCCCTGTTAACCTTCATAGTTTTGTCAACCGTGTCTAAAATTTGGCATAAAGAAAAGGCGGCCTAATTATACTTGCATTTGAAAATCTTTTATATTAAAATTTTAGCAAATTAAGCAATATCGCCACCGGGCGACAGCACTTAGCAAACTCTTTAGGTCTTAGTAGAGTTTGCTAGGTGTTTTTATTTTTGGAGGTAACTCATGCAAGAACTAATTGTTGATAATACTTTTTGGGCAATTTTTCCCCAGGCAAAAATTTACACATTAATTGTTAATGGTATTAACAATCACATCCCTGATAATACAGAAAAATATCAAACTTTGCTCAACCAGGCTGAAGAAGAAGCAAAACAGTATTTAACGGCTAAAGATTTTAAAGACAACATTGTTATTGCCGAATGGCGGGAAGTTCTTACTAATTTTAAAAAGAAAAAGGGGGCTCGTTCTTCAATTGAGGCCCTCTTAAAAAGAGTTTCTCAAGATAAAATTTTTAATCCCATTAATCCTTTAGTGGATATTTATAATGGCGTCTCTTTAAAGTACGCCGTTCCTTGTGGTGGTGAAGATCTTGATCAAATTACCGGTCAAATGCACCTTGGTGTAGCAAGTGGAAATGAGGATTTTTACCCCTTAGGAGCTGAAAAAAGTGATCCGCCTAGAGCAGGTGAAGTAATATATTATGATCAAAGGGGTGCTGTATGTCGTTCACTTAATTGGCGCGATGGCAAGAGGACTATGCTGACAGAAGATACTACCAATGCAATATTAATCATGGAAGCTATAACTGATAGTCAAAAGGAAAGAGCTGACAAAGCAATTCAGGCTTTGAAACAGAAAATTGCTGTAGAATTAGGTGTTGTGGGAGACATAAGTATTAAAACCAATAATTAACAAAAAATTCCTAGACAATTAATTTTGTCTAGGAACTTTTTTAATTATGTCTTATTCTTCTTTTTATTTTTTGCCATAATCCCAGCGCTTGTCGCATATGTTCAGCGGGAACATATTGACGAATAGCACGTAAAGTTTTCTTATTATCTCGCGTAGTAAAAATAAACTTACCATTTGCACGAGTGCGAATTTCAAAACGAGGTATATAGCGTCCATGAAAATAAACATCCGCTACCACGTAGGTAACCTCTTGCCAAGGAATTTGGACATAATCAGAGACATTGCGATCATTATAGAATTCAAACGCCTTATCTCCAACCATTACTTTACCGTATGTTGATAACGCACGAAACCAAGTTGCATTTGCTGTTAAATCAACTTCAGTATTTTTTGATTCAACCATTTTAGATTAAAGCACATGCAAAACGTGTAAAACAACACCGACAATAAAGATGGCAATAATGATCAAAATTGGTGAAACTTTCTTCTTTAATAGCCACATACAAAGGAAAGTAAGTAGCAGACCGGCTAATCCCGGAATTAAGCTATCCAAGTTGTTTTGTAAAGTAGTTACTTTAAACTTAGTTAGTGATAAGCCGTTAGCTTGATCTATTAAAGCTTGCTGAATTCCTTTGGCACCAGCAGGAAGTGATCCCCAATCAATATAGCCACCTTTTTGAACAGGTGTCTTTGAAACAATCGGAGTGAACTTAATGTTAACCCAGCGTTCAATTAAGGAACCTAAAACAAACATACCCATCATGGAAGCGCCACGAGTTACTTTTTGTAAAAGACCACCAGACATATCATTGGTAATCGCAGAACCGGCCTTGTAACCAAACTCCTGTGTATACCACATGAAGGCCAATCTAATTACATTCCAAATAACGAAGAACAAAATCGGTCCTAAAACGTTACCCTGAATAGCCATTGAAGCACCTAAAGCACCAACTATTGGTCTTACCGTGTACCAGAATACAGGGTCACCAACACCAGCCAAAGGTCCCATCATTCCGACCTTAACACCTTGAATAGCTTCGTCTTCAACTTTAGCACCATTAGCCTTGTCTTCCTCTAAGGCTAAAGTAACACCTAAGATAGGTGATACTAGATAAGGGTGAACGTTAAAGAATACCAGGTGTCTTTGCAAAGCAGCTGCCATGTCTTCCTTTTTAGGATAAAGTTTTCTTAAAGCAGGAATAAGCGAATATGCATAACCACCGTTCTGCATTCTTTCATAGTTCCATGAAGCTTGCAAAAATTGTGAGTGCCACATAACTTTGAAGCGGTCGGCTTTAGTTAATTTTATTTTTTTATTATCAGCCATTATAAAATCCTCCTCTTAAATATCACTCTAATAGTCATCTATGATATCGCCGAGTGGATCGCCGGTACCGTCATTATCAGAATTTGAGCTACCGCCATTGCCACCTTTTGACTCTAAAGATAAGTACATAAGTGCTAAAGCTAAGCCAATTGCACCTAAAGCAATCAAAGTTAAATCTTTTATTGCTGCCAGAGCAAATCCGATGGCAAAGAATGGCCAAACTTCACGACTGGCCATCATGTTGATAACCATTGCATAACCAACAGCAACGACCATAGCACCACCAATTGACATACCGTCGCTTAGCCATGCTGGCATTAAGCCCAGCCAGTATCTAACTTGTGAAGCAGGAATAGCTAACAGCAATGCAGCCGGAATAGCGATTCTTAATCCCTGCAGACAAACATCAAGCCATTGCCACATATTAATTTTACGCCAATCGCCCCTTTTAGCATCGGCATCCATAATGTGGACAATACCAGTAGAAATTGTCCGTACGATCATAGTCAAAAACAGTCCGGCAACGGCTAGGGGCATGGCAATACCAGTAGCCATACCAATACCTTTTGTTCCTTGACCACTTTGAACCAAAATGATAGCGGAAGCAACTGAAGCCAAGGCGGCATCAGGAGCAACAGCAGCACCAATGTTAGCCCAGCCTAGGGCAATCATTTGTAAATATCCACCTAAGATAACACCTAAAACCAGATTACCAGTTACGAGGCCAATTAATGTACAAGCAACCAATGGTTGGTGAAATTCCCATTGGTCTAAGATGCCTTCCATACCTGCAAGAAAGGCAACTATGACAACTAAAATCATTTGAATAGCGTTCATTTTTTACTCCTATTCTCTTACTTGTTTTGTTCGTCAAGCAAACTTTGAGCTTTATTTAAAATAGCTTCCATATTGCCTTCTTTATCTGTTGGAACTTTCCGCACATCGTACTTGACTCCCATTTTTTCAAGTTCGTGGAAAGTATCAACATCTTCTTGATTCATAGACAATACGTTATTTGCATTGACATCTCCGACTTTGTAAGACATTGAACCGACATTAACAGTCTTAATGTCAACACCTGCTTTGATTACTTTTAAAACATCTTCTGGATTTTCAAAAAGCAGTAAGGCATGTGTATTACCAAAACGGGGATCTTTAGCAATCTCCACCATCTTCTTCAACGGAACAGTATGTGCTTTGACACCTGCAGGAGCGGCTTCACGAATCATGCTTTTACGCATTTCGTCTTTAGCCACACTATCGGAAACTACAATTACACGATCCGGGTGCATAGTCGGTATCCAGCCTGTAGCTACCTGACCATGCAAAAGACGTGAATCAATGCGTGCTAAGACAAACTTAATATGACCATCACCAACAACTGTACCTTCAGGAATAGTTTTCTTATTAGCTGAATTAACAGGTTGGGACTGTTTTTGAGTTGCTGCAGATTCCTGTGGCATTAAGTCCGCTGGCTTGGTTTTAATACCATCCTTTGCCGGCTCAACAATAGCAGTTGCAATCTGATGAGCAGTGGCAGCAGGATTGGTCATCCTTTGTGTCAATGCTTCAACAACCATTGGTAAGTTCATACCGGTAACAATAGCCCAATTAGGGTGCTTTTCAAGCAGTGCATTGGCTTGATTAAATGGCGTACCTCCCCACAAATCAACTATCAGCAAAACTTCATCTTGATTTTCAAATGAAGCAATTGCTGTTTCCATTTTGCCTCTAATGTCATCTGGACCTTCATCGGGTTTCAAAATGACATGAGCAAAATTATCTTGTTCGCCAAACAGCATTTGCGCAGATTCCGCAATACCGTCAGCAAAACCACCATGGCTGGCTAAAATAATTCCTACCATGAGATTTCCTCCTTTAGATAAAACATATCCGTTGTCATTTTACCCTGAAAAATGTTCTATGTCACATTTTCTAAAAATTAGCTCACCTATTTCTAATATATTAATTTTTGTCATTTAAATAATCAAACACAAAAAAAGAGGACCTTTTGGTCCTCTTCTCTCTTCGCTCCGGCTGTCAGACTCGAACTGACGACATCTTGATTAACAGTCAAGCGCTCTACCAACTGAGCTAAGCCGGAATACTAAAAAGCACGGCAGCGTCCTACCCTCGCAGGCA
>NZ_JAAEEB010000007.1 GCF_013346935.1 Lactobacillus melliventris
GGATCAAATACTACAATCAAGCTAGAATTAGGCACACGCTAAAAGGCCGCACCCCGATTGAATATCGGAATACGGCCTTAGCGAATATGAAATAATGTTAACGTCCAATTCTAGGGGTTAACTTCACTTGCAGTGCTTTTTAATAAAACTAAATTTTTCTTTAATTACATTGAACCTTCAAAGACATCCCATGAACTGTGGAAATAGTCCCAGCCAGAATAGATAGTAAAAATCAGTGCAATATAAAGTAAGATAGTGCCTATATGATAAAAGTCTCCAATTAGCAAAAAGATAATTGAAAGCATTTGACATGTCGTTTTGATTTTACCAGGCATAGCGGCAGCCATAACTTGTCCCTTATTCTCTGCCAAAATCAAACGCAATCCTGTTACTGCCAATTCACGGCAAACAATTATTGCTACAACCCAGGCCGGAGCAAGTTTTAAAGAAATTAACATTATAAATGCAGTCATAGTAAGCATTTTGTCAGCCAAAGGATCCGCAAATTTTCCAAAATTTGTAACCAAGTTGCGTGACCTAGCAATATGACCATCAAACCAATCGGTTGCAGAAGCAACTGCAAACACAATCGCAGCTATTACCAATCTCCAATATACAGTAGTGCCAGCAACTTTAAAACTGGCATCACCACCAAAAATAACAATTAGCATGAAAACCGGAATCAATAATATTCTAAAAACCGTTAACTTATTAGGCAAATTCATTCTTAACTTTTCCTCCAAAAATAATTACTATTTTTTATCATCATTTCCACTAGAGGAAGTACCTCCAGAATGGCCAGAATCATTACTGTGCTCAGTGTTATTTGATTGATTGTTATCATGATTCGATTGACCATTATTCTGGGAACTTTGATTATTTTGAGTATTTTGTTGACCATTATTTGTATTCGAACTTGCACCATTATTACCATTAGAATTATCAGTTTGACTATGCTGTTGATTTTGCTGGTTCGAATTACTATGTCCTGAATTATTATTCGTAGTTCCGGAATTATTTTGACCTTGATGTGGTTGATTGTTTTGACTATTTTGACTATTCCGCCGTTTGCCAATATAAAAGGTTAAAGAAAGACTCGAATTTTGAGCTGTATATGGTACTTTTCTGCCACCAATTGTTACTGATGTTCCTAGAGCGTTGCTAAATGTAACGACTACAGATTGAGCAGTTTCTGGAATTCTTAAAGTGTGTTTTTGACCAGCTGTTAAAGTCTGACCACTTTGAGTTACGCCATTCATTGCAATCGAAACTGTAGTTGCTTGATCACCGGCTCTAACAACTAAATTGCGGTTATTTTTAAGGCCGATAATCTGAAACTGATTCGCAGCCAATTCCTTAATCTTAACGCTCTTCTTTTTAATTTTCTTAACTTTGCGGTGTCGTTTACCACTATCCGAAGAAACAGAAACATCATTTGCTTCGTTGTTATTTTCATTGCGACTAGAAGAAAAATGAGCAAATACAACGTAGCATACCAAAATTACTGCAACTATCCCCAAACCGACAATGATTCGTGGCAGGTAATCCTGCCAAATCTTTTTCTTATTACTGGTGGTTTTACGTACTTCCTCACTTTTATTGTCAATCGAGTCTTCGACAAATTCTTCAGGTTCGGCTTTAGGTATGTCTTCGTGGTATTCACTTAGCAACTTTTTGCCATCTAAACCAACTATCTGTGCATATTGTCTAATAAAGGCTCTAACGTAAAAATCACCAGGAAGTTTATCAAAATCGTTTTGCTCGATTGCAGTCAGATATCTACCTTGAATCTTGGTTGTTTTTTCAATGTCTTCAATTGAAAGTCCCTTAGCCTCTCTGGCACTGCGTAATTTATCTCCGATATCTGCCATAGTTACCTCTTCAAATTCTAAATTTACTCTTTGAGTATAACATATACTACATATAATTATTACATTTAAATAAGCCAGCCGCCACTAACATAAATGGTCTGACCAGTTAGATACCCTGACTGAACGTCAAGTAAAGTTTTAACCCAATAAGAAATGTCCTTACCCTCTGCTAAACGACCAACAGGTATTTCACCCTTAACTTCTTCCATCGTTTCAGGGCCAAGCACGGAATTCATTGCTGTATTGACAGCACCGGGTGCAACAACATTAACCGTCAGATTAGCTGAAGCAACTTCGCGGGCATATGCTTGTGCAAACCCTTCAAGACCTGATTTGGAAGAACTGTATGCCGCTTCCATAGCACTACCTGAGCCACCGTAAACAGATCCTAAATAAACAATACGACTATAATCATTTTTTATCAAATGAGGTTCAAATAGTCCTGTCAACTTAATTGGGGTAACCAAGTTTATGCGCATAATCTCATCAATTTTGGCCGTATCTTGACTACTAACAAAATTATAATCGGTAATTCCCTGGGCAAATACCACAGCGTTAACTGGCAGTAAATTATTAACAAATTCTTTTAAATCATTATTTTCAGCCAGAAAATCTAATTTGATGGGAATAAAATCCTGCTGAGGATATTTTTGACTCATTCCTTGAGCCAAAGAATAAGCTTTTCGCCAATTTTGACTGCAATGAATGTAAAGAGACCAACCAGCATTAGCCAACTCAACACAAATAGCTTGACCAATGCCACCTGTAGCACCAAATACAAGAGCTCGCTGCAATTAAAACATTCCTTTTATTCTATTTTTTCTTTAAATATTGAAAATGATCTTTAATAACTGAACTAATCTTCTTGAGAATAGCTCAGTTATGTATTCACATTCAATTTTATTTTACCATTATTTTTTCACAAATTTGAACTAATAAAACGACATGATAAACTTTCTTAAAAATTAGCTCTTATCTCCCTCTTTTTTAGGCGGTAATAAAACTTGGCGAGGCTTTGAACCTTCAGATGGGCCCACAATACCTTTTTCTTCCATTTCATCAACAATCCTAGCTGCACGATTATAACCAATACGAAATCTTCTTTGTAAGAGTGATACACTGGCCGTTTGTTGTTGCCTTACTAAATCCACTGCTTGATCATAGAATTCATCTTTTGGCTCATCATCTTTATTTTCAGAATTCTCTTGGCCTTTTTGTGGAATCATACCTTTATCATATTCGGGTTTCTGCTGTTTTTTTACCCAGGAAATGATATTTTCAACCTCATGTGACGAAACATAGGCACCCTGAATACGTTCAGGCTTTGAAGCACCAACAGGCATATATAGCATATCGCCGCGGCCAAGTAATTTTTCGGCTCCAGTTTGATCTAAAATAGTCCGTGAATCAATACCACTCGAAACAGCAAAAGAAATTCGTGAAGGAACATTTGCTTTAATCAGGCCGGTTATAACATCAACACTTGGTCTTTGAGTGGCCAAAATCATGTGAATACCAGCTGCCCGAGCCATCTGGCCCAAACGGACAATTGCTCCTTCAACATCACGTCCGCCAACCATCATTAAGTCACTAAGTTCATCAACTACCACTAAGATATATGGTAACGGCTTCATTGCCGGTTTTGATTTATCTTGGTTATTCAGCCGCACCTTTTCGTTAAATTCACTCATGTTACGGGCTCCACTTGCAGCGAACAGTTTATAGCGGCGTTCCATTTCTTTAACGGCTTTACTCAAAGCATTTGCAGCCAATTTTGCATCAGTAACTACCGGTATCAACAAATGAGGCACACCATTATAAACAGAAAGCTCCACCATCTTTGGGTCTATCAAGATTAACTTGACCTGATCCGGCAATGCTTTCATTAAAATACTGGTTAAAATTGTATTAATGGCTACAGATTTACCCGAACCGGTTGATCCAGCAATCAAAAGATGAGGCATTTTAGTCAAATTAGCCGAAATAGTTTGTCCACTGACGTCCTTACCCAAAGGAACCTGCATAGGATCTTTTTTGGCTCTGATATCTTGATTTTGCATTACATCTTTAAAAGCAACTACTGAAGTGTTCTTATTAGGCACCTCTATTCCAATATATGGTTTCCCTGGGATTGGTGCTTCTATTCTAATATCCTTTGCAGCCAGAGCAAGAGCTAAATCGTCAGCGAGATTAACAATGCGACTGACTTTAACACCAACAGCCGGTTGAACCTCATAGCGCGTAATAGTTGGACCCAGTATCGCCTTTTTGATAATAACGTTAACGCCAAAACTCTTGAAAGTAGATTGTAACGTCTGAGTATTTTTGCGAATAAGAGCTTTATCAGTACTTTGGTCAATATTTTTAATATTATCAAGTAATGTTAAGGGCGGTTTTTGATAATCCGGACTAACTTTTTGATTTGATTTTAATTCCCCGTGATCTACTGCTCCTAATTCTTCCTTAATCTTTTTATCTTCTTCAACAAAAGAATGTGATTTAGGTAATGATGAAACAGAAGAATCGTTTTGCTGCGCTTTAGCGTTATTGTTTTGACTTGCAACTTGAATTTGCGGCTCAACAGGAGCGTGTTCCGGAATATCACCGTATTCTGCTTTTTCAGATGGAAAATCAGTTACTTCGTTTTGATCTATGTTACTTTCAGAAGAGTTATCATCCACAGTAAAATCATCCACGTCTGGAAAAACTGGAGCTTTTGTACCCACTGAATTGGAATCTTCCTGATTATGCAACTGGTTTTTTCTCTGCTCACGTTGCTCTTTGAAAGAGCCGTATTTATCTTTGATTTTGCTACCAGCTGCTTTGTTTTTATTAATAAAAAGCTGACTAACAGACTGAAATTTTTTGATAATTGTTGAAAATTTAACATCAAAAAACATCAAAATACCACTCGGTATCAATAAAATTGCAATTACCCGCAGTCCTATATGACCAAGTAAGGGGTAAAAAATCTGATAGCATAAGGCGCCTATGACGCCACCACCGATATTTTTGGTAACAGCCATGCGACCGAATTCAGCTGAAATTTCATGCCAAAAGACATTCATAAAAGCATTATTAACGAATTCCCGTTCAAAATAAATACTGCTTTGAATTAATAAAATTCCCAAAATAGCAAAAAATAGTCCACAACTGCGTTTGAAGTTAAAGTGCATCGGCTTATTATAAATCAACATAACCAAGCCGAAAACTATGCAAATACCAGCTGCGAGCAAATAGGAATCTCCAAAGACCAGGCGAAAAGTATTTGCTACTTGTTTACCCAGGATTCCAAATTTGGCAAATGCTAAAGCAGAGATAACAATTTGTAAAAGTCCGACAATTGCCCATGTAATTCCAGTATTCTGATTCTTCTTTCGAGCCTTTGTGGTTTTTCTCCTTTTCTTTTTTGGCATGATACTACCTAATTAACAACTAAAAATTAGCTTGGAAGTTCAAGTTGACTGGTTTATCCAGTGTAATTTGAGTAACTTGATAAGTTAATGTTTCAATATACTCAACTAAAGGTCTACTAAGCAATTTGTAATCAGCCTTACTAAGATCACTGCCATCACCAAAATAATTTTTGATCTGAACGATTTGGCTAATCATCCCACTTACTGAGAATTCTCCGGGAGCAGGTGCCACGTCAAAAATGATGGTGATGTCAAAATAATTACCATCTACCCCTGCATCTGTTGTGCCATCATCATTTTGTTTTTCAACTTTTTTAAGGCCAAAATTAACTTGATCTTTAGTTTCAGGTTCTTCATTAACATCATAGTGAAAATTTTTTACTATCACCGGTGTTTCTTTTTCAAAATCCATTTTAATTTCCTCCCAAATTTCTTTCATAGCGTTCAGGACGATTGTAGTTATCTTTTAACTTGTCATTTTCGTAATGATGAGAAGTTTCCAGCATAGGAAAACCTTGTTGACGTAATGCTTCAAGCAAAACTATTGCCACTGAATTAGCTAAATTGTAACAACGAATATTATTTGACATAGGTATGCGCAAATTACGTTCGTAATATTCTCGCATAAAAGTTTCAGGTAAGCCAGTAGTTTCCTTACCAAATACGAAGTAGTAATTTTTAGAAGAATCCGTGTAATCTACCTCAGCATAATTTTTGGAAGAAAACTTAGAAATAAGATAAAGCTCATCCTGTGGTCCCAACTGCTTCAAAAAGGCATTAAGATCATCATGAAGCCGCACATCAACTTTATCCCAATAATCAAGCCCAGCTCGTTTCATTTTTTTATTATCAATTTGAAAACCTAAGGGCTCAATTAAGTCAAGAACTGTATTAGTACCAGCACAAGTGCGAGCAATATTTCCCGTGTTTGCTGGCATTAATGGTTCGTATAACACTACATGATTTGTCAATCTTTTTTCTCCTTCAACATCAAACTTCTAAACAAACTAATCTTATTCCTTATTTTTTAAATCAGCATTTTCGCCATTTTGCGCAGCAATTTGAGTAGTTTCTTCGCCTTCATCTTCTCTAAAAACTTGGGAAACATTACGGTAATAATTATAAACACGTAAAATGATAATTTTTAAGATTGCATAAATAGGAATACCAAAAATGACACCCCAAAGTCCCCAAACTGCACTAGAACCAATTAACAATAAGATTGTAGTTACCGGATGCATTTCCATCTTATTACCCATTACGAGAGGACTGATAATTCTTGATTCAATTGTTTGCTCGATTGCAAACACAATCAGAACTTTAATGACCATTGGAACTGAAAGCATGATCGCAATTACAATTGCAGGAATAAAGGAAATAAACGTACCAAAATATGGGATCAGGTTAAGTAAACCACTTAAAACAGCAAGTGCAATGCCATACGGTAAGCCTACTATACTATAACCAATGGCAAACATAATTCCTACCCAAAAGGCAACTGTGATTTGACCCCTGATATACGAAGCTAAAGCGGTGTTAATATCATAGAGCAGTTCACCAAAACTCTTTTGCCAGCGCTTAGGCGCAAATTGGGTTAAATAGGGCCGCAAATTATGGGCATCTTTTAACATAAAGAAGAGAATAAACGGTGCCGTAAGTAAAGTCATAACAATAATAGTTACTACACTGATCGCCGAAGAAATGTTGCTCAGAGCGGCATTTATGGCTTCATGACCTGATTTAAAAAGCATATCCTGCGCGCGATTAATAGCATCGTTAATATTGCCTTTTACACTGTGAAACTGCGGCTTGCTCAGTGCTTCTTGCACAGCACTACTTGCATCCTTCCAGATATGCGGCCAATGTGCAATTAATGAATTAATTTGACTTTGAACAATTGGCAATAAAGTATTAACAATCCACACCAGTAAAATTGCCACAAGAAGAAATAGTCCCAAGATCGTAACCAGTCTTGGCACTTTGAATTTCCGCTCTAAAATGTCTACCAGCGGATTCATGATATAAAATTGAATTAAAGCAAGCATTAGTGGTGGCAAGATTGCACTTACAAACACTTTAGCAGGATTTAAGACAAACGAAATTTTGTTGAACAACCAGATTACAAGGAAGAACAACAAAATGTTTAGTAATGCAATACTAAAGCGGTTATTCAAAAACCATTTTTGAAAAATGGTTCTTTTTTTATGTTTTTTCTCTACTTCCATCAAATCATCCTAATCAAATATGTTCGTAAATTATATCATCGCCAACGTTAAATTCAGGCAGAGTTTGCTTGTCACCTAATGTAAGATATACAGCATTTGCCAAGGGATTTTTAGACTTTTGCTGATTAAAGAAAAGTGTGGCATGTCCTAATGCCCTCATATCACTGACAACCATGGCGCCAACGTAATCAGCTACATATGTTTGACCATCAATTGTAATTGTGTCCCCTTTTTTCAAAGTAAAACCAGTAAGCGGCGAATCAGGGTCAAATTTTTGAATAATTGAAACTTCTACCAGTTCAGCTGTAACATTTTCACCAAATAAAATTACCATATTGCTCTTAGGCTCTATAGCTTGTTTACCAATTTTTGTAATAGTTGCTGTCCACTTCATAATTTGTTCTCCTTAAGCTTTAATTTTAGCATAACAAAAACCGCTTAACTAATATATAAGCGGTTTTATTTGTTACTTCTTTATTTCTGATGGTAAAGGAGCCATTTTTTAATTTCATCAATTATCACTAATGGGATCGGCAAGCAGAACAGGAATAACCAGTCAACTGGCAATAATCTCGTCGTATTAAATAATTGTTGCAATCCTGGAGTTACAGTTAAAGCCAAAAATAGCAGTATTTCAAAGATAATGCCATACCAGATATTGCGGTTACTAAAGATGCCTTTCTTGAATAACGAAACTTTGTTTGTTCTACAATTCAAAACATTTGCAATCTGAGTAAAAATGATTGCTCCCAAGACCATTGTGGTTGCACGCATGTATACCGGGCCGTTAGCAGCTAAAGGTACGTGAGGCCAACCATTTTGGAAATTAACGAAGAAGTATGCTGCAATCGAAATAGCACTGGAAATGAGGCCGTACCATAAAAATGCTTTGATAATTACACTTCTATTAAGCAAGTGCTCATTGCGTTTACGTGGTGCCTGTTTCATAACATCCGGATCAACTGCTTCTCCACCAAGTCCTAATGCTGGCAACATATCCGTTCCCAAATCGACTGTCAAAATCTGCATAACCGTCATTGGCAAAGGAATCATCCCTCCTGAAAACAGGAATAAAATTGAAGGAAAGGCTTCCGGTACATTTGAAGTTAGGATATAAGTCAAAAACTTACGAATATTGCTATATACTGCCCGTCCTTCTTCAATTGCAGCTACAATTGAAGCAAAATTATCATCGGTCAATATAATATTTGCAGCATCCTTTGCCACGTCTGTGCCAGTGAGACCCATTGCGATACCGATATCAGCTTGTTTCAGTGCAGGGGCATCATTAACTCCATCACCGGTAGAGGCAACAATTTCACCGTTTTCCTGCAAGGTCTTAACAACCTTATATTTTTGCTCAGGAGCTACCCGGGCGAAAATCACTTCTCCTTTTAGCGCTTCTCGCAAATCTGCATCACTCATATCCTCGAGCTCATCACCAGATATGACCCGCGCCTTGTCTGAGGTCAAACCAATTTGGACAGCCACTGACTTAGCCGTTAGCTTAGAGTCACCGGTAACCATAATAATCTTAATCTTGGCTTGATGACACCGTTTAACAGCATTATAAATTTCAGGACGAGGAGGATCGCTCATCGTAGTCAAGCCGACGAATATCAAGTGCTGTTCAGCCGTTTCGATCGTTAACTTAGTAACGTCAGTATTTTCTTTTTCAACAATGCGGTAAGCCATTGCCATACTGCGGAAACCCTTGGCAGCATATTCAGCATTGTATTTTTCAGCACGCTTTTTATCATCTTCAGTCATAGAGCGAACCTTACCGTCAACTTGAATCTGATCACATTGCTTAATTACGTCACTGAAAGACCCCTTAGTAAAAATAATATACTGACTGTCATTCCAGCGATGAATAGTTGACATGCGTTTACGATTAGAGTCAAAAGGCAATTCACGTAAACGAGGATATTTAACCAGAACTTTCTGACGATCAAAGCCTGCTTTTTCAGCCATAATAATTAAACAAGCTTCAGTTGGGGTTCCCAAAATTTTGGGTTTACCCCCTTTGACTTTGCTGGGTTGAACCGCAGTATCATTATCTAAAGAAGCTATCTGCACCAGCTTATGCAAGTCAGGATTTTCTTCGTACCATAACTGCTTATTATACAGTTCAATTTGACCATTATTAACATAGCCATTACCCGTAACCGTATATTCATTTTGCGGCGTCCAAATGTAATGAATAGTCATCTGATTCTGAGTTAAAGTACCAGTTTTATCTGAACAAATAACTGTGGTTTCGCCTAAAGTTTCTACCGAATTCAATTCTTTAACTAAGGCATGCTTTTTAGCCATGCGCTTAACTCCTTGAGCTAAGCTTAAAGTAACAGTTGGAAGCAATCCTTCAGGAATAAAGGCAACAATCATACCTAACGCAAAGATAAAGGCCTTGGCAAAAGGATATTTGACGAAAAAGATTGCCGCAATTAAGAACAAAACACCAATTGAAACTGCAATTATTGATAATTGTTTCGTCAGCCGATCTAATTCTTGAGTCAATGGGCTATCAACCTTATTTTGCTTTTGTGTCAGTTGCGCAATTTTACCAAATTCAGTATTCATCCCTGTGGCAAAAGCGATAGCACGAGCAGTACCAGATCCAACTGTTGTTCCAGAATAAACCAAGTCTGCTTCCGCATAACTGCCTTCACCTGGAGCGTATTCTGTAGTTTTTGATTCTGGCACAGATTCACCATTTAACGCACTTTGATCAACCTGCATAGAACTGGCAGTAATCAGCCTGGCATCAGCTGGAATGGCATTGCCGGCCTGAAGAATAAAAACATCTCCCGGAACCAGTTCTTTGGCATCAATCTGTGTTTTTTTACCATCACGGATTGCTTGAACATAAGTAGGCAACATATTATTCAAAGCATCTGTCGCTCTTTTGGCAGCTCTTTCCTGCCAAAAACTGAACAATCCGTTAATGATATTGACCAGCCAAATAGCAATTCCTAATTCAAGCGTCCCACTAAACATGGCTACGGCACCTGAGATCCACAATAAAATTGCCATCATACTAATGAAATTTTTGAAGAAAGTTTTCCACTCGGATTCTTCCTCAGATTTTTTAATTTCGTTACGACCATATTTTGCCAATCTTGCGGTTGCTTCTGCAGAAGTTAAACCTGCCGAAGATGAGTGAAGATTAGTATAAACTTCAGAAATATCATTCTTAGCGTAAAGCTCTCGAATTTTATTTTCTTCCATTTCCAACATACCTCTTGTTTAAATTTTTTGTTTTTATACTAATAAAACCGACACCATACTTTACCACTTTTTAAAATGATAAAGTCACTCAATATTTTTACAATTGCGTGTCATGCTATACTAATTATTGAGACAATTATAAATGAAATTGGAGGCTTTTCAAGCATGAAATTATTAATTGGCGGATACACCAAAAAAAAGTCAACGGGAATTTATGAGCTGCCGCTTACTCCGGCTGCTAATGGCGTAGAAATGCAAATGGGACCAGCAAAAGAAGTAATCCAAGTTGGTGGACCTACTTATTTTGTTCAAGATGGCAACCTCATTTTTACAATTAACAATGCTGGAGAAAAAGGTGGAATCAGTTCTTTCGAGTTAGTTAATGGCAAATATTCAGAAAAGGACTCTTATTTAACCCCAGGTTCTTCGCCAGCCTATATTGGAATTAACCGCGAAAAAAAACTATTATACACTGCAAATTATCATACAGCTGTACTCAGTGTATTTTCGTATGATGATGAGGGTAAACTGACCTTTTTAGATTCCGTAACTCACACGGCAGATACTCTTGGTCCCTGTCCAGAACAAGCTGATGGCCCTCATCCCCACTTTTTCGATCAAACACCACAAGGCAATTTAGTGAGTTGTGATCTGGGTAACGACAGTGTTGATTTTTACAGCTTCAAAAATAATAAGCTGAAGCACCTGGCTAAATATCAAAACGAGCCAGGTTTTGGAACACGCCATATTGTATTTAGTCCTGATGGTAATTATTTTTATGTTGTCGGTGAGCTTTCAAGTAAAATTAACTTAGTTAAGTTAGATGAAGCCCACTGGAATTTTAAAAATATTGCTACTTATTCAACCATTCCTGATGATTTTTCTGACCACAACGGCGCAGCTGCCATAAAAATTAGCCATGATGGTAAATTTATTTACACTTCCAATCGCGGTCATGATACCATCACTGTTTTTGCAGTTAATGATGATCATACCTTGCAACTACGTCAAAGAATTTCAACTTTTGGTGAATTTCCTCGTGATTTTAACTGGGACAAAGATGAAAAATATGTGGTAGCAACCAACCAAAATTCAGATAATGCCACTTTATATACACGAGATGCTGAAAATGGTTGTTTGACACCAGTTCAAAAAAATATTTTTGTTCCCGAAGGTACTCGCGTACTTTTTAGTGAATAAATTTTGTAAAACAAATAAAAGAGTTGTCTAACGCAAGACAACTCTTTTATTTCTCTACAGATCTATTAAAGGCTATGCCATAATTTTTGCATATCCGGTGCATCAGGTATTTCAATACTAGTATGCTGGTCTTTAGTAAATGGATCGGGAAAACCCAAATAAAAGCAATTGAGTGCCTGGCGCTTAAACTCATCATTAATGCCATATAGAGGATCACCAAATAAAGGATGACCCAAATATTGCATATGTATGCGAATCTGGTGAGTTCGACCTGTATATAGGCGCAGTTCTACTAAACTGGCTCCGCTTTTTTGAGCAATCACTTTATAAGCAGTTTTAGCATTCTTGCCAGTGGAATCAATGCTGCGCACAATTGAGGTCCCTTTGCGGCCAATAGGCTGATCTATCACTCCTATCAATTCTTCAGGAGCAAAATTGCCATGAACTATTGCATGATATTTTTTAATAAATTGAGTTTTATCGATCTGACTAAAACGAGCATGAGCAATAGCATTTTTCCCAACCAGAACCAATCCGGAAGTATCGCGATCGAGTCGCGTCACTATGTGCGGTTTAACGTCAACTTCTTCTTTACTGTTAAAATAACCTAAAACTTGGTTAACTAAAGCATCGTCATCATAACGAGATGGAATTGACAAAATGCCAGCTGGTTTATTCACCACCAAATAATTTTCAGTTTCCCGTATGACTGCTAGCGGCTTCTTTGAGGGGACTAGCCAGGGATTGGTCTTCTCTTTTCCCGGAATAAAGATTACTTCATCCCCTTGATGCAACAGGTAGTTGGTGAAACGCCTTCTATGATTTACTAAAAGCATCCCACCGGAATTTTTAGCATTATTCACTGCTCTTTTTGAAAAACCGCTTCGCAGTAAAAAAGCTCCTAATTTCTTGGGAACTTTGTCTTGTACAATTACTTTAAATAGTGTCATCTTTATCTCCAATAAAGGCGCTCTGAACACGAGACCAAAAATGAGTATGCCCAAAGCGATCAAAATGAATTTCCTTACTAGAAATACGATACTCAATTTGTTTAGCATTGCGGACATTAATGCGGTGACCATCAACAGTCAAAACGCAGTGATCAGCATTTGGTATGATAGTAATCCATTGCTCTGGTGCCAGCACTATTGGCGAAGATAGTGATCTGAAAATTCGGTTATTAATTGAGGCAATTTCTGCCATTTGCAAGGCTTTAAGTCTTGGGTGAATCACTGCACCACCAAGTGATTTATTATAACCGGTTGAACCAGTAGGAGTTGATATACATAAGCCATCTCCCCGAAAATTTTCAAACAATTGATCATCAATATAGACTTTTGCTTCTAATGTATGCGATACCCGTTTGACTGCAGATTCATTTAAGGCCAAAAAATGTTTCTTTTCATTCGCTTCGGTTAAAAGTTCTACTTCTAAAAGCGGATAATTGGCAGATTCTGGCTCTCTTAAAAGTAATGCATCTACCATTTTATCAACTTCTGGACCACGCCAATCAGTGTAAAAACCTAAGTGCCCAGTGTGGATACCAATAAAGCGAATAGAACTGATCTGGTTTTCATAACGGTGAAAAGCATTGATTAAAGTACCATCGCCTCCGACAGTAATGACAACATCGGGGTATTTAGCATCAAAAACAACGCCTGCTTTAGCTTCCAACAGTTTTCGCAAGTGCGCCACAACTTTTAGCGTTTCGGGATTGGTGTTATGGGCAATTGTAATTCTCATTATTTTTCCTTACCCTTGTTTTTGGTAAAAACCTTTTGAGCTTCCTGCACTTCATCTTTTATTAAAGACATTTCTTCATCAAGTTTATATGCTGTTTCTGCAGTGGATTTTAGTCTTTGGGAAATATCTTTTGGATAAGAACCTTGATATTTATAATTAAGAGTGTGTTCAACAGTAGCCCAAAAGTTCATAGCTAAAGTTCTGATTTGAATTTCAGCCAGCAACTTTTTGGGACCATTTGGCAAATAAACAGTGTAAGAAATAACCATATGATAGGAGCGATAGCCTGAAGGTTTGGCGTTTTTAACATAATCACGTTCTTCAATGACTTCCATATCATCACGTGTATGTATTAAGTCTACCACCTTATAAATATCATCGACAAATTGACATACTATCCTAATACCTGCAATGTCCTGCATATCGGTTTCAATTACATCAAAACTGATTACACGCCTTTGCATTTTTTCTTTAATTGAGTCGACAGTTTTAACCCTGCCAACTACAAATTCTATCGGGGAATGTTCCCCTTTCGTTAAAAAACTTTGTCTTAAAGAACGAAATTTCACTTTCAATTCTCGGACGGCCTCTTCATAAGGCCATAAAAAATTATCCCAATCATTATTCATAGAAATAACCCTTTCTCAAACAGCATATCCATTTTAACATAAATTATATGATAGCAATTTCATATGGCTAATAGCTTTAATAAAAGAAGCCGTTTTTTTCTATACAGCATATATAATCCCTTATTTGATACAGTTTTTTCTTGCATATTAAAGCTTTTAAGATTATGATAAATTTATTAATTTCAGTATAGCCTATACTTTGATAGTTTTGTTTTCTATTTTATATTTAAGCAGAAACAGCAATTTTGACAATATGTCAATAAAAAAACTATACTTTCTTAATTAGTAGCATGGAATAAAAAGTAAATTCTATCACTGAAATTGGATGGGGAATTATTATGTCGAAGAATAATGAAATTGAAGCAAAAATTATCCTGCCAAAGACAATCTATCACAAACTTTGCCAGGATTTTGCTGCAAAAAGCTGTTTTAAACAGGAAAATTATTATTTTGATACCAAAGATGGTTTGCTAAAGCAAAATCATATCAGTTGTCGCATTCGTCTTTTTGCTGATCATGCAGAGCAAACACTCAAAGTTCCCAATAATGATCCCGTGCAGCAACAGTTTCATGAAGCAATAGAAATTAATGACGAACTAAAACTAGCTGAAGCTAAAGCAATGGTTAAAAATGGCAGCAAAAATTTGCCAATTTCTTTTAAATATAGCGTAGGAGACTATCTGAACAAGCGCTTTTCAGACCACCTAATACTAAACTTGCAAACTTTTAGTAAAACTAAGCGCATTTTAGCAAATGGTCCTGAAAATTGTGAATTAACATTTGATGATAGTACCTAT
This sequence comes from Lactobacillus melliventris, assembly GCF_013346935.1. Lineage (GTDB taxonomy): Bacteria > Bacillota > Bacilli > Lactobacillales > Lactobacillaceae > Lactobacillus. The sequence goes on from NZ_JAAEEB010000007.1 coordinate 15,113, forward strand.
CCTGACAACTATGAGGACTTTGAAATAGAGATTGAAAATCCTCATCCCCAATTAATTGCCCAAGTTCTGTTAGACTTAAAAAAGAAATATCATTTTACGCAAAATTCTGCTAATACAAATCAAGCAAAAATTGCACGCGCTTACAAGCATCGTGATAAAATATAGTCTAATGAGTAAATTTCTAAAAAGGATAGATAATTAGATTTACAAATAATCAGTATTGGAGGAGTCTGATCATGTTCGAAATTTTTCTCTTTGTCAATCCCGTTGGCATTTACTGCTATAACACAGAAGTTTTAATTCAAGATGCAATCGCTGAGCTTAATATCAACTCTTCTTTTAACTTCGTTCCTATCATAAATACAAAAGTTATAAAAGAAGATATTATCAGAAGAAAAAAGAGCGGCCAAAGAATACTAGATATCCCGCAGTACACAATCGCTTCATTTCAAGCTTTACGCAATTACCATGCAATTAAGTTCGAATATGGCAACAAAAAGGCTCGAGCCTATCTAGTTGCTTTACAACAAGCTATCAGCGGTGATTTTAATAAATATTCTGAACAATTACCGCGAAAAATTGCTCAAGATTTAAATTTAAATTTTGATCGTATTACCGATCGCAGGATTGCTCCTTATGTAGATAATTCCATTCGCCAAGATAAGGAACTTGCCCATCAGTTTAATGTCTGTAACATTCCTACAACTATTATTTTTAATGAAAGCGGCAATTACAGTGGCGTAATGCTTGAAGGAATTTTGGCTCATGATAAGTTGATTCGACTTTTTAAAAATACTGGTTGTATTACCAGGGAAGACAAAGATTATTATCCTGCTAGGCACTTACGCCTGATCTAAAAACTTACTTGCATTATCTGGCGAATTAATTTTACGAAAATTGCTAAATACCCAAGGCGGCAAATCATCAATGGTTTGCCGTCTTTTATATAAGTTATTTGCAATCTTCATGCCATTAAGACTTTTTTGCATAAGCTGCATTTTTAGATATTGTTTTTGCTTGGCCGAATCAATATGGTATTTCCGTAAAGCTGGCCTAAAGTGCCACAGTTTTTTTAGTCCCTTGGCATTTATAGTAAAATTCTGTTTCTGCCAATGAATTTTATTAGTCAGCGGCTCAAGCAAAACGTTATATTTCAAACTGATAACTAGCTTATCAGGATTAATTTCCAAATAATAATCATGCCAAGGTTTATTCCTTCGAAAAAAGATAAGTTGCGATTTTTTGATGTATTGTCCTAAAAAATGTCTCTTTCCCACTATCCAGATATCTTTCACGCCTATTTGCCGATATAAAAGATGACGATGACGAAATTCAGATTTGTTGAGCGGAGCACATTGAATTTCAAATGCTAAATTTGGGCTTGCTAAGATATCAGCGCGTAATTGACCATTAGCTAATTGAACTTCCATCTGTGCGTTAAAATGGGCTGCTCTTAAAGCTGTGGTCAATAAGCTTTTACTTTGTGCATGCTCTTTATTTTCTCCACTTAAATTAACTTCACTTGGTATATGCTTAAAATAAGGTGTTTTACTATTATTTATCAGCTGGACTTCTCGATAACACTGAGGACAAAAATATTGCCTTTTTATATTCTTTTCATTTTCACTTATCCGAGCTTCTGCTACAGCTAAAACTAAAACATTATTCAACAATGCCGCGTACATAATCATCACCTAATAATAAGTACGCAAAAGGGGCAGGATTTTACCTGCCCCCTTTTATTTTGCTATCTGGCATTTTAATTAATATCACTAAAATAATCTTGCAGCTTCTCTAAAGCTTCATGCGCTATCAAACATTTGCCATTAATGCGCACACGAGCCATTTCACTAGCTTTAACTTTAATACCATATTCATTTGCAATTGCCCATGCATCAGCTGGCCTTATTTCCAAGTAATCTTGATCAGTAAAGATTAACTCTAAGTAAAATTTACCGCGTTCAAAATAAAGACTGGAAGCCAAATCGTCTGCTTGAAGACTATCAGCCAGTTCAACTACCTGATTGAGGTCATTAAAACTATATGCCTGCTTTTTTTGCAGTTTCCAAAACTCTTTCTTCACCTTGGGGTGACCAGAAATTGCAGAACCAGTTGATTCGTCTTTATCGTTTTCATCTTCCTCAGGCTCTAAGTCGAGAAAAGACTTGCGAACATCATTCGTCTTTTTATTATTGTCAGTAAAACCATTATCAAATAACTGGGCCAGGTTATTCTGATCTTTGGCCGTAACTTTAGTGATGAGTAAATCAAGCCCACCATTATTAGGCATTACTTGAAAAGTAACAGGTGCATCTTGACTAAAAGAATGATCCGTATCAATTTCATCTAAAATTGAATAAAAGAAATGCTGGATTTTATTTTTATCACCCAGTAAATCCAAAACTTTAAGACCACGATTTGCTAATTCTTGTTTACCTATTCTCACGCGAATCGTATTTTTGTTTATATGATCTACTTGCATGAGTTCTCACCTCCATCAGATGCTTTGTTCTATTGTAGCGTACTTTACTCATAAAATAAAAGCGTTAGTTTAAAAAACCAACGCTTTTATTTTAAACTTACCTGATTTATAAGTCAGCTATCTTTTGCATTTCTTCAAGTTCGAGACGGCGTACCTTTCTAGGTAAAAAGCGCCTAATCTCATCTTCATTATATCCAACCTGTAAACGACGGTCATCCATAATAATGGGACGTCTCAACAAACTTGGATTCTTTTCTACCAGATCAAGCAATTGATCAATTGACATGTCATCCAGATTAACTTTAAGTTGCTGAAATGCTCTTGAACGAGTTGAAATAATTTCTTCGGTACCATTTTCAGTCATGCGCAAAATTTGCAACAATTCATCTTTTGTTAACGGTTCAGAAAAAATATTTCTTTCCTTAAAAGGAATGTCGTGCTTCTTTAACCAGGCCTTCGCTTTACGACAAGATGTACAGCTTGGAGAGATATATAAATTTACCATATATTTCACGCTCCCTTAATTAGTATCTATATAATTATATCATACTACTTCCTTTTTGTAAGTAGTTTTTTCAACTAATTTTATTATTATAGTATCTTTTAAACGTGAATATTCTGTGAACTTTTTATCAAGAAAAAATAAAGAAATAAAAAAGAATACATAATTTTTTGCTAATGTATCCTTTTTTTATTATTATTAGTTATTTACTTTCTTCATTAAGTCACTAACCAGTTTCTCATTTTCTTCAGCAGTTTCTGAAACATAACAAGCTTTATTGGCTAATTCCTTAATATCTGCAGTATTGAGCTTCTTCATTAAGCTTCTAATACGCAAAATTGAAGTAGCACTCATTGAGTACTCGTCTAAGCCCATTGAAAGCAAAATTGGAAACATGGTACTGTCTCCGGCAGCTTCGCCACACATGCCACACCAAATGTTGTTTTCATGTGCTGCATCAATCGTGTGCTTAATTAAACGCAAAACAGATGGGTTTGCCGGTTGATAAAGGTAAGAAACATTATCATTGCCCCTATCAGCGGCCATTGTATACTGAATTAAGTCATTAGTACCAATTGAGAAGAAATCAACTTCTTTGGCAAATTGATCAGCTAAAACTGCAGCAGCTGGAACTTCAATCATCATTCCCACTTCTAAGTTCGAACCAATCTTAACGCCTTTTGTAACTAACTTGTCTTTTTCTTCACCCAAAATTGCTTTAGCCTTGCGCAACTCATTCAGAGTACCAATCATTGGGAACATAATGCCTAACTTGCCATAAGCTGATGCACGCAATAAAGCACGAAGCTGTGTCCGGAAAATCTGTTCATTTTGCAGTGAGAGTCTAATGGCACGCACACCTAAGAATGGGTTCATTTCTTCTGGTAAATCCCAATAATCAAGGTGCTTGTCACCACCAATATCCATGGTTCTGATAATTACCTGCTTACCATGCATACCTTCAATGACTTTCTTATAGGCTTCAAATTGCTCATCCTCAGTTGGGAAGTCCTTTGAATCCATATATAAGAATTCGGTTCTGTAAAGACCAACAGCTTCAGCACCATTATCGTTTACACCCTTCATGTCATTTGGTGTACCAATATTAGCAGCAATTGTAAACTTTTTACCGTCTGCAGTAACTGAAGGCTCGTTCTTTAATTTTTCCCATTCAGCTTTTTGCTGCAAAAAGTCAGAACTCTTTTGTTGATATTCAGCAACTTGACTGTCAGTAGGCTTAACTACTACATCACCGCTTAGACCGTCAACAGCAATCGTGTCGCCGTTTTCAACGTCCTTGGTAATTGAATCAGTACCTACAACTGCTGGCAATTCAAGTGAACGTGCCATGATAGCAGAGTGTGCTGTTCTTCCGCCAATATCAGTAACAAAGCCCTTAACAAATTTTTTATTAAGTTGGGCAGTATCACTAGGAGTTAAATCATGAGCAACCACAATAACTTCGTGATCAATGGTAGCTGGGTTTGGTAATTCCTTACCCAGCAAGTGAGCCATAATTCTCTTAGAAACATCACGCACATCGGCTGCACGTTGCTGCATATATGTGTTATCAGTCATTCCTTCAAAAATACTGATAAACTTTTGTGCAGTTTCGTCAAGAGCAGCTTCACTGTTAACTTTTTGTTCCTTGATTTCGTTTTCAATGGCACCAGTAAATTCAGGATCGTTCAAGATCATAAGGTGAGCTTCAAAGACTTGAGCTTCGTCTTCACCTAAACTCTTCTTTGCACTATCACGAATTTTTTCAACTTCAGCAGTTGATACTGAAATTGCCTTCTTATAGCGTGCTAACTCACTTTCAACGTCGCTAACTGTAGATTTTGAAAATGAAAGATCAGGTTCAACCAAGAGATAAGCTGGTGCTACAGCAATACCATCACTAGCAGCAATTCCTTTTAATGTCTTGGTCATTATTCAGCTAAGCCCTCTTTTTTCATAGTCTCTGAAATAGCGTTAATTGCATCTTTTTCGTCGTCGCCACTAGCACTGATAGTAACATCAGCATTTTTGCCAACACCAAGTGACATAACACCCATAATTGACTTTAAATTAACTGACTTACCATTGTATTCCAAATTGATATCTGAACCAAATTTAGAAGCAGCTTGTACTAGCAATGTAGCTGGACGAGCATGAATACCTGTTTCTGCAACAACATGAAAATCGCGTTTTTCCATTATATATATCTCCTTTGAATTCAAAAAATCAAACCGGTAATAAATACCTATTCGCCTACTTAGACTATCATTTTTTTGTGAATTAGACAACATAAATGTAACAGTTTACATCATTAAACTTCAGATTTTGATTTTGAGTAAATTATTTTACCACCTCGCAATGCTTTCCCTGTAATATTTTGCCTTTTTTCAAAAGACCTCAATGCTGCTTGAAATTCAAAAGCATTTTTTGGCTCAACTTCATAGTGATCGAGTTCGCCATTCGCTAATTGCACCAGAATTTTTTGAAAATCCAAAATTATCACCACTTTTTAGTCAATCTTGTTTATGCAATCATCTGATCTTGCACCCATATTTTATCATATAAGCGTTACTTACAAATAATAAGATTCAGGTTTTAGCACTTGATTATTGCGAGTGCTAATTATATAATTTAGTAAACTGATATGAAAGGCGGTAATACAATTGCTTTGTCAAAACTGTCAAAAACGACCAGCTTCCATTCATCTTTTTGCGAAGGTTAACGGACAAAGTCGTGAAATTAATTTATGTGGACAATGTTATCAACAACTTAAACAACAAGGAAATATTAATATGAACAATGATAATAACGACTTCTTTGGTGATTTCAGCGACCTGTTTAATTACAACGGCAATGCGGGAAATCCAGGGGACCCCAGAATGGGCAATGGGAATCCAGGAAACGTCAATAACGGCAACAATGGTGCCGGGGGTGGACGCTCACTGCTTGATCAGTATGGAACCGATCTTACTGCTCTAGCAAGAAAAGGTAAAATCGACCCAGTTATTGGACGCGATAAAGAAATTGCTCGTGTCATTGAAATCTTGAATCGCAGAACAAAGAACAATCCTGTCCTAATCGGTGAAGCCGGTGTCGGTAAGACTGCTGTAGTTGAGGGCTTAGCCCAGCAAATTGTCGACGGTTCGGTCCCGGCCAAGCTGCAAGATAAAAGAATAATATCACTAAACGTAGTTTCTTTAGTTCAAGGTACAGGCATTCGGGGTCAATTTGAACAACGAATGCAGCAATTACTTAAAGAAGTACAAGGCCATGATGATATCATCCTCTTTATCGATGAAATTCACGAAATCGTTGGTGCAGGCAATGCCGAAGGTGGAATGGATGCAGGCAACATTATTAAACCCGCTCTTGCTCGTGGTGACCTGCAACTCGTTGGTGCTACCACATTAAAAGAATACCGGGAAATTGAAAAAGACTCTGCTCTGGCAAGAAGATTCCAGCCCGTTGATGTTAAAGAACCTTCTGTTGCAGAAACAATCCGTATTTTAAAGGGTATTCAAAAGCGCTACGAAGATTATCACCATGTTCATTATACTGATGATGCTATCAAGGCAGCAGCAGAATTATCTGAGCGCTACATTCAAGACCGCTTTTTACCTGATAAAGCCATTGACTTGTTAGATGAAGCAGGTTCAAGAATGAACCTGACAATTCCTTACGTCGACAAGGAAAAAATGAAGGAACGAATTGATGCGGCTCAGAAATTAAAACAAGAATCCCTCAAGAATGAAGATTATGAAAAAGCTGCATACTACCGTGACCAAATCGAAAAATATAACAAGATGAAGGATCAAAAGGTTGATCCGGACAAATCTCCTATTATTACCAGCAAGATCATGAACAAGATTGTTGAAGAAAAAACTGGCATCCCTGTTGGTGATTTACAAAAGCAAGAAGAAAACCAGTTGCAAAACTTGGCACCAAATCTTAAGGCACACGTTATTGGTCAAGATAAAGCAGTCGATAAATTGGCTCGTGCAATTCGGCGTAACCGTATTGGCTTTAATAAATCCGGCAGACCTATCGGCTCCTTCCTCTTTGTAGGACCGACCGGTGTAGGTAAAACTGAATTAGCTAAGCAATTGGCTCGGCAAATGTTTGGTTCAGAAAATGCCTTAATTCGCTTCGATATGTCAGAATATATGGAATCATATTCTGTTTCCAAGTTAATTGGTTCAGCACCTGGTTACGTCGGTTATGAAGAAGCCGGACAACTAACAGAACGAGTAAGACGTCATCCATACAGTTTGATTTTACTTGACGAAATTGAAAAAGCTGATCCAGCTGTTATGAATCTTTTCTTACAGATTTTAGATGATGGCCGCTTAACTGATTCTCAAGGTAGAACTGTATCATTCAAGGATACGATTATCATCATGACCTCTAATGCTGGTCAAGGCATTAAGAACACCAGTGTTGGTTTCACTGCTGAAAATTCTGCAGATCAACCAGATTCCGCCAGAAGTTCAATGAGTCAATTCTTTAAGCCAGAGTTTTTAAACCGGTTGGATGATGTGATTGAATTCAACGAACTGACTAAGGATGACTTAATAAAAATTGTTAATTTAATGCTTGACGATGTAAACAGCATGGTTAAAAACCAAGGAATGCAAATTAACGTTACCGAGGATGCTAAAAAGAAATTAGTTGATGAAGGATATAGTCCAGATATGGGCGCAAGACCATTGCGTAGAACCATTCAGGAAGAAATTGAAGATAAAGTTGCTGACTATAAACTTGATCATCCTGCAGTAAAGAATTTGCTGGCAAGTGTTTCTGAAGATAAGATTGTTATCAGTGAAGATGAGAACACTATTAATTCTGCAACTGACACAACTAATATTTAAAGACGTCATTTTTAAGCATGATTATTGCAAAATATAATAATCATGCTTTTTATTAAAGAAAAAAGTTTAGTTTAGTTGTATACTTAAATTAAAAAAAGAACTACTAGAAGAAACGGGTGAAATCCATGCATTTAATAGATGTAACCAATAGTTATAAGGACCTAGTTCACAGTCAACTAAATACGACCAACGTAAATTATGTCAAAGTTTACTCTCTAGGCAATACCTCCGTTATCTACACCGAAAGTGATAAAGCAATCGGAATTGTCTTGGAAAATCACAATCGTCGTGTTCGTAAAGATGAAACGGACTTTGTTATTAAGCGACTTGTTAAAGAAAAAAATCCTTCATATATGTTGACATTTGATAAAAGTCAGCATGTAATTGAAATCCATATTGACAAATAAAAAAACTGGCTTAAAGCCAGTTTTTTGTTTACAGTTTTTCAGTCAGTTTAACATCTGGATATTTATCCTTGAAAAAACGCTCTGCAAATTGATTTTCAAACAAGAATAGCGGTTGGCCGTAACGGTCTTTTACTAGTAAATTTCGACTGTTAGCCATAGCCGGATCTAGCTGCTCAGGGTCAATCCAGCGTGCTACTCTGTGACCAATATTAGTCATTTCAACATCAGAATTATATTCATTTTTCATTCTGAATTTAAAGACCTCAAATTGCAGTTGCCCAACAGCACCCAAGATATACTCATCAGTCTGATAATTCTGGTATAACTGAATTGCACCTTCTTGAACTAATTGAACCATACCTTTATGAAATGATTTCTGTTTCATTACGTTCTTAGCAGTAACTCGCACAAAGAGTTCAGGAGTAAATTCTGGCAGTGGCGGATAAACCACTTTATGTTTGCCAGCATAAATACTGTCACCTATTTGGAAATTGCCAGTATCATACAAACCAACAATATCTCCTGCTACCGCATCTGAAACCTGCATTCTCTCACTAGACATAAATTCAGTAGCATTATTGAGACGAATTGGTTTACCAGTGCGAGCCAAAGTTACATCCAGTCCCTTTTTAAACTCGCCGCTGCCAATACGCACAAAGGCAATCCGATCACGGTGGTGTGGATTCATATTAGCTTGAATTTTAAACACAAAACCGGAAAATTCTTCATTATCAGGAGCTAAGTCTTCAGTGTCGTTAACTTTATGACCAGCTGGTGCAGGAGCCATTTTAACAAAACTCTGCAAAAAAGTTTCAACCCCAAAATTAGTTAAAGCGGAGCCAAAGAATACTGGTGTCTGATCGCCTTGAGCAATTTTTTGTAAGTCAAATTGATTTCCAGCTTCTTTAATTAAGTCAATTTCTCCTAATGTATCTTGAAATTGGGGATTCTGACTAAATGGTTCACTAGCCGGCAGTTTACCGTCTTTATCTAGAGGCAAAAAGCGGTCAGGTCCATCCTTGCGATACATTTCAACCTGATTATGAGCAATATCATATAATCCCTGTAAAGTTTGACCTGAACCAATTGGCCAATTCATAGCCACACCTTCGATGCCAAGTAAGTCTTCCAGTTCAGCAATCAAATCAAGTGGCGGTCTACCATCACGGTCCAATTTATTCATAAAGGTAAAGATAGGAATGCCTCTTTGCTTTACGACCTTAAATAATTTTTTGGTTTGCGGTTCAATACCTTTAGCTGAATCGATCACCATGACCGCTGAGTCAACCGCCATTAAAGTGCGATAGGTATCTTCCGAAAAATCTTCGTGTCCCGGGGTATCAAGAATGTTTATTCTTTTTCCCTGATATTCAAATTGCATGACGGAGCTGGTAACCGAGATACCACGTTGCTTTTCAATTTCCATCCAGTCACTAGTAGCATAATGACCACTTTTGCGGGCTTTAACTGTCCCCGCGCTGCGAATTACACCACCAAAAAGAAGCATTTGCTCCGTAATCGTAGTTTTCCCGGCATCAGGGTGCGATATGATAGCAAATGTTCTTCTCTTATTTACTTTATTCAACAGTTCGTTACTCATTAAGTATTTTGTTCTTCCTTCTTCTTAGGTTTTTCTTCTGGCACAGTCAACAAAACCGTCATTAATCTGGAACGCATCATTCTTCTAGTAGTCAATACCATGCCATTATCCAGTTTGACAGATAACTTTTCACCTTTTGCCGGTATTATGCCTAACTTTGTAATCATATAGCCGGCAATAGTGTCAACATCTTCCATTTCCAGATCGGTGCCGAATTGCTCGTTAAATTCATCAAGAGGCATTTTACCATATATCACATATTTGTTAGGGGCAATTTGGTGAACCAGAACTTCCGTCTGATCCACCTCATCATCAATATTACCCACTATTTCCTCAATTATATCCTCAATGGTTGCAAGCCCGACAACTCCACCATATTCATCCGTTAAAATAGCCAATTGCTGCTGAGTTTGTTGCATCTCTACTAAAAGTTCTCTGAGCTCCGTTGTTTCCGGTGCAAAAAGTGGCGGATTCATGACATCATCATAAGTAATATTATCAAAGCCCTTTTCCCACGCCTTACGCAAGACAGTTCGAATATGAATAATGCCTACTATTTTGTCTTTATCACGTCGATAAACCGGTATTCTGGAATATGGTTCACGCAGTATTTCTTTAAGATGGTCCTGCAAACTTTCCTGGCAATCTACCATGAAAGCATCAATTCGCGGCACCATTACCTCACGTACCATCCGTCCCTGAAAATCCAAAACTGCATTTAACATTGTAAATTCATTGTCACTAAGCTTTTTGTGCTCGTGTAAATTAGCAATTTCTGTAATTAAGTGCTCTCTTGTTTCTTCATCATTTGTAGGGGAAAATTTATTTTTGAAACGCTCAAATAAATTCCCCTTGTCGGGGTCGCTAGCCATTTTTGTGCTCTCTTTCTTAAAATAACGTATTAAATACCAACATTATATCATGTACGCACACAATATGTTAGAATAGCACGTAAGAAATGAGGTTACCCCATGAAAAAAAGTCATGTCATACTTGTTTTTACATTCTTACTGTTAATTCCTTATCTGTGTAGTCTGACCATTATTGGTATTGGCTATGATGCATTAGTTTTACATTCAGCTGATCTTTTCCGGACTACCATTGGCGCTATAGTTGGTGCTTTAATTATGTCTGCCATCAAAGCTACAATTCAAAGACCAGTAGATTTATTAGCGGTTGAAATAGACGATGGCTTGTTAAAACAATTATTACGCTTTTTCAGTATTAGAAGACGCTATTTTTTACAAATTGCTAATGTCATCTTAGATTTTATTCTTTGTTTCGCTGCCACTTTTGTGGTGCGTGAATTTTTAACCCTTGATCAAATTGTGGGTAAATCTGTTGGAATTGTGATGCTGATTATGCTTTTATCAACTTGTCTTGGTGCATATGTTGAATACGACAACTTATCAATTGACCCTAAACAACATTAATTATTTAATGACTGTCCTCAAGATATAATTCTTGGGTCAGTTTTTTTGTGGCAAAATTTAAAGTTTGCACAATATAAGGAGTTAAACTATCGCCGGGATTTTGATAAATTTTAATTCCTGTATCTGCCACAGTAGCTAAAAATTGTGAAATTACTATATTTAAGGGCTGACTAAAAAAGGAAATATTTTGATTGTCTTTTTCTGTAATTGCCACTTGGGCTTCAGGCAGCACAAATTTCATTAAGCCTTTTGGAACTTCAACCTTGTTGGGTGCAATTACGCCATACCAATACATGAAATTTTCAGGTCCAAAAACAACCATATTGCTACGAGTATTAGTTAAATCATTCTTAGCGATAAAATCCTGAAAAACCTGATTCTGCTCCATTTCCATGTTTGATTCATTAAAGGTTTTCTGTTCGTCCATCAATTGATCGGGAAAAGGACGACCAACAAAAGTTACTTTTTTCTGTAGTTTTTTCATAATTTCTCCTAATATTCAGCTAATTCAGCTAAAGGAATAATTTCACCCGCTAGAAAAGCATCAATTTCATTACTGGCAAATCCGTGTGTAAATAAGTAATTGCGTATTTTTTGCTGTCTTTCATTTTCTGGCAAACGGCGAAACCGCTTATAGGCTTTGATCCCTTGCTTTTTTAATGCTGCGATTTGATCTTCATCATTTTGCGGTATATCAATTTGAGCAATTATTGTACTGGCAAGCGCGCTGGAAAAGCCATGACTCAATAATTTACTGGTCATTTTCCGTTCCAGTTCGCGCCGTGCCAATTTGCCCACTTTACTTTTCATTGACTTAAGCACTCTCTTACCTGCATTCAGCCAGTCAGCATCAGCTATTTCCATTAGCGCATTAGCAATTATTTCAGGATCAATTCCTTTTTGTCTCAACTTATTGCTGACACTAAGTGGTCCATCAGTACCGATCCGTAAATTTTGTCTAATCAGCAATTGAGCGTACTTAGTATCATCCAAAAAGCCCATTTCTGTCAGTTGACTGACAGCGGCTTGTGCAGAGTCATTATCAATGCCATGTTTATTAAGATATTGTAAAACTTCATAAACAGTTCTGGGTTCATAACTTAAATAATTAGATGCAATATTGGTAGCCTTGGCGTCTTGATCAAATTGCTTAATTTCAGTAATTTGTTCTTCAGTCAGTTCTTGCCCTTTTAAAAGCATGAATTCAGCCACAGTTTGCTCAGCAGCAGAAAAAGAATACTTACCATCTAAAAAGATATTAAATCGTCCAGGTCTTTTTTGACTGCTTACTTTAGTAATAATTGGCATAACAATTTTCACCTTTCTAGTGCTTAACTCCATGCTAGCAAATTTTGTTTAATCTTGCTAAATACTTTTTTCAGGGAGTACAATAAATTGTTAACATTTACTATTTTATTGTAGAAAGAAAACTATGTACAAGAAATTTAATCAAAATAAACCAAAAGATAAGGATATTATTATTACAATCAAAAGACTGGGCATTAATGGCGAAGGAATCGGTTATTATCGTAAAAAGATAATCTTTATTCCTGGTGCCTTGCCCGCAGAAGTGGTCGTTGCCAAGATCATCAAAGAATATCCCCGTTACATTGATGCGGAACTGGTCCGCATTAAAGAAAAAAGTCCAAACAGAGTATCATTTCCGGCTAAAGTTAATCCGGCAATAGGTGGGCTGGAACTTGCTCATTTAGCTTACCCTAAGCAACTTGAATTTAAACGAGACAACGTCCTTGAAGCTTTGAAAAAATTTCATCCCCGGGGATACAGTAAGTATAAAGTTAAGAAAACCATTCCGGCTCCAGAAGAATGGCATTATCGCAATAAAGCGCAATACCAAATTGAACAATCTCATGGTCAGATCAGTTTGGGTCTTTTTGCCCCTAATTCGCATGAATTGTTTGATTTACCAGTTATGCCAACGCAAAGCCAGGCCACCCAGGATACTGAACGCAAAATCAAAAGCTTAGTAGAAAAAATGCACGTTAAAATTGCCGACCCCTACCGCCATTTTGATGGTCTAAAAACAATTGTGGTGCGGCAAGCATATGCTACTCATGAAATACAAGTAACTTTAATTACTGTTGGTCGCAACATTAAAAATTTAGGTCAACTTGCAGAACAAGTTTTACGCTTGCCTGACGTAGTTAGTGTCTATCAAAATGAAACTGACTGGCGCAACCCCCAGGTATGGGGTAACAAAACAGTTAAATTGGCAGGAAAAAATCAGATAACTGATGAAATTTTGGGCAAAAAGTTTGCCTTGTCACCGCGAGCATTTTTCCAATTAAACCCAGTTCAAACTATTACGTTATATTCAAAAGCACTGAAATTTTTAGATTTGACCCCAACTGAAACTCTAATAGATGCATATAGCGGCGTGGGTACACTCGGAATCTTAGCTGCTGATCAGGTTAAACAGGTTATTGGCATTGAAACTATCCCCGAAGCAGTCGAAGATGCTAATCATAACGTAGAACTGAATCATATTAAAAATGCTAATTACATTCAGGGAAGTGTAGAAAAAATTTTACCGGAATTAGTTCAAAATGGTATGCCAATTGATGCTTTGATTGTTGACCCACCACGCACGGGACTAGCAAAAAGCTTGATCAAAACCATCCTAAGCGTGAAGCCTAAAACTTTTGTATACATTTCTTGCAACCCCTCCACTCTGGCACAAGACTTAGTTCTTTTGAGCGAAGCATATAATGTCAGACTAATTGAAAATGTAGATATGTTACCGCAAACGCCAAGATGTGAATGCGTTGTCAAATTAACTTTACGGTAAAAAATAGTTGTCACTTGCTGTGACAACTATTTTTTGTGGGTCAGGTGTAGATTAAAAACTTTTCAGTTTAAATGAAAAATTTCACAGATATAAACATACAAAAATCGAATTTTTTCGCGATAAACTTGTTTTTAAAGATTCAATAACAAACATATTATGGAGATAGAAATTTTGTCAACCTTAGCCACAGTTTTATAATATCAGACTTATGTAAGCGCTAGCAAATATAATGCACGGCCTACCTGACATATTTAGCTAAAAATGCTGCCACCCGTCTTTTATATTCTTGGGGATGTTTTGAAAAAGACTGGGCATGTTTAGCTTTAGGAGCAACCCATATTTCTTTTGGCCCTCTGGTAGCTTTATAATTAGGGTAGACCATCTTGGTTGGAACAAAATTGTCTTGACTACCGTGAATAAAGAGCATTGGCCTGTGATTTTTATGTAATTGCTGCACGCTGGACGCACTACCCATAAAATAACCAACTTTGATCTTATTAATGCCACTCAAAATTTCTACTAATGGAAAACGAGGAAAGGCGGGCATGTTGTACAAAACCCCTGCTTCGTGCTCGATTTCGTCTTTAACACTAGTATAGCCGCAGTCTTCAATAAATGCTTTAACTTGGTGAGGCAATTTCAGCCCACTAGTCATCATGGCAGTTGCTGCACCCATGCTTAAGCCATAAACTACCACCTGCTGCTGCTTACCTTTGGTTTCTAACAAGTATGAAATCCACTTTTTCACATCATCTTTTTCCGGCCAGCCATAGCCAATATAATGCCCTTCACTGTGTCCCTGTGCTCTTGGATCCGGCGTCAGAGTATTGTAGCCTAATTCATGAAACAAGGCATCATATTCTCCCATGTCCTCTTTAGTATCCATGTATCCTGGTAAAACTACAGCAGTTTTATGCGAATTTTTATAAGGAATAAAGTTTGCTTCTAATTTAAACTTTTCATCAGCTGATTCAATGTGCCATTTTTGTTTAGCCGCAGCTTTAAACCACTTTTTTTCATGGTAAAGGGGATCAGTCTTTTTGAGAACCTTACTTGAAGAACTTAAAAAACTCTTTTTGCCAGGAACACAAGCCACTCTAAAGAAATAGTAACCGGCCCCGGTAAATAGTAAACATACTAATAAAATAATAATAATTGATGAAAGCCACAACTTTTTATGTTTTAATTTTTTCAATTAGTTAAGCCACCTTCACTAAAAATAATATCTTATAGTATAACATTTTTAATTTGTATAGGAAAAAAGAAAAAAATGAGATTGACAGATTTTTTACAATTAACTAATGACTTAAACAATCAAACCAGCTTTTATTTAACTATTGCTCATAAAAATGTTCCATTGGCAAAAGTAAAAATTACCAGTACGGCTTGCCTATTTTTCCCCGGCAAAAAACCATTAACCAAAAGCAAATTCAGCAGTTTAGTAAAAAATATTCATGGTCGCAGTATTCCAATATATATTAGTTATCAAAAAGAAAGAATTGCCGTTTACGGTATTCAAATTTTACCTGACCTAAATGCAGTCAGATTAACCTAAAAAATGCTGCTAAAATCAGCATTTTTATTTGTTTAGTTATTTTTTGCGATATTGACGAATGTGATTTTCAGTACCGGCGAAATACCAAGTACCACTCTGTTCATCACTTTCAAGTTTTAAACCATCTTGTGGGTTTTTTAAAGCTTGATTGAAGATATGTTCATATTCCGGAATAGTTAACTTTTGTCTGCGAGCAATCAGTTCTTGATCTGCTGTTTGGTTTAGCGCTTTTTCGTAGTTCTTAACTATTTGACCAGAATAAAATTCTCCCATAGCTCCTGAACCATATGAAAACAAACCAACCTTTGCATTCGCGGGCAACTGAGCATTTTCCAACAAGCTCAAAAGGCTTAAGTATAAAGATGCAGTATAAATATTACCAATTGCTTTACTATAACATGCACTTGCAGCAAAGTTATCTGCTAGACGCTTTTTAGTTCCGTCATCTTGCTTCTCAATAGCCAATTGGTTAACCTTAAAGCCCATTTTCACAAATGGTAAATGATAAAGAAGAGCAGTGAAATCGCTGGCTTTTAACCCTGTTTGCTTCTGATAGTCCGTAAATGTATGCCTGAAAAAGTCGAGGTAAACATCTTTAGAATATTTACCATCTACCAGGGCAACTGCAGAATCGTTGGGACGCCAAAAATCATTAATATCTGCGCTATAAGCGCTGTGACCAGCACTTATAGTCATTATTTGCGGGTCAGCCTTAACAAGCACACTGATACTTCCGGCACCCTGAGTTACTTCCCCACCGGTATTAATACCATAACGAGCAATATCAGTTCCAATCACAATTGCGCTGTGATTGGGATGCAAGCGCACATAATCACGAGCTATCATAATTCCGGCGGTCATGCCAAAACATGCTTCTTTTACTTCGAAAGTTCTCACATTTGGTGGTAGGTTTAATGCAGTTTTGATGAAAAGTGAAGCAGATTTGGATTGATCAACTCCGCTTTCTGTTCCCACTATTAATAAACCAACATCTTCCCTTGCAATATGATCTAAATACCTTAATGTCGCGTTAATTCCCATTGACACCGCATCCTGGGTTTGATCAGCTACACTCATTTTTTGCTGTCCTATTCCAATCAGAAATTTATTCGGATCTTCATTACGAGCATGGGCTAAATCTACCATATCAACATATTTATTAGGCGTATAAAAACCAATTTGATCAATTCCGACTTGCATTGTTTTCCTTTCTAATTTCCTTTAAAAATTCTTGTGCCGCTGTCTGACTATAAAGATTGCTTTTAATTAACATCTGCAATACTTTTTTCTTTTCAGAAGAAGTGGCCTGCAAATTAGCAACAATATTTCTGGCTTGCAACTTCATGTGTCCTTTTTGAATTCCCGAAGTAGCAATCGCCAATAAGGCTGCCAGATTGTTAGCCAATCCAATCGCAGCAATAATGTTCGCTAATTCCTGACTAGTAATTTTTTCTCCTAATATCCGATAGTTTTGCGTAACATCTTTTCTGGATTTAATTGAGCCACCTACAACACCAAGCGGTAAAGGAAGACTCAGCCTTCCCAGCAATTTTTCATCTTGCACAAACCATTCACTAAGACTGGTATACGAGCCACTTTTTGCTGCCCAAACGCTGCAGGCAGCTTCAACTGCGCGAGTATCATTACCACTAGCAAGCAATACTGCCTCAACGCCGTTCATAATACCTTTGTTATTTGTGACAGCCCTCATAGGATCAGTTTGACCAATTCTACTGAGTAACGCAATTTTTTGTGCAGTTGCTATTCCGCCAATTACTTCTACTGGTATTTCTGCTTCTACCTTAGTTATTTGACTAGGATAGTTAGATAAAATAGCAAATAATTTTTGCTTAATACCCGAAAAAGCAGCTAACTGCTCAGCCATATACTCTAAAATAGAATTCACCCTATTGGCGCCCATTGACTCGGCTGGATCAACCAAAACCTTTAAAAAAACTAGATCTTTTTCTTGTTCTGCGGTAATAGTTTTTACTCCACCGTCATGCCTAACTAAACTAGCAAACTCAATATTTGCACGTTTAATTAATTCAGGAAAAAAAGCTTGTAATTGAGCTATTTTAAAATCAACAGCAGCTTGTAAAACGATTTGCCCCCATATGCCATTGCGTTGACTAACAGCAGTAAAACCGCCAGCTTCCGTCACAATCTTCGCGCCATGATTAGCTGCTGCAACTACCGACGGCTCTTCTGTAGCCAGTGGCACTTGATACTTGTGGCCGTTAACCTGCACATTCTGCACCAGACCAACTGGAAGTCGCAATTGCCCTATGACATTTTCACTTAATAAATCAAGTTCACGCAAAACCTGCTCATCAATTTCATCTAATTCAATACCGCGCTGATGCAATAAGGCCCTTCTTTTTGCAGGTGTTAATTCATAAAATTTCATTTAGATTCTCTCAATTTCACATGCAATTGCCTGACCCCCGCCAATGCAAAGAGTAACCAACGCTTTTTGGCCATTAATATGATTCATAATATTAATCGCTGTGCCGACCAGGCGAGTCCCTGTAGCTGCTAGAGGGTGACCTAGGGCAATAGCTCCGCCAAAAATATTTAACTTTGCTGGTGGAATCTGTAATTTCTGCGCTAAAACCACACTGGGCGCAGCAAAAGCTTCATTAACTTCAACCACATCATAATCATTAATTGTCTTGTTGGTTTTTTGCAATAGCTTTGCTACAGCATAGTATGGTGCTATGCCCATATATGCGGGATCATTTCCTGATTCGGCAAAGGCACCAAGCCGAGCCAGAGGCTGTAAATTCAGCTCTGCTACTTTTTCTGCTGTTGCTAAAATAACCATGCTGGCACCGTCACTTAAAGGAGAAGAATTACCGGCAGTAACATTACCATCTTTTTTAAAGACTGGCTTAAGTTTACTAAGCGCTGCTAAGTTGGTGTCGGGACGAATATTTTCATCTTGGCCAACAGTCTTGCCGTTTATTTCAACGTCAATCATTTCATCTTTGAAAAAATCCTGTTGGACAATTTCAGCTGCCTTATGGTGTGAAGCTACACTGTACTCATCCATTTCTGCGCGGGTCACACCATATTTTTCTGCCACATTTTCGGCTGTAAGTCCCATATGTGAATCAGAAAAAGCATCTGTCAGTCCATTCTGCAGCATTTCACTTTCAAATTTGGGCTTTTCTTTGCTTGCCGTCAGGTAAATTGCATTAGACATGCTCTCCGCACCACCAACGGCGACCAGACCAAAATCACCCATTTCCATCTGTCCTTGAGCTAAGCGCAGAGCTTTCAAACTCGAGCCACAAACTTCATTAATTGTGACGCTGCTGCTTTGCGGACTCATACCAGTATTCAAGGCAACTTGGCGAGCCATGTTTTGTCCTAAACTGGCACCTAAAACGTTGCCCATAAATAGTGCTTCAAGATTTTCCGGATTTAAATTAATGCTTTTCAAGGTTTTCCTTAATACAATTTCACCTAGATCGATAGCACTTTTTTCCGCCCATAAGCCATGATAACGACCAAAAGGTGTTCTTTTAGCTGCAACAATATATATCTCTTTCATTTTATCTATCCTCCAGCAAAAAGTTCCAAGCAGCATGATACAAAAATTTTCTACCCGAAGACAGTGATTAGCCCGACATTAAGAAAAATTTTATATAAAAAAGCCATTTATTAATGGCTTTTATAATTATTAAAAATGTTAATTAGCTATTTTGGTGATTGTTCTGCCAATTTTTTACCTAAGTTAATAATATATTTACGCAGAGCGTCTTTAGTTTCGGGATGTTTTAGACCGTAAATAATCGAAGTTTCAAGGTAACTTAACTTATTACCAACATCGTAGCGATCGCCGTTAAAAACATGGGCAAGAACTCGCTGAGTTTTATTCATTGTGTTAATAGCATCTGTTAACTGTATTTCACCACTCTTATCAGGCTTTTGCTCTGCCAGAATCGGAAAAATTTCTGGAGTTAAAAGATAGCGGCCAATGATTGCATAATCACTTGGTGCCTGATCAATTGCCGGCTTTTCTACAAAAGACTTAACGTTAATCAAGCCAGGCTTGATCTCAGTATCAGGCTCTATTATGCCATATTTATAAACCTCTTTATGAGGCACTGGCATAACAGCAACTGTAGAAGCACTTGTTTCATTATAGCGATCAATAAGTTGCTTAGTTAAGGGCACTTTATCCATCATCAAGTCATCACCGAGCATTACCACAAATGGTTCATTACCCACAAAACTGCGGCCACGAGCAATCGCGTCACCTAAGCCAGCAGGATATGGCTGACGCGTATAGTATATGTTAATTCCCAGGTGAGTAATTTCTTGCGACATTTTGAGCAGGCCCGTTTTACCCTTTTCCTGTAAATTCTGTTCAAGTTCAGGATTTGAATCAAAATGGTCTTCAATCGGCCGCTTATTTTTACCAGTGACAATCAAGATATCCTCAATACCGGACTTTTTGGCTTCTTCAACAATGAATTGGATTGTAGGTTTGTCTACGATAGGCAACATTTCCTTAGGCATTGCCTTAGTTACCGGCATAAACCTCGTACCAAGACCTGCTGCAGGAATAATTGCTTTTCTAACTTTCATACCTTTTACACTTTCTATAAAACATAAAACTAATATACCAAAATAAAGCCCATTGTGCCAATTTTTACCGATTGCGCTTTCTTTGAATATATTCTGCTAAGTGCCCTACTGAGTAATGCACCTCTCCGTATTTCATGGTCGCAATTGCAGCATTCACACAAGTCCCCAGTAAAAAGAGAATTGATGAAATATTCAGCCACAACATGAAAATGATAAAAGTACCAATAATACCGTAGTTTTCCCAGCTGATACGAAAATGATGCAGATAAAAGCTAAAAAGCCAAGACAATACAATCCAGCCCAATAAGGTAGTAAAAACGCCAGGCCAAATAACCTTTTTCTTCAATCTAATATTGGGTAAAAAAGAATTCAGATAATACAAAGAGCCGATCATGGTAATAATGATGACCGGATAGCGGTAACTGAATATTTTTTCAATTTCACCAACAGAAAAAGAAAATATTGGCCGTAAAAATTCTAAAACTTGTTGGCCAAAAATAAGCGTTAAATTGAGTAGCGCAAAAACAATAATCATTATGTTGGTTAACATAATGGTAATCGAACGTGTCCAGACGGTAATCTGCCATTTTTGTCTTAATTCAACAGCGCGCACGCCATATATTCGGTTCATACCGATTCTAATAGCGTTTACCAACGAAGACACGGACCATAACGCCAAGATAATACCAAATGAAATGTACCCGGTTGATTTGCTTTTTAGCAATGAGTTAATTATCGGCATGATAAATTTAGCAATTTTATCCGGAAAAATTAACTTTAAGTAGCTGGCTATGGGATTGGTATCAATATGAAATAAAGGTAAAATATTTCCGATAATGATTATAAAAGGAAATATGGAAAATAAAATATAGTATGCAATCGCTATCGCACTGGTTAAAACTTCTCCCTGAGAAAATTTAGCAGAGACAGTTTTATAAAATAAAAAAGAGCGTTTCCTGATTGCCTCAGCTTTTTTACCCATGCACTTTAATCATCCATTTCGTCAAAATGTGGTAAATATTTTTCGTAGCCGTCATAGGGCTTTTGTAAAGTCAAAATCTTAGGACCATCTTTTGTAATGGCAAATGTATGCTCAAACTGTGCTGACTTTGAGCCATCAGGAGTAGCATAAAATACCCAATCGTCCTTTGGATCTGGGACACTTTTTTCAATAATGCGCCAGTCTCCACCGGCTTCGACCATTGGCTCACAGGTAATAGTCATCCCTTCACGCAGACGCAAACCATGACCGGCCTTACCCCAATGTGGCACTTCGGGATCCTCGTGAATGCTTGGTTGAATACCATGACCGACTAATTCTTTAACGTCACCATAGTGATGTTCATCTTCTACAAAATGCTGAATGGCCGCTCCGATATCTCCAATTCTGTTTCCTAAGACTGCTTGGTCGATACCTAAATACATAGCCTTTTTGGTAGTTTCCATTAAATCCTGATCTGCTTGATAAATTTTGCCTACCGGGTAAGTAGTACAAGAATCTGTTTCAAAGCCGTTTAAATTGCAGGTAACATCAACCTTGACCAGGTCGCCCTCTTGTAAAATGGTGTCCTTACGCGGAGTAGCGTGGGCAATCTGATCATTAACGGAAATACAGGTACCGTATTTGTAGCCTTCAAACCCCTGCTCTGACAAGCGACCACCACGGCTTTTGACAAAATCCTGACAAAATTCTTCAATTACCCAGGTAGTAATTCCAGGTTTAATCACATCCCGCAAGCCTTCAAACATTGATGCCAATAGTCGACCTGAAGCTTGCATACCCTTTAGTTCTCTAACAGATTTAATCGTAATCAAATTTAAATTCCCCTCTGTAAAATGATATTTGATTACATTATAGCGTTTTTTAAAACTTTACTAAAGAATTTCATTAAATGCACAAAATTAGGTATAATGTTTTGGTAAATCAGTTTTGTGTGAAAGGTTTGAGCAAAATGAAGGCTAGAATTGTCTATGCAAGTATGACAGGTAATGATGCTGATATGGCAGATATACTGGAAGAAGATCTGCAAGATTATGGTTTTGAGGTTGAAACCAGCGAAGCCGAATTTACCGATGCGAGTGACTATTTGGCGGCTGATTTGTGTATTTTTATCACCTATACTTATGGTGAAGGGACCATGACCGACGAAATTGCTGATTTTTACGACCAACTAAAAGAATTAGATTTATCTGGAAAATATTTTGCGGTGATGGGAAGCGGCGACAAAGTATATACTGGTCATTTTTGTGAAAATGTTTTTGACTTTGAAAAAATATTCAAACAGGTGGGTGCTAAAGAAGTTACTAAGCCTGTAACAATTGAAAATGCTCCGGACGATGATGCTATCGCCGCAATCGATAATGCAGCTAAGGAAATGGCTGATCGACTAAATGGTTAAGAACAAAAAAATGGATTCGCAAAAATTTGACTCAATGTCTGACCCCAAAATTCATCATCTAGCACAAAACTTGGTTAAAAGGCACCGCAACTTATTTGTTTATATGGTTTTCGGCTTTATTGCAGCTCTTATTAATACTATTGTTTTTATGGTGTTGCATAAGTGGTGGCACAGCGTAGTTTTGGTTTCTAATACGATCGCTTTTATTATTTCAAACCTGGCTTCATTTGTATTTAATCAAAAAGCCGTATTTATTAACAATGTTGATGTGGAACATTCAACCTGGCAAAAATTGCTGGTCTTTTTTACTTACAGAATCATTAGTCTTATTCCAGACAGCTTAATAATGCTGGTAGGACTGTCCTGGCTTCATTTAGATGCCCTCTTAGTAAAAATAGTTGACCAAATTTTGGTTGGTGTTTTCAATTACCTCACTACCAGATCGGTTTTTCAGGCGCAAGAAACAACAATGATTGCGCGAGCTAAAGAGAAAATTAAAGCTCGTAAAGAAAAAAGCAAGAAATAAAGCCAAGAAATAATTTTCCTGGCTTTTTTATTTGGCTTATTTAAAGTCTGCTGGTCTTGCACCTTTATGTTGCGAAAAGTAATAAGCAATATCATCCATTATTCTTTCAGAAGCATGACCATCACCATAAGGATTTCTTGCCTGGGCCATTTGCTCATAAACTGCTTTATTTTCAAGTAATTCCAGCATTGCTTTTTTGACCTGGTCAACCTGTGTTCCTACTAATTTAAGTGTTCCCGCCTCGACACCTTCGGGCCGTTCCGTAGTATCCCGCAAAACTAAAACCGGCTTGTTTAAGGCAGGTGCTTCTTCTTGCACCCCACCGGAGTCTGTCATAATAAAGTAGCTCAATTTAGCTAAATTGTGAAAATCAACCACGTCTAAAGGTGCAATTAAATGAATTCTGGGGTCATTGCCTAAAATTTCGTGGGCCACTTTTTGTACTCTCGGGGAAAGGTGGACCGGATAGATTATTTCGACGTTATCGTGACTGTCAACAACTTGTTTCATAACTTTGAAAACTCGTCTCATTGGCTCGCCCTGATTTTCCCGTCTGTGCATGGTTACCAGAATTATTTTATTACCCGGTTTAATTAAATCCAATACTTCATGATGATAATCGTCCTGCACTGTTTCTGCTAGAGCATCAATGGCAGTATTGCCGGTAATAAAGATATTTTCTGAATGATGATTCTCTTTAATTAGATTTTGCTTACTTACTTTAGTTGGGGCAAAATAAAGATCAGTCAAATCGTCAGTCATTTGCCGGTTCATTTCTTCTGGAAATGGTGAATACTTATTCCAGGTTCTCAGACCAGCCTCAACATGGCCCAAAGGACATTGAAGGTAAAAGCTAGCCAAACTAGCAGCAAAAGTAGTAGTTGTATCACCGTGAACTAAAACAATATCTGGTTTGACCTCTTTCAACACCTTAGTCATATCAACCAAAACTTTAGCTGTTATGCCTTCTAAAGATTGGTTTTTCTTCATAATATTAAAGTCATAGTCGGGCTGAATTTTAAAAATATTAAGCACCTGATCCAGCATCTCCCGGTGCTGCGCCGTTACAACCGTGACTTCTTCAAATCGCTCATCTTGCTTCAGTTTCTGGACCAAAGGCGCCATCTTTATAGCTTCTGGTCTGGTACCAAAAACAGTCATCACTTTAATTGTTTTCATAAAGTCCTCCATGTTCTATCTTATATTAATATATTAACTACATAAAAACAAGTTAATTATGGTTTAATAAATAACAAGTAACTAAGGCTGGTGAAAAAATGATACATGGATTTAAACTATTACTAATTACCGGGCTGCTAATTGTTGTGGCAACTTTTTGCTTTGTCTTCAGTTCTGATAAGAGAAATAAATCTAAAACCAGAAAAATTCTATTAGGAATATCCCTTCTGCTTTTTTTAATAATCGGATTCCTCGTCGTCAAAATTTGGAACTGGCCCCTAGATTAAGAAGTATATTTTGCAATGATTGAAATTAAATTAATAATCTTATAATGCTTTTTGAACATCAGTAAGTAGCAAGCTAATAGCTTTATTACTTGTGAGATCAAAGCAAAGTTCACACAAACAAATAATATATATTAAATAACAAATAATTTTAAAATACAATTATATTGTAAAATGATAATAGAGCTTGACAAACCAATAATTATTTTTTAGAATTCATCTTGTAAACGTTTACAAAAAAATATAGGATTGACGAATTTGCTATTTTAAAATTAGGAGATTACTTTGCTAATTTCACAAGTATTGAATAATAATGTGATACTCGTGGAAGATGGAGGTAAACAGAAGATAATATGGGGTCGCGGTATTGGCTTTAAGGCTCACGCAGGAGAAAATTACAAATTAAAATCTCAAGATAAAGTCTTTTCTGCCATATCTGATGACGATAAGTGGTTAGCTTCTTTCAAAAAACTTTCTGAGGAAGTGCCACGAAAATATTTTGAACTAACTGAAAAAATAATTCAGCTTGCTAGGGAAGAAATTGATGCTAATTTTGATGAACACCTTTTAATTCCTTTAACAGACCACATCTTCTTTGCAGTAAAGCGTTACGATATGGGTTTGGAGCTTTCTAATCCCATGTTGTTCGATATTAAGCGTTTTTTTCACAAGAATACAAGGTTGGTAAACAAGCTGTCAGTCTAATCGAGCAAGTTTCAGGTGTCTCCTTATCTGATGATGAAGCAGGTTTTATTGCTATTCATCTTGTTGAATACAAAATCCAACAATCAGATAGCTCCATTAAAAACTTTTCCAATTTTATGGAAATCTCAAATGGGGTAAATAATATAATTGAAGCAAAGTTTGGTCAGAAATTTTCTGAAAATAGTATTGCTGTTAGTCGCTTGATGAACCATCTACACTACTTGATTCTCAGAACTAATAGCAAAAATAATAAAAGTGAAAATGAAAACCAGAATGATTCGGATCTACTGAAATTGCTTTGCCAGCATAATCGTAAAGCAGCAAGTTGTTTAAATGAAGTTGTTTATTATTTACAAGACAAGCTTAATTACAACTTTTCTGATTCGGATCGCTTATATTTACTAATTCATATTATTCATGTTACTTCTTAATTAAATACGGGCTTGTTACTTTAAATAGGCAATACCCAATAACTAGTACATTTTTGTGTACAGTTGTTGGGTATTTTTTTATCAAATATTGAGAAAGGAAATTATATGGAACAACCTATCAAAAAGGAAAGCATGAAAACCAGAGTTTATGCTTTCTTGCAAGATTTAGGAAAATCGTTTATGTTCCCAATTGCTACATTATCTGCAATGGGAATTCTAGTGGGAATTGGTAGTGCCTTTACGGCTCCGCCAATGATGGCAAGATTTTCGTTTTTACAAAATCATATTGTTAACGTCATTTTTACTTTTATAAATACTGTGGGCAGCTTTGGTTTCACCTATCTTCCAGTAATGTTTGCTATGGCTTTGCCCTTTGGCTTAGCCAAAAGAAATAAAGGGGTCGGTGCCATAGCAGCTCTAGCTGGATACATTTCCATGAACATGGGAATTAATTTTATGCTGGGGCAGCAACATAAACTTGCTCCAGCTAGCAAAATGCAGGCAATGGGCCAAGCTAACGTTTTAGGAATCCAAAGTTTGGAAATGGGAGTCCTAGGTGGTATCTTGGTTGGTTTGATCACTTATTACTTACTTGAAAAATATCAGGAGATCAAATTACCCGATGCCTTCTCATTCTTCGGCGGAATCAGATTTGTACCAATTATCTCAGTAATAGTCGAGTCTTTCGTTGGTTTAATCATCCCTTTTATCTGGCCGACTTTTCAAAGTGGAATTGTCGCTTTGGGACACTTAATTCAAAATGCAGGAGTCTTTGGTCCATTTCTATACGGTATCGCCCTTTCCATTTTAAAACTAATGGGTTTACACCACATTTTACTTGCAATGATTAGATTTACGGATGCCGGCGGTACAGCAATTGTTAAAGGTAAAGTTGTAACAGGGGCATTAAACATCTTTTATGCACAACTAAATGCTGGTGTACCAATTTCTCACAAAGCTACAGCCTTCCTTTCACAAGGATTCATGCCAACATTCATGTTTGGTTTACCAGCTATTTGTCTGGCAATTTACGTCACTGCCAAACCAGAAAATCGCAATAGAATCAAAGGCCTACTTCTTTCAGCTACCCTAATAGCCTTTGTTTCTGGAATTTCTGAACCGACGGAATACCTGTTTCTATTTATAGCACCAATGCTATATGTATTTCACACTATTTTACAAGGCTTATCACTTTCAGTAATGATGATTGCTGGAGCATGTATGGGTAACACTGATGGTGGTGTATTAGACTGGATTCTGTTTGGCTGGCTTCAACCTAACTCCAAATGGTGGGTTTTAATTCCAATTGGACTAATCTGGTTTGCAATATACTTCTTCTTCTTCCGCTGGTACATTTTAAAATACAATGTTAAAACTCCAGGTCGTGAAGGCGAAGGTGACGTGGTAATGACACAAAATAACGGTATTTATGATCCCCAAGTCATCTTAGAAGCCCTTGGCGGTCAAAGCAATATTGTTTCTCTTGATAATTGCGTTACCCGACTCAGACTAGAAGTAAATGATCCGTCTAAAATAGATGAAGACAAACTTAAACAATCTGGTGCACTTGCAGTTATGAAGGCAGAAAAATCTGTCCAAGTAGTTTACGGAGCACAAGTACAAAGTGTTAAAGACGGCGTAGAAAAATTAATGAATAACGGTATAACGGCTTAATGAGGAGAAAAATGGAAAAATATGATTTTGATTCATTAGCAGACAGAACTATTGATAATGCACGAAAATGGGATAATAAAATTGTTCATAGCAAGTTCCCCAAGGTCAGGGATGATTTTATTCCACTTTGGATTGCAGACATGGATTTTAAAGCAGCACCTGAAATAAGAAAATCTTTAGCCAAAGTCGCAAATAATGGGGCTTATGGCTATACCTACTCTACAGAACGCTGGTACCAAAGTGTAATTAATTGGCAACTTAAAAAGCATAATAATCATGTAGAACATGATTGGATTAGCTTAGGCTACGGCACTGTACCGAATATGCATATTATTGTTCAGGCCTTACTCAAACCGACTGATTCCATTTTATTAAACACCCCAGTCTATGGCCCTTTTGCCTACGCTGCAGAACACAATGATAGAAAGGTAATTTGTGTTCCTTTAAAAAACATTAATAACAGATATTACCTTGATTGGGAAAAAATTGAGTATGAAATGAAAGCAAAACACCCAAAATTAACTTTTTTCTGTAATCCTCATAACCCTTCAGGCAGAGTCTGGAGTAAAGACGAAATTACTCATATGGCACAACTTTGCCAGAAATATAATGTTTTATTAGTTTCAGACGAAGTTCACTCTGAACAAATAATGAAAGGCCCATTTACCAGCTCTTTACAATTAGACAAGCAGTATCTTGATAATTTGGTAATGTTTACATCACCTAATAAAGCATTTCATTTGGGCGGTTTAAAACTGTCATATTCCATAATTCCCAATCCTAAGATCCGTGAGCAATTTCGGCAACAATATGCGCGAAATTCAGTAACATCGCCAAATGTACCGGGTCAAGTGGCTATGGTCACTGCTTATGAAGAGTGTGATGAGTGGTTAAAGCAATGTACCGCTTATATCAAGGAAAATCTTAAAATTACTCAAGAAGCGATTGCCAGTTCTTTTCCTGGCTGGAAAATGATGGATATGGAATCTTCGTACTTACCTTGGGTTGACATTTCCGCAAGTGGAATAGATATGCATACAATTGCGCAAGTAATGGCAGAAAAAGCCGGGGTTGTAGTGGGCATTGGTGATGATTATGTTGCTAATGCAGACAACTTTTTGAGATTAAATTTAGGAACTTCACACGCCGTTATCGAAGAAGCCATGACAAGAATGGCTGATGTATGGCAAACAATGTATCAGTAAAGGTTTAAAAATGGTAAGTTTATTTAAAAAATTATTTACAAAAAAAATTAATATTCAAGCTCCTGTGACGGGTAAGGTAATTCCACTATCTTCTGTTCCTGACGAAGTCTTTTCAACAAAAGTAATGGGTGACGGTTTTGCTATTAAGCCCACTGAGAATAAACTTTATTCCCCTATCAGTGGAACCGTACTTTCTGTCTTTCCCACTAAACATGCAATCACATTCAACACCGATGACGGAATTCAGGTTCTTTTACATTTAGGAATTGATACGGTTGAGCTAAAAGGTGCTCCTTTCAATATCTTAGTGCATGAGGGAGAACACATATCTGCCGGTGATGAAATAGGAACAATGGATATTGATCAAATAATTAAAGCTGGAAAGTCTACTGAAATAATAATAGTTATTACCAATATGGAAAAACTTAAAAGCATAGACAGAGTATCTAACACCAATGTCAGTCATGGTGATAAAATAGGTGCTTTAAATTTAAGTTGATTTAATATTTAGGTATTTTAAAAAAGTTATAAAAAAGCTGATAGTTCAGTCATGTAATTCATGATTTCACTTTATCAGCTTTTTATGTCCTAATTTTAGACTAGCAAAATGATACTTAATAAATAATATAAATTAAAATGTGTATTCTTTCACATCTGCCTTTAATTCGCTGTATAATTATTTTGAAAAGAGGTGAATAAATTATGAGTAAAGAAGAAGTCACTAAAAATGTTTGGGTTACTACTCACGGTGATAAATGGGCTGTCAAAATTGCCGGGAGTGACAAAGTTTCTAAAGTCTTTGAGCGCAAGGCTGATGCTTTAGAATATGCTAAAAATTTGGCTAAAAAAGAAAAAACCGAACTAATTAGTCAAAAAAGAAATGGCCGCATTAATCTAAAAAATTCTTATGGTCATGATAATCCCAACACTCCAGGTTAGATTTTATTATCGTCATTTATCTTATTAAATCATTTGCATATTTTATCTATATCTGACATTTTAATTTATCTTTATTTCTCAAACAAGAATATAAATTTTTATATTAACTTAAATAACAAATTTTTCAAACTTTAGTCTGATTGTCTTCTTGATAGTCAGACTTTTTAAATATCGTTAATTATAGTGAAGTAGTGGTCCTTAATACAGTGGAACTACTTTCACTGCTTGAGCTGTAAAAATATCATCTTTAAAATCATCAGTTATAAAAATTAATTTCGACCAGTCATTTTCTTCATTCTCAAACTCATTAATAAAAACACCCCCAAATTTGTTCTAAATTTAGAGGTCATATCAAAATTATGGTTTACATGTTTTTTATTAAGAACAACGATTGCCTACTTCTCAAGCTTTTTTAGTTATTTTACATCATTACTTATTTTATGAGTTACAAAGCTCTTTTATTAAGATTAGAAATTCTTTGAAATTTAAACATTAATATCTTAAATTAATTGCGATTATCCTTTTCAATTGCTTCCCATAATCCATGTAAATAATTAATACCCAAAGCACGATCATAGAGTCCATAGCCAGGGACACCATGTTCTCCCCAAATATCCCTGCCATGATCTGGACGAACATATCCATCATAATTACAATCATAAAGTGCTTTAACAATTTCATACATATCCAATGATCCTTGGCTGGATATTTGATTCGTTTCATGGAAATCACCTTCATCATTTTCGAATTTAATATTTCTCAAATGAACAAATGCTACACGGTCTTTCTTCACAAATTCACGCATGATTGCTGGTACGTCATTATTTCTATCTTCACCAAGACTACCTGCACAAATAGTAAAAGAATTATATTTTGAATCATATACCGACATTATCTTTCGCATGTCTTCAGCATTTTTATAAATACGAGGTAAGCCCATAATTGAAAATGGTGGATCATCAGGATGCATAGCCATCCTAATGTCACATTCTTCACAAACTGGAATAATAGCATCTAAAAAATATTTTAGATTTTGAATTAATTTTTTTTCATCAATACCTTCATATTTTTTAAACAGCTGTTTTACTTTTGCAAGCCTTTCCGGCTCCCAGCCTGCCATTGTAAAGCCATCTGAAGCTCTTTCAACATCATTAACAACTTGTTCAGGAGTTTTACCATTAAAATACTTGTGCTGAAATCTCATAGCTTTAGAGCCGTCAGGCAACTGATAACGTAAATCTGTCCTCATCCAGTCAAATACTGCCATAAAGTTATAACAAATTACCTTAATGCCATATTTTGCCAAGTTACGAATTGTTTTTATATAATTCTCAATGTATAGATCACGAGAAGGTAAGCCTATTTTTATATCATCATGAACATTGACCGACTCAATTACTTCTAATTTTAATCCTGCATTTTCAATTTGCTCTTTCATTTCTTTAATTTCTGTTTCTGGCCAAACTTGTCCAACAGGAATATCCCACAAAGCACCTACAACTTGCTTGGTATTTGGAATCTGCCGAATTTTATCCAATGTAATTGGATCATTAGGTCCGTACCAACGAAAACCCATTTTTTTCATAACACTACCTCCATTTAAATTCCCAGATCATAAGACCTATTTTCAACTAGATTATGCAATTCTGACCTTACGGCTTTTTTATCTCTGATTAGCCTTTGAAATTCTTCCTCAACAATTGAACCTATTGCTGCATCATATAAATTATTACCAAAAATTTGTTTATTACTCAAAATTGGTTGCAAAACTTCATGAACTTTCATCATGTTTTCTTGACCCAATTCAATAGCAGATATTTGTTTATGAAGTTCGGCATAAAGTGGATCGGGACTAGGATTAAAAGGCTGGCCGTTATCATCTATAGCCATTAAATACCGGCACCATGATGCCAAAATAAACGGAATAAAAATCAGCTTTCGAGGATCAAGTTTAGCAGAATCTATATACTTTTGAATTGTGACTCCATACCTAATCGGTATTTTTTGTGAAGTATCACTTGCTATACGTTGTGGAGTATCTGGAATATTTTTATTAGGTAAACGTTTAGTTATTAATTCATCAATAAACTGACGAGGATTAATAATTTTAGGATCTTTAACTACTGGAAGGTCTTCACCATAACCTAAGTTCACAATGAAGTTTTTGAGATCTGGATCCTTAACCTCTGCAGCAATTGATTTATATCCTAATAAGCAGCCCAAGATAGCTAAAGCAGTATGCAGAGGATTTAAACACGCTGTAACTTTCATTTGATCGGTATCATTAACAGTTTCTCGATCAGTCATTATTACACCAGCATCCTCAAATTTTGGACGTCCGTTTGGAAAATCATCTTCAATGACTAAATAATGCGTTTCCTCAGTATTAGTAAAGGAAGCAATATTCGTACCCTTTTTCGTATGAATAATATTGCTATCTTCAAAACCCTGCTCTTTTAGCTCTCCAGCTACTGTGAATGACGGATTAGGTGTGATACGATCAATCATTGTCCAAGGAAAAGAAACCTTATGTTTATTTGAAAGATAATCAAGAAAGCCGGATTCAACTATATTATTTGTCACCCAACCGTTAGCAATTTTCATAACTTCTTTTTGAAGTTCTAATCCATTTTGAGAAAAGTTATCTGTTGAAACCATAGCAATTGGGAATTGTCCTGCTAAGTACCTTTTATAAAGTAAGCGTGTGATTGCGCCTATATTTGTCGTGGCCTTATCTGGATCATTTGCCATATCAAATCTAGCCGCTTTTGTAAGGTTTCCTTTACCGTCATCGAGCTTATAACCCTTTTCAGTAAAAGAAAAAGTAACTAGTTGTAAAGAAGGTTGTTCAAAAATTATAGCTAGCTTTTCCCAACCATTTTTATTATCTTTATTATAGTAAACCGACTCTCCTACACTCGCAATTAATTCTTTATCAAATGTATTATCTGCTTTCATAACTACACTTAAATGTCGATCATTATCTCTTTTATAAACTTTCTGGATAACTTCTTCATCATAGGTTTCTGCAACAATAATACCGCTTTCCATTTCATTTTTATTAAGTAATTTTTGTGCAATCACTGCATGAAAAGCACGGAATAAGTTTCCTCCGCCAAAATGTACCCAAATTGGCCGTTTTCTGGTCGCTAATTTCATTTTTTCTTGATCAAAATGAGGTACCTTAATGCCCAACCGACCAAATTTGTTGTCGGCTACTCGATAATCATCAGATAATTTAACCATTTGTCTTATCCTTTCGTCAAAACTAATATATTAGTATCTTAGTATTTTATATAGATTATTGCAAGCGCTTGAAGAAATAAATATATTTTTTTAAGCATTCATCTAATTTCGTTTGCTATATTCCATTTTTTAATAGTGATATACTATTATTCTAAGCAATACCATATTTTTAAAATTAATTTAAGAAAGGATATTAATTTTTTCAGATGATAAAATCGCAAAGCAACTTAACAGATCAGGCTTATGATCGCATCTCACAAAAAATAATCAAAACAATTTATAAACCTGGGAGCAAAATATCTGAAAAAGCAATTGAATCTGATCTAAAAATTGGTAGAACACCAATTAGAGAAGCACTATTACGTTTGAAGCAAGAACAATTAATAGAAGTAATTCCGCAGTCTGGAACTTATATTTCTAAAATTGATTTAAAGTCGGTTTTAGATGCCAGATTTGTTAGAACCAGTATTGAACAGCAAATTATGAAAGAAGCTGCTACCAAAAAAATCTCAGATTCACAAAAATTATTATTCGAAATTAATTTACAAAATCAATATAAGTCAATGGTTATAAAAGATTTCAATTTATTCTTAGATTTAGATAACGAGTTTCACCATACTTTTTACAGTTTGACTAATCATTCTGAAATTTGGAATTGGATTCAAACAATAAACGTTCAATTTGACAGATATAGATTTTTAAGCTTAAATGTTGAACAGTTTTCTTGGATAAGGTTAATAGATGATCATCAAGATATATTAAAAGCAGTTTTAGATCATGACACTTCTCGTGTCCAAAACTGTACAAAACGGCATTTAAACTTAGCCCTTAAAGAGAAAAAAACAGTTATAGCTAAGTTCCCAGAATATTTTATTAATACAGATAAATAAAAATCCTTTAATAACAATTTACTAAATAAACAATAAACTATTAAAGGCATTTTATTGGTTTTATGATAAACCCGGTATTAATAAATAGATTGCTTAAGAGG
This sequence comes from Lactobacillus melliventris, assembly GCF_013346935.1. Taxonomy (GTDB): domain Bacteria; phylum Bacillota; class Bacilli; order Lactobacillales; family Lactobacillaceae; genus Lactobacillus. The sequence goes on from NZ_JAAEEB010000007.1 coordinate 48,947, forward strand.
TGTGCTATTGAAACGATTTTTAAAATTGAAATATTAAGTCTCTCTATTAATATATTTCAGATTTATTTGGAAACTGATTTATCTAATATTGTTATCTTAATTCAGAATGGATATTTCTTAATTTTACAAATTTTATAGACCTAAATTTGATCCTGCTTTTATCATAATAGTAATTCTTAATAAATTTAAATTGAGAAACTCACTTCATTGATTTATTCTTGTTTTAAAATTATAAAAAAGGCTAGACATTTGAATAATAAATAAAAAGTCCGTAAGATTAGTACTTACGGACTTTTTTAATGACCCCGGTGAGATTCGAACTCACCTCTACGGTTTAGGAGACCATTGTTCTATCCAGATAAACTACAGGGTCGCAATAAATTAACTTTACCAAATTTGAGCGCTAAAAGCCAATTTTTTTAGTAATTAATATTGACGGGTAAAATATGGTTGTGGCGTGTTAGAATCAGCGATTTTATCAGCCGCAAAAACAAATGGCGTCCAAATTGCCAAAGCTATTAACATGTTAATAATAGATAGTACAATTGCACGCCAATCATAATTGCATGCTAAAAATGGCCCAATAATTGGTGGTACCACTGTCGGTACCGCCACTTGCACAGGATTAACTAAGTTCATCATACTTACACCATAGGCAAACGCTACGTTAACTAGCGGTGCAAGCACAAACGGGATAAAGTACACAGGATTGAGCACAACGGGTAAACCAAAAATTATGGGTTCGTTAATATTAAAAATTCCTGGAGCCAATGCAACTTTGGCAATCGTACGATAATCACTGCGTTTTGAAAAAAGCAGAATAGCTACAATCAACATCAACGTGCCACCTGCTCCACCGAACCAGGCAAAGGCATCAAATGATCCCCGAACCCAAATAAAAGGCGCTTCTTTTCCCGCGCGAGCAGCGGTAACATTGACATTCTGTGCAGTCAGCCAGATTGAGTCTAAAATCGGTGCCCAAACGCTTAGGCCATTGAAACCAAAGAAGCTGAAAATTTGCACTAATAAGGTTACAAGCATTACCATGCCAAAGCCTTGGCCCAATTTTACCAGTGGAGTTTGAATTGAATTAAGGAGCCAATTGCCAAAGAAAGTGCCCGTAATTGTCTGAAAAACAAAGTTAATCATGCCAACGCAGAAAATGGCAATGATAGCTGGAACAAGTGAATCAAAAGCCATCTGTTCCGCATAAGGTAAATTGGCTGACAGGTGAAGCTTAATTCGCGCCCTAAAGCAAATTGCAAAAATTGTCACGCCAATTGTTCCAAATAAAATGGCGGTAAAAATTCCCGTAGTTGAAAATTGAGAGATATTAAAAGCTTTGTGAACAGGGATAATTTTGCCGTTAACTTTAAGTTTGGTTAAATTGGCGATACTCATTGCTAAGGATGATAATGAAACAATTGCTCCAGCAACTGGGTCGACCTCCATGCTTTTTGCTAAGTGATAACCTAAAGACATCGACAAAAAGAGTGCAAATAAGGCAAATGTCCCCCGCCAGACAACGTTGCAGACTAAAGAAAGAGGCTGCATTACCCACGCAAAAGTTTTCCAGCCTAATTCGGTTTTGGCAGCAGCAATCAAGCTCTTAATCAGGACGGCCACTGAACCAGCAATAGTGATCGGCATCACGGAAACAAAAGCATCTCTTAATGCTACCAGCCAGTGAGTTTGCCCTAATTTATTTGCTAAAGGCAAAATATAGTCTTCCAGCCAAGCAACTAATCGACTCATTTTTACCCCTTTCTTTTTAAATAATGAGGATGATACCCCTTATTTTTATTTTTACGCTTTTTATGTTTTTCTTTTAGAGCTGCATTTTGCTTTTCTTCATTTAAGTCCCGCTTTTTATTTTCCTTTTTACGTGGCATTTTAGTAGACAAATGAAAGCCGGCAAAATATACCCGTTCAATTTTAACACTTCGAGCGAGTAACTTCTTCAGATCACGAAAATCGTGGTCGTCACCTATGCTTACAACGAATCCCTTTGCGCCCATGCGACCAGTTCGACCGGCCCGGTGCATATAAGTGTTAAATTCACTAGGAATATCGTAATTAACCACATAAGTAACACCAGGAATATCTAAACCACGAGCCGCTAAATCCGTTGCTAACAGCAACTTGATTTTTCCGATTTTAAAATCATTCAGAGTTGCTGCTCTGTTTTGCTTGCCAAAATCATTAGCCAAGATACCAAATTTAGTTTTAGTGTGTGCTAAAATGCCTGCAAAGCGCATCATAGTTTGGTTGGAATCAAAAAACAAAATTCCTTTAAAACCATCAAGACGCATTAAACGCTGAATAAAATCAATTTTATGAGCATTGTCTATTTGCAAAAAATAATTTGCTACAGTTGATTTCTGCTCCGGTCTGACATCAATTGTAATAAACTTACGGGCAAAAATATCTTCTGCTTGCTTGGTTATTTCAGATTCTGTAGCCCCAAAAAGCAAGATTTGCGCATCTGCGGCCAAGTTTTGTCCTAAAGAACTTAATAATTCCATTTTATTAAACTCTAAAACATCGTCAGCTTCGTCGATAACTAAAGTCTTTATTTGATTAACTTTAATGCGATTAGCAGAAAAGAAATCGAAAAAACGTCCTGGTGTGGCAACTACTACTTCAGGGTGTTTTTTCTTCAAGTTGTCTTCCTGCCGCTTGCGATTACCAGCCCCTACAAGCGTTATGCCTGTTAAGCCAAGGGCGTTAATAAACGGATTAATAGCGTGCCGAATTTGCACAGCCAGCTCTGTTGTGGGAGCAATAATCACTAAACTATTTGGATTGCCTTTTTCCAGCTTTTCTAATGCTGGCAATGCATAAGCCAAGGTCTTTCCCGTACCCGTCTTAGCAAGAGCTATACAACTTGCACCATTTAAAATAGGGGTGCTTGTTTCTTGCTGAATCAAAGTTGGTTCAGTCATTTTTAATCTGGTTAAAACTGCTTGAATTTCTTTTTTCATTATTGTGTTAACTGTCCGTATTTTTCTTTATATTGAGTAACCGTACCATTGTATGTTAACATAACTACCCCATCTTCTAAGTTCTTAACTGATTTTACCCGTCCGTCATTGGTATAGCGCCAAAAAGCATACTGCATCTTATCCGGTGCTTTTCTGCCACCAGTAATAAATTGCACATCATGCGGAAAATACTTTTTGTACTTTACAGCAACATCTACTATGACCCGTTTATTCAATCTTAAAAGCATACCGGTAAATTGCGCCATTTGTTTGATATAAGCGATATCATAGTCATCAATTGCAGGTTCAATCCAGATCGGCAAACTACCGGTATCAGTGCCTACTTTTTTCAAAAAATATTGGTAATGTTGCATGGGTGTAGATTCATTACTGTAGGCAATCACTGTCCCAAAAGCTAATTTTGTTCCTAATACTTGATCCCGATATAATAAAAAATCGTCATCAAAGTATGACCGCCCCTGTGTGCTTCTCAAATAGACAAATGAAATGCCGTTGGCTTGCAACTCATGTAAATCAATATAGCCATAATCCTGATTTAATTCCACACCGATTGCACTCGCATTACCATTTGGCGGCAGCGTAGTTTGATTGCGCATATTCGCTATACCCGTGAGAAGAAGGACGATTGCAACGATGAGCAAAATTAAAATCGCGGGTAACGTAAACTTATGATGAAACCTTTTCATCTTTTTCTCCGATAATTTTTCTACACCTGTACATTATAGCAATTTTTTTGCTATACTTGCCAACTACAATCTTAACAATAAAAAAGTGACCGGCTTTACGGTCGGTCAACTTTTAAACTAAAAATAAACTATGAGCTATTCTTCAACCAAGTAAACTGGTTTTTGACCATTTAATACTCGTTTAACGTCTGTCATACTGTGTTCAATCATGTTTTTGACGGAAGTCTTCGTGTAGTATGCGGAGTGAGGCGTAAAGACTACGTTAGGCATTTTGGCTAATTCCTGGTAATCTGCAGGCAATTCGGAAATATCATTGAATTTCTTCATCACAATTGCTTCTTCACCAGTCATCACATCCAATGAAGCTCCAGCAATCTCTTTATTCTTGAGTGCTGCAATTAGATCCTGTGTGTTAACCAAAGGCCCTCTAGCCGCATTAATCAAATATGCAGTATCCTTCATTTCCTTAAATTGCTTGGCACTAATCATATCTGCAATTGAAGGTTCTAAAGGCGTGTGCAGGGTCAAGATATCAGCATTTTTAACCACAGTATCAAAATCGGTATATTCCAAAAATGCCTCATTAGCAGGATTTTCAACCAAGTCATAGCCAATCACTTTAGCTCCTAAAGCATGAAACATTTCTGCCACACAAGAACCGATACGACCAACACCAATGATACCTACAGTCTGATTATAGATCTCGTCACTCATTAAATTCTCTTCACGAACAAAGTTAAGGTGTTCCTTTTCATTGTTTAAAATAGGACCCCATTTTCTTAACAAGTACATTGCAGATGTCAGAGTGTTCTCAGCCACTGCACGTGGAGAATATGCGGGTGTATTAGTAACGATCATATGATATTTATGAACAAAGTCAAAATTGATAATATTATAACCCACAGACCTTAAGGCAATCTGTTTGATACCATAAGAGCTCAATTTACGATAGACCTCTTCCTCATCTATATCAAAGACCTGCAAAACGCTGACAACATCATAACCTTGCGCCATCTCCACAGTCTTAGCATCAAGCTTGTCATCAGTTGTTACTAAATCATCTTCGGGATGATTTTGGTTCCACTTATCTACATAGACCTTCTGCTCCGGGGTCATATTGTAAAGTAAAGCTTTCATTATTAATCCTCCTTTTGGATAAAAATTATATCTCTTATTGTATCTAAAATTAGGATAAAATTAAAGATAAATTTTAAAAAAGAGCAATTAATAATTTTTATTTAAAAATAAGCTGGAATATATATCCAGTATTTTTTCCTCATCGACTTTCACGTAGGACATCCAAGTGTTCACTACACTGGCAGGATTAGCATTAATAGTAACAATGGTAACAGGTCCTTCATCATTCATGACATCTAAAAATTTTTGATTCATTTTTTCTCCTCCCAAAAATTAAAAGAAGCTGCTTTTTAGTAGCTTCTTTTATTATGGAACGTTTGTTCGAAATCACAAAATTATATGCTTATATTTAGTAAGCTCTCTTACCCTTTTTATAAACTGCCTTATCCTTTTGGACAACCGCACTAATTTTTTCAAGTGGGTTTTCATCAAGTACCAAAAAGTCTGCGTATTTGCCCTCTTCTAAAGAACCATATTCTTTATCTATTTTTAGTAGCTTAGCAGAATTATAACTGGTTTCCAAAGCTTCAAAATTAGTAAAGCCTTGTTCTACTAGTAAAGGCAGTTCTTGCGGAGTCATCGTGAAGTCATTAAATGGTGTACCGGCATCAGTGCCCAAAGTAATTTTGACACCAGCATTTTTGGCCTTAGTAATGTTGCCGCGCAAATCTTTCCAAGCAGCCGCAATTTTATTCATTTCCCAGTCTGGGATTTTACCTGGAGCATATTCGATGAATGCCCAAGCTCCAACTATTGTTGGGGTTAAGTATGTTCCTTTTTCAATCATCAGCTTAATTTCTTCATCATTAACGTAGAAGCCGTGCTCAATGCTGTCAACGCCGGCCTTAATCGCATTCAAAATTCCCGGATTGCCTTCCGCATGTGCGGCCACAGTTAAACCCTTGTGGTGAGCTTCTTCGACTGCAACGTGCATTTCAGCTTCACTTAATTGAGGATCATCAAGAGAATCGTTTTCCGTCATGACGCCACCTGTGGCCATCACTTTAATTGCTTTGGCGCCGGCTTTAATTCCCTGACGAACTGCTTTGCGCATTTCATCTGGTGAATCGACCAGCACACCAAAATTAGGCAAATCGCCGTGTCCTCCAGTCATAGAAAACGGGTGTCCTGCTGGCACGATTTCTGGCACCTTGGTTAACTTATTTTTTTTAATTAAATTATTAAGAGCAATATCAATATTGTACGTGCTGCCACATTCACGAATATAGGTAACACCGGATTTTAATAAATCATGCAAATGTTTTACTGCACGCACAGTTGAAGAAACTACATCACTTTCACTACCACCATCGGGGGTCAAAGGATCCATAATAATATGTGTATGGCAATTGATTAGACCAGGAATCACATATTTATTGTGTAAATCTACCGTCTGATCAACTTCAGGTGCTATACCCTCACCTATTTTGGCAATCTTGCCGCTTTCATCATCAACTACCAACGTGGTATTAGATTGAATTTTATCATCAATTCCGTTAAATAAATTAACGTTAGTATAAGCAGTTTTAGTCATCTAAAAACCTCCATATTTTTGTATAAAAAAAGCACTCATCCTTTTCTACTTAAGGACGAGTGCTCGCGTTACCACCTTTTATTCATTTATTACTCACGTAATAAACCTCATTAACTATCAAACAATAGCTTGCAAAAATAACGGATGCAACTCCGCTATTGGCTGATTATCACCAATAGACATCAATTAGAAGCCCATGTTCACTACATATCGCTAGCTGACTTTCACCCAAATATCAGCTCTCTTTATTAGTAATAAAATAGTTACTCTGCTTTGCAAGATGTTTGCTATTTAATTGACTTTTAATCTATCATTTTTTCTTAATTATGTCAACTCCATAAAAGAAAAATAAAGATTAGGCAGTACTCTTCCGGGGGTATAGCATAAATAACTTTACTAAAAAGCAGTAAAAATTATTCGCTAAAACGACTTTTCGTTTTAGTCATGCTTTACTGATGCTTTTAAAATCATAGTCTCGTTTAACATGATGATATTGCTTTTATTTAGTTTATTGCTAAGTAATTAATAACTCCTTTACTGTCCGCACCTCCAAATACGATTTTAAAATTAGTTATTAATAACCCCGTTAAATGTTCAGTCAGAATGCTAATAATTAATCTATCCCTACTCATATGCGTTTTTTATAAAATTAGTTCCTAACCAGCTTTTTCCCGAGTGACCGACTAACAATCCTTTTTCCTGAAAGGGGGGTAAAATATAGCCTCAACTTTTTGCTATAATCAATCGCTATTTTATTTCAACGGTGATGAGATATTAGCAGATTTATCTAGAAATGACCTAAAATCTATATTAAAAGTCATTGACTAAATAAATACTTTATATTCCAACTTAAACAACAGTTTTTTGAGAATTTAGGTTTATACACAAGAAAGAAAGATACTATAAATAATACAAGATAAAGTTACATATTTTGAATCATTATCACAGTTAAACGTATAACTACTTTTTTAACATCAGTTTTGTTACCATCATTAGCTGCGTTCAGGTCTTTAATTCTTTGTGCATTTAAAGCAATATCATAGTCCTGATCAGAGATTAACGGCAACGAAAAAGATTTTACAATGAAAGAGTAAATAATTTAACCAATTAAATTCACAAATAAAAATATTTACCTTTTGTTAATAATTTAATGGTATTTATTTGATAAATATATACAAACAAATAACTCGTATGTCTTTAATATAAAAAAGACGCAAATTGCTAATTTGCGTCTTAATATTCACAGTTATTGGTTGGACGACTTTTTCACTACTTTGACTAGATTGCCCAAGTCCTTTATGACTTTAAGCAAATCTTGCGGATCTAGCCAAATAGTAGATGTATTATCGTTGGGATGAATAGCGATTCTAGGCTGGTCACTAAAATATGAATCTAAGTAAAAGGGGATTTCGTGGTGAGAGTCATTTAACAACCCTAAAGGTGTGACGGAGCCTGGTGCCAAATCCAATTTTTCTTTTAAATCTGCGGCGAGGCAAAACTAAGTCTGCGTGTGCCATTTTCCTCACGAAATTGCTGTAAGTTGACTCTTTTATCGCCCTTAATAGTCAAAAGATAGTAGTTACGTTTCTTGTCATCCCTCACAAACAGATTTTTTGCATCTGCTTCAGGGTGTGGCAGAGCAATTTTTACCATTTCTGCCATATTGTAGGCAGCTTAATGCTCCACTATTTCATATTTAATTCCGAATTGTTCAAGGTAATATAATGTTTCGCTTTTGTTCATTTGGTGTTATTTTCTTAAAAGACGCTATTTTTAATCTTACTTCATAACTTACCAGTAGAAAGTTCCTTATGATTGGTGATAGTTACCATCCTTAAACGCTTTTTGGCATCCACCTGATAATAAATTACTAGTAAATCATTAAGAACATGAAATTCGTGGTATTCACTCCAGAGTTTTTTCAAAACTTTATGAACAGTATATTTTTTCAATAGCTAGGATTTCAAAAACCTACCTAGTTCTCATCCTTGCATCTATTGTATCAACAGTAGATTGATTAAAAATACTTTGTAAATTATCCATTCTTTTTACAAAAGATTTTTCAAAACACACTTCATATTTTAATTTTCTGTCCACCGCTTTTTCCAATCATCTAGATTATCTACTTTATTACTACTATCCTTAATCAATCCTAACTCTTCAGCTTTAACTATTACCATAGCCTTTTCAACTTCGGAAGGTAAATTTGTATCTGATGTATCAGTTTCTTTACGATTTACAGGATAACTAAATCCTTTATCATGGTTAAACTGAGAGATAAGCATTTTAACTGCCGTAGCAGCCGTCAAGCCGATTTGCTTGGCATTATCATCTAATTCTTGCTTTTCTTTCTTATCTAATCTAATTCCAAATTGTATAGTCGACATAGTATCACCTTATCTGTAAAGCAATAACGATAAATCAGTTAACATAAAGGTTGTTTAATCTTTATCAGTATAAAATGATTTCAACCGATATGTAGTCACAGGCTCAACGTAATAATTGTACTTTGCCACCAAATCACAGATTTCGTCACCATCAATCAGAGTGATGATTCTGGTCCCCTCACGTGCCGTCTTAATTGCGCCGCGAGTAAAATCAGAATTAGTAATAAAAATACCAAATTCAGCGTTATATTTATCCATTGCTCCGCGAAATTTGTCTATTTCTGGCGCTGAAACATTAGACTGCCAGCGTTTTGCTTGTAATGCCACTCTAGTAGTACGGTAATCATTTGAACGAACATAGCCAAAACCATCAAGACCCCCATCAGCAACATAGTTAACGCCAATCGTCTTATCCACGTCAATTCCCATTTTTGTAAGTAAACCGCGACAAAAAAGTTCAAACTTTTTCGGACTCATTTTCATTAGAGCATCTAGCAAATCTTGTCTCCACTGATCTTCTTCTGTGACTTCATCCGTAGTATCTTTAGCAGAGTCAATTTCGGCCAAGTTCTTTTTCTTCAATTCCTGAGAATTATTATCTTCCAAAAAGGGACGAACATCCTTTTCCGGATCAAAAGTATTAAGATCAACTTTACGGCCTTTTTCAGATAATTCTACTTGATGATCATCTTCAGTTAAAAAACCAGTTCTTACTAAATACATAACTGCATAATTAAACGTATAGTCAAAAGGTTTATATTTATTACCAGTTTTCTTAGACACCTTAATTTCATTCACTTCTTTTTCAGAAATTGCAGTGGAATTGTCACGAATATCTGAACAAATTTCACGTCTTGTTACCTGACCACCAAGGCGACGCATTGCAATCAGAATTTCTTTCATAGTTAGATTCTCAATATTAATTTGTCGATTAGCCATTCACTTTATCTCCATTTTATAAATATAAATTTTTATATGAAATTATTTTCTCTTACTTATATTTTTTGCCGATACTGACAAAATAAAATCTGCCATAGTTAAAGCAGCGTTTAAAGCAAGACGCGCATGGTGTTCTTCAACTTTTATTCTTTTTCTTCCCAAACCATGAGCATCGCTTTCTTTGTTTCTCATTTCTGCTATCGCATCAACGATATTTTCTAGACCGGAAAGTAATTCATTTATTCTCTTATCAACATCTTTGCCTGTACTCATTGAATAAGCTAATTTAACTTGTCCATACAGTTTCTTAATATTTCCCTTTCTTGAAGGTTGAATCCCATCTACTTCAAGAACATACATAAATACCTCTTCAAGAAGAGTTCTTGCTTGAGTTAAAACACTATCAAAGTTGCCTTGCCTTAAATTTTCATTTGCTTTACTTTGAACCTCTTTAATGTATGTTCTGTCAATCTTTTGGATATATTTGCTCTTTATTTCAAACAGGTCAGATTTTAAAAACACATTATTATTTTTAATAATTAATTTATCCCCAGTATAATCAATGAAGTTATTAATTTTTTTAATAGCTAGAGTTGTTGCTTTTTGATAATACTCTTCGAACATTTCAACGGACAAGTCAGAAATATTTTTACACATGCTAAAATTAGTTTTACTAAACAAATAGCTCAAAATTTCCTGTGTCTTATTTTTATATTTTGCCTTTTCAAACATCTCTTGCATGTATGACCAGCGAGAGAATATATCATATTCAATTGGACTTCCAAACTTTTCAGATAAGTCACAAATATCTGGACCTGATAAATACGGCATATGAATCTCTACATTCATAGGTTGGCCATTATGTATTTTATCCTCACTAATTAAATTTTCTAAGCAAGCGTCCCCATCCAAAATTTCAATAATTGGCTTTTTCATTAAAAAATCATATTCACTTTTTGGCAACACGTCTCACAACTTTCGAGAAATTATATTTACAAATAATAACTATCAATTTTTACTCTTCAGATTCTAAAGGTTTGATCTTTGTATTGTAGACTAGCTTAACCCTTTCGCGCACCTCAGTCTTCCAGCTAAGCCAATTCTTTAATTTACTATCAGGATGAGTCTCTTTGAACCTATCAAAATATCTTTTACTTACCAAATCTCCCATACCTTTATGATTGATTTCATCAGGCTTATAATTGTTAACAACATAGTTCAAATTGCCATAATCAAGACCGAAATCATCTGCCAGTTGACTTAAAATTTTTTTATTTTCCTGCTTGATAGAGTTTTCTAATACATCTTCAACTTTTTGATCAGAATATTTTTGTGGATTAAGTTGAACATCTTGCCAAATCGAACGAATATGGTTCGCACGTGGCTCATTAGTTTTAGCATATTGATCAATGTAATCACCAACTTGTGAAGTTTCGCTTTGATCCTTAGATTTTTGGGAAACATTTATTTGTTGGCTTTGCTGATTTGCTGTTGAAATATAATCTTGAATGAGTGACATAATATAACGTTCATCCACTTCTTTAATATGAATAGATTCAAGCTCGTAATCTTCGTCAAGATCAACGTCTACTGGGTCATCATCATTTTTATTTTCTGCTTTTAAATTATCGATAATATTTTGGTATGTACCTTCTAAAGTATTTTCTATTTCAGGTGGGATATCAGCAACATTAACTTGTGCAGAAGCAGGAAGTTTGTCCTGCTTATCTAACTCATCATAAGTTTTAATAGCAGCAAGCGCCTGATCATATTTTTGAAAAGCTTCAGCAAACTGTTTCTGTTCTTTTTTAGGGGCATCAATAAGTGCAGCCAATATCTGTGGATTATCGACATATTTGTCTAGTTTCTTACGTGCTTGTACATAACGCTTACGTGACGTATTCCAATCTGGGGCAAGAACGCCATTAGTGCCACCATTCGCATAAAGTGTCAACGCTTTATCTATTTCATCACTATACTGATTAGGATACTGGAAAGTTACTATTTGACCCCACTTTTTGCCGTCATCATAAATACGGTTTGTTCTTGAAAAAGCTTGTATGAGGTTTTGGGCATTCATTGGTGGTCTGTCCAAATATAACGTGGATAATCTTGGTGCATCAAATCCAGTCAATAACCGATCAACTACGATCACTATGTCTAGTTGTTGGTCTCGTGTTTGATATGCTTTATTTTTGCATGCTAAACGATCATTGACATTGCGATTATAACTAGGAATATCAGTCATAGAAAGCTGGGTATTAAACATTTTATTGTAGTCATCCAATGATTGTTTCATTTCTGCTTGGTTAACCATTGATTCATCTTCGTTTTGAGAGATTGAATACGTAATAGCTAGGCGGGGAAAATCTGGTGCCACTTTTTGAATACGATTAGGCACTTCACCGTTGGCAATTGCCTCTCGAAACAAGTGATAGTATTTCTGCGCTTGTTTGATAGAAGATGTTGAAAACAGTGCGGAATATCTGTTGCCATTGCTAAGACCTTGTTTACGATAAGCTAAAGCTAAAATTTGCTTGACCACTGCCTTCATGTGAGCATCTGTGAGATAAATATCATCACTATCTGTTTGATTCGCATTTCCTTCGTTATCTATTTTAAAACCAAGTACTTTTTTATCATGAATTGCGTCTTCAATCGTATATTTGTGCAATATTGGACCATAAAGTTGCTCTGTGGTGCGGGCATCTTGCCCATTTTCAGCCCGTGCGTTTTCCGCAAAAATTGGGGTACCGGTAAAGCCATACCATAATGGTTGACGATTAAAAAATCGATCTAGTTCTCTTTTTTGAGTTGGCGTAACTGCTCTATGACATTCATCAACAATAAAAGCTAATCGTAAATCTTTCAACTTTTCATATTTTTTAGCAATTTCAGGTGAATTTTCCCTTCGTTTAAAAATCGTTTGCAGTTTCTGCCTGGTAGTTACAACCACATTGCGGTTGCCATCACCCAATTTCTTAGCCAATTCAAAACTGTTTGAGGTTTCATCAACATCAATCGTGTCATTATTTGCATAAGTTTGAAATGCTGAAACAGTTTGCATGTCCAAATCTTTACGATCTATTAGAAAGATTGTCTTATCAATAGCTGGTATTTGTAATAAATTACGGGCAACTTTATAGGAAGTCAAGGTTTTACCTGAACCCGTAGCATGCCAAATAAAGCCAGATTTTCCTTCACGCGATGCTTGGAAAATTGCTTGTATTGCTTGAATTTGGTACGGGCGCAGCAGAATAATTCTTTGAGCATTATCATCTAAAACAGTATAGTCAGCAATCATGTGATGTGCCATCGGAATGGATAAGACATCACGAGCAAAATCTAAGTAATCATTAACTTGTTGCTTATCTTGATTAATCCAAGAAATCAAAAAATTAGCACGTAAATTTTGCCCAGCAGGAATGTACTGAGTATTAGTACCATTGGTGACAACAAACATTTCTACAAAATTATAGATGTCACCAAATTTATCCTCATCTATATACTTTTGTATTTGACGAAACCCATCCATAAAGGGAAAATTCGGTGTCTTCAATTCAATATGAATTAGGGGTAAGCCGTTAATCAAGAGAGTAACATCAAAGCGCCTATCTTGATCAAGCGGTGACAAGCTCGACTTATTGACTTCTACTTGGTGTACCACTTCATAAACGGAAGTTCCACCAGCAATATTGGTGTTATCTAAAATCAACAAATCGGCATCCGGCAAAGAAGAATTATCACGTTTTAAGTGATGCCTAACCTGTCTGTTAGCACCAGCCAAGAATTTAGCAGCTTGGTAAAAATTAGGCTGGGTTATTTGCGTACGAATAGTTTCCTTTTCATTTTGTGTTAGTGGAACATCATGAAGTTGATCACGGTTGTTATCTTCAAGAATTTGAAAAAAGTTAGCCCATAATTGCGGAACTGTTTTTAAATCTTCACGTAAGCGCCATTGATTAATACCCTGAGTTAATTGCTCAATCAAAGTTTTTTCCATTTGATCTTCTTTAACAGTTGCCACTGACATATCTGTCTCCTTTCCCTACTATTCAACAAACATATTTTGTAAAAGACACTTTTTAACTTGTTGAAAATTTTGTAATTTTTTATTTTCTAGATAAATTAGATGATCAACTTTAGCTAGAATATTACCTATTCTTTTCTGTTCATATATACTATTAGAAATAGAAATAAATAGATATGATAAATTCTTTTGGCTAATTCCCTGAGCTGTACCACCAGTAGATAAACTCATTAACTTGTTTTTAGCTGAAACTGTATTTAATCTATATAAAAGAAAACGACTATTTATATTTTTTTCATCAACCCTAAAGGCAATAGTTCTTTGACTAAGAATATATTTTTCATTATCGTTAATAATAGCAATATTGCCCATAGGTGCCTCGGTAGTAAAAAGTATATCCCCTTTTTCTAGTTCTGTTTTACCCATCCATTTCTTATATAGATCATAGTTACCAAAATGAACATCAATATTTTTATCTATAAAACCATTTTTTACATTAATAGCTGATAAAGCCCGATATTTACCATTATTAGACCAACTTAAGCCGAGCTTTTTTGGGGTTTTTCCCCTAAAGTCAATAATTTTCGTTAAACAATTTACAAATTTTCTATCTGTCCAGTCATCTTCAAACCCCTTAAATCGTAATTCAGGTATTTTAGCATCATGCTTAGGAAATAGTTTCTGCAACAAAGCCTTTTTTAATAGCTCCAACTTGTCAATCTTTTGCTGCTGCAAATCAAGTAGCTTATCTAATTTAGCAAAAAAGTTACCGATTTTTTGTTGTTCTTTAATACTTGAGGCCTTAACGATATAATTCCATAAGTCTTTAATTTCAATATTAGCTTGATTAGCATTTCCACGTTCTATTTTAGAAATATAATTTATGTATTTAGGTTGTTCTAGTTGAGAATAAATAAAAAAACTATCAAAACCACTTAAAGCAGTCAACTTAACTAAGTTTTGGTTTAATAAATAGTTCTTACTCATATCAATGTAAATCGCTCTACCTACTGATGAACTCTTTAACTTTGTTTTTGATCCTACAGTAGTAATGATTATATCTTTTTGATGAATTATATATTTTTTAAATTTAGTAGCCATAGTTTCAGAAATATACGTTGAGCTTCCATTTTCGTTTTTTATTTTTTTATTAGTCAAATCGGTTACTTTAATAATTCTTATTCCGTCTTCTGTATATAACTTTGATTCAAATGCGAAACCTTTAACATATTTTGTTATCTTTCCAAGTTTCTTATCTTTCCATTCATCCTCAAAACCACTAAATCTCATATTTGGCACTGAATTATGTTTTTTCATTTTTCAACAAACCTTACTATAGAATTTCTTTTAACTGATCAAGTGTTTTTTGTGCTTCTGGGTTTGTGCCAACCAATTCATCCAAAGAATGCTTAATTTCATCAGTTATTTCTTTTTGTTCTTTTGTAATGTTAGACATATTTGCAACTAGTTTTTGCACATCAACCGGTGGTTCTTCTTCAAAAGTATCAACATAACGTGGAATATTTAGATTAAAATCATTTTCTTTAATCTCATCAAATTTTGCCAAATGAGCATATTTTTCAAAATCTTGACGAGCAGAATAAGTAGTTAAAATTCGATTTATATCTTCTTCACGTAATTTGTTTTGCGTTTTAACCTTTTCAAAGCCTTTAGACGCATCAATAAACATGACATCCCGGTCTTGCTTATCTTTTTTAAGTACAACAATCACAGTTGGAATACCAGTACTATAAAACAAATTTGCTGGCAGACCAATAATTGCATCAATAGCACCATTTTCAAGCAGCTTTTGTCTGATCTTCCCCTCAGTACCGCCACGGAAAAGAACGCCATGAGGTAAAACTATGGACATCACACCACTATGCTTTAAATGATAATAACCGTGAAGTAAGAAGGCATAATCGGCCTTCGATTTTGGGGGTAAAACTCCATAAGGTGAGAAACGGGGGTCATCTAAAAAGCCCTTTCTTGCTGACCATTTTAATGAATACGGTGGATTCATAACAACCGCGTCAAAATTATTGGCTTCCTCTGCTGGCCAATCTTCGTCTAAAGTATCGCCATTACGCAAATGCCTGTTTGCTTGGTCAATGTTGTGCAAAATCAAGTTCATTTTGGCCAAGTTATACGTAGAAGTATTAATTTCTTGCCCATAGTAAGTAACTCGATCATGAGCTGAACCATATTTTTTAAAGTTTAAGAGCAAAGA
Source organism: Lactobacillus melliventris (assembly GCF_013346935.1). Lineage (GTDB taxonomy): Bacteria > Bacillota > Bacilli > Lactobacillales > Lactobacillaceae > Lactobacillus. The sequence continues at coordinate 64,895 of NZ_JAAEEB010000007.1, forward strand.
CCCAGACCCCATAGCAGGATCATAAACTGTCATTCCGGCAGAATAATCTTTACCCACTAATGTTAAGCGCGTTAGCAGCTCAGAAACTTGTTGAGGTGTATAAAATTCACCCGCTTTTTTGCCAGATTCTGAAGCAAACTGACTAATTAAGTATTCATAAGCATCTCCCAGACTATCACCTGAAGTTTTAACCAATTCTATTTTGCCAATTGCTTGAATAACTCCAGCTATACTATCTGTTCTTTTTTGCGCTGTGCTTCCTAAACTTTTAGAATACAAATCATAATCATCAAATAACCCTTCAAAGTCTTGATCCGAGCTTTCAAGTTTATTGAAAGCATCACCTAATTGCTTGACCTGAAAAGTATGATTGTTGACCGCTTTTAAAATACTATTGTATGTATATTCAGGTTCAATTACATAACCTAATGATACCCGCAACTCATTAACTAGTTCTGCATCATCGGCATTATCTTCATAAATTTTTTGAGCTTCATCTAGCGTTCCATCAGGTTCATCAGCTAATAATTCCAAAACGTTGTAAAGCATGTGATCAGATAAATATTTATAAAAGACTGTGCCCAATAAATAGTTTTTATATTGACTCGCATCCATTTTCGATCGTAATGAATCTGCTGCACTAAACAGTCCTTGCTGTAAACTTGTAGTTGTATTTGACAATGTTATCTCCTTTAATTTTAAAATTTATATTCAAAGTTATTTTCTAATTTAATTAGTTGATTGAAATTAGCTCAATCAATGTCTATTTAATTGTACCATTATATATTTATCAATCAGATAAATTTTAATATACTTATTTCTTAGTGGATTTGGTATCTTTATCTTCATAAACCGAATCATTTGATACCAAACTTAAAATATCATTGACTTCTGTTTTTAATTTATAAGGTTCTCTAATATAGATGTTCTTGGGTTCTTGAGTAATTCCAACAGATTCTACAATTTCATTTCTCACAAAAATACAATCGTAAATGTCTTTTGCAGCTTTCTTAAGAGTGTTTGAATCATTAATCAACAAAAAGATTGAAAAGATTTTACTCGATGCTAAGAAATCAATAAAGTCTGTACCATCATTATAATAAACAAAAGCATTGAATTGATCGCTATCGACCATCTTAAGTGCAATCAAATAGGGAATTATAAAGAAATCTATTATTTCATTACCATTTCCGAATACATCTGCATGGTAATTAGAAGACAAGAATCTATTTTTAACACCAGTAATATCTATCATGCTTGTAAAATGATTCTCTTCCCTAAGACTAAAATTGAATTTCTGAGTGATCTCGTCACAATACTTTAAATACGTTTTTTCATCTGAAGACATACCTTGTATATTTTCAGAAGTATAATTTGCATCCGGTAAGCTGATAATTGAATAAAAAAATCGATCAAGGTATCTATCACCGTCAAAACTTGAACCATAAAGCTTTTTTATTGTATTTTTTAATTCATAAAGATTGACGGAAAAAACGAAGGTAATTTTCTTGTTATCAAAAAAATGTTGTACTCTTTCTAATAGCTTAACAGCATATGTTGGACGACATCTATCTAATTCATCGATGAATACAATTAGACGTCCATTTTTCGGAATTAAAGAAGCTAATTCCTTCTTGAATTTGGCTTCAATATCTTCTTCTGTATGAAATATATCTAAGATATTATCAATATCAGCTTTTGCAATTTCTTTAGCTGCTATTTTAACTAATTCTTTTCCCGCTTCAATAGCTACAGTCTTAGCTTTCGTTTTAATGTTAAAAGCAGTTGTAGCTATACTTTTAGATAAAGACACAATCGGATCCAAATCACTATCATTTTTCCAAGCGTCAAAATAAACAGTTTTAAATTTAATTTTTGTAAGTTTAGCAATTTCATCTTGACCTATTACATCTAAAATTTGATCTTTATATGAGTACTGATTCTCTTCATTTAAACAATCTAATACTAATTTACATTGTTTTACAAAAAAGGTTTTACCTGAACCCCACCGACCATCAAAAGCAATTGAGTATGAATCATCCTGATAATTAAGCATTTCTATAAACTTAAATAAGCTATTATTTCTTCCAACACTGTTCTTAACAAAAGTATCTATTATATTTTCTTCAGTTGGTTCTAGATCTCTTTTTTTCAAAATTATCTTCCTTTCTATTCAAAAATGCAATTTTAAGTTGATCACCTTATTTGATTTGATAGATGCAATCTAATCTTAGTTCATTTCTTTTAAATTATACTTTAGTATATTTATGCACTCAAACTCTCTTTTAATTATAAAAGATAAATTTTAGCCAAAAACACAAATTTTGTAACCATTAATGACATTCAATCAACCATTTGCAGTATTCCATGATAAAAATGAAATTCATCTACTATACTTATTAACAGAAAGGAGAAGCCAGAAATGAAAATTAATTGTCACATCGATCCTAATATTAGTGAGGAGCACGGTGAATTATGGATCAAAAAAATGACACCAGCAATTAATGAACTTTTGCAAAAATTATCGCAGTCTGAAAATTCTTTATGGTGCCATTATCAATCTCAAATTTATCCGATTAATTTTGAAGACATTTATTCACTTGAAGTTGCTAATAGAGATATTAATGTTTATACAGAAAAACAGCAACTTACATATAATGATCGTTTATCAAATTTGAAAGCAGATTTACCCAACTATTTTATTGAAGCTTCACGCAGCGCTATATTTAATTATCAACACATCGATCACCTTGAATTACTTAATAATGGATTAATCGATGTTGTTCTGACTAATAAGCATCGCGTACAAATATCAAGAAGAAATATTAAGACCCTGAAAGAGAGGTTAGGAATATGAAAAATACAAAGAGATTTATCAATTATTTGTTTAATTTTGCCGTTAGGGGAATCTTCATTGGTTTAATGATTTCTATCTTTTGCAGTTATGCATCGAATAGTCCAGTTTATGTTCCATCCAGCCCATCTTTTACGACAAACTTTAGCAATTTGCTTAATGCTTTTACCGCCTCAATTATTCTTTGGGCAGTGACTGGAATATTTTTCGGTTTTGGCAGTTTTATCTTCACTATTAACCATTGGTCATTATTAAAGAAGACGGTTATAAATTTCTTTACCTACTATCTTGGGTTTGTTTTTTTAGCCCTTTTAGCTGGTTGGGTTTCGTTAGACTTGATTAACTTCACAAAATTTACTGTGATTTTTGTCATCATCTACTTAATTTGCTGGTATTATAATTACCATAAAATTGCAAAGGAAATTGCAAATATTAATCATAAAATCAAAAAAGAGTAATCTAATTACAATGTCAAAAAAGTTGAGCATTCATATCAAAGTGCTCAACTTTTTTACTTGCGTTTCTTAATAAAGAGATTTAGGAAAATATCATCAATCCATGTTAATCTTCCGCTTTTTAGTAAACTAAACTTAATATAAATCAATTCCTTTTTGGTGCAAATTATCTAAGCAACTTTGTAAATAGGCATCATTGTGCTCTGGATAAATTGGATCAGTCCACGGAATAGCTGGTAAACTTTCGTACTTAGGACAATGTTGTCCTCTATAATAAGGATCAAACCATTTAAGATCTGGATGATAATGGCGCCGTTGCATCTCAGCTAATACTAACAAATGAAATTGATACAATTTGTAAGGTGAATGTTGAAAAACATAGTTAACGGTAGCGTGGGGCTTACCCCAGCCACGTCCACGCAAAGCAGCAATTTCGCGGTGTTGCCCTAATAATTGTTGCCTAGGCAAACGCCAAATTAAGTCTTGATGCCATAATCTCATGATTTTTCTTTATTCTCCTGAATTAAACGTGAATTTAGTAAATAAGAAACTTGATACTTTTCAGCTAAACGACTTAAAAATGGACCCAATTCATCTTCTGTTGGTGATAAGTTTTGCAATAAATGTAAATATGTTTGTTTTTCCTCTGGTGTACATATTTTTTTAAAGTAGCCCCAGACATGCTGATAAGCGTTAGTTAAAGTTTTAACCGTTGGGGTTTGACTGGCTGCTTTTTCTAATAAGTCCTTAAATTCAATATTCTTTTGTTCTGACCATTCGTTGTCTTTAGCTAGCAGCCCAATCTGCTCATAGCACTGTTGCGAATGAGCCATCACCCAATATTTATTATAGGCCCACTCTTCTTGCCATTTATCCATTTTCATTTGTCCTATTTTTTATGCATTTAAATGCATAGTTTTATTAATAATAAATTCTTCCTAACTAAATTTTATTACTAAATACTATTTCACAACAAACGATTCAAACTAAATTTATTAAAACAACTTGTCCAAAGTTAACAGCTGTTTCATGTATTGTCTTTGAACAATTTTATTCTTAGATTTACTCTGAAGTTGCTGTAAACCGCCAGTAACAACTTTTCTTTGTCCAAATTCAATATCTAACACATCATAATTTTCATTAACAAAATCTTCAAAGTGCATTTCATGAATAAATTTTGGAAAATCATCAGTAAAGGCATCTAGCCAAATTTTAGTATTATTATTTTGATAGGCTTTTTGCATCGGCGTTGCTTCACCGATAAAGTAATGTTTCAAATCATATAACAAGTAATCAATGCGATCGTGATAAATTTGATAACGATAAGTATTTATTGTTGGAACTTTATGCTGGGGCCATATGAAATGTAACTTTACACTTGATCTGATTTTGGCATAATTGGATAAAAATTCTGAAGTAGTTGACCCCAGATTTTTTGAACTCTTAACTCCACAAATAATATCTGCTGACATTTTTATTTTTTGATTATTGACGTCAACAAATAAATTACATTTCTTGCACTCTAAATCATACTTAAGAGCTAGATCTTTGTATAATTCAACATCACAATTATCTGGATCTTCATATAGAGTATCTTCAACATTTTTGACCATTTTAGGATCATTAGTTTCCAACCAACTGTAATAATCACTTTGATAGAAATTTTTCAAACGTTCAATGTTTTTTAAGTATACTTGCAAAAGTCGTTCGTTCCCCCTGACTTTATTAGCCATTAACCATCCAGTCATGGAAATCCGGTGATTTTTTGGGATCAAAATAACCATTTTCATCGATTTTGACATCCTCAACTGGAATTTGCTTAACCAAATTAGACCAATCTAATGCCGTTGGTAATTTTTTGATAGTGATTTCACCATTATTTAACTCGAATAACACTTTGCTTCCCTTTTTCAAACCTAAAGCTTTCCTGATTGGTGCTGGAATAACAACTTGTCCTTTTTGTGAAACTTTACCAATCAAAACGCGGTTCATAACTATGCCTCCTTTTTAGTTTACTTCTATTAATTGTTTTACCAAAATACCTGTTAATGCTCAAAATTATATCAATTAATTTTGTTAACAAAGCATTTGAAATAAATAAAGCATGATTTAAGAACAAATTATTTAGTACAAATTTCTCTTGTTAATTAAACAATTGAAAAAACAAGTGGAAACTTTTTAGCTAAAAGTCTGCTTAGTTAATTGATCTAAGTATTTCCTCCTTCGTTCAAGCGAAGAATTAGTAATACCACCAAAATTCTGCCAATAACAGTGCCTAAAACCTAATTGGCGCAGAGTTTTGTTAATGAGAATTTTTTTAATAGCATTACCTAAAAAGAAACGGATATACCATGTTGGTGAAGTTGAAGTGGTTAGCACATAACAGTGTTTAACATTAGTCAACTCACCTTTCACTCCTATTTTAGTAACAGTATGTGATAAACCTTCTCCTTCTTTCATCACCTTGTCAATAAAGCCTTTTAGCATCCCAGGAATATCATTCCACCAGTAGGGTGTAATAAAAATCAAAGTATCCGCTTGTTGACATAGTTTTAGGTATTTAGTAACTAAAGGGTCGGTAGTTTGACCTTGATGATAGAGCCTCAATTCTTCCTTTGAGTACACTGGATTAAATTGATCCGCATACAAGTCTATTATTTCGTATTTCTGATGAGCAGCACTTAGATTTTCTTTAATTATTTCTAGTTCCGCATGATTAAAGCTCTGATCATAGGGATGACAATAAATTATCAAAATCATTTTTTACTACCCCCAATCATTTCATTTAAGGTTTTTTCAACTAAAATGGGCTCATATTCAGCTACCCCGTTTATGATTAACAACGAATACCCTTGAATAAAGGCCCAAATTTGAGTAAAGAATTGTTGATCAGTAACTGCACCACTGTTTATCTGATGAACTAACCTCATTACCTGATCGTAAAATTGAAAATCATGATTGGCATGTTGGTAAAAATTCTGCAAACTTGAATTAAAAAATAGGAAGTTGATAAGCTTCGCCTGTTCCTGGCTCAACTTACAGAATTCATTAGCTAATGAAAGTAATTCATCCTTTGGTGAACTCTCAGAAGTAGTAATCAGTTGTTCAGCAAATTGCTGTGATAATTTAATCGACACTTGGTAAAACAACTCATCCTTGTTTTGAAAGTATTTATAAATGGCCCCAGTAGTCATTCCTATTTTTGTTGCCAATTTACGCATCGATAAGTTCTTATAATCATCTGTTTTAATCCATTCTATCGTTGCTTGAATGATTTTATCTTGTGTATTGTCCATTTTACATACCTCCTTAAATAACATCGTTATCTGCAATTAACAATATAACACTGTTATCTGGAGACGTCAATAAGACCAATAATTTAAGATATTACCAAGTAGAAAACAAAAAGCGTACTAATTCAAATCATTAAAAATGAATTAGTACGCTTTTATTCTATTAAAAATACCACTATACAAACATTTAGTATTTATTTCCTAGTCCGTTTCAGCACCGTAACCGCTTCAACATGCGGCGTTTGTGGAAACATATCAACAGGATCGATTTGATTAAAGGTATAGCCTTCATTCATAAATTCCTGCAGGTCGCGAATCATGGTTGCGGGATTGCATGAGATATAAACAATCTTCTTCGGACTTGTTTTTACTGCTGCTTCAATAAATTCTGGTGTTAATCCTTTTCGTGGCGGGTCGACAAAGATGACATCAGCTTTCATCCCCTTAGCTGCCCATCTTGGCATCACTTCTTCAGCCTTACCAGTCACGTATTTCGCATTACTGATACCATTCAGTTTGGCATTATTATTGGCATCTTTCACCGCGTCAGACACACTTTCAATTCCGCGAACAGATTTAACGTGTTTAGCAACACTTAAACCAATAGTTCCAATACCAGAATAGGCATCAATCACGATATCATCAGGTTTTAAATCAGCTTTTTTGATAGCTAAATCATATAAGCGGGGAGTTTGCAGTGAATTGATTTGAAAGAAACTTTCAGGGGAAATCTTAAACTTAACTTCACCTATTTGATCCGTAATTTGTGGCTTACCAAAGATTAAGTAATCAACTTTACCTAAAATAACGTTGGTCTTCTTCGGGTTATAGTTCAAGACTAGGCTAGTTACGCCATCGATTTGTTTAATTGCCTCTGCCACTTTAGGTAGTTGCGGAAAATCCTTATGCAGGCAAACCAAGATGACCATAATTTCACCAGTCGCTTTACTGCGGCGAACGTCCAAGTACCTGACTTCACCCTGATTATGAATTTCATCGTATGCTGGAACATGATACTGTCTTAAAATGTCACGCACAGCGACTAAAACGCGGTCAATTTCAGGATCAGTCGTAAAAAAATTGGTCAGAGGCACTAAGTCGTGTGAATGTTTTCTGAAAAAGCCAATTTCAAGTTGGCCTTTAACTTCACGAACAGGCACTTGTGCCTTATTACGGTAGCCTGTTTCTTCTGGACTAGGCAAAGTCTCGCCTACTTTTACATCATCTAAATGTGCTTTCTGCAGTAAATTTACTACTTGATTACGTTTAAACTCCAGCTGCTTATCGTATTTGATGTGTGCTAAAGATGCCAAGCCAGTTTGAACCCATTGGTTAAGTTTAATGTTAACCCGATCAGGACTTTCCTTAATGATTTGCTCGATTTTAGCAAAAGCAAAGTGCTTTTTGACTTTTAAAATCTTGGCTTCTACCGTCTCTCCCGGTAAAGCATTATTGACAAATACTGTCATGCCCTCATAATGAGCTACTCCCATAGCTTCATATGATAAATCTGTAATTTCAAGTTTGATAATTTGATTCTTTTCCATATTTTTGTCCTTTTTTACAAACACTAATTAATATCTTTATTTTACTAAAAATCCTAGCAAAAGTAATGCACAAGTCGGTTTCTTAATATTGGATTAATTTCAACTTTATCCCTTCACACTTATTGTTGTCTGTGTTACTTTTAATACTAATAACTTAAAGAAAGGACGTTTTTCATGAACAATTATGATACTAATTCAGACAGGCGCCAAATCCACACCATCTCCGAAACCAATACTTTTTTAACTAAAATGTATGCTTTGATGGCCGGCGCGGTACTTGTTTCTGCATTAGCAGCCTACTTAACAATGACTGTTTTCAGAAGTGCTGTGATGAACATGCCAGTGGCCATGATGTGGCTCATTTTATTTGTCCCGTTTGGCTTATCAATGGGTATTAGTTTTAAAGCTGATCGCAATCCAGTTGCCAGTTTAGTTATGTTAATAATATTATCAGCAATTTATGGTTTTGAATTTGCTTTAATTGCTGGCTTTTATACCGGCACGCAAATCACTTCTGCCTTTGTTTCAGCAGCAGCGGTTTTCATTGCCATGGCTTTATTTGGTACTTTTACTAAAAGAGATATGACTAACTGGAACTCTTACTTGAGTGCCGCTTTACTTGGCTTTGTTGTTGCCTTGATAGTTAATATGTTTTTACGTAACCCGGCCGTTACTTATGTCTTCTCATTTATTGGGGTTATTCTTTTTACAGGTTTAACTGCCAGCGATGCCAACAAAATGAAAGCCATTTACACTAATTATGGCGACCAAGTTTCAACTAACGGCTTAGCAGTGCTTGGTGCATTACAACTCTACCTTGATTTCATTAACATTTTTATGTTCTTACTAGAAATCTTTGGTGGCAGTGGCAATAGTCGCAACTAATAGATTTTGTTACTAAACTAAAGAAGCAATTACTCGTGAAAGTAATTGCTTCTTTTTTGTGCTTTATCTATTCACCAACGAAAAATTCAATTCGTTGTTGTAAATTTTTAAAAGTAACAGGACAATAATCACCAATTTCACCATCAAGGTTAACCGGCAATTTTTCGCCTTTGCTTTTACCCATTAATTCAATCTTTAAACTACGCGTCTTAGTGTAAATAATGTCAGGATCATCAACGTGTTTGCCGTTTAAAGCTAAAGCCATTAATTTTAACAACTTTACTGGTTCAGACGGCTTGACAATTATTAATTGAAACAAGCCATCACTTAATTCAGCATCAGGCATAATTTGTTCAAAGCCCCCGATGGAATTGGTCATTCCGAGCAATAACATTGAAAGTTTGCCCTCGTATACGCCCTCATCATAGGTAAGACGAAGTTCGTTTTCAGTAAGATGAGGCAGCATTTCCGCACCCTTAATTAAGTAGGCAGTATAGCCAAGTGCAGACTTTACTTCTGATGGAACTCCATAAGTTAATTCGGTTAGTGAGCCACAAGCCGCAATATTAACAAAATACTGAATATCCTTGGCAAAAGTTGCCTCACCAATATCCATTTTACGGGTTTTATTTTTTAGAATAACCTTTGTTGCTTCGGCAATATCATCTCGCGGGATATGCAGAGCACGAGCATAATCGTTAGTAGTACCGGCAGGAATAATTGCCATCTTTGGTCTTTTTTCCAAATTCGCAATACCGTTGACCACTTCATTGATGGTGCCATCACCGCCGGCGGCAACAATCAAATCAAAGCCTTCATTAGCTACCCGAGTTGCTTCTTTTTGCGCACTCTGCTTTTCTGGCTTAGTTCTAAATGCACTTGCCTCATACCCAGCTTGTTCCAAAACGTCCAATATATCCGCGACATTTTTAGGCATCTGTTCGTGACCAGATACAGGATTATAGATCAATCTTGCTTTTTCAGTCATAATTTCTACCCTTATTACTTCAAAACTTACTTAACGCTTTTGCAATTCTTCATTCAGCAACTTATTAATTATCTTTGGATTGGCCTTGCCCCTGGTTTGTTTCATCAACTGTCCGACAAGATAACCAATTGCCCGATCCTTACCGTTCTTAAAGTCTTCTACCGATTGTGGGTTGTTATCAACAACCTCTTTAACCATAGGTGCTAAGACGCTGGTATCAGATAACTGCACCATACCTTTGTCTTCAACGTATTTCTTAGGGTCTGTACCATTAGCGATTGTCTCTGCAAAGACCTTTTTAGCTATTTTAGAAGAAATCGTGCCATTTTTAATCAGTTTAATCATGGCAGCTAAATGCTCCGGTGTCAACTTAATATCAGCCAGTTCAACCCGATTATCATTCAAATAGCCATTAACCTGGGTGTTCATCCAGTTAGCAGCAAGTTGTGGATCAGCTCCAGCAGCAACCGTTTGATCAAAGAAATCTGAACTTTCTTTGGTTTGCAGAAGAACATTTGCGTCATATTCTTTCAGACCAAATTCATTCACATATTGGTTGTAACGTTCTTCGGCTGAACGCGGCAAAGTTGACTTGATTTCATCAATCCATTCTTGACTAATATGATCAGGAGCAATGTCAGGTTCAGGGAAGTAGCGGTAATCTGCATCGCCTTCTTTGACACGCTCCAAAACAGTTTTACCAGTTGCTTCATCAAAACGGCGAGTAGAAAGTTGCACTCGACCACCAGAAAGGAGAACTTGCGCTTGCCTTTTTTCTTCATATGCCAAAGACTTACGCACATGTTCAAAAGAGTTCAAGTTCTTCATTTCAACTTTGGTACCCAGTTTCTTTTGCCCGGCAGGTCTAATGGAAATGTTGGTATCAACACGCATTGACCCTTCTTCCATCTTAACGTCGGAAGCACCGGTAAATTGCACTATCTTACGCAATTTTTCAAGGTAAGCATAGCCTTCATCAGGATCTGCAATTTCGGGCTCAGAAACAACTTCAAGTAGAGGAACACCCTGCCGGTTTAAGTCAACGTAAGAATAACCGTTGGTCCCATGAGTATTCTTGCCGGCATCTTCCTCGATGTGCATTTCATGAATTCCAATACGCTTTTTCTTACCGTGAGATTCAATTTCAACGTAGCCATCACGAGCTAGTGGTTGGAAAAATTGGGTAATTTGGTAAGCCTTAGGGCTATCTGGATAGTAGTAATTTTTCCGGTCAAAATGAGTGGTTGGCAAAATATGAGCATGTGTGGCCAACGCGACCATAATTCCTAAACGGTAAACGTCTTTGTTAACGTAAGGTAAAACACCTGGCATTGCCCAATCAATGACATTTGTTTCCGTGTTGGGCTTTGCACCATAACTTACTGGCGAAGGTGAAAAAATCTTACTTTTAGTTTTTAATTCAAAGTGAACTTCGAACCCAATCGTTGATTTAAAATTCATCAGTTAATCCTCCATTCCAGTTGGTGTTTTTTCATAAAACTTATTAGTTCTTTCGATAAAGTCAGCAACTTGGAAAATGCTGCCTTCATCAAAGCGTTTGGCCATAATCTGCAGTCCTACAGGCATTCCGTCAACTAAACCAGCAGGAACGCTGGCAGCAGGAATTCCGGCTAAGTTGGCTGAAATTGTCAAGATATCGTTGTTGTACATTTTAATTGGGTCGGAAATTTCACTACCGATGCCAAAAGCAGGAGTTGTCGTAGTCGGGCCCACAATCACGTCATTCTCAGCAAAAATCTGATCGAATTCGTCACAAATTAACGTTCTGACTTTAGATGCTTGTCTAAAGAAACGATCATAAGAGCCAGCCGAAAGTGCAAAGGAACCTAGCATAATCCGGCGCTTAACTTCTTCGCCAAAGCCTTCTGAACGCGACTTAACGTAAACATCTAATAGGTTCTTAGTATCTTGAGCACGGTAGCCGTAGCGAATACCATCAAATCTTTGCAAGTTTGATGAAGCCTCACTTGAAGCAATAATGTAATAGTCGGGAACTACATACTTGGTTAAAGGTAAAGATACCTCAGTAATGATTGCTCCCGCATTTTCCAAAGCATCAATTTGTTCTTGAATTGCCTTGCGCATATCGCCATCAACAGCAGCCATGTATTCTTTAACTACCGCTACATGCATACCCTTAACATCTTGACCAATGTACTTGGTAAAATCAGGCACTGCTCTAGTCGAAAGAGTAGAGTCGTGCTCGTCACTACCCGCAATAACATTTAAAACTTGAGCCGAAGTTTTTGCCCGCTTACTCATCACGCCGATTTCATCTAATGAAGAAGCAAAAGCAATTAAGCCCCAGCGAGAAACGCGGCCGTATGTTGGCTTGATACCAAAAATGCCGGTAAACGCGGCAGGCTGCCTGATCGAACCACCAGTGTCTGAACCCAAAGCAGCAACGACTTGGCCCGAGGCAACAGCAACAGCTGAACCACCAGATGAACCGCCCGGTACTTTATCCAAATTCCATGGATTGTGGGTAATGCCAAAGTATGAATGTTCAGTAGAAGAACCCATCGCAAATTCATCCATGTTGGTTTTACCCACAAAAGTCACTTGCGCCTTTTTTAATCTTTCAATGACAGTCGCATCATATACCGGAATGTAATTATCTAGAATGTGACTAGCTGCCGTTGTTTTAACACCATCAGTAATAATGTTGTCTTTAATGGCAATGGGAATGCCAGCAAGTTTATTATGAGCAAAGTCTAAATCATTTTGTGGCTTTGCATTTTCTTGAACAGTAATCCAGGCGTTCAACTTGTCATCTGTCTTTTTAATATTATCAATTGTATCTTGCGCTAATTTGTCGGCTGACAAAGTCTTGTGGGCAAGTTTTTCATTTAAAGAGTCAATATCTTCATTTAAGTAATTCATTACTCGTCCTCATCCTTATTAATAATTACCGGAACCTTAATGAAGCCATTGGCCTGTTCAGGAACATTTTTCATTAATTCAGCTCGATCTTGCCAGTGTTCAGGCTTGTCTTCTCTGAAAACCGTATCGCGATCAACAACCTGAACGGTTTCTTTCACACCAGCAGTATTAACTTCTGATAATTGATCAGCCATATTAATAATTGAACTCATTTGTTCAGTTACCTTGCTGATATCTTTTTCATCAATCTCAAGCCGCGACAAAGTCGCAACGTGTTTAATTGTATCTTCTGTAATTTCCACGCAAATATACCTCCTTATTCGCCACCATAAATATGGACTTGATAACTACTATCCCCTGTTTCTTTAGCAACTAAAGCCTGGATATCATTAACTGAACCAATCTTAATTTCGATGGGCACGTTATTAGCCAAATACTTCTTTGCGGTTGATAAAACCAGCCTGGTAAAACTTTGAATCTGCTCATACCCATAAAACTGGGTAGTAATTGTAATATTTTCTTGAGCTAACTTACCATTTTCATAGCGTAAAGTTGCTGTTACACCACTGATATTAGGGAAATAATTTTGAATAGATTCTTTAAAACTATTGAAACTGGAAGCATCACTGCTATTAATTGCTTTTTTACCACCAACCGTTGGTAAAACTTCCGCTTGAGTATTAATAGTTTTCCATTTAGTTATTTTACTACTATTAGCGGCCGCTGTCCCGCTCAAAAAGTAAGTTCCAGCCACTAAAGAGTCCTTACTTTCTTTGGCAAAAAGACCAACCGTAATTGGAATGTTCTTTAAAGCTTTCTTTTTCCGCAAACGAGCCACTACTTTTTGGGCCACTTCTTGTCCGTACTGCTTTTGCTGAGCACGTGAAATTTGTGCCTGGTATTCAGGACCATCTTTTTTCTTTTGATAATAGTCAATTGAATTAAGAGCAAGCCCAATACTAATACCACCTATGTGGTAATTTGAACCGGAACCCGTCAAAAAATCTTGTTCAATTATTTCTTCTAAATAAATTGGCTGGTAATTTTTCTTAGTCCCTATTTTGGGATTAAGGCCAGTGGGATTTGACTTTGACTTTCGTCCCAACCATTGATTGGCTACAGTGGCAGAAATGTACTGGCCTTCCTGAAAGACATATGAATTTGTTGAATAAACACCTTTAGAAATCTGGACCAAGCCTCGTTCTAATTCTCTGGTGTCAACAGAATTATCATTATCAGTCGCTGTCAGGCCAGATATTGGGCTTGTTACATAATGCCCGTTTTTTAGCAAAACAGTATACCCATTATTACCAGTATCAGTAGTTTGATATGTTTTAGGGCTTGAATTCGATGATGTTTTAGCGTTATTCGCCAAGTTGGAATTTTTCAAGTTGCCGCAAGCCGTCAAACTCAATGATATTCCCAAAAGCGTTAATATTTGCAAGTATTTTTTCACTTTAAAAGTTCCTTTATTTAACTTGAGCAATTGCTTCTTCCTCAGTCAATAATGCGACACCGAGCTTCTGCGCTTTGGTGTATTTGGAACCAGCGTCCTGACCATAAATTACATAATCGGTTTTTCCAGAAACTGAACCAGTTACCTTAGCACCAAGTGCTTGTAATTTCTTGGTAAATTCACTTCTAGTATAATGCGCCAGAGTTCCTGTTAAAACGACAGTTTTATCTTTAAAGTAATTGTCTGGGATTGCTGTAGTGTCTTCAGGTTCTGCACCCAGATAATCCATATTAACACCACTATTTTTAAGTTCATTAACTAGATCTTTAACTTCATCTTGAGCAAAATAAGTGGTTAAAGATTCTGCAATTGTCATTCCTATTGTAGCGATAGCAGCTACATCTTGCACGTCTGCAGTTATAATCTTTGCCATATTTTTAAACTTTTGTGCAATTAATCTGGCAGCCTTTGCTCCGACATGATCAATTCCAAGTCCAGTTAACAATAATTCAACGGAATTTCTTTTTGAATTATTGATGGCGTTTAATAAATTGCTGATAGATTTATCTTTAAAATGATCCAGTTTTTCCAAATCAGCAGCGGTTAAATGATACAAATCAGCTACATTATGAACTAGACCATTCTTAATTAACTGCCGCACGATCTTAGGCCCTAAGCCGTCAATATTCATAGCCGGTCTTGAAGCAAAATGAGTTATACCCTCTTCAATTTGAGCAGGACACGACGGATTAACACAGCGCAATGCTACTTCATCTTTTAGATGAATCAATTTTTCTCCACACGACGGGCAAGTTGTCGGAATCGGATAAGGTTGAGCATCCTTCGGCCTTTTAGCTAATACCACTTCTGAAATCTCGGGTATAATATCGCCCGCTTTATGTAACATAACGGTATCGCCAATACGGACATCCTTTTGTTGCAATAAATCGGCGTTATGCAAAACAGCATGAGAAACTGTAGTACCAGCTAACTGGACAGGATCCATAATCGCAGTTGGCGTTACAACTCCAGTACGACCAACCGTCCACTTGATTTCATGAACCACAGTTTCCTGCTCTTCAGGAGGAAATTTATACGCTATTTCCCACCGTGGCACTTTGACGGTATTTCCCAGTTCTTGTTGTAAGTCCAAATCGTCAACTTTTAAAACAATCCCGTCAATACCGTAATCTAGCGAATTTCTTTTAGCAGTATACTCGTCAATAAAAGCAAAAATATCGGCCATTTTCGCAATTCTGCGCCCGGTTTGGTTAGTGTGAAAACCCAGCTGCGTCATTTTTTCTATGGCTTGGTGTTGACTGGTAATTTCTGCTGGCGGATTAACCCAGGTATAAATAAATGTACTCAAGTGCCGGTGTTTGGTAATACTTGCATCTAATTGCCGTAAAGAGCCGGCTGCAGCGTTACGCGGATTGGCAAAAGTTGTTTCGCCGTTTTCATCACGTTCCGCATTGAGTTTAGCAAATGGTTCTTTACCCATGTAACATTCACCCCGGACTTCTGTGGTCAATTTTTCAGGCAAGGTTTGCGGTATATCAGAAATATAGCGTGCATTAGGAGTAACATCTTCACCTACTTGACCATTTCCCCTGGTAGAAGCCCTGGTTAATTTACCGTCAGTATATTCTAAGGCAATAGACAGACCATCTATCTTTAATTCGACATTATAAGCAACTTCGTGACCTATTTGTTTTTGCACTCTGTCATCAAATTCCTGCAGTTCTTCTTTAGAAAAAACATCTCCCATTGATAACATCGGAATTTCATGAGAAACCTTAGTAAACTGATTGTCAATCTGTCCCCCTACTTTTTGAGTAATGGAATCTTGTGACACCAGTTGTGGAAATTCCTGCTCAAGTTCAACTAAACGATTATAGTTTTTATCGTACACATTATCTTCAACTTCAGGTGTGTCCTTTGTATAATAGGCATTTGCCCATTCATCTAGTTTATCTCTTAGAGCTGCGACTTCTTTTCTGGCCTCATCAAGAGTTAAATCTGCCATTTTCTTCCTCCTGATTTAAAACTATTTTTTTATTTCTGCTTTTATTATACCTTTTTAATTGGTGCAAATGCTGCTAGAAGCCGCTTGATTCCTTTACCACTAAAAGCAATATCAAGCTCCATATCTTCGCCCTTGCCGTTAACTTTAGTTACAACGCCTCTGCCCCAGGACTTATGCTCTACCTGGTCTCCGACATTCCAGCCTTTTTTCTCCGCTCCTACTGCACCAGCAGGTTTAACTTTGGGAGTATAAACCTGTGCACGTGCCCGTTCATCACTATTAGCAAAAGGTGCGGTTTCAGCTTGCAAGTTGACACTAGTCAAAGTAATTGGAACGGAATTTTCAATATTCAGGTCGTCTTGATCAATTTCTGCCAAAAATCTGGAAGGAGGATTATTTTGCATTCTGCCATACATCATGCGTGAGTAAGCATTGGTTAAAAACAGTTCGCGCTTAGCTCGGGTAATACCCACATAAGCCAATCTGCGCTCTTCTTCCAGCTGATCATCTTCCATCAAAGCGCGGGACAAAGGAAAAAGTCCATCTTCCATTCCCACTAAAAAGACTACTGGAAATTCCAGTCCCTTCGCGGCGTGTAATGTCATTAACGCAACTTGATCATCATTATTGGCCAAATCATCTTGGTCACTTAAAAGAGAAACCTCGGCCAAAAATTCACTCAAAGCATTTTCAGCGTCATCATTTTCTTCATATTCATCATCAAAGCGCTTAGTAACAGACAAAAATTCATCCAGGTTTTCTAATCTAGTTTCTGCTTCAATTGTATGTTCAGCTTTCAAGGCAGCAGTATAGCCAAAGTCCTGCAGTATTTTTTCAGTCAGACCAGTAACTGTATGATCTTTAGCAAAATTAATCGCATCGCGTAGTTTAGCGCCAAAATCACTTAGTCTAACGGCTGCCCGAGCAGTAACGCCTGACATACTAATGTGATCAAAGGCTCCTAAAATTGATAAATTGTTATCATGGGCAAAGTCCATAAAACGCCGCACACTTACTGGTCCAATACCGCGCTTAGGGGTATTAATAATCCGGTTGAAACTCATGGAATCGCTGGGATTAGCAACTAACTTTAAATAAGCCATAATATCCATGATTTCTTTTCTATCATAGAACTTATGACCACCAACAATTTGGTAAGGAACATTTGACTTAACAAAGGACTCCTCAACTGTTCTGGATTGCGCATTAGTACGGTATAATACCGCAAAATCGTGGTAAGAGCGCTTTTTCTCTTTTACCTCTTCTTGTATTTTAGCAATAATAAAGTGCGCTTCATCGTCGCCACTTTGGGCGCGATAATAAGTTACTTTTGCACCTTCACCTTGGTCTGTCCACAGCTTTTTGGCTTTGCGGTTACGATTATTCTTAATTACGGCATTAGCGGCTGCTAAAATATGACCAGTTGAACGGTAATTTTGCTCCAGTTTGACAGTTT
The DNA here is from genome assembly GCF_013346935.1 of Lactobacillus melliventris. Classification (GTDB taxonomy): domain Bacteria; phylum Bacillota; class Bacilli; order Lactobacillales; family Lactobacillaceae; genus Lactobacillus. Next base: position 82,759 of record NZ_JAAEEB010000007.1, read on the forward strand.
GAACGCCATCATCATGATAGTCCTGCTCAAAATTCATAATGTTTTCCATGTTAGCACCGCGCCAGCCATAGATTGACTGATCCGCATCACCGACAACACAGATATTTTTATATTGTGCAGCTAAAGCATGACACAGTTCGTATTGTGCCTGGTTGGTATCCTGGTATTCATCTACCAATAAATAACGAAATTTATTTTGATAATAATGTAAAACTGTCGGAGCCTTTTTGAATAAAACCAGAGTTTGCATAATCAAATCATCAAAGTCCATAATTTGATCATTCTTTAGGCGTTTTTGATACTCCTGATACACTTGAGCTGTTATTTTTTCAAAAGGTGAGGCAGCGCTGGCTGAAAATGCAGCTGGAGTAAGTAAATCATTTTTGCCATTGGAAATGGCAGACAAAATCCTCCGTGGTTCATACATTTTGGGATTAATATTTTGCTCTTTTTGAATATGTTTAATTAAAGTGAGCTGTTCAGCTGAATCAGCAATCGAAAAATTACTGCTATAACCAATTTTTTCGGCATCCCGTCTTAATATACGGACACAAATAGCATGAAAAGTCGACATCCAGATACCGTCAGCCTGCTGGCCCAATAACTTATATTCGCGCTCTTTCATTTCAGTAGCGGCTTTATTGGTAAAAGTAATAGCCAAAATATTCCAAGGCGCGATCCCTTTTTCAGCAACTAGATAAGCAATTCGCCGCGTTAGCACGGACGTTTTCCCAGAACCAGCTCCAGCAACGACTAATAAAGGCCCTTCTGTAATCTGTACTGCTTTTTTTTGCTGTGGATTTAAACCCTTTAAAATTGATTCTACGCTCATTCTGAATCCTCTCACCCCAAATTTTATAACTCTTCTATTGTACCAAAAATCGTAGCCTTATTTGTTACCCTGTGCATTCTATTTATCAAAACGGTCAAGATTGTATTCTTCAATTAATTTAATCAGTTTGTCCGCATAATCAGGGTCGGTGGCATAGCCATCTTTAACTAACGCACGAGCCTGAGCCTCATAATTTTTGGCTGCCAGAACGTGCCGGTACTGCTTAGCATCCCAAGTTGTTCCCTTTTGGAACAGCCGCGCATGAGCCCTGATTGAAGCTTCATAAGAGTCATAAATTTGAAAGCGAGCTTTGATTTCAATCCACTTACCTTTTTCAAATTCTTTGGTTTTTAAGACAGCAGAGGTATTAGGGTTATTCCCCTTGACGCCAAAGAGGTTATTGTATTTTTGCGAAAGATCGCTTTTACCATAATCACTTTCGAGGCAGGCTTGAGCAATTGTAATACTGGGTAAAAGATCAAAAGATTTATCTACTTCTTTAGCTATCGGTCCAATTTCGCGGATAAAAGCCTTATGCTGTCTGATAATCTTTTGCCTTGCCTCTTCACGCGCAAGTTGCTCTTGTCTAATCTGTTCAGACTGAATTGCCTGCCTCCGATAATAACGAAAAGCCACAAAAGCAATTATTAACAAAAATAAAATAATAAAAGTTCGCATAATGATTGCTGTATTAGATAACTTCTTGCTTCTTCGTTTTCTCGCCATTTGTTTTCCCTTGCTTTAAAAAATCTCTTCTTAAGTATAACCTCTCTTAATTATAAAACTATGCAACATAATTAATTTTTAAAATAAAGTTAGTCGGTTGCAAAATAAATCTGCTTAAAAAAATTAAGCACAAAAAAATGGAGCCAAAGCTCCATTAAAGCAAATGCGGGCAAGAAGACTCGAACTTCCACGATCTAAAAGCGATCACAAGATCCTTAGTCTTGCGCGTCTGCCATTCCGCCATGCCCGCAACACATTCAATACTATAACCCAAAATTGAATTTAGCACAAGAGTTTTCTTAATCATTTTTATGTAAAAGCGGTTAATTTACCATCTGCTCGGTGACATACTTGGCGTATAAACTATGCTTTTGCATCAATTCGTGGTGGGTTCCATGGCCTGTAACCTTACCGTGTTCTATAAAATATATTTGATCGGCATTAACAATCGTAGCCAGTCGGTGTGCAATTACCAAAGTAGTTCTGTTAACCATCAGTTTATCAAGAGCTTGTTGCACTTTTCCCTCTGATTCTGAATCGAGACTTGCCGTAGCTTCATCCAGCATTAAAATCTTGGGATCACGTAAAAAGGCCCGGGCAATAGCTAAGCGTTGCTTTTGACCACCAGAGAGCTTAATTCCGCGCTCACCTATTTCAGTCTCCATCTGATCAGGAAATTCACGGACAAATTGGTCCGCATAAGCCAAAGAAAGTCCATGCCAAAGATCTTCATCGGTCATCTTTTTAGTTAAACCATAAACCAGGTTTTCCCGAATTGTTCCAGAAAAAATAGCACTATTTTGAGAAACATAGCCTATTTGGCAGCGCCAATTTGCCAGGTCAATATCTTGAATATCCTGCTCTCCAATAGTTATTTTGCCACTATCCGGTTGGTAAAACCGCTCTAGTAATGCAAAAATAGTTGACTTCCCGCCACCGCTGGGACCAGCAAAAGCAATCACAGAATTGGGTCGTGAAACAAATGAAATTGACTGTAAAACTGGTTCATTTTTCACATAGCTGAAATTCAGATTTTGTGCAGTTAAAGTTTTATTAGTTAAATCGCAGGTCTGTTGACCCAAGTTCTTTTCGGGCTCCATTCGTAAAATTTCTTGGATACGTTCAGTTGAGCCTAAGGCTTTTTGAATCTGGGAGAAAAAGGTGGCAAAATTGGCAACAGGGCCAATAACATTAAATAAGTACAGTAAAAAGGCCACTAATGAACCACTTGTTAAAGAACCTTGACCAACGCGAATAATGCCAAAAGCCAAAATGCCGGCAAAAGCAGCCATCATCAAGGTCATAATGATTGGCTGTAAAACAGCTTCGACGCGTGCGTCTAAAACTCCAATAGTGAAAATTTTATTGATTCGGTGATTACCAGCTTCCTGCTCATGTTTTTCGCCGTTACTGGATTTAATTAAGCGGACCTCAGATAGTTTTTCACTGACCTCACCATTAAATTTGGCTGTTTCCGCTTGTAGCTTCCGACCTAGTCTCACCATTATGCGACCAACCGGTAATAAAATTACTACCACAATAGGAACTACGACAAACATTAAGGTGGCCATTTCCCAATCCATCACAAATAAAATGATTAATGAGAAAAATAATTGGATTGCGCCGGTAATAAAATTAGGAAACTGCGAAGCCAGTAAATCTTTTATTATTCCAGTATCATTGACTAGTCGCGAGCTGCTTTCACCCACTTTATTAGCATCAAAATAAGTAACAGGTAATTTTAACAGGTGAGCCCATAACCGTTCACGCAGGGTCTTGACTACGCTTTCACCAAAATAGCGCAGTACGTATCCGCCCAAAGTTCCTAAAACTAGCTGCAACACAAAAACCACGATGATAATAACTAAACTTGAATAATTAAAGTTATCCCATTTACTAGTGTCCACCAGCTGCCTGGTTAATAAAGGTAATGCTAAATTGGCCGCACTTGTGATAAGACTAAGTAATAAGCCAATTATGAACAAAGACTTTTTCACATTTAAACTTTTTAGCAGGTCTAAAAAGTCACTAATTTTAACATTTTGCTTTCCATCTTTACGTGACTTAAATGCCATAAAAGATACCGGCTTTCCTTATTTAGACTAAATAAAAAAGTTTTTCAATAATTGAAAAACTTTAATCATGTTGCTAATTATAAATCTTCATCTTCATTATGCCAAAATTTTCGCCAAAAGTCGCGGTCATAACCGTGCATCTTATCATAATTGCAATAATTTCTGTTAAAATCAGCGCGAGGGCAGTCATGATGGTAGTGATGCCGTTCATGCATATGATGACACATAGCGCGCATATCAGATCTTGAAAAGTTATGCTCAGCGGCATATTCACGCCATTTTTTAATTCTTTCCATTCGATAGGTCGGATCAACAAAAGAACTGGCTTTATCCTTAAAATCATCATCCCAGCCCGCAGCAATTTTTTGCAGATACTGCCCAAATTGCTCTTGCTCTTCCGCAGTCAAACCAGCAAAAAACGGTGCAGTATCTTGCTTGGCTTTTTGTTCGGCTAACTTTGCGGCCTTTTCTTTTCCGCTCTCTGTTAGATAAACTCGTTTAACCCGTTTATCCTGCTCATCAACTTCACGTCGAATATCGCCTTTTAACTCCATTTTTTTCAATAATTCTGCTAAAGAGCCCGGCTTCAGAGCTAAAATCTCAGCCAGATAATTTTGAGTTAAGCCGTCTTCCAACTTTAAGATTGCTAAAACTCGTTTTTGACCAGATATCGGCTCTTTATTCTGAAACAGGTAGTAGCGACTGGCACGCATAATAAAATGAAGTTGTTTCATTAATTGATCACTTGTTTGACTCATAGTTAAACTCCTTTAATAAAAAGTTAGGTACCTAATATATTTTATAAATTAATTATAGTTTGGTACCTAACATTTTGTCAAACAAAAATGTTTAAATTTTTTTATTCATCCGTAGTCAACCAGTTTTAATTTACCTTTACAATGACCACACGCATATCGTCGTAAATTTAACCGGCGAACTCGCCAATAGTTTTGTCCGCAAACTGTGCAAATGTATAAGTATTTTGCTCTTCTTTTGCGCCTGAGACCAATATCTGGTGCATATCTTGAACCACCAACTTTATTAAGTAAAACTTTAAAGTCATGGTCTTGATGACGATATCCTCTGTGATTTAAATGTAGGTGGTAATGCGTCAATTCGTGCTTAATTATGCCAATCAATTCTTGATAATATTGCGGCACTAAAAAATGCGCATTAATTTCAATGTGGTGATCATCTAAGTGATACCGACCACCAGTTGTTGTCATGCGCTTATTAATTTTTACTTTGTGCTTAAACTGTCTGCCAAAATATTTAAGAGAAACTTCTTGCACCAGGTTCTGTAATTCTTCTTCAGTCAGATTATCTGAAAACTTTGGCATATAGTGCTGCCTCTTTTTTCGTTTTGATCCTGACTTTCAGAGCTGTCACTATTTTTCTTTTCAGTGGCTTAGCTCCTTCCATCCATGTTCCGGTAAAAACATGGATGGTCTTTGACTGCGCAGAAGGATTACAAAGTACGCCATCCGGATAAACGTGTATACCGGTCTGCAATTGCTGCTCCTTGTTATTAGGCTGAGCACCATATTTATTTTTTAAAATATCAGATACAGAAACAGTATTCACTCCTGCTAATTGGTCTTGTTTGTCAAACGTAAAATTACGGTCATCATAATAAGAAAGCATGTCTTTAATCAGTGGATGACCTTTTTCCGCTCCAAATACTGCTGTAAAAGGATTATCCTTATTTTCAAAGCCAACAAAAGCTTTATTATTTAACAAATCGTGTAAATTATCCAAAACTAAAACATCCGTATCCATATAGATACCGCCCATTTCATAGACTGCTTTAGCTCGAATGTAATCTGAAACAAAGGCCCATTTTTTAGCTTGATATGCTTGTTCTACATATTTATTTTCGTGAATATCAAAATTGTGTTCGTTCCATTCGATAATTTGATAATCCTGCAAGTGCTTTGACCAGGTCTTCATGCAACGCTGAATATTTTGTGGTTTAGGGTTACCCCCTACCCACACATAATGAATTATTTTGGGAATCATTTATTAACCTCTGGTAAAAAATTTTTTCAATAACAAAATTATGTCTTGGTTAAAATCAAGTTTTAACAAAAACATTAACGCGATATATAAAACAAACATAATGATTGATTTGCAGAGCATATTAAGAAATGCCGAAGCAAACATTTGGGGCAAAAGGAGACCTACTAGCAAAACAATAGCAGCAATTATAAAATACTTGGGAATTTCACGAAAAGAGTATTTAAAATCGTAACCATCCCGCACAATCCACAAACGCAAAAGTAAAACTATAAACTCGGTTATTAAAATTGCTATCATAGCACCTGTTGCACCGTACAGTTGATCCAGAAAATAGCTTAATATTACTTCCAAGAAAGCACCAACTATGACTGGAATGGCATAATCGCGATCTCGATGATTGGCAAGCGCAAATTGATTAGCGAATACTCCGCCAGTTGGAATCATAATGATAGTGAGAGTAAAGAAAAACATCAATGGCGTCATAGGAATGAATTTATGACCGAAAAAGAAGGGTACAAATTCCTTGGTATTAGCCATAATAATAACTGCAAACAAAGTGCCCAGCATAACCGTCGCTTCAAGGGACTTTTTTAAAACTATTCGTTGTTCTTTTTTCCCCTCACCAGCCATTTTAGGCATGATTACCAAGGATATACTAGTGACAATACCCAAAACCATGTTAGAAATTCTTTGGGAATTGTCATAAAAAGCAACCTGGGTTGAATTTTGAAAAAGACCCAAAATAGGTTTATCAAGCGAGGTATAAATTTGGGTAGCAATTTGGGGAATTAACAGGGTAATGATTGCTTTAACAGTCGCGCGGTATTGATAGAAATGTCTGACCGGTCCACCAACATAGCGGTGAATGTCAAACCAAAAAACAAATGAACCCAGCATTGTTGAAACTGACATGATCAACATGTACTTCCAGAGATCACCCGGACTTTTTACCCATAATAAAATTAGGATAACAGAGACCAGCTTAACCGCAGTATTTTTTAAAACCACACGGCCAAAATCAGCTAATCCCTGAAAAAACCACGAAATATCAACTTGAGCTGAAATAAGATAGGGCACCATTAATAGTAAATATTGCCCATATTTAATCTTAAAAAAGCTGGTAACAGCAATTACAATCCCAATTGTGACAAATCCCGCTATGGCCTGAAAGTACCATAAGCCCCAAAATGCTTTAGTTAAATCCTGCTCACTGCCGAAAGCTCTAATCTGAGAAATAGTCCTCATCCCAATATAGGAGACTGAAAGAGTACAGAAAATCATTAAAAACTGAACAATATTATTAACGTTGCTGTAAATACCATACGTTTTGGGACCCAAAATTCTCGAAAGATAAGGAACTGTTATTAACGGTACTAATACTAGAAAAATTTGGTAAACCGCATTATATAGAATATTTAAAAAAGTTCTTTTCACAACTTACCCTCTAATACTCTTTAACAACTCAACTACATTGGCGCAACTTGATTGGTTCTGAACCTGATTCGTTAATTTTAGCCAGTAACGCCGTTTCGCACTGTATTGATCTGGCATTGTCAGTGCTTGCATTAGCTCTTGCTGTGTCTTTACACATATTCCAGGTACAATTTCTTCATAAGGACCCATTAAGAGGCCACGCTTTTCTTCGTATTGTCGTAAATAATTGGTCACAAATATTATCGGCTTATCAATATTTAAATAATCAAAGTAAATTGAGGAAAAATCAGTAATCAGAAAAGCAGTATTACCCAAAAGCTCATAAAGGTCAATATCTTGCTGATATAAATAATCATTATTAAGAAAGACAATATTAGAATAATTACTCTGCAAATGCTTAAAAAGTTTCATTTCATAAGGATGCAGTTTCACTATTAAATATTGGTGATTCTTTTTTAATGAATTATTTAACTGCTCAATGTTAAAATCAAACAGAGTTAAAAAATTACCCTGTTGAACCTGGTCCATAATTTGGTTGTCTTCCATTTCATAACGAAATGTTGGCATATAAATACCAATTTGCGCCTCATCATCCTGAGTTTTAAATAAATCACTGAGAAGCTGTTTTTTACTAATAACTGGATTTTTCAAAGCATCAATACGAGGAAAACCCGTTTTGTGATACTTATTAGATTCAATTCCGCAGCAGGCACTCATCAAGCTTTCATACAAATCGCTGCTTGAACAAACTATATCAGCATTTTTTTGCCATAACTTAGCATTGCGCAGGTCAACTTTGGAACTAGTATTATTGGCCACGAAGCCCATGCGTTTAAGGGGTATACCGTGCCAAAACTGAATATTAACCTGCCTGGCATGAACTTTAAATGGCTGATGTGTGGTCAACACAAATTTCGCTGCCCCAATTTTTCGCCAAGTTTTAAGTGGCAAATGTGAGGATGGCCAAGGCTCTACAATAGTAACTTCATATTCGGGATGGCTTTTTTGCAAATATTTACCAAACAGATAGCCATTTGAGCCAGAACGACCTGCACCATTAAGAACAACCACTTTATTACTTTGTATTGGTGTAAAACGAGCAATTAGTTTCATTGCCGTCAAATATAACCGAAATAAAAAACTTTTCATTATTTAACTTCCCAATTTCTTACCTAGTATAAGGGTACAGAAAAAGCCTGAGATAACTCAAGCTTTTTTACTTTATTTTTTAGTTTTTTAATGATTATTGCTTATAAGGACAATTAAAACTCGTTTTAATAAATTGCTAGGGGCTCTTTGTGTTCAGGCTTAGGATATGCCTTTCCTAAAATTTGCAGGTCTTCTGGGGTTAGCTCAATATCCAAAGCTTTCAGGTTGGATAATAAATGCTTTGAACTACTGCTCTTTGGTATTGCCAAAACATCGGGCTGTTGCATTACCCAGGCAAGTAAAATTTGATAAGCACTTGCCTCGTGTTCCTCAGCAACTTGTAAAACAGCCTCGTTTTTCATCATTGTGCTGCCCATTTTTGGTCCACGTCCTAAAGGACTATAAGCAATTAGTGGAACGTGATGCTCTCTTTGCCAAGGTAAAAGACTATATTCAATTCCCCTGGTTTCTAAATTATATAAGTCCTCATTAACTACACAATTTTGGCCTTCCGGCAGTTGCCATAATTCCTGCATATCGTCTATATCAAAGTTCGATACGCCCCAAGAGCGAATTAGTCCCTCATTTTGTAAAGCTTGCAATTCAGAAACGGTCGCAGATAAAGGTACCATTCCCCGCCAATGATATAGATATAAATCCAGATAATCAGTTTGGAGCCTTTGCAAACTGTTTTGCAAACTTTGCCGCATTTTTGATCTAGACGCATTTTGCGGTAAAACTTTAGAAATCAAGAAGATTTTTGCGCGTTGATATGGTTTAATGGCTTCGCCCACCAACTCTTCAGAGCGACCATTTCCGTACATTTCAGCGGTGTCAATCACACTTAAGCCTGCATCAAGACCGGCTCTAATTGCTGCTATTTCTTCATCTCGAAGTTTAGGATCATCTCCTATTTCCCAAGTACCTATTCCTAGCGCTGGTAATACTTGATTATTAATTGTGACTTTTTTCATATAATGAACCTTCTTAATTAGTTAAATAAATATATTTTGAGATATAAAGTTGATGACTGCTGGTTTTAAATTTAATATAAAACAAATTAAAATACTGTTAGCTTCCAAGATAATTGTAGCACTTAGCCAGAAAGTTTATTAATTTATAGGTTATTTTTGAATTTTAGCGCAAGGCAATTTAGCTAAAAATTAAATTTAATTTGTGATACTTTCACAAGCCAGCAAATTGTCTTTTATAAATTAACAATATAAAATCAAAATAAAAGGAAGAATAAACATGGTTAACAATTTAAATAGTTCATACAAATTATCTGGTAAAAAATGGCTGATAATATTACTCTCAAATTTGATAGCATACTGCTGTTTGATTATGCCCGGTGTGCAAATCCCGGATTCTCTAATTTTTGACGAAAGTCATCCCACTTTAATAGCAGCAGGCTTTCAAATCTTAGTAGTAACTGTCTTTCTGATAATTCAAATAATCGGAGTGCAAATTGCTACTGGGAGTAAATGGCAGCAATTATTTCATACTCCTCGTGCCAAAGAATGGCTTTGGGTTCTAGTCTTTTTCATTTTAGCTTATTTCGTATCCGTTGTTTCAGGAGCGATTTCTCAGAAGTTGTTTGGTGCTGTTTCTGGCAATGCAGCTGCTGGACTAACCATGAGTACACCCCACGTTTGGCTCATTTTCATTTATCAGCGCTTCAGCAGTGCTATTCAAATATTGGGTGAGGAGTTTTTAGCAATTATGCCTCTGTTAGCTGTGACCCAATTAGCTGATTCTATGCACATGCCACTCCCGCTTTTCTGGGGCAACATTGCTTCAGCTTTAATATTTGCTTTACTTCATTTGTCAACTTATGATTACAATCTGGGTTATGTCATTTTAGGATTAGCATTTACACGTCTGGTTTTAAACTGGGCTTTTATCAAAACGCATAATATCTGGGTAAGCTTTTTAGTACATTTCTTGTTTGATACATTAGCTTTCCTAGTTTTATTATTAGTGACAAAGTAAAAATAATTATTGACTAACAAAAAAATGATAGCTGGAACTATGTTCAACAGCTATCATTTTTATTTTGTAAAATATTAAAGCAAAAATTAGTTTCTACTGCCGCAAATAATAAAAATTTAGTTTAAAACTATAAATTTTATTGTTTTTTTTTAGAACCTAAATGCCAAAATAATATCTTAACGCTCTAGCCGTTAAAGTTTTTTGCTTAACTAATTGCCTAGGGATACCCGCAAACATAATTTTGCCTCCTTTATTGCCTGCATTAGGACCTATGTCAACAACCCAGTCTGCCTGTCCAATTAAGCGTAAATTATGCTCGATAACAATAATTGTTATACCGTACTTAAAAATAAGATTTTGCAAAAGATTAATAAAGTCCTGAACATTGTATTCGTGTAAACCACTAGTTGGTTCATCCAAAACTAAAATTTTACTGGACTGACCTAAGAGAAGTTTAGCCAATTTAAGCCGCTGCAGTTCACCTCCTGAAAAAGTATCTAACGATTGATTTAATTTAATATAATTTAGGCCTACTTCTTTTAGTATTGCCATTGCGTATTTGAGAATAGGAAACTTAGCAGCAAACTCTGTAGGACTTAAAGCCATAGCTTCTGCAATATTCATACCGCAAACTTTCAGTTCTAACACCTTTTGTGAATAACGTTGCCCGTGACAAGAGTCGCAAGTCGTAACAGATTCACCAATATAGGCCAAATCAAGTTTAAGTACTCCCTTACCCTTACATACGGGACAAGCTCCTAAACTATTAAAAGAAAACAAACCTGAAGATTGTCTGGTAGCCTGAGCAAAATACTGTCGTAATTGCTCAAAAACATTTAAATAAGTTAATACGTTTGATCTGTTACTACCATGAATTTCATGTTGGTCTAATATTGCAGCCTCTGGATATCTTTTTTTGATTAATTTTACTAAACTGCTTTTACCTGAACCGGCAACACCAGTAATTGCTGTCAGTGACTGTTGAGGTATTTTAGTTTTTACATTATGCAGGTTATTTAAAGATGCGTTATTTATATAATAAAACTCTTTAAATGATTTCTGCTTGCTTTTTAGTTTTCCTTTGTGACGCAAACTTTTTCCCGTTAGTGTATTACTTTGAATTAAATCTGCAAAATTTCCTGAAAAAGTAACATAACCGCCTTTATTTCCAGCAAGCTCTCCTAAATTGACAATCTTGTCGCTAATTGCGATTACTTGGGGATCATGATCAACAATAACGACCGTATTACCCTTATCTCTTAGTCTTTTAAAAATGTTGTTGATGTTTTGAAGATCATATGGATGCAGCCCTACACTGGGTTCATCAAAAATATAAAGCAAGTCTGTTAAATCACTGTTTAAATAATTTGCCAATTTGACTCTTTGAGCTTCACCTCCTGATAAAGAAGCAGTTGTTCTGTTTAAATTCAAATATCCTAAACCAGCATTAATTAAATTAGTGAGCTTAACTTCTATTTCCTCTATGATAACTTTAGTCTTTGCATCATTAATATTGTTCAGCCATTCCTTTAAGTCAACTAAACTCATCATACTGCAATCAGCAATATTATTATTATTAATTTTAGCAGAAAGTGCTTTCGCATTTAGCCTTTGCCCATGACAAGCTGGACAGACCTTCACTTTAACAATCTTCTTTAAATCATTTTGGTATTGAGAATTATTTTTGCTTAAAAAAGTTTGAGTTATCCTGGGGATAAGACCAATATACTTCGCACTTTTATGCCATTTTCGCGTTGGGTTTGGTGGTACTTGCTTCTCACCATTCAATAACAGAGTAATTTTTGATTCAGACCATTTTTTTAGTGGTAAATCATTATCAAAAAAGCCTGACTCAGTATAACGAGTTAATCGCCAACCACCTGGTTGAAAGGTAGGAAATTCTATCGCTCCTTCATTAAGTGATTTGCTCATATTCAACAAATCCTCTGGAATAATTTCTCTAACTTCTCCTAATCCTTGGCATCTGGGACACATGCCCACTGGATTATTAAAAGAGTAGTTCATTGAATAACCAATAAACGGCTTTGCCAAACGTGAAAACAACAATCTCAATGCTGAATAAATATCAGAATAAGTACCAAGAGTTGAACGCTTGTTGTTTCCGATACCTTTTTGATCAACTACTACAGTAAATGGCAAATTTTTAATTTTATCAACTTCAGGTTCTTTAAAATGAGGTAAAAGTTGCTGTATATAAGCACTGTAAGTCTTATTAACTTGCCGTTGAGCCTCAGCTGCTATTGTGGATAGTGCTAATGATGATTTGCCTGCACCAGAAAGACCAGTGATGACAGTAATTTTATTTTTGGGAAATTCAACAGAAATGTTTTTCAAATTGTTTGTACGTGCGCCTTCGACAATTATTGAATTACTTTTCATTTTTAAGCCGTTCTTTTTTCAAAATAGCTATTAACTCATTAGCTGACAAAATAAATTGTTCCTGCTCTTCTTTTGTCCAAATTGCTTTGGCCTGACTGTATAACTGATTGTGCTTTTCAGCGATACCATTCATAAACTTAATCCCATTTTCAGTGATCTCTGTTATTATCTCTCTATGATCGTGTATATCTGGAGTCTGGCTGATATAACCTAAATCTCTTAATTTGGTAAAATTTTTAGACAATTTGGCTTGTGTAATACCAAGTTGTCTACTTAAAACAGTAGGTTTACTAGAATGTTCTTGTAAAGCATTCAAAATATCGTATTGCAACCAGCTTATTTGACCTGGATTCACCAAGTTTCTTTCCGCAACCAGTTCACATTGCAAATTCATCAAGGTCTGATATAATGCTTTATTTTCCATTATAATTTCTCTTTCTAAATATTTTCTTTTTAGAAATTATATCTGTAAAGAAATCAAATGTCAACGAAGTAAATTATTTAACTAATCAAAAAAACAGATAGTCCTTTTGATATGACTATCTGTTTTAGTTTGCTTCTATTTCTTATTTCAATGATCTTTGATATTTACGCAATTTTTTTAGCGCCCATTCATAATGACTAGAGGTATTTGCAATAAAGTACGTGCCTAAAGCGTTCGTTCCAGTCCAAGGAAATACCTTCTTTTGGAAAAGTTGATCCTCAGTAAAAGTATCAAGTAAAGCCATCGTTTGCTTATGACTTTCCGCCAATAATTTTTCAGCTTCTTCTAGCGCAGTAGCTTGGTGCTTTTCCCAAAATTGCTGATTCATTTCACCATAATTGCGCCAATTGTACCCTTCTGGTAAAAATTCTTGTGCATGACCGGCCTGATTGTTTTTAACCCATTCCAGTAATAATCTCTGCCATTCATATAAATGAATCAACACGTCACGAACATTGCGATCTCTTTTCCAATGGGCTTCTTTTAATTTACTAGTATCAAAGTTGAAGCTACCTGTGCGAGCATCTTCCGGCAACTTAGAAATCAAAGCAACAATCTTTTGGTAAGATGCATTACTTGCATCTATTAATTCTTGTTTGGTTTTAGGACGAGGCATAAGTTCTCCCTTTTAAATTTAGTTTTTATCTTTATAGTATTTTAACATATATGATTATCTAATAATAAATATTTCTAGCAGCTTCTTAAATACTAAAAAAGCACCTCACAATTAGTGAAATGCTTTAAATAATAAAACGATCTTCCTTTAAGACAAGTGCTTACCAATCACATTACCAATAATTGACAATGTAAAACAAACAGCAAAATATAAAACCGCAAGTGCAGCAAACATTGGTAAGATATAGTTTGCATCTTGTCCGTAAATAACTTGTGCATGTTGCATCATTTCAGGAACAACAATAATCGTTGCGAGAGATGTATCCTTAATGAGGGAAACAAACTGACTAATAATTGCAGGAACCATATTTTTATAAGCTTGTGGCAAAACAACATGCCATAGTGCTTGTACAAATGACATTCCTGTAGACCGAGCCCCTTCCATTTGACCAACAGAAACAGACTGAATACCCGAACGTACAATTTCAGCAATCATACTCGATTCGAAAACAGTCATGGCGATTATCGCTGCTGGAATTGTTTCTGGTCTTAAGCCAAAGTTAGGTAGTCCAAAGTAAGTAAAGAAGATAATTAGAAGTAACGGAATATTACGAATAATATCAATTACAAAGCCAACAATCTGTGAAACATACTTTATTTTAGAATACCTGATTATGCCTAAAATTGAACCAAAAATGAAACTTAAGATAACCGAAATTACTGAAATATAAATAGTTACCCAGAGGCCCATCAACAAAAAGCGCACATTAAGCCATGAAAAGGCATTAATCCAATTTTGCATTTTCTAATACCTCCTTCTAACCTAATTTCTTTTCTAAGTGTCGCATGTAGTAGCTAATTGGCAAAGTAACGATCAGGTATAAAACACCTACAACTAAATAACTGTTAATGGTGTCAAAAGTAGTAGACGCAATTGAGTTTGCCTGGTACATCAAATCAAACCCTGCAACAAAGGCTAAAACTGAAGAGTTTTTAACTAAGTTAACGAATTGATTACCTAAAGGCGGAATTACTATTTTAAATGCCTGAGGCAAAATAATGTAACGCATTGCCTGCCAATAGGTCATACCGGTTGATCTGGCTCCCTCCATTTGCCCGTTAGAGACCGATTGAATACCTGAACGAATAGTCTCCGCAATAAAGGCAGAAGTATAGAGTGTTAAGCCAATAGTTCCTGCAGTAAAGCCATTGATTTTGACAATATACATCGGAATTACTAGATAGAAAAACATAGTGATTACAAGCAAAGGAATGTTACGCATAATTTCTACATATGCATGGCCAATTACACGCATTACTTTACTTGGAAGAACTTCCATAATTGCAAAAATTGTTCCAATTATTAAACTGAAAAATAGAGCAATTACACTAGATAATACTGTCCAGCCTAAGCCTACAAATAGCTGGCTGCTGAATTTTGAAAAAATATTAATCATCGGCGATACAGCTCCTTATACTTAAATCCTGGAACGTCGCCAAACCACTTTTTAATTAAGCGATTATATTCACCGTTACGCTGCATTTCAAGTACTGCCTTGTCTACAGCTTCAGTAAATGAGGTTTGTCCCTTATTAACCGCAACACCGTAAGGTTCAACAGTAAAAGTGCCACCACGAACTTCGTAGCCCGGGTTCTGCACTGCCAAACCAAATAAAATTCCGTTATCAGTAGTAAGAGCATCTCCTTGATGTGACTTCAATGCATTCATTGCCTGAGCATAATCCTGCAATTCGATCACTTTAGCTTTGGGAGCTACCTTTTTTATGTTTGCAACCGAATTGGCACCTACAACACCAATAACCGTCTTACCATTTAGATCTTTTGTACTTTTAATTGAAGAATCCTTAGGAACTAAAAGCGATTGACCAGCATCAAAGTATGACTTTGAAAAAGAAATAATCTTTTTACGCTCTGGCGTAATCGACATCGTAGCAATCACAGCATCCACATTACCATTCTTTAATAGAGGAATTCTGGATTGAGAGGTTGTAGTGACAAATTCTGCCTTACCCTGAGGACCTAAAATATGCTTCGTAAGATGTTTAGCCATATCAACGTCAAAACCTTTTTGCTGGCCATCACGAACATCGATTAAACCGAAAAGCTTAACGTCACCTTTAACACCCCAAACAATCGTATTAGATTGCTTAGCATTTTTTAAAACTGATTGATCATTAACGCTTTTACCACAGCCGGTTAACATTAAAATACATGCCAATAAAGGAAGTAGCCAAAATTTCTTTTTCATAATTGGCCTCCTTAGTGAGAAATAATTTTACTCAAAAATTGTTGTGCCCGCTCCGTCTTTGGCTGTTTAAAGAAGCTCTCGCTATCATCATCCTCAACAATCCGACCCTGATCCATGAAGATAACTCTATTAGCCACCTCTTTGGCAAAGCCCATTTCGTGAGTAACGATTAATGAAGTCATACCACTTTCGTTGGTAACTTTCTTCATAACTTGTAAAACATCATCAATCATTTCCGGATCAAGAGCAGACGTTGGCTCATCATATAAGATAAGCTTTGGCTTCATTGCCAGAGTTCGTGCTATTGCAACACGCTGCTTTTGACCACCGGAAATTTGTGAAGGCATATTATGTGCCCATTTGCGTAACCCAACCATATCGAGCAAGTCTAATGCCTGTTTTTTATTTTCTTCTTCAGGAATATGGCTTACTATTCTAGGTGCCAGCATAATATTTTCCAGTACATCTTTATTCTTGTACAAATTAAAATGCTGGAAAACCATCCCAACATCACTACGTAAAATATTGAGATTAGTCTTTGGGTCAGAAAGATCGTGACCGTTAACTACCAACTTACCCTTCTGGATTGATTCAAGTCCGTTAACGGTCCGTACAAGTGTACTTTTACCAGAACCGGATGGCCCGATCAGAACCACCGTCTCACCTTGATCAATCTGTAAATTAATGTCGTGCAGTGCATGAAAATGGCCATAAAATTTTTGCACGTTATGGAACTCTATCATCGACATTGTCATCGCCCCTTTCATAATCAATGCATGAAATAATAAGTTGTAGTTTCTATTTTACTATAACGGTTAAGAATTTTAAAAGTAATACAGTTTTTTTAATAAAAATTTAGATAAAGCTCTGTTTGATTTACGTCAAACTAAAAGTCTGTTAGCTCCCGCCATATAAGCAAATATTCAATAATAATGGCTATATTGTATGTTCAATACTAATATTTTTTTGTCAAAAAATGTGATTTATCATTAAAAATATCTGTGAGAAATTTATTTCAATTACAGATTGGTACTTTTAAAAAGAGTTAAACTGGCTTACACTTTCATTAGGAGAATGCTTATGGAAAAAATGAAAGATTACAAGTTGATTTTGAAACAAGCTGATAATTTGCTTCAAAATGAGCATGATTTAATTGCCAATATGAGTAATATTAGCTCGCTGCTTTACAATAGTTTACCTGAAATTAGTTATGCAGGTTTCTATCGTTTCAAAGATAACGAATTAATTTTAGGACCTTTTCAGGGACCTATTGCCTGCATGCATATTCCAATCGGAAAGGGAGTCTGCGGTGTCGCTGCAAAAACTCAGCAAATTCAAATCGTGCCCAATGTTCACGAATTTTCCGGTCATATTGCGTGTGATGCTGCTACAAATTCTGAAATTGTCGTGCCGCTTATTAAAAATAACAGTATGCTTGCAGTTCTTGATCTTGACAGTAACAGTTTCAACAGATTTGACAAAATTGATGCTGAATATTTACTAAAAATAGCTGAGCTTGTTTCAAAATAAACTAAAAAAGTTCCACAATCTAAATTAAGATTGCGGGACTTTTTATTTTAAAGATACTTTTATTTCTTGCCTGCTAGACGTTGACATGCTTTGACAATTTCAACTATCACGATCATACAAATTCCGGCACCTAAAACTATCAACCATTGTGTGGAATTCAATTCCGTGACATCAAAGAATTTTGTCATAAACGGCAACTCTACTGCTGCCATTACCACGGCAGAAATTAATATTGCCCAGTTAAACCACTTGTTGGCAAAGGTTCTTCTTGAAAAAATAGATTGGTGAATATACTTAGAGTTGAAAGCATGAAACAGTTGAATTAAGCCTAAGGTAAGAAAGGCCATAGTTAATGCATCACCATGTTGCAAGTTAGCATCATTCATATGAGGGCCAAAATTTAATCCTAGCTGATAAGTGGTTAAAACAATAGCACCCTCTAAAATTCCCTGGTAAACAATCGAGCTTGCGACTCCACCACTGAAGAAGTTTGATTTTTTACCCCGTGGTGTCCGCTTCATGATGCCTTTTTCAACTGGTTCAAGCCCTAGAGCAATAGCCGGTAGCGTGTCGGTAACTAAGTTAATCCACAATAGTTGAACAGGGGCTAAGATGTCCCAGCCTAGCATCGTCATCATGAATACTGTCAGAACTTCACCGACATTACAACTCATCAAGTAAAGGATGGCCTTTTGGATATTGCTAAAGACTTTACGTCCTTGTTTGACAGCTTCAACGATCGTAGCAAAATTATCATCCGCTAAGACCATATCACTGGCCCCCTTAGAAACTTCGGTACCGGTAATCCCCATACCTATCCCAATATCAGCCTGCTTCAAACTAGGAGCATCATTAACGCCATCACCTGTCATGGCCACAATTTTGCCTTGTGCCTGCCAAGCTTTGACAATGCGAACCTTATGTTCAGGTGAAACTCTGGCATAAACGTTAAAATCTGCTACGTGCTTTTCCAGGTATTCATCACTGAATTCATCCAGTTGTGCACCAGTAACAACCCGTTCATCTTCACCAGGTTTTAAAATCCCTAATCTTTCCGCAATCGCTTGTGCAGTTACCTGAAAGTCACCTGTAATCATAACGGTCCTAATTCCGGCATTATGGGCTTCAACAATGGCCTTTTTGGCTTCTGGACGTTCCGGGTCGATCATTCCTACTAACCCAGCAAAAATTAAATCTTGTTCAACATTATCAGTTGAAGGGTCATCATATAACTTCTCAACCGATTTATAGGCTAGGCCCAGAACTCGCAGCGCATTTTTAGCCATATTTTGATTAGCAAGCATAATTTCGTCTTTTTGCTTTTCGCTAATTGCACTAACTTTGCCGTCTAGCTCAATCCGGGTTACTCGTTTCAGCAGCTGATCCGGTGCTCCTTTAACAGCTACAAAGTAGTTTCCATTGTCTTCATTGACGGTGCTCATCAGTTTACGACCAGAATCAAACGGCACTTCCTGCAGTCTTTTATGACTTGTAAGTAGGTTATGCACATCTATCTTTTGATCAAGAGCGTATTGAATTAGGGCAGTTTCGGTAGGATCACCCAGCAATTGATTACTTTCATCAAGTTTAGAATCATTAGCTAAAACCATCGCCATTAAAGCATGATTATCATGACTAATACTGCTGGAAGATTTATGTGCTTGATTATCATAATAAATCTGCTCAACTGTCATTTTATTTTGGGTTAAGGTACCAGTTTTGTCGGAACAAATGATGTCTGTTGCGCCTAAGGTTTCAACTGCAGGTAACTTGCGCACAATAGAATTATGTTTCGCCATTACCTGCGTGCCTAATGCCAAAATAATAGTAACAATAGCAGGCAGTCCTTCTGGAATAGCTGCAACTGCAAGTGACACGGCCACCAAGAACATGTCAATTGCTAATTTATCTGTTGGTTCCGTTCCTTTTTTGGTAAAAAAGCCTACAACAAATACCACAGCACAAATTAGCAGAATCATGATCGTCAGCGTCTTACCTAACTGATTAAGGTTGCGCTTTAATGGTGTATCCGTTTCATCAGTGTTATTAAGCATTGTGGCAATTTTACCGACTTCAGTGTTCATTCCCGTTTCAGTAACTATACCTTCACCGCGGCCATAGGTCACATTGGTATTGGCAAAAGCCATATTGTCCTGATCTGCCAGTGCCACCTTTTCATCATTAATAGGGGCGACATTTTTGTCAACTGGAACTGATTCACCGGTTAAAGCGGATTCTTCAATTTTAAGGCTCTTGGTAACAGTTAAGCGCAAATCCGCTGGAACTACATCTCCTGCTTCAAGTAAAACCACATCACCTGGTAGTAATTCTGGACTGGGAATTTCAACAATCTGACCATCTCGCCGAACATGAGCATTAGGAGTAGCCATTTTCTTTAATGCGTTAATTGCTTCTTCCGAGCGTGTTTCTTGGAAGACGCCTAGGACCGCGTTCAAAATAACCACTATCATAATTATTGCAGCATCTGTCCATTCTTGTGCGACAAAGCCTGAAAGTAGCGCTGCAACTATCAAAACAATGATCATGAAGTCTTTGAATTGAGCCAAAAAACGTTGCCAAATACTAGTTTTCTTTTTGCTGGCCAAACTATTAGTGCCATATTTTGCACGCAAGGCACTAATCTGACTGGTCTGCAAACCTTGACTAGTTGATGTTGACAACTCTTGAGCTACATTTTCAATTTCTTGGTTATAAAATTTCTGGGGCATTGTTACCTCCTACTAACAAAAAAGAGACCCATATGTTTAACACACACAAGTCTCACTATTTAAGATAAGTCCAGAAGGATTCCTTCGGTTGTTGGGCTTATCGCAAGTAATTGCTGTTACTCCCTCATGATGATATTTATTATAAATAAATTTTTTATTTTTAACAAGAATAAGACTATTAAAATTAGCTAAAACAAAAACAGTTTCTGTCACTTAGAAACTGCCTTCGCTCAATGTTCTGTTAATTAAGACCAGTCCATTGCCATTCTGTAACTTCAGGCATATCTTTACCATTATCACGAATGTATTGGTGATGCTTAGCAAGCAATCTGTCCATTTCTGCTACAAAGCCGGCACTCTTTTCAGCGTAACGAGGAACACTTAAAATGGCATCTTTAGCTAAGTGGAAGCGATCAAGTTCGTTAACTACCCGCATATCAAACGGAGTAGTAATGTCGCCTTCTTCTTCGTAACAGTGAATGTGAACGTTGCTGCGTTTGCGACCAAACCAGATTGACTGCATCATAGCCTTGTAACCGTGCCAGGCAAAAATCACTGGCACATCGCTTGGGAACAATTGCTCAAATTCTTCATCTGAAATTGCTTCTGGATTATCCTTGGTATTCATTAGCTTCATAACATCAATAACATTGATGTAACGAATTTTCAGGTCAGGGAAATTCTTGTGCAAAATATCGATTGCGGCAAGAGATTCCATTGTTGGTTCAGTTTCAGTTGAAGCAAACACAACATCAGGTTTAGCATTATGGTCAGTTGAAGCCCAATCAATGTAAGATAAGCCGTGATTTGCAATACGAGTTGCTTCATCAATTGAGAACCATTGTGGTCTTTCTTGCTTAGAAGTTACCAAAATATTAATACATTCACGATCAGTGAAAGCTTTTTGGGAAATTGCCAATAATGAGTTAGTATCGGCAGGCAGATACTCATGAACTAAATCAGGACGATTCTTTTCATACATGTGAGTCAATACACCTGGGTCTTGGTGGGTATAACCATTATGGTCTTGCTGGAACACAGTTGAAGTTGCAATAAAGTTAAGTGAGGGGTAATCCTTACGCCAATATTGTTCCTTAGCTTTTCTTAACCATTTCATATGCTGGGTCAGCATTGAATCTACAACCCGGCCAAATGATTCGTAGGTAGCAAAGAAGCCATGACGACCTGATAAAACATAACCTTCAAGCCAGCCCTCGTCCTGGTGTTCTGATAATTGAGAATCGATTAAACGCCCGCTTGGCGCCAAGTTTTCATCATTAGGAGTATGAACAGAGCTTTCCCATTGCCGTTTTTGCTCATCAATGAACTTAAACAAGCGGTTAGACTTGGTCTCATCTGGTCCAAAGCCACGGAAAGTATTTGGATTAAGTTCAGCGATTTCATTTAAGTACTTAGCCCATTCGGTCATATCCTCAGCTTCAATAGAACCTGGTTGATCAAATTTCAAAGCGTACTTGCGATAATCAGGCAAGCTAAGGCGCTTAGCTTTTTCACCACCAGCATTAGTAATTGGGTTCATAGCCATTCGACTATCACCAGCAACATTATCCGCTGTTACCACTGCAGTTGGTGTACCATTTTCATCAAATAGTTCTTCCGGTTTATAGCTCTTAAGCCAGTCAACGAGCATATCTTTGTGTTCCATATCATCTTGAGCAACTGGAATTGGGATTTGGTGTGCTCTAAAGGAGTTTTCAATTGGATTACCGTCAAGGTCTTTCTTGGGACCAGTCCAACCCTTAGGCACACGGAAAATAATCATTGGCCAGTGAGGTAAGGTTAAATCATTGTTTTCACGTGCATTCTTTTGGATTGCTTTAATCTCTTCAATGACAGTATCCATTAATTTGGCCATTTCTGCGTGAATTTGCATATGGTCTTTATAACCGTCAAATTCGCCGCCATTATATGCGGAAATAATATAAGGATGCCAGCCCATACCTTCAAAATATTTGGTCAGTTCTTCGTCTGACATTCTGGAAACGATCGTTGGATTAGAAATCTTAAAACCATTAATTTGCAAGATCGGCAGCACAGCACCATCTTTAATAGGGTTAATAAATTTATCACTGAACCAGCTTGCTGCAAGCGGACCAGTTTCAGCTTCTCCATCACCGATTTCCACAGCTGCAATCACATCAGGATTATCTAATATGGCACCAGTACCATGGGAAAGTGAGTAACCTAATTCTCCACCTTCATGCATTGATCCTGGAGTTTCAGGTGCAGCGTGCGAAGCGGAGCCACCCGGAAAACTAAAGCGTTTAAAGAGCTTAGCCATGCCCTTTTCGTCTTGTTGAATTTCAGGATAAAGCTCACTATATGAACCATCAAGATATGAGTTTGAAACCATAACCTGACCACCATGACCTGAGCCTTCAATATAGAACATATTTAAGCCATACTTCTTAATAACTCTGTTTAAATGGGCATAAATAAAGTTTTGCGGTGAAATAGTACCCCAGTGACCAATTGGCTTAGGTTTTACCTCACTTGCTTTTAAATCATGCTTTAATAATGGATTGCTCATTAAGAAAAGCTGACCGACTGATAAATAATTTGCAGCCCGCCAATGAGCGTCAATGCTTTTAAGGAATTCTTTTGAATCATAATCAACTGCCATTTTAATTCTCCCTTAGTTGTTTAGCTTAATTTCATTTTATAAACATATTATAGCAATTTTTGATAAAAGTTCAACCATTTTGAAAATTGGTTCGTCCCAATTTTATAAAAACGTGTTTGTTTAAAGTCAGTAGAGTAAAAACACTATTATTCCTCTACTTTTTATTTACAGATCAGCATATTTATGCTCAAATACTGATAAGTGCTTATTTTTATAGCTAAACGCTGAAAAAGTAGTTAAACAATATTCGCTGTAGTGTTAATTTATTTAGAGGAGAAGTATGATGTCACAGGAAGACCGTCTATTAAAAATCAAGCAAATGCTTAAAAATGAAAAACATTTACGAACTCGCAGCTTAGCACGTTATTTCAATATTTCTTTTGACACTGCTCGTCGAGACGTGGTTCGATTAACCACAACTGGGCAAGCAATCAGAGTTCATGGCGGATTAATTGCTATTGATGAAAATGAGGTGCCTAATTTTCTTACCAGAAACCAAATCGATTCACCTATTAAAATTAAAATGGCCCAGATGGCTAGACGTTTTGTACATCCTAACCAGTGCGATTTTATTGGTCCCTCAACTACTCTTAAAAAATTGTGTGAATTAATTTGTGGTACAGATTTGCAAATAGTCACTAATTCGATTGACAACTCATTAGCATTGATGCAAACAAAATTACCAAGTGTAAGACTGCTGGGGGGAAAAATTGATAAAGAGCATAGGTTTAATTATTCTGTAACTTCACTTGATCTTTTACATAGGATAAGTTTTAATACTGCTTTCATTGGCACCTCCAACGTTAAAGATGACGGTATTTATTCAGCAAAAATGAGTGATTCGGAGTTAATTAAAACCGCATGTTCCAGAGCAAAGCAAGTTATTGTTGTTGCAGAAAAATATAAGTTTGATAGTGAAAATTCTTCTCCTTACATGTCAATTCCACTTAATGAAATTGACGTTTTGATCACAGATTTGCCTTTGTCCGAAAAATTTCAGAAAAATTTTTCGCCGAAGACCCAAATCATTTCGGTTTTAAGGAAGTGAGGTTATGCATAACTTTTTTGGTAGTTTGTTTTCAAAAAAGCAGCAACAACTAATCGAAGAAGTTTATCAGGATTTAGAGCAGTTTTATCAGAGTTTTTACTCTAATATATATAATGAATTGAATATCAATAAATATAAGCAAATTCGTGACGCCATTGGTATGGTCATGCGCAAATTTGACAATCAAGACCATCCATTAGATTATACTGGCAAATTAGTATTGTACATTCAAGCTTCTGTTGTGCTGCAGCATTTGCATCTAACAACTATGCAGCAAAAGCTTCTACAGGATTTAAGTGACAAAACCAAAAAGATTAACTTAAATTTTGTTTATACTGGACGGCTCACGGATATGCAACAATTTAGCAATGTTTGATTTCCTTTTTTATATAGAATGTATCCAAAAAAAAGCAGGCTTGATATGACCCCCAAATTTAGGACAAATTTGGGGGTCATTTTTATGTCTAAATTATCTAAACAAGATAAAATTGAAATCTATCATCTTTGGCATGATTATCAAATCAGCCCTGCTAAGCTAAGTCAG
>NZ_JAAEEB010000008.1 GCF_013346935.1 Lactobacillus melliventris
GCACGGCATTCGCACGGCATAGAACTATAAAAAGAAAAAATTCAAGAGACGAAAATGTTGTTATATCAGTAATTCTAGACAATCATAAACCAAATGAAACCTTATTGTTAATCCCTGTACTCTCCTTTTATTTTGCTCTGTAATTGCTGCTATTACAGACTTTTATACGGAAAAAGTATTCAAAAGGTGTCCAAGTTCTAATTTAAAAAAATAAAGTCTTTTTTCAAATCCTTCTGAAAAAGAGCAAATGAATAGAATCAAGCTTTATAACCAAATCTGTTTTCGGTATTAAAAAAAGCCAGTGAAAGAAATTACTTTTACTGGCTTCTCTTTGTATCAGCGTCACAACTGTTAAAATTATCCAAACTTAATCTTATAATTAAAAGACTCTGACATTATGTAAATATTTATATTGCAATCCAGTTCCAACTATTGCTACCAATGCTCCTAACAAGTTTGCCGCCAACCAATTGATTGAATTGCACGTGAACAGACACACTGCAACCCATGGTACAATGGCTATCAGATAGCCGCGCGCAGCCGTCATTAATAAAGTACCCCACTTAAAGCCTTTACTTATATTATTTGTAACAACTTTATTGTGTAAAAACCTTTGAAATAGAACTGTACCCAATACTATTAAAATAGTAATTAAAACAAATTGCCAAACTTCAAATTTAACTAAGATGAATTCTTTATAGGAAAAATGATTTGCCAAAAGTGCAAAACCACACGCAATATCAAAGAAAAAACCTTGGCTAACATAACCCTTTTTGCAACTATTAACACTAAAGTCAATAGCATTTTTGCAGGTCTTTCCTAGTGATTCCTTTTGCCTGTCAATGACTTGATGATTAGTTAGGTAATGATACTGACAGGTTAATCCAATCAAAGCTACAACTAGACCAACCAGCAAAGAAATAAAGAGGTTAAATCTTCCTTGAGTATGCATACTAAGAGCTAGTAATGGTGCGTTTCCAATTACGAAAGACCTAATCCCAGTTGAAATCAAACTAGTATTTACGAAATATGAAGTCATTTTTTGGGAATTAACCTTGTGTCGCAAGAAGTTTTGGTAACGAATTACGCTAATGATTGCAACAATAGCCAACAATACAAATAGCCAGTCAAACCAAATAACAGAAAATAAATTTTCCAAAAGATAAATGGTGCCATAAACAACGAGATCACCAATATGATTGGTAGAATTATCAGCTAAAGCAAAGTTATGTTCATGGTGAGCAATATCACGTATAGCTTCACCCACAGTCTCTTGCTTAGAAGTGTGATTTTTACTCATTTTTTCCTCCTAAATTACGCCCTAACTTGATAAGAATAATTTTAAGTTGGTTTTAATTAAAGTCAAGCTTTCTTTTAAAAATAATTACCTTGCTAGAACTTATCTTAGCGAAAGTTATAATTCTGAATCTCCTTTAAATTACAATTCTTAAGTTTTACTCAAGAGTAGATTTTAATTTTTATGCTTTGCCCCGTTGCTGTTAAAATACAAGCGAATATAAATTATAGGTAGGGATGTGTTTTGAATATTAATTTTTGGATATCTTTATTATCTGCTCTAATACTAATACTACTTATCTTTAATGTCAGAAATTCACGGCGTTTCAATCTATTCGATCACTGGCTGCACCACAAACTGATTAGAAGGCGTGATGGCATTGGCTGGCAAATAATTGCATTTATTAACGATCCTAAACTGCTGGTTGTTTTGGATGTATTTTTAGCAAGTTTTTTAATTAGTAATAATGAAAATTTACTTGCCTTCTGGGCCTTATTTACATTAGGCTTTACCGATTTGATTGGGATCTTTTTAAAAAAATGGATGCGCAGAAAACGTCCAATTCTGCACTCAGATTTAGAAGATGGCTATAGTTTCCCTAGTGGTCACGTTTTAGGAAGTACCGTCATGGCTTTAATTATCTGGCACCTCTTTGCAGGCCAACTAGGAAACAGCTTGCTGTGGGTTTTGCTGATAATTTGGCTGATGGTGGTCATTTCCCGTATCAGTCTTAAAGCACATTTCCCATCGGACATTATCGGAGCAACATCGCTTGCAGTATTCTGTTTTAGCATTTCTCAACAATTATTACTAATGATTATTTAAAAAACAGCTCTCAACTAAAAAAGTTAGAGCTGTTTTTTGCATACAAAATTATTTTTATCTTATACAGAAGAAAAGCAGACTATCTGCTATTGAAAAATCATAAATCATCAAAGCCTATCATTAAACTTCCCTCTTCGGCATAAAAGGTACAAAGCCCTCTCATTGAACGAATTACTATTTCTGCTTGAGGGTAACTTGCTAAAATTTTTTCTTTTAACGTTTGGGCATCTTTTTCATTTCTACAATGATCTATAATCAAACGCCCACCTTTGTATTTCATTTCGGCCATTAATTTAAGAATTTCTTTAAAAGCACGCTTTATCCCTCTAACTTTTGATAATGGCTCTAATTTACCCTCATCACTGGCGGTGCCAACCACATCAATATTTAAAACTTTTGCTACTTTGGCAACAGCCATGTTTATTCGGCCATTTAGGGCTAAGTTATGGAGCGACTTTAATACAACAAGTAAATGTGTATGTGTCTTGTAATCTGAAATTTTTTGCTCTAAGTCTACGAAACGGGTCTTACTATTAACTAACCTTTCAATTTCCCGTAAAATAACAGAAATTTCTGGTCCGGCCGTTCTGGAATCAACTACAAGCACGTGGCTTCCTGGATGATCTTTTTCATAAATTTGTTTTGCCTGAAATGCAGAGGAGAAGCTTCCGCTCAAACCACTAGTAATCGTCATAATGATCGCTAATTCTGATCCCTTTAAAGCATTTAGCCATTGATTAATACTAGGGCAAGATGTTTTGCCTTCTTCAGTGTTCTTTTCCATACTAGCAATAAAACTATCAAGATCAAGATTTTCGTCATCGACAAAATCTTGTCCGGCAATCGTCATTGTTAATGGTACGACAGTTAAATCATCATTCATTCTGTCGTTTGAACCAGAGTCGATTATTAACTTTACTTTATCCATATTTTATGTCCTTATAGAAATAAACTATCCTTTTTAAAAAATATATAGCTAAATCATAAATCAAACCTGCAAAAAAAGCGACAAAAATATTTTTAATATTTTTTAACATTAGAAATCGTTTACAAATGTTTACATAATCACAAACTTAGGCTAAAATTTGTGATGTAGATATGGAGCTTGTGCTCCACTAATGTATGTACTTACACAAAATAGTACAGCATTTATTATTTAGGAGGTTTTTAGATGTTAAAATCAGTCATTGAAAATGTTCATGCACTGGAAATCTATGATTCACGTGGTAACCCAACTGTTGAGGCTTTTGTAACCTTATCAAATGGTGTCGTTGGTAAAGCTGAAGTTCCATCAGGTGCTTCAACTGGTGAAAATGAAGCAGTTGAATTACGTGATGGTGGCAGCCGTGTAGGCGGTAAAGGTGTTTCCCAAGCCGTTGAAAACGTCAATACTAAAATCGCTGATGCTTTAAAGGGTTTGGATCCACACGATCAGGCAAACATTGACCGCGTAATGATTGAATTAGATGGTACCCCTAACAAAGCTAAGCTTGGTGCTAACGCCATTTTAGGTGTATCTATGGCTACTGCAGCTGCTGCCGCAAAAGACAGCCACCAACCTTTATACAGATACCTTGGCGGCACTGATCTTGAAATGCCTCAAACTTTCCACAACGTTATTAACGGTGGTGAGCATGCTGACAACGGTATTGACGTGCAAGAATTCATGATCACTCCAGTTAAGAAAACTTCATTCCGTGATGGTTTTGAAAAGATCGTTAACACTTACCACACTTTAAAGAAAGTGCTTGAAGATATGGGTTACGAAACTGGCCTTGGTGATGAAGGTGGTTTTGCTCCTAACATGAAGAACTCTGAAGAAGCTTTACAAGCTTTACACGACGCTATCGTTAAGGCTGGTTACAAGCCTGGTGAAGACATTGCCATAGCTTGTGACTGTGCTGCTTCTTACTTCTACAACAAAGAAGACGGCAAGTACCACTTCGAAGGTAAAGTATTTAACGATGAAGAATTAGCTCAATACTACGACAAGTTACTTGACGAATTCCCAGAGTTAATCTCAATTGAAGACCCATACGATGAAAATGATGTTGACGGCATGATTAAATTTACCCAAAGCCACAAAGACAGAATTCAAATTGTTTTGGATGACTTCATTTGTACCAACCCTAAACTTTTGACTAAAGCTATTAAGGAAGGTGCTGGTAACGCTTCATTAATCAAGTTAAACCAAATTGGTACTGTTACTGAAACTTTGGAAACTATCCGTCTTTCACGTAAGAATGGTTACAACACTATGATTTCTCACCGTTCAGGTGAAACTGGTGATACATTCATCGCTGACTTTGCCGTTGCTGTTAACGGTGGTCAATTAAAGACTGGTGCTCCAGCTCGTTCAGAACGTGTTGAAAAGTACAACCGTTTACTTGAAATCGAAGAAGAACTTGGTGAAGGCGAGCGTTTAGCTACCTTCCCAGACAGTGTTGATAAAGATTAATTTATCAATTCAAAAAGTCTGCAATAATTGCAGACTTTTTTTGTGCCTTTTTAAGCTGATAACAAAGTGGTTACTCATTTCCTTGTTTAATTGCTTTTAGGTAAGTGGTTTTTGAAATGTAGTCAATTTTTCTGACATACTGACCTTTGTGGTCAATCCTTATATATTGCCTACCTGGTTCATAGCCGCCCACTCTCTTGATTCGATATGGCAATTTTTTACCAGTTTCTGGATCTATTGCTTGAACATTTAGGTACTCTTGAGTATTACCCGGAACTTTCGCATAACTTATAGCTTCGTCAATTGTGGGATCTGCTCTATCAGTCCATGAATTATGGTTTAAAGGAATTTGGTTAGTGATAATTAAAAAACAAACATATATTGGTACTAACATTTTTTCAAACATGGTATTTCCTTTCTGCTAGCCGATATTTATACTTTTTGTCCAATTTTTAAAGATAACAAGTTTATTTACTGCTGCACTAAAATCGATAGAATTTCTTATTTATTTACAACTTTTAAAAATTCTTTTTTAGAAACGTATTGAATTTTCTTAACATACTGACCTCTATGATCAATTATTATCTATCCCAAACTGGGATCGTACCACCTACCCTATTTATTTTGTAGGGAAACTGACTTCTAGTTTTTAATCATAAGCCTGACCTTTATAATATTGTTGGGTATTTTTCGCTACTTGAGCATAACTTTTGGTTTCCAGAAGCGCAGGGTTAAAGTAATCCAAAATTTCATTATGAATAAAAAAGGAAAACAAAAGAAAGCTGTAATTGTTAGCAATGAAACTAAAAGTATCTTTTTAAAGGACATGGGACTCACCTGATTAAATTAGGTATAACTGCATACATCCGACAGACTTTGGAATAATTATAATTGTTTAAGAGAAGTGTACTAATACACTACTATACCTAGTGTACACTATTTTGGGATTTTTTAAAACAAAATTGGGTATAAATTTATAGCAAAAGCGGTCTTTTTATGCTACTTTAATTAAAGTATTAAAACTAAGGAAGTAAAATTATGTCGGAAAAAATCACTGGTTTAACTCAGGCCCAAGCAGATAAACTTTTGCAAAAAAATGGCTTAAATGAGGTACCGGAACCCCAGTTCAATTTTTTTAAAGAGTTTTTGTCCAAGTTGTGGAATTTATCAGCCTGGATTCTCGAAGCTGCCCTAATTTTGGAATGTGTTTTAGGGAAATGGATACAATCCCTATTCGTTCTTTTAATGCTTCTTTTCGCTGCTTGGAACGGTGCTTCCAAGAAAAAGCAGTCTAGACGCGTTTTAAATAATATTTCACACAAACTGACCCCTACTATTTCTGTTCAAAGGGATGGTCAATGGCAAAATATTGATTCTAAATATTTAGTCCCAGGAGATTTAATCAGTATGCAAGCTGGAGATGTTTTGGCGGCTGATGTAAAACTAATTGATGGCCAAATTTCTACTGATGAGAGCTCAATTACTGGTGAAGCCAGAACAGTTCGGAAAAATCCCCAAGATACAGCCTACGCCGGTACTACCGTTACGGAAGGCAACGGCCTTGCAGTTGTTACGGCTACCGGAGCTAATTCACGGTCTGGTAAAACAATTAATTTAATTAATAATTCCGCTGCCCCGGGTCACTTGCAACAACTACTTACTAAAATTATCTATTATTTGTGTATTCTTGACGGTATTTTAACTTTAATAATTATCATTGCTTCTTTCTTCAAAGGAGGAGACATTAATAATCTCATTAATATGCTGCCATTTTTGGCAATGATGTTTATAGCTTCCATTCCAGTGGCAATGCCCTCTACCTTTGCCCTTTCCAATTCATTTGAAGCTACTCGTCTAAGTAAAGAAGGAGTATTAACTTCAGATTTAACTGGAATTCAAGATGCCGCAAACCTAAATCTGATTTTGCTCGATAAAACGGGCACCATTACCGAAAATAAAACAGCAGTTGGTCAATGGACAAATTTCAGCTCATTTAGTGATAAAGAAGCCCTTGAATTAGCTTCAGCAGCTACAGATCAAAGAAATAAAAAGCTAATAGACACTGCGATTGCTGAATACATAAAAAAGCAGGGTTTAACCGTCAAATCAGGTTCTGACTTTACTCCTTTTACCTCTAGTACAGGCTATTCAATGGCAAATTACAACGGTCATAATATTAAACTTGGCTCTTTTAAACAACTATCATTAATTGATAGAAATGCGAACGAAAACGCTAAGGAAGTTGATTTTAGTGCTGGTCGTTCAGTCGCTTTATTAATTGATGATAAATTAGCCGGTGTTTTCATCTTGCAAGATATGGTGAGATCTGATTCTAAAGAAGCCTTAGGTGAACTCAAAAAACGTGGAGTGAAACCGATTATGTTAACTGGCGATAACCAAAAAACGGCCGTTGCAGTTGCTAAACAGGTTGACCTACAAGGTGAGGTAATTTCTATTCATGATTTTACTGATCAAACTGATACTAGTAAACTAGCTGGAATTGCAGATGTTTTACCAGAAGATAAATTGCGCATGGTTAAATTCTTTCAAAAGCAAGGCTATATTGTGGGGATGACGGGTGACGGTGTAAATGACTCGCCAGCCTTAAAACAAGCTGAGGTTGGGATTGCCGTTTCGAATGCGGCAGATGTTGCAAAAAGATCTGGCAAAATGGTTCTTTTGAATGATGGCTTATCTTCAATAGTAAAGATACTTGATGCCGGACACAGAGTTTATCAAAGAATGACGACCTGGTCCTTGACCAAGCTAGCCAGAACCGCACAACTAACCATGCTCTTGACCTTTGGTTATTTATTCTTCAATTATATTCCGATGGCACTAAACGCCATGGTTATTTATACAATCATGAATAACATGGTGACGATGATGATCGGTACTGACAGAACTCATATCACCTATAAACCTGAAAATTGGAACATGGCTAAATTGGCTAAAATTGCTTTTTCATTAGCTTTCGGCTGGACCGTAATTGGAATAGCAGGTATTGCTTATCTCAATACTCATGGCTGGAGCCACGGCACAATATCAACAATGGTTTATGTTTATTTGGTTTTAAGCGCAATGTTTATTGTCCTGATCACCAGAACTAAAAAGTTTTTCTGGCAGGATTATCCTTCTAAAGCTGTTGGCTTAACCCAACTAGCTGATGTACTCTTAACCATAATATTAGCTTTACTGGGAATTGCTATGACGAAAATTAGCTGGACTAATTTGCTACTCACTTTCGCTGTTGCCCTAGTGGCTGCCATATTGATTGATGTCTTTTACCAACCAATTATGAAGAATCGCTAATTAAATAAAAGCATAGAAAAACCTGGTAATGGAAAAACGCCATCACCAGGTTTTTAGTTTTGAATAGATTGCTATTGTGATAATTGATAACAATTTTTTCTTTTATTTAAGTAGTTCATAAACATATGAGGTTTCGTTAGGACGGTAAGCGCCATGCAAATAACCAACTTTAGAAAAACCCATCTTTGCAATCAAATGTTGCATGGCTTTATTGTCTTCGTGAGTATCAATTCTGATTGAGTCAATATCGTCCCTGTTGTTTTTAATATCATTGATAACAGCCTGTAACAGCTTGGTAGCATAGCCTTTACCAGAATGCTGAGAATGAATTGCCACTCGATGAATAACCACATATTTATTAGTATCAGCCAACCATTTGCCATCTAAATGATCATAAACATGGTCTGGTCCGTCCACTATGGCAATAGCACCAACTGTTTCCTGATCTTCAGAAACAGCTAAAAAGGCCCAGCCGTTTTCAATATCTTCTTTAATTTGTTCTTTTGACGGATAATCTCCTTGCCACTGATCAACACCACGTTCAGCCAGTTGATTGGCTCCGTCTTTTAAAATAGCGATAATTCGGTCAAAATCGGCCATTGTTGCTCTTCTTAATTGCAAATTACTCTATTCTCCTTTTTTAAAAATACTGTATCATTATATATACTTGACTTTGTCTTGTAAAAAATTTGCACTCAAAAAGAGCATAAAAGTTTTCATTTTTCAGAAATCGCTTTCCTTAAATTTTAAGTTTTGCGTCAGAAATTTATTTTAGTCATGAAAAAAGTGCCCCTAATAGTTGACTTTATGGTCTAACTATTAAGAGCACTTGAGATAAAAGCAGTATTTAATTGTAATTCATGAATTCACCATAAATTGCTAGCTTTTGGTGATTTTAAGCACCATGATATTTAACGAGTGAAAATACGTCAAGTCCTGGTAATTTTTCTTTTCCCTTCAAATCTGGTAATTCAATATAAAAAGCTGAACCCACTAGTTCTCCACCAAGATTTTCAATTAGCTCTTTACATGCCCTTAAAGTTCCTGCAGTAGCAAGTAAATCATCACAGACTACTACACGCTGACCAGGTTTAATAGCATCTTTATGAATTTCCAAGCTGTTTGAACCGTATTCCAGATCATATGAAGCCCTTTCGACTTCCCGCGGTAATTTATGCGGCTTTCTAGCTGGAACAAAACCAATACCCAACTCTGTAGCCACAGGGCAACCAACAATAAAGCCACGGGCCTCCGGACCAACAATTACATCAGCATTTTTACTTTTAACGTATTCAGCTAACTTATGAGTAGCTGCTTGAAACAACTTGCCATCCTGCAGAACAGGGGTAATGTCACGAAAGATAATACCCTTATTAGGGAAATCCTTAACACTTGCAATATGTTTCTCAAAATCGTTTGCCATAAGAAGAAAAAACCTCCAAAACTTAACTTTCTTGCTAAAGCTTACTCGACCTTAATATTCTAACAGATTTTGAACTTAAAAGCATTAAATCCGTGAGAAATTAATGTTGTTTTAATTGCTCATTCACGTACATTAGTAATTTTTGACTTGGCATCTGTCTTAAATCAGTTATAAATTTAATTTGGGAATTAGTTGCCCTAAAATAATTAGAATCTGTTAATCTTCTTTTTATGGGATTGGCAACGCCAAATATTCTATCATCTTCTAATTTGACAAATTTTAGTTCAAAAAACACCCGCAAAATGAAAAGAATCTTATCATAAGTGATTTGTAAAAATAAACCTACCGCACGATAATCGGCTACAGCCAAACCAGGGTGAGAATACACGTATTTCAGCAGCCTCACAAAATCAGCTTTTAGCGGTAGCTGCTTAACAGGCAATTGATCCATAATAAAGCGCAAATAAAGTTGGTCGTAATTATTGGTTAAAGCTGAATTGAGTTCCTGCAGATTACGGGGAACATCAAGAAAAGCGGCTACTTCACCCTCATTGTTATAATCATTTACCAAAGTAATTTTAGCTGGATCAATATCATACAGGCTAGAAGCAATATTTTTATTTCTTTTATCAAAAATCAAATACCTATCGGCAAATCCCATTATGTATTTTTCATTCCGCAAATCAATAACAGGTGCAGGAACTGCTAATTTTGGCGCAGCAAAAATGATGCCCTTGATTATTCCTTGTAGTTTTATCTGATTACGATAACAATTTTCCTGCAGCTCAACAAATATTTGATCTACATATGGTAAGAGGATCTTGGTCAAATATTTTTTGTTAAAGCCGACAACATCAATATTCTTATTATTTTTTCCAATATTTAACTTAATATGGTTTTTTTCTTTTCCCATGTAAAAGCAGCTATTTATTGCCGGATGCAATATGCTGAAAACAGGAGTTACATTATCGCTGCCAAACGGCCCCGCCTTTTTAATGTCAGTAATTATTTTCAAGTCAAGATTAGAAAATGGTAATTCACAATCATAATAGCGAATATTTTGATTATAAATTCCTTTAAAACTTTTCTCGAAAGTGGCACGCAATGAAGTTATCTTGTCTTCTGTCATTGACAGACCACAGGCAAAGTCATGACCGCCAAATTTGAGAAACAGTTTATCTTTCAAAGGTTCTAATGCATTAAAAAGATTAAAACCGTCTACATACCTCCCAGAACCTTTTATGATTCCCTTGTCATTTTTAGTCAATACTATAGTTGGTTTGTGAGTTTTTTCTACCAGTTTATTGGCAACTAATCCTAAAACGCCTTCATGAAACTTAGGATTATATAAAACTAAGGTTTTCTTTCTTTCCCAGCCATTATTTTTAATTTGATTGAGACAGGAATTGTAAACTTTACTAGTTAAATTTTTACGTTTAGCGTTTAATTCTTCAATTTTATCTGCAATCTTTTCTGCCTCATCATCAGTTTCACACAAGAGAAGGTCTACAGCTAAACTGGCATTATCCAGTCTGCCAACCGCATTCAGTCTTGGTGCAATATTAAAACCAACATCTGTTTCATCTATGTGTCCCATTTGCAAGCCGGCTTTTTTTATTAGAGCTCTCAAACCTGGTCGCTCAGTTTCGTTGAGCATTTTAAGGCCCCGCTTGACGAGAATGTGGCCTTCCCCTGAGACTTTAACCATGTCGCCGATTGTACCAATCATTGCCAGCTCCAATAATTCTGGCATTGAATCTTGCATCAAGGCTCGG
Organism: Lactobacillus melliventris; assembly: GCF_013346935.1. Taxonomy (GTDB): domain Bacteria; phylum Bacillota; class Bacilli; order Lactobacillales; family Lactobacillaceae; genus Lactobacillus. The sequence continues at coordinate 11,091 of NZ_JAAEEB010000008.1, forward strand.
CTAATTGTATAGGCTACTCCAGCGCCGCAATAGTCATCAAACGGATATTTTTGTCCGGGGTAATTACAATGAACTAGGGCATAACTTTCAGGCACTTTATCTTGAAATTTATGGTGATCAGTAATTATTGTATCAACGCCCATATTTTTAGCATAGTCTACTTCTTCAACCCCTGTAACACCATTATCAACAGTAATAATTAGTTTCGTACCGTCTGCCGCAATTTTCTTGTAGGCATCAAGATTTGGACCATAGCCATCTTTAAAGCGATCAGGAATGAAGAAATGAACATCGGCTCCTAAAATTCCCAGCGTCTCCATCATGATACTGGTGGCAGTAATACCATCTGCGTCATAATCACCATAAATAGTAATTTTTTCACCTGCATCAATTGCCTGGTTAATCCTTGTAACAGCTTTTTGCATATCGTGCATTAAGTACGGGTCTGCTAAATCGTCTTCAGTTGCATTAAACCAAAATGCAAGTTTTGCGTCAGTATTTATTCCGCGCAAAGAAAGCAGCTTAGCCGTAATCGGACTAAGCTGATACTTTTCAATCAATTCTGGAGCTAATTTTTCACCCTTGCGCTCACGCCATTCAATCATTAATTAATTCAGCCTTTTTATTTTCCTACTATTTTGAATTTAAATCATCATCATTCATTTTTAAAACTGCCATAAAAGCATCTTGAGGAATTTCAACATGCCCTACAGCCTTCATCCGCTTTTTACCCCTCTTTTGCTTTTCTAGTAATTTAGCTCTTCTATCAGGGTCTCCCGTATGAATTTTCCAAGTTACATCTTTACGGTAGGGTTTTACTGTTGCTCGCGAAATTATTTTAGCACCAATTGCTCCCTGAATATCAACCTCAAAGTTTTGCCGCGGAATTAATTTCTTAAGCATCGAGGTCATTTGTCTTGCTCTATTTTGTGCTTCGTCTCGGTGGGCTATGAAACTTAAAGCATCAACAACTTGCTTATTCAACAGAATATCAATTTTAACTAAATCTGTTGCGCGGTAACCCGTAATTTCGTAATCAAGAGAAGCATAACCTTTAGTAGAAGACTTCAAATCATCAAAAAAGTCATAAATAATTTCGGCTAATGGCATATTGTAAATTACGTTAACCCGATATTTGTCTAAATAGTCCATTGTCACAAACTCGCCCCGTTTGCGTTGACATAATTCCATCACAGGACCGACAAAATCATTCGGCACCATTACTTCTGCTTTAACAAAAGGTTCCTGCACTTCCTTATATTCACCAGCAGATGGTAGATCTGAAGGATTATCAATTACTTTTGTGGAACCGTCATTCATAATCGCATGATAATCTACAGAAGGGGCAGTCATAATCAAGTCTAGGTCAAATTCCTGTTCAAGTCTCTCCTGCACCACATCCATGTGGAGTAAACCTAAAAAGCCGCACCTAAAGCCAAAACCTAAAGCGGTTGAAGTTTCAGGTTCAAATTCTAGAGCAGCATCATTGAGCTGCAATTTTTGCAAAGCTTCTTTAAGATCATCATATTTAGAGTTGTCTACGGGATACATACCTGAATAAACCATTGGTGGTATTTGCCGATACCCAGGTAATGGCTCAGCTGTGGGATGTTCCGCTGCAGTAATTGTATCACCAACACGAGTTTCACGAACGGACTTGATGTTAGCCGTTAGGTAACCAACATCCCCCGCAATCAGAATATCCTTTTTAACCGGATGTGGACTAGAAACTCCCACTTCAGTTACTTCATACTCTTTACCCGTATTCATGATTTTTATTTTATCGCCAGGTTTAACCGTACCTTCTTCAATCCTGACAGAGAGAACTACCCCGCGATAGTCATCATACTTAGAATCAAAAATTAATGCTTTAAGTGGGTTTTGCAAATTACCTTGTGGTGCTGGAATATCTTTTACAATCCGTTCAAGTAGTTCTTTAATACCCTGACCAGTTTTACCAGAAACTTCAACAGCGTCGGATGCATCAAGTCCCAGCATTTCTGTAATTTCTTCTTTAGCTTGCTCTGGGTTAGCCGAAGGCAAATCGATCTTGTTTATTACAGGCAATATTTCTAAATCATCATCAATTGCTAAGTATGTATTTGCTAAAGTCTGAGCTTGCACACCTTGTGAAGCATCGACTACTAAGAGTGCACCTTCACATGCGGCCAAAGAACGTGAAACTTCGTATGAAAAGTCTACGTGTCCCGGTGTATCAATTAAGTGAAAAATATAATCCTCACCATCGTTGGCATGGTACTTAATTTCGACCGAGTTCATCTTAATGGTAATACCGCGTTGGCGCTCAAGCGGCATGTCGTCTAACATCTGATTCTTCAATTGGCGCTCAGATACCGTATCGGTCAATTCTAAAATGCGGTCCGCAATCGTTGATTTTCCATGATCAATATGAGCAACAATGGAAAAATTGCGAATGTGTTTTTGATAATCTTGTAATTTTTTTATATCCATAAATAATTTGCACCCTTTACTCTATCTTTATTATTATAGCAAATTCAACAGACTGTATAAAACTAAATAAGAAACATGACAAAATTAAAGAGCTAATTCCTTGATATTTTAGGAATCAGCTCTTATTCAAATTGTCAAAAATGTTAATAATACTTGACTATACCGTGTTTATCAGGTTTTCCATTTTTTGCAAAAAGTTCCATATACTTGTAAAATTCTTTTTTTGTCCATTGAGGTGCATCCGCCGATATAGTTATCCCGGTATCATTTTTATTCCAATATTTATAACCCTTAGGACATTCTAACATTGCAATTTTTCTTTTCTTTTTATCAAAAAGATCTAATCAGTTAAGTCATGATAACTTGATTATCACTGTAATTTTTCTTTTAGTCTTTCAAAAAAACCTTTTTCTTGCGGTGTTATTGACCCACCACCTGCTTTGACAAAATCAATTAGAGCCTGTTTTTGCTTCTCATTAATTGATTTTGGAATTTGAACTTGAACGGTGGTAATCTGATCGCCGTTACCGTTGCCACGCAAATACGGAACACCTTCACCGTGTATGGTAAATTCCTTATTTGGTTGAGTGCCTGCAGGAATCTTTAGCTTCTTTTCGCCATGTACTGTTTTAACATTAATCTCATCGCCTAACGTTGCCTGAGCAAATGAAATTGGAACGGTCGTATAGATAGTTGTACCTTTACGCTCAAATTCCTTTGATGGTTTAATCCGATAGCTGATGTACAAATCACCGTAAGGACCACCATTTTTACCAGCTTCGCCTTGACCTTCATAACGCAATTGCTGACCATTATCTATTCCAGCGGGAATATTGACTTCAATGGTATTCTTACCGTCAATTACGCCATTACCATGACAAGTCTGACAAGGATGTTCAATAATTACACCTTTTCCATGGCACTTGTCACAAACAGCTTGCTGTCGAATCACACCTATCAGAGATTTTTGAGTTATGGTCATATAGCCTGAGCCATGACATTTATCACAAGTTATAGGATGTGTGCCTTTTTCAGCACCATTGCCCCCACAAGTTGGGCAGGTTTCACTCCGAGTATACGAAACTTGTGTTTTCTTACCCGTAATTGCATCCATAAAATCAATAGACAACGTATAATCTAAGTCTTCACCGCGAGTTGGCGCCGTGGGATTTACATGATGTTGACTCTCACCATTGGCACCACCGAAGAAATCATTAAATATATCGCCAAAATCACCGAAGCCACCAAAGTCACCGTATCCTTGACCAGCACCACCGAAACCTCCTTGACCATTGACTCCGGCAGAACCAAATTGATCATATTGGGCTCTTTTTTGCTTGTCATGTAATACTTCATAGGCTTCGTTAACCTTTTTATATTTTTCCTCAGCACCAGGCTCATGGTTTAAATCGGGGTGATACTTCTTGGCAAGTTTGCGATAAGCAGAGGTAATTTCTTTATCACTGGCATTGCGATCTACTCCCAGCACTTCATAATAATCTTCTTGTGCCATCTATAAGCTCCTTAACTTTACAAAAGAAAAGAACTACTTTTCCTGGCAGTTCTTTTCTAATTTATTCAATTATAAACCCTTTACTTATCTGGGTCTACCTTATGGAATTCACCTTCACCCGCTGAACCATTATTACCATCTTGTGAACCAGGATTTTGTGGTCCGGCTTGAGGTCCAGCTTGTCCTTGTGCACCTTGAGCTCCACCATTAGCTTGGTACAATTTGACTGCTAAGTCTTGTGCAACCTTGGATAATTCATCTTTCTTAGCTTTCATTTCATCCAAATTGTTGTCTTTTTGAGCTTTCTTTAAAGCATCAAGTGCATCTTGTACTTTCTTAGTGTCGTCATCAGATACTTTGCCTTTGACATCTTTCAAGGTCTTTTCAGTGGAGAAGATTAATTGATCAACTTCATTACGTAAGTCAACTTCTTCTTTCTTCTTCTTATCCTCTTCAGCATGTTCTTCCGCTTCTTTTTGCATCTTCTTAATTTCTTCATCAGATAAGCCGGATGAACTCTTGATAGTAATCTTTTGTTCTTTTCCAGTTCCCATATCCTTAGCAGAAACATTAACGATACCGTTCTTGTCAATATCAAAAGTAACTTGAATTTGTGGTACACCACGAGGAGCTGCAGGAATATCAGTTAATTCAAACCGTCCTAAAGTCTTATCATCGGCTGCCATTGGGCGTTCACCTTGCAAAACGTGAACGTCAACAGCTGGTTGATTATCTGCAGCAGTTGAGAAAATTTGGCTCTTTGAGGTTGGAATAGTTGTATTCTTTTCAATAAGTTTGGTAAATACACCACCCATTGTTTCAATACCAAGTGATAATGGAGTTACATCAAGTAAGACAACATCCTTAACGTCACCTGAAATGACACCACCTTGAATAGCAGCACCTAAAGCAACAGCTTCGTCTGGGTTAATTGAGTGATCAGGTTCTTTACCAGCCCACTTCTTAACTGCATCCTGTACAGCAGGAATTCGGGTAGAACCACCATTTAAAATCACCTTGTCAATGTCATTAACTGTTAAATCAGCGTCTTTTAAAGCATTATCAAATGGGATCTTGGTCTTTTCAACTAAGTCAGAAGTTAATTCATCGAATTTTGCCCGAGTTAAATCGGCTTCAAGGTGCAATGGGCCAGATTCACCTGCAGAAATAAACGGCAGTGAAATATGGGTTGCTGACACACCAGACAAATCTTTCTTCGCCTTTTCGGCAGCATCCTTTAATCTTTGCAAAGCCATCTTATCTTTTGAAAGGTCGACACCATTTTCATCTTTAAAATTCTTAATCAGCCAATCAATAATCTTATTATCAAAATCATCACCACCAAGGTGGGTATCACCATTAGTTGACAATACTTGAAAGACGCCATCACCTAACTGCAGTACGGAAACATCGAAAGTACCACCACCAAGGTCGTAAACTAAGACTTTTTCATCTTCTGCGTCTTTGTCCAAACCATAAGCAAGTGAAGATGCAGTAGGTTCATTAATAATTCTCTTAACATCTAAACCAGCTATTTTACCAGCATCTTTGGTAGCTTGGCGTTGAGCATCATTAAAGTATGCAGGTACGGTAATAACAGCATCAGTTACTTTCTCGCCTAAATAATCTTCAGAGAATTTCTTGATGTACTGCAAGATCATTGCTGAAATTTCCTGTGGTGTATAAGCTTTATCACCAATTTTAACCTTGTAATCAGTTTCACCCATGTGACGTTTAATAGAAGAAATAGTATTAGGATTGGTAATTGCTTGTCTCTTAGCAACTTCACCAACTTGGATTTCTCCATCTTTAAAGGCAACTACTGAAGGGGTAGTGCGATTTCCTTCTGGGTTAGTAATAATTTTGGGTTCTTTACCCTCCAAAACGGCAACTGCTGAGTTAGTAGTTCCGAGGTCAATTCCGATAACTTTTGACATTGATATGCTTCCTTTCAATTATTGTGCTACAACAACCATAGCTGGTCTTAAAGTACGATCTTTGTACAAGTATCCCTTTTGTAAAACTCGTACAACATGATCTTTTTGATCATCATTTTCAGCTGCAACGGTTTGAACAGCTTGGTGTAAATTGGGATCAAATTTGACACCTTCAGCTATAATTTCACTGATACCGTGATCTTTCATCGCTTTAACCAGTGAATCAAGTGTCATCTGTACACCTTTTTTAAGCTGTTTTGATGCTTCGTCATCGACTTTAGTAGCTAAAGCTCTTTCTAAATTATCCATCGCTGGCAAAACATCTTTAGCTAAGGATTGAGACTCATATTTGATAAGCTGCGCTCTTTCTTTATTGTAGCGATTTTGCATATTTTGCATCTCAGCTTGACTGCGCAAATACTTATCTTCCAGATCGTCTTTTTCTTTTTGCAATTGAGTCAAATTACGCTGCAATTTACTTTCCAAAGACTCTGGTTTCTTTTCTTCGTTAGCCTTAGTCTTAGAATTTTCTACTTCTGTCTTTGACTTTTTATGCTCATCTTTTTTTGGCTCTTTTTTTGAGTTTTTACTATTATTTTCTTCTTTACTCACGGCTAACCTCCTTTATTTGAATCTACCATAATAATCAAGTAATTTTTTAGATAGTTCGTTTCTGAAATACTCGAGTAATCCAATCACCTGAGAATACGGCATATTATCAGGGCCAAGTAAAGCAATTATGCCCTTTCCATGAGAGCCAACGCTGTACTCTGCCGTAAGCAGACTGTAATCCTTTAACAAATCATTTGATAATTCGGATCCTAAACTAACTCGAACCGGATACCTGTCGCTTTTCAAATTTTGCCTATTGTCCAAAATACTGGAAATCAAATCATTATGCTCAATCATTTCATAGAGCGATCTTAAGTTTGAAATATCGTCCAGAGAAATGTTGTTAAGCAGGTTAATCTGACCATCAACATAGGTTTGCTCACTGGCAGCATCGTTAATAACATCCTCGACCAAATTAATCAGTTCAGAGACATGAGCAACTTTAAGTTTATTGCCCAAAGTCTTTTTAAGATAGTCTGGAGTAACTTGATCTAAAGTTTTGCCCACCAGCTGATCGTTAATCATGCGCACAGCCTGTTCAATTTCATCACCATTAACATTATAAGGTAAAGTATAAACCTGGTCATGAACGTCACCATCACTAGTTCCTAAGACAGCCATAATCTGTCTGTTAAACAATGGCACGATACGAAAACCAGTAATAGTTAATTCACTATTTTCAGGACCTTCCGCAAATGCTGTGTAATTGGTTAGATCCGATAAAATTTTGACAGCTGCCTGTACGATATCGTTAACCTGATGAAATGGTTGATCAAGCTGACTAATGATTCGCTTGTATACAGAAGATGAAATTTGTAAAGGTTCAACTAAATTGTCAAGATAGTAGCGGTAGCCTTCAGTTGAAGGCACGCGGCCACTAGACAAATGAGTTTTCTCAATCAAACCCTTATCTTCTAAAACAGCCATTTCGTTACGAATAGTAGCACTTGAAACCTTAATAGGCAGTTGGTTCATAACAGTCTTGGACCCAACAGGATCATGTGTCTGCGTAAAATCATTGATAATTGTTTTTAAAATTAATTCTTGACGTTCGGTCAACATAAATATCGCCCTCACTTTTAGCACTCAATCTGATTAGGTGCTAACAATTTATATGATACTAGCTTTTAGCAGAATGTCAAGTTGAGTGCTAACTTTTTTCTTAAAAAACGTCAATCATTTTTTCAGTATCATTAATTAATTCATCGTAGCAAAATAATTTTTAATTTCAGCCTCGTCTTGACTCATTTGTTGTGTTAGCTCTTTTAAATTGGCAAATTTAATTTCACCACGGGTATACTTATACCATTTAATTACCATTTCCTCATCATAGGCTTCCTGATTAAAGCCAAATAAGTTTGACTCAATATAAAGCTTTTTCCCCTGATTGATAGTCACATTATAGCCTACACTTGTCATTGAGTCATACCACTTACCACAAATCTTAGTTTTAGTCGCATATACGCCAATTTTAGGAACAGCCTTGTCATCAGTCCAAACCAAATTAGCTGTAGGAAAACCGAGTTTATGACCATTGCGCAAACCGTGACCTACGTAGCCTGACATAACATAGGGAAAGCCTAACAACTTAGCGGCTAATTCCATATTTCCGCTAGTTATCGCTTTTTTGATTTCCGTAGAACCAATTTTTTGACCATCATAAGACTGCTTAGGGACATTAATTATATTGAACCTTCCCTTAGCAAACTTAGGGAAATTTTTCATATTAGCAGTATCTTTAGGACCATATGTGTAATCAAAACCAGCAACTACAGTGTCAGCATGTAATTTTACTATAATATTATCAACAAATTCCTGTGCAGTTAGTTTACTAAAAGCTTCATTAAAGTGCATCACCAACAAATAGTCAACTTTAAGTTTCTGCATCTTGTATGCTTTTTCTGGAAGAGTATCAATGTATGTAACTTTTTTATTTTGATAAACTTCTTTTGGATGACGATCAAACGTCATTACTACTAGTGGTAAATGTCTTTGCTTTGCTTTTTCTTTTGCGATTTTGATTAATTCTTGATGTCCGCGATGAACCCCATCGAAGAAACCTAAAGCAAGAATTATATTTTGGGGAATTATGTTTTCCTTAAAAGGGTATGTTAAATGGATAATTTCCATAATAAGACCTTCATTCACCTATTCATTTTGTAAAAGCATTAAATAAGGGCGATAAATGGTACCATCTTTGCGATAGATTGCCTTAACTTTATTATTGTAACGTAATGCCACCTTTTTTGCATTCGTTTTCAAAGAAATAGCTGCACCATTTTTAACTTTAGACCATAATTTATCATCAAGATCCATTTGCACGTAATTTCTAAAAAAAGAATCAATTGGTTGAATAATTTGATCAATTAATTTAGGATCTTCGGTAATTTCAGAAAGTTTTACAGACTGACTAATATCAAAACCTGAACTAGATGTGCGACGCAAACTTTTCATTACTGCTGGTATTTTCAGTTGGGTACCTAAATCATTTATTAAAGAACGAACGTAGGTTCCTTTACTACATTCAATTTCAAAGTCAAACATTTCTTGGCCTTTTTCTTTATCAAAGATAGGTTCATTTACAAGATTATAAGCAAAAATTTTAACTTGCCTTTTAGGTCGTTCTACCTCCATACCAGCTCGTGCATATTCATATAAATGCCTACCGTTAACCCTCACAGCAGAATAGATCGGCGGCACCTGTTCAATTTGTCCCACAAATTCTTGCATTGCATCTTTTATCTCAGTTGATTTGACTTTATTCGTGATCTTTTTGCTAGCTGTTATTTTGCCGCTAATATCGCAACTATCAGTGGCAAAACCAAGTATTCCCTGTCCGATATATCTTTTATTTTGAGTATGCATTAACTCAATTAGTTTAGTAGCCTGTCCTATTGCGACTGGTAAAACACCTGTAACATCAGGATCAAGAGTACCAGCATGACCTATTTTCTTAATGTGCAAGACTTTGCGTAATTGATAGACAACATCAGCACTCGTCATGCCTTTTTCTTTGTCTATCACCAATATACCATTTAACATTTTTCCCGTACCTTAACCATGAAAAAAGCGCCTAACAGCGCTTTTATTAATTATTTCGATGTTCATCCTGCTTTTTAACTTCAGCAATTAACCGATCAATTTTGCTACCGTATTTAACTGAATTATCTCGTTTAAATATTAATTCAGGAACTTTGTAGACAGTTAAGACCTGACCCAACAAATGCCGCATCATGCCCTTTGACTTATTTAAACCAGCTGCAGCCTCTTCTTCCTTTTTAGCATCTTCTGAAAGAATACTGTAGTAAACAGTAGCATACGAGAGATCATTAGTGCATTCAACTGCTGTAATAGTAACGTCATTAACACGTGGATCACGAATATTTTTGCGCAAAATTTTCGTTAATTCACGGAGGATTTCTCCTTCAACACGACCAATTCTGTGTTTCATACTTTCCTCCCAGTTAATTACTCTGGTTTGACTTCTTGCTTTTCAACGGCTTCCATTTCATCACCAATTTTGATATCATTGTAGCCCTCAATTGTTAAACCACAGTCAAATCCTTGTTTAACCATTTTAGCATCATCTTTAAATCTTTTAAGTGATGCCACTTTTCCAGTATATATTACAACACCGTCACGAATCAAATTGATTTCAGAATCTTTTGAAACATAACCAGAATCGACAAAGGCACCAGCAATTGTTCCTACCTTGGAAACCTTCCAAGTTTCCCGTACAGTCAAATTGCCCACAACCTTATCTTCATAAGTTGGTTCAAGCATACCCTTCATGGCTGCTTTAACATCGTCAATAGCCTTGTATATGATGCTATACAGACGTATATCTACACCATCTGTTTCAGCTTGTGACTTTGCGGTAGCTGTTGGACGAACATTAAAGCCAATTATGAATGCATTCGAAGCGCCAGCCAAGGTAACATCTGATTCATTTACAGCACCAACTCCAGCATGAATGATGTTTACACGCACACCTTCAACTTCTATCTTTTCAAGTGACTGCTGTAAAGCCTCTACAGAACCTTGAACATCCGCTTTTAAGACAACATCTACTTCCTTCATGTTTTCTTTCTTCATAGTGTCAAACAGGTTATCAAGAGTAACATGTTGAACATTTTCCCGAGATTGTTGCAAAGCTTGTTGCGCTCTTTGTTCACCAACACTTCTAGCCGTCTTTTCATCATCGAACACTACTATTTTATCAGCAGATTCTGGAACATCATTTAATCCGGTAATTTCTACTGGCATTGATGGAGTAGCCTTTTCCACTTGACGACCGCGGTCATTAGTCATAACACGAACTCTACCAAAGCGGTTCCCAACTACAATTGGATCGCCAACTTTTAGTGTTCCTTGTTGAACCAAAAGGTCGGCAACAGGACCACGTCCACGAGAAAGTCTGGCTTCAATAACAGTACCAATTGCTTTTTGCGTTGGGTCTGCTTTCAATTCCATCACATCCGCTTGCAAAAGGATCATTTGCAAAAGTTCATCAACATTTTCACCAGTTTTAGCAGAAATGTTAACAAATATTGTGTCACCACCATAATTTTCCGGAATTAAATTGTACTTCATTAACTGCTCAGTAACATGCTCAGGGTTTGCTCCCGGAACATCCATCTTGTTAATGGCAACAATAATTGGAACTTTAGCACTCTTAGCATGATCAATTGCTTCAACAGTTTGAGGCATTACACCGTCATCTGCAGCAACAACCAAGACAACAATATCGGTAATTTCTGCTCCACGTTCACGCATATTTGAGAATGCGGCATGTCCTGGTGTATCCAAGAAAGTAATTGGCTGATTATCAACTCTTACCTGATAAGCACCAATTTTTTGCGTAATTCCTCCAGCTTCATGAGCCGAAACATGCGTATGACGTAAACGATCAAGCAGTGTTGTCTTACCATGGTCAACGTGTCCCATAATAGTAACTACTGGTGGGCGTTTAATTAAATGCTTAGATTTCAGAGAAGCTTTCATTCTCTTGTCATAAAGATTATCAATGTCAGATATATCCTCATGAACCTTTTCTTGAGCATTAATATTATATTCAGCCGCTACTAATTCTATTGCATCTTTATCAAGGGATTGATTTTGATTAGTCATGACACCCAGCATAAATAATTTTTTGACTATTTCAGCTGGCTCTCTGTGCAAAATTTTTCCTAAGTCTTGAGCATTCATACCCACTTCGTAAACCAGAGTATCTGGTAATGGACGCTCTTTTCTTTGCGTTGGCTGCTTTTTAGGTACTTGTTCAAACTGCTTCTTCTTATTTTTACGCTTACGCTTTTCTTGGTGTTTCGAATAATTATTTGCACCATAGGTTTGATTTTTACCTTTTCTGCCTGGCTTGCCAGAGTTACGACCATGACCGTTGCCACGACGTTTTTCTTCTTTTTCGGGTTCAGGAGCAGCAGTATCTAAAATTTTAGGCTGGCGAACAGGCGTAGACTTTTGATTATTCTTAAACCTGGCTGGTGAAGGTTTAAGAATTTTAGGTCCAGTCACTTTAGGAGCAGTAGTTTCAGTTTTAACTACTTTATTTTCATTCTTAGAAACAGACTTATTAGTTTCAGCAGACGTTGGTTTAGTTTTAGTCTGATTTTCCTTATAAGACTTTTGTGCTCTTTCTGTTTGCCGATTTAATTTTTTCTCTTCCACTCGTTGTTTTTGCTTTAATTGCTTTAATAAATCTTGGGCTACTGGTTTAGAAGTTTTTTGACTCAAATTGGAATGTTGTCTAGTGCGATCTTGACTTTGTCTAGATCTATTATTTGACTTGTGAAAGTTATTGTTTTTTCTATTACTTTTACCATTCTTAGTTTCATCATGCTTTTTTTCATTTTTACGAATTGAAGTAACAGAAATTTTGATTTTACTGCTCTTTTTCGCTGGTCTTTCTTGCTTTTTGGCGGGAGCGGAGCTACTGCGGAAACTACCCTTTATTTGCTCTACTTGTGTATCTTCAAGTGATGACATATGATTTTTAACATCAAACCCCAGGTCCTTTGCTTTATTGACCACAGTTTTATTATCGATGCCTAATTCTTTCGCCAATTCATAAATTCTTGTTTTAGTCATCAAATCACACTCCTTCTTTGATTTTTTGTAACAATGCTTTGCCAAAACCAGTATCAGTAATTCCCAAAACTTTACGCTTTTTACCAATAGCTTGGGAAATTTCACTACTATTAAATTCTGTAATCACAGATACGTTATTTTGTTTTCCAATCTTGGTAATCTTTGCGGTGGTATCCGTCTGTGCGTCTTGAGCTAAAATAATCAGCTTAACCTTTTTAGCCTTTACGCTTATTGACACAATTTCAAATCCTGAAACCAGTTTACCTGCCTTTTGGCTTAGTCCTATTAAATTTAATGCTTTTTGTCTATTTTGCAAACCTATTTATCACCAAACAATTCTTTTCTTGCCTTTTGATGGTCAACATATGAATAAAGCTCTTGGTAAAACTCTTCAGGCACTTTTGTTCCTAAGCTGCGCTCAATCAATCCCTTTTTCTGAGCGTTTTTGATCTGACTTGGATCAAGTGAGACATATGCTCCTCTACCAGGTTTCTTTCCAGTAGGATCAACTGCGATATTTTTTTCTTTGTCTACCACAATTCTGACCAATTCTTTTTTGGGCTGCATAGTATTAGTTAACAAGTCTTTTCGCATTGGAATCTTTCTTTTTTTCAAAAAGTTTCACCCCTTGCATTACTCTTCAGTAGTATCTATCGTTTCACCGATAGTAGCTTCAGCTTGAAGTCCATCTTCTGTTTTGGTCTCATCAGATGAAGTTTCTGCTTCAGGTTCTTCTTCTGCAGCAGAATCTTCTGTTATATCACTTGCAGAACTTGCATCACCTGCTACTAAATTGTCAGACTCAGCTTCTTTATTTTCCTTTTCAGCTTGATCACTGCTTTCATCAACAAATTCTACTTCTGATTCTGGTCTGATATCTATTTTATAACCGGTTAACCGTGCAGCCAAACGAACATTTTGGCCCTTTTTCCCAATTGCCAGTGATAATTGGTAATCAGGAACTATGACTAAAGCACTTTTTTCATCGTCTTCATCGCCAAATTGCACGGCAATAACTTCTGCAGGATTCAAAGCATTAGCTATATAATCTGATGGATCTTCTTCGTATTTAACTACATCTATATTTTCACCGTCAAGTTCGTTGACCACATTTTGCACTCTGGCACCTCTTTGACCAACGCAAGTACCAACCGGATCAATGTTAGGATCATTCGATTTCACGGCAATCTTGGTTCTGTCACCTGCTTCACGTGCAATTGAAACAACTTCTACAGTTCCATCGTAAATTTCAGGTACTTCCTGTTCAAATAACCTTTTTACCATATCAGGGGCAGTGCGTGAAACCGTAATTTGGGCTCCCTTAGAATCCGAGCCAACGTGAGTCACTAAAACGCGAATCTGATCTTGCGGATTATAAGTTTCACCTGGCATTTGATCATTGCGAGGCATTACTGCTTCAACATTACCAATTTTAACATAAACAAAGCGATTATCACGTCTTTCAACTGTGCCAGTTATCAATTCATCTTCATATTGAGAATATTCATCAATAATATGGTTTCTTTCAGCTTCGCGTAAATGTTGCATAATAACCTGTTTAGCAGTTTGAGCAGCAATACGACCAAAGTTCTTGGGAGCAACCTCAAAACGAATTTTATCACCAAGTTCATATGCTCGGTTAATTGTCAAAGCATCTTTTAAACTGATTTCTAGGCGTTCATCATGAACTTCCTCAACGACAGTTTTTTCAGTCATTAATTTGAAGTCCCCTCTGCGTTCGTCGAATTCAACTATGACATTTGTTGCTTGGTTATAATTCTTTTTATATGCTGCAACTAATGCCGCTTTTATTGCTTCAACAATTACATCTTGTTTTATACCTTTAGTTTTTTCCAAAGTAGCAAACGCTTCAAGCATTTCTTTAGACATAATTTCTAAATCAACCTTTCTAAAACTCAATTGCAAAACGAATATTTGCAATTAATTTACGGGGAAGTGATAAAACCCTTTTCCTTGTTTTTACTCTTATTTCAAGTTTGATTTCGTTATCATCATAAGATTTTAAAGTTCCCTCATATTCCTTTTCGCCTTCAACTTTTTGATAAAGGTTAACATGTACATAGTCATTTAAAGCCTTTTGCCAGTCGGAAGCATTTTTTAATGGTCTCTCGATACCAGGTGAAGAAACTTCTAAAATATATGGATCAGGAAATGGATCAGGTTGCAACTGATCAAGTTTCGTAGATAATAGTCCACTTAACCCCGCAATTTCATCCATATCAATACCATTTTCACGGTCAACGTATATTCTTAAATAATTCTGACCTTTTTCTTTAACATATTCCATATCGACAAACTCATCGTTTCGTTCAGCAATAATTGGTTTGATCTCTTCGATAACAGAATCTTTAACTTTCGCCAAGTACTTTCCTCCGTAATAAAAAGAGTGAGCAAATTTGCCCACTCCGAATCATTTATTCGAACTTCTTTAGGAAGTATAACACATTTATATTAATACTGCAAAATTTTAAAAGAGTGACAGTTGATTTTGGTCTGGCATACCTGCTAAGACTTCGTTATCCTCCAAATAATCCATGATCGATTGCGATACTTTGCCCCGATTAGCCAAATCTTCTTTGGATAAAAATTCTTGCTCAGTTCTAGCAGCCACAATCTGTTTAGCTGCATTGTTTCCTAATCCGGGAACAGCATTGAACGGTGCTAAAATAGTATGCTTATCTATTATTTTAAAATTGGTCGCTTCTGACTTATTTATATCGACCATTTTAATTTTAATTCCACGTTCTAAACATTCATTAGCAATTTCAAGAACAGTTAACAAACTCTTGTCCTTTGCCGATGCATCGTTTCCCTGATTCTGAATATCGGCCATTGCCTTTTTGACCGTATTTTTACCATGGCTCATAGCGACCAAGTCAAATAAGTCGGCACGGACTGAAAAATAGGCGGTATAGTAAATTTCAGGATAATAAACCTTGAACCAGGCAATTCTAAGAGCCATTAGGATATAGGCGGTAGCATGGGCCTTTGGGAACATATACTTAATTTTGAGACACGACGGAATATACCAGTCAGGTATCTTATCGTTTTTCTTTAAAACAGCCATGTCTTCATCACTAATTCCGCGGCCATGACGCACAGATTCCATTGTAGAAAAGGCTACTTCAGGTTTAACACCCCAGTGGATCAGGTCCATCATGATATTATCACGACAGCCAATAACATCTTTTAACTTACACGTGCCATTATTAACCAATTCCTCGGCATTTCCTAGCCAAACGTCAGTACCATGTGACAAACCTGAAATTTGCAACAGCTCAGAAAAAGTAGTTGGCTTGGTTTCTTCAAGCATCCCTCTAACAAATTTAGTACCAAATTCCGGTACCCCTAGGGTACCTGTTTCTGATTGAATTTGTTCAGGGGTCACGCCTAATATTTTGGGACTTGAAAAAAGTGACATCACTCCGGGATCATCAGGGGGAATTGTTAACGGATCAACGCCTGAAAGATCCTGCAACATCCTAATCATCGTTGGATCATCATGGCCTAAAATATCAAATTTTAAGATATTATCATGAATGGAATGAAAGTCAAAATGCGTCGTTAACCAGGCAGCATTAACATCATCTGCTGGGTATTGTACCGGAGTAAAGTCATAAATATCCATATCATCGGGAACCACAACAATTCCTGCCGGGTGCTGACCAGTTGTCCTTTTAACGCCGCTGACTCCAGCTGCAAGACGATCTAGTTCTGCTCCGCGCAAATTCAATTCTTTTTCTTCATCATAATGCTTAGCATAACCATAGGCTGTTTTATCTGCCACTGTGGCAATTGTACCGGCACGGTATGAATTATCAGGTCCAAACATTACCCGAATAAAGTTATGAGCCACTGGTTGATAGTCACCAGAGAAATTCAAATCAATATCTGGAACTTTGTCACCATGGAATCCTAAAAATGTTGCAAATGGAATATCCTGGCCGTCTTTAACTAACTCTGCCCCACAGTTGGGACACTTTTTATCAGGCAAGTCATAGCCTGAACCAAATTCACCATTTTCAAAGAACTCCGAGTATTTACATTTTGGACAACGATAGTGCGGTGGCAGAGGATTGACTTCAGTGATTCCTGACATTGTAGCAACAAGGCTGGAGCCCACAGAGCCCCGAGAGCCAACTAAGTAGCCGTCTTTATTAGATTTAGCCACCAATCTTTGTGAAATCAAGTAAATAACTGCATAACCATTTGAAATGATCGAGTTGAGTTCCATGTCAAGTCTGTCTTGAACTATCTTAGGTAACGGATCTCCATAAAGTTCATGAGCCTTGTCATAAGTCAAACGTTTCATTTCTTCATCTGCATTATCAATGTGAGGAGGATAAAGTCCATCTTTAATAGGTGAAATTTCTTCAATTGATTCAGCTATTTTATTAGGGTTGGTTATGACTATTTCCTTAGCAACATCTTCACCTAAAAAGCTAAATGCGTCCAGCATTTCCTGAGTGGTGTAAAAGTGCATATCAGGCTGCTTTTTGTTTCTATCAGGATTGCTGCGTTGTGCCGAAATTAAAATTGTACGGTAAATAGCATCATGTTCCTCAATGTAATGCGCGTCACCAGTAGCTACCACTGGTTTATTCAATTCCTTACCCAATTTATAAATGTTAGTCAGAATTTCTTCAAGTTCTGCTTCATCGGCAATCAAATGATCTTCAATCATAATTGAATAATTTGCGGGAGGTTGAATTTCGAGATAATCATAAAAGCGGGCTTTTTTACGGGCCTCATCATATCCCTTCTGCATCATTGCGACAAAAACATCGCCCTCAGAACAACCTGAACCGTATAGCAAGCCTTCATGATTTTTCACCAAATCAGACTTTGGCGTTCTTGGTATCCGATAAAAATCTTTTGTACTTGCGATTGAAACCAACCTGTACATGTTTTTAAGACCCGTCTGATTTTTAGCTAAGATAGTCATGTGTTGTGGTCGTGCTCTCTTAAACACTTGACCTTGAGCAGCATATTCGTTCATCTTACCTAAATCATCTTCATGATACTTTTTGGTAAAAGCTTCCAGAAGCTTAAACATTAAATAGCCCGTAGCCTCAGCGTCCTGATTAGCTCGATGATGATGCTCTAAGACTACATTATATTTTTTAGCCAGTGAATCAAGCGTATGTCTTGATTGTTCTGGGTGAAGCAAGCGCGATACTTCAAGTGTATCCACTACCGGTTGAGTTATTTCGCTGAGGTCTGCCCGTCTTAATGCAGCATTAACAAATCCAACGTCAAATTGCACATTATGACCGCAAAGTGGTCGATCGCCATAAAAATCTTGAAATTGCTTAATTACTACAGCTTCGTCATCAGCAGCCCCAACCATTTCATCAGTAATTGAAGTTAAGTTAATTGTCTGTTCGCTTAATGGATGGTGGGGATTAATAAATTTATCGAATCTTTCTAGAACTTCACCATTTTTCATCTTAACGGCGCCAATTTCAATAATAGTATCGTAAACAGAAGAAAGACCAGTTGTTTCAACGTCAAAAATGACAAATTCACGATCTTTATAAGTCATTGATGCAGGATTAAGAACAAGCAGAGCATGATCATCAATCATATTAGCTTCAAGACCATAAATAATTTTGACGCCATTCTTTTTACCAGCATTATATGCTTCTGGAAAGGCTTGAACATCGGCATGGTCTGTAATGGCGATTGCTTTTTGACCGAACTTTTTGGCGGCTTTGACAAAGTCTGTTGCCGTATTGGTTGCATCAAGCTGACTCATATTGGTGTGCAGATGTAATTCTACTCTTTTTTCTTCGCCTTGATACTTTTCCGTTCGACCGCCATGCTCAATAATTTCCAAAGCCGAAATGTTAAAAACTGTATCATGACTCCACTGGTCCTGAGAAGCTGATCCCTGCATTTTTGCCCAGGTTCCAGGTTTTATGTCTTTCATACTTTGAATTTGATCTTTATCAGAAACAAATTTCTTAAATGAGATAGAATCAGTATAGTCTGTTATTTCACCAGTAAATATAATTGAACCGGTTTTTAATTCTCTGCTGGAAATATTAAAAATATTTCCCTCTATTACAACATTTCTGCTGCCATCGATAACATCTTTAATTTGTGTTAGAGGCAGATTTTCATCAAGCTTACGGTTGCCATAACGACTTTTTTTAGTAGGATAACTTGGAGTTTTGACTTTCTCTTGTGTTGGAGCAGCATCATATTCTTCCTGCATGTTTTGCTCATGCTGCTGCTGCAATTCTTGCAGACTGGCTAAATTATTGAGAGAATTTTCATCATCGATTTCAGTTACAAACTTTAAATTAAAGAAACCGTAATTCCTCATTTCTTCAGCTAGCTCATCAAGCATCTTTTGTTCAAGCAGCCCATCAACAACCAAATTATCTACGGGAATAATCCAGCGTCCATCTTCCTTTTTAGGCTTATGGCTGGAAATAAATTCTCGAGCCACCGGCTGCAAAGCCTGAGAATTCTGAACAGCATAGTGCCAATAATCGGTTAAATAGTCATCTGCTCCATCCTGGGAACGAATATACAAGCGAGTATTAACAAAAGAAGAAAAATTAGCGGTTATTGCCTTATTTAGTGCATCAAAAGTTGCAAATTTTAACGGTGTAGTAAAAAGAACGTGGATATCCCACCTGTGTTCTCTAGCGTAAACATCCACGTTCTCAATTTCGCCTTTTTGCAACAATTTATTATCTGCAAATTCTTGCGGAAACTTTATTTGCTGCAATAACCTTAAAAATAGTTTATTTTTATCAGTCACGAAAATTATCCTAACTCTTTATTAACAAAATCATCTAATTCAGACAGTGTCATTTCAGTAGCTTTTTCGTCAGCAGGTCTTTTGACTTCAACTACACCTTCAGCTGCTTTTTTACCGACTGTTACCCTGACCGGAGCGCCAAGTAAGTCAGCATCCGCAAACTTCACACCAGCACGCTCATTACGATCATCATATAATACATCATACTTAGCACTATATTTTTCTTCAAGTTTTTGAGCCAGAGCAGATTGATCATTATCTTTCATTTTCATTTGAACGATATGAAGACTAAATGGTGCGATTTCTTTGGGCCAGGCTACACCATTTTTGGTTAAATGTTGTTCAATGACTGCAGATAATACTCTGGTAACACCAATGCCGTATGAACCCATTATAACGGGCTGGGCTTTACCATTTTGATCTAAAAAGTCTGCACCCATGGTTTCGGTATAATATGTTCCCAGTTTAAAAATATGACCAACTTCAATAGAAGTAGTGAATTTTAAAGGGAGATGATCAACCGGATCCGGTTCACCTTCATTGGCTACCCTAATATCTCCAAACTTGTCTGGATTAATATCACGCTTTAAATTCACATTTTTAAATTGAAAACCAGTTTTATTAGCACCAACAACAACATTATACAAGTTTTTTACCGTGTTATCTGCAATAACTTGATCTGCCCAGTCAGCATTAATTGGTCCGACGCTACCCTTAGTGACACCAGTTATCTGTTCTAGTTCATCATCTGTAGCTACTCTAAGTGAATTTACATCTAACAGGTGCTTTAATTTTACTTCGTTGATCTGTTTGTCGCCACGAATTAAAACCAATACCTTTGTTTTTTCATCAGCAAGGTAAAGGATACTTTTAACTATCCGTGTAGCTGGCACTTGCAGGAATTGAACAAGATCAGAAATAGTTTCTTTACCTGGAGTAGCAACTTCTTCAACTTGCTTTAATTGTTCTTCTTCTGGCTTGAAAGTATCGACACTTGAAGCCATTTCTAAGTTAGCTGAATATGTTCCTGTTTCATTAGTGGCAATAGTATCTTCACCAATTGCTGCAGGAGCTTGGAATTCTGTCGAATTTTTGCCACCCATAGTACCAGAATCAGCAATTACTGGGGTAACCTTTAAACCACACCGATGATAAGCGGCCGTAAAAGCTTTCTTTTCATCCTCAAACTGCTGATCAAGTTGCTCTTTAGTGGCAGCAAAGCTATAGGCATCAAGCATTATAAATTCACGAGACCTTAATAAACCAAAACGAGGTCTGTTTTCGTCCCTAAACTTTGATTGAATTTGGAAAAGAGCAATTGGCATTTGTTTGTAGCTCTTTAAATCTTTAGCGACAATATCAGTAAAAGTTTCCTCATGAGTCGGTCCCAGTAAACTTTGGCGGCCATGTCTGTCCTTTAATTTAAACATTTCAGGCCCATATTTTTGCCATCTACCCGATTCTTCCCATAGAGTCGCAGGCAAAAGATCTGGCATTGCCATTTCCGGCACGTTGATTTTTGCCATTTCTTCGCGCATTATTTTCTCGGCTTTACTTAAGACGCGATATCCTAAGGGCAAATAGGCATAAACTCCAGCTGTTACTTGGCGAACATATCCACCTCGCAACATTAATTTATGACTTTCAGCAACAGCATCAGCTGGTGCCTCTTTTAAAGTCGGCATAAATAATTTAGATTGACGCATTAATTCTCTCTCCCAAATTGTTTTTTATTTAATAAAGTAACGGTAGATATCATTGCCCGTTACAGCAATAATTAAAACTAACAGTAAACCGAAACCGATTAATTCCACTATAGCTTCATGATTTTCAGAAATTGGTTTACCACGAATGATTTCAATAATATTTAGTAAAAATTTACCACCATCTAAGCCAGGAATTGGTATTAGATTGACAATACCCAAGTTAATAGAAATCATTGCCAAAAAAGCCAAAATATAGGTGAAGCCCATTTTAGAAACCTGTGATGTCTGTGAATAAATCCCAACTGGGCCAGAAAGTTTATTTAAGCTGAAGTGACGGAATAAACCACCAACTGCATTAAAAATCATCCCCGTAGTGGAAACGGCTGTATCCCAGCCACGCTTAAACTTAGCATTAAAACTATCATCGCTTTTTGCTCTAATTCCAATTTGATAAACTTTTTGCCCCTGCACCTTAACGACCTGTGGTTGAACACTTATCACTTTTTGGTGATTATTTTTGACCACCGCAATATTAGTTTTTTTGCCTTTGCTTTGATAAATTTTTTCAGATATTTGTTCAAAAGAGGTTATTTTATGACCATTAACAGCCGTTATTTTTGAACCAGGCTCAAGTTTTGCAAGCGCAGCCGGCGAATTTGGTGCCACTTCTGCTACTTCTGTAGTAGCTGGTCCAGGAACGGTAAAGGTCCAAATCAAAAAAACAACAAAACCCAGAATAATATTCATCAAAGGGCCAGCAATGTTAGTAGCTAATTTTTGCCAGACATTTGCTTCTTGAAACTGCGTGTCACGGGGAGCAATGATCAGTTCAGTATTTGATTGATCAATGATAGTGGCATCATGATTAACATGATATGTTACTAGTTTTTCTTCTTCGCCGTTTTCATACCCTGAAATAAAGAGTTTATCAACTAGGTCAAACTTAGTGATCTGCAATGGAATTCCTTCAAGCGGGACATCCGACTCAGAAGCATCAATCCTGACTACTTCATTTTGCTGATTAAGTTGCAAAAGTACTCTCATACCAGGAGCTAACGTGGTTTCATCATCTTTACTTGCCAAACGCACATAGCCACCTAAAGGCAGCCATCTAATGGTATAAGTAGTAGGATTGCGTCGTACTTGGAAAAGTTTAGGTCCCATCCCAATTGAAAATTCACGCACTAAAATGCCGCATTTTTTAGCAACAATAAAATGCCCAAACTCATGGACAAAAACCAATATTCCAAATACAACTAAAAAGATTAGTATACCTTTCACAAGAATTCTCCTAGTGCATGATTCCCATTAGAGCAGCAAATACAGGCAAAACAAAGAGCATACTGTCAAAACGATCTAAAATACCGCCATGACCAGGTAGTATTTTGCCAGAATCCTTAACCCCGTAATATCTCTTATAAGCTGATTCAACTAGGTCGCCCATTTGTCCAACAATTGATAGCACAAAGGCAAAAATAATCATTTCAACTTGAGAATGATTTAAGTTGACAAAATAAACATAAATTGCCGCACAAATCACTGCACAAATTGTGCCTCCAATTGATCCTTCCCAAGTTTTATTGGGACTTATCACGGGCCATAACTTATGTTTACCAATTTTTCGGCCAATCATATATGCACCTGTGTCAGTAAGCCATACAACGACAAAAACGTAGCAAAGAAGTGCAAGACCATTACTTGCATTTCTGACGCTTGCCATATAATGAAAGCCTGTGCCGACATATAATGAGCCTAAAGTATAAACGGCTACATCGTCAAAAGTGGTTTTATTTTTAGTTAAAACAGTCCAGGTAAGCATTAGCATGATAAGGGCAAAATAAATACCATATTTCGTCCAGTGAAATGGCATTGACTGGATAAAATTATCTGGTACAGCCCAAGTGATTGTAGCCAGTAACGCCAATAAAAAATTGACTGAAACCAGAATTTGCTTTTTCATTAAAAAGAATTCGCTAATACCAACGGCTGCAAAGATGACGGTGAGCCACTCCATCCAGAGCCCACCCATAATTACAATAGGAATAAATAAAATTAAAGCAATTACTGCTGTGATTATACGTTGTTTCATATAAATACCTAACTATCCGATTCATCAAGTTTGCCGAAACGACGATGACGATTCTGAAAATCATTAACAAATTTTTCTAAATCAGTTTTAGTAAAATCTGGCCAATTTTTCTCACTAAAAGCAAGTTCTGAATAAGCTAACTGCCAAAGCATAAAATTAGAAATCCTTTGTTCACCAGATGTTCTAATTAATAAATCAGGATCGCTATATTCGCCAAAACTCGCAGTCATCAATCTGTGGGAAATCATTTCCTCATCAATTTCTTCGCTTGTTATCGCATTTGTTTCAACGAGCGTGGCAAGTTCTTTTACTGCAGTCGTAATCTCTCTTCTAGAGCCATAATTGAAAGCAAAGTTCAAAATTAAACCGCTATTTGTGGCGGTTTCCGCCATTGCTCTTTGGACGACATCATAAGTCTTGGGCGGCAGCTCATCCAAGTAGCCCATAATATTCACTTTGACATTTTCCTTCATCAATGTAGGCATAAATTTATCAAAAAAACGCACTGGCAAGTTCATCAGATATGCTACTTCCTCCTTAGGTCTGGCCCAATTTTCTGTAGAAAATGCATATAGTGATAAGACTTTGATACCAAGCTGATCTGCTGCCAAAGTTATTCTTTCGACATTATTCATGCCTTCGTAATGGCCTGCTATTCGTGGTTTCCCTTGCCTAGTTGCCCAACGACCATTACCATCCATTATAATAGCTAAATGGTTTAATTGATTTTTTTTACTTGCCATTTAATTAGCCTTGTGTAATTTCCTTACGCTTTTCTTCCGCAATTTTGTCGATTCTTTTAGTAGCATCATCCGTAACTTTCTGCACGTTCTTTTCCAAATTGCGTTGTTCGTCTTCCGTGATTTCATCGTCTTTCTGTTGTTTTTTCAGACTGTTCATAGCATCACGACGAACATTCCTAATGGCAATCTTACTCTCTTCAGCCATCTTGTTGACTTCTTTGGCAATTTCTTGTCGTCTTTCACCAGTAAGTTGCGGGATCACTAAACGGATCACCTTACCATCATTTGCAGGTGTTAAGCCCAAGTTTGAAGCCAAAAGAGCATGTTCAATGTTATCAAGACTGCTTTTGTCATAGGGCGTGATTAATAATACTCGCGGCTCCGGAATAGTGACACTGGACATTTGCGTTAGTGGTGTCGGGGCACCATAATAATCAACTTTTACACCTTCAAGTAAAGCTGCATTAGCAACACCAGCACGAATAGAGCCCAAGTTTTTTTCAAAAACGGTAATTGATTTATTCATATTATCTTGTGCTTTTTTAATAGCATCATTATTCATTATTTTCTCCTCCGATTACTGTTCCAATATTTTCACCTAAAACCACTTTTTTAATATTACCTTCAGTATTAACGTTGAATACAATAAGAGGAATGTTCGTGTCCATTGAAAGTGAACTTGCCGTTCTGTCCATGACTTTTAAGTTTTTAGAAATAAGATCTAACTGAGAAAGTGCACTATATTTTTTGGCATTGGGATCAACTTTCGGATCAGCAGAGTAAACTCCGTCAACTCCATTTTTAGCCATCAGAATGACATCCGCGCCTATTTCAGCGGCTCTTAGTGCGGCAGTGGTATCAGTCGAAAAGTAAGGATTACCAGTGCCACCACCCATAATTACTACTCGCCCTTTTTCTAAATGACGAATTGCTTTTCTTCTAATATATGGTTCTGCTATTTGTCTCATTTCAATCGATGTTTGCAATCTAGTAGGTACGCCTACATGTTCCAAGCCATCTTGAAGAGCTAAACCATTCATTATAGTAGCAAGCATACCCATATAATCAGCTTGTGAACGCTCCATTCCTAGTTTTGCACCAGTTTCACCTCGCCACATGTTACCGCCACCAACGACAATACCAATATCAACACCGAGTTCATGAACTGATTTGATTTCTTTTGCTAAATGACTAATGACCGTGGGATTTATTCCAGTTCCTTCAGCACCAGCAAGAGCTTCACCAGAAATTTTTAAAACTATACGCTTATACTTAACTTTAGTCATGACAGCCTCCTCTATTAACTTTAGTTATTCTACCATATAAAAAGCGCAAATGTGGACTTAGAAATAAAAGAGAGGGATTTCTTAAAAAAATTCTTTGAACTAAAAATTAACGGGAAAAGCAAAAAATCTCAAAGTTATCTACTTCGAGATTTTCAAAATATAATTAATATTTATTTTCCCTATTAATTTGCAGCAATAAATTGTAAAGTGACCCATACAAATTTGAATCGTTCCTAAAATGAGCAGAAACAATGGCAGGCTTAGTTAAAGTATTTCCTATAATAGGGTTCTTTTCCTGTACCAATTTGTCATATTCTTTGTTAATACCACTTATTAAAATTGGTTGGGCACTGATACCACCACCAATAGCAATTTTTTCAACATCTACTACGGTTTGGATATTGAGAATTAAACCAGCTATTGTAAGACAATAGTTCTGAAAGATATTTACCGCGTCAGGTGACTTCTCCTTAATTGCCTCAAAAGCATGAAGTCCATCATTTTCTTTAGGATAATTAAGTTTGTGGTTTATCTTTTTAATAAAATTGACGGCAGAGCCAATGTTACCCAAAGAGCCCTGCATATTATCTGGGTGAGACAAATCATTAATCATAAAACTTAATTCACCAGCCTGATAATGTGTTCCTCTTAATAAGTGACCATCAATAATTATGCCACCGCCAACTCCTGTTCCCAAAGTAATAGCGGCACAATTTTGTTCACCTTTTAGACTCCCCAACCAGTTTTCAGCTAGAACACTGGCTTTACCATCATTAATAACAGCAACCGCTATGTGATACTTTTTACCATATATTTCGGCAAAGTCAATGCCATCTAAAAATGGTAAGGCCCCGCCAAATCTTATTTTAGTATTTTCAATTTTACCAGGAGCACAAAAGCCGATGCCCTTGATATCTGAAATATAGCGGTTAACAATCTGGTCAATATTTTCTAAAAACTTTGCTTTATCTTGATCAGTAGCAATTTTATCTTTTTCAATTATATTTCCAGCAGAATCTAATTTAGCAAATTTAATTTCAGTTCCACCAATATCAATGCTCAAATAATTTTTCATAAATCTCTTCCATATAAATCACAACAATCACTGCAAACGACTTTAATACATTATCTCAAATATTCACCTTAAACAACTATTTGACATGCGAATTAAAAAAATCACCTATTTGCTTTATTGCTAATTTGGTTTCTGGACAATCAAATAAAACAAAAACATGAAAAAGATCTTGCCAAACATGCCACTGTACATCAACTCCAGCTTTTTGACACAAAAAATTTAGTATTGCTGAATTATCGTATTTTACTTCCTCACTGCCACAATTAATTAAAATTGGAGGAAAGTCATGGAAGTCGTCATATATTGGTGAGATTAAGGGATCTTTCTTTTCGGGATTATCAAAGTATGGAACGGGAGCAGTTGCCCCAATGAGCATAGGATCTCGTTCATTTCTATAATATTCAGATGGAAAAATATTAAGCTGACTAATAATCGGAGAAAATACTGAAATTTTTTCAGGTAAATTTTTATGTTCATTTCGCAATTGAATAGTAAGTGTAAGAGCTAGTGTAGCTCCTGCTGACTCACCAAACAACAAAATTTTATCATATTTATCTTTTAAGTAAATATAGGCATTGTAGACATCTATTTGAGCATCTGGATGTTTTCCTTCTGGATACTGTCGGTAATCTACTGAAAAAACATCTGTTTTACTGCTTTTACCCAAACTTATTGCAAGTTTTCTTCTTGAAAAAACTGTTCCTGTAGCATAGGCACCACCATGAAGAAACATAATAACATTATTTTTGTTTTGCGCATTTTGAATTAAATAAAACTCACCTTTTACGAATTCTTTATTAACTTTCTTAACTTTTACATCTTTAGGTATTTTGTATTGATTCCCAAGATCTGCATTTGCTCTTGCAGCTTTTACGACTTCTGGCGTCAGTGGTTCATTTTGACTAGGCTTAATATTATTTCTAGAGAAATCAATCGCCTTTTTTGCTTGTTCACTAATCATTTTTACTCCCTATTTATTTGAATGATAAACTAGTTTTTTATAGTTAAAGCCAATCCATAGTACAAATATTAACAATAATCCAAAAATTACAGTTCCACAAATGAAAGTAAATTCAGCACTGTTATTTTTAAATAGTGCCCCAAAGACTTGGGCGGTATATGGAGCAATTAGTGTACCGATATTAGCAATAGTCATGACAACTGAAGTAGAAAATGGGACTTGCGATGGTGAAGTAAACGCACCTACACTTGACATTGTTGAAACCATTGTCATTGAAACTGAAATCCCTACCAGTATTACACCTATACTACTAACCAATAAGGAATTAGAAACACTAAATATAAAAAATGCTAATAGACCGCATCCGATGGAGATAGACAAAGAAAAGTTTTTAATAGTTTGCGGTAAAGCCATGTAGATAAATCCACCTGCTGCCATTGCAAAAGACATTATTCCCAATAATGTACTTGCATCTTGAGCTGTGCCATATCCTTTTTCAATTACCAGAGTTGCAAACTTAATTGAAACAAAAGCAAAGATAGAATTAAATAAGAATATGAAGAGTGCTAAAAGCCAAATTTTTCCATTTATTTTTCGACTATTATTTTCAGGTTTTTCAGATTTATTGTTCTCTTGATCAATTCTTAAGTTCTTAGGTATATAAGCAAAAAACATGAGTAAGACTGGCAAAGCAACTGCATTAACCCAATAGGCCATGTGCCAACCATAATTTAGCAGCACCCCTGCCAAAAAAGTCATTAAAAACATACCTAATCCTTGAACTACACTTGACCAGCCAAGAAGTCGCTGCTGTTCTGTGCCGCTGAAAAGAGAAATGATTAAAGATTGAGAATACGAAGCTAATAGTCCTGTTCCAATTCCGATACCAATTCTTGACGTAAAAATCAAACCGAAATTGTTACTAAGTGCAGGTATTATGCCACTAAGAAAAATTATAAATAAGCCTGAAATTATCGTGCTCTTAATCCCGATTTTATCAGCTAAAATATTACTGATAGGTGTGAAAATAATTATTCCAAGTGATGAAACCGTCATGGTTAATTCAACAAGAGTGGGGTTAACATTTGAAAAAGTTTTTATCATTAAGGGTATAGTTGCAGCCGTTGCACCCGATGAAACAACAAAAATATTTAACAATAGTATTGCTAATTTTAATCCGAAATTCTTTTTATTCATTTTTGACTCCTAAGATCGCTGTTTGTTTAAATAAGTCATTAATTCTTTTAACTTCTTGTTCATTGAATGGTTTAAACCCAATACCTTTCATCTCTTTACTTAATTGATAAAGGGAATATTTCGCAAAGTTTTTCATATTTCCTGGCAATGTCAAGAAATCCCAAAAAGGTACCAATTTACTTATTTTGCTAGTTAAATTCTTATTATCTAAAAATTCACTAATAGGTGTGTGTACATCAAAAATCTCAACGATAGGCTTCTTAAGAGTTAAATAGATATGATATTCTCCAGATGGCAAAGTGTATTGACCATGTTTATCATTTACTATAAGCTCTTTAACATTTGAAAATTTCAGCATCATTTTACTGCCATATGGAATATGAACGTTAAAAGCAACATGAAATGCATCTTTAATTTTCCAATTTACTTTTACCAATCCAGTTGGAAGCTTTATCTGACCAGATACCGTGTGGAATTTTGTTGATATTGCTGGACCAAACTCAACATTGCTTCCAGATTG
This sequence comes from Lactobacillus melliventris, assembly GCF_013346935.1. GTDB lineage: Bacteria > Bacillota > Bacilli > Lactobacillales > Lactobacillaceae > Lactobacillus. The sequence continues at coordinate 40,106 of NZ_JAAEEB010000008.1, forward strand.
TTTTAGTCCAAGTAGGTATTCATATGCCCACGCCATTACTGAACCATTAGAATAGTGATTTAATGAATTCATACCATTTTCAGCAATTTTGCCTTGATCATCAAGAGAATTCCATCGTTCCCAAATTGTTGTGGCTCCGTGTTCAACTTCAAATAACCAACTTGGGTAATCTGTTTGCAAAAATATTCTTAAAGCCAGATTTTTCTGATTGTTTTCAGATAAGGCTGGCAATAAAATTGGCGTTCCCACAAAACCAGTATCTAAATGATTTTGCTTTTTTTCTATTTTCTCAACCAATAGATCAATGACCTTCTGTTTGGCATTTTCAGGGTACAAATGGAACTTTAAGCAAAGAGCTAAACCCGTTTGTGTATCCGCAACTGTAAGTCCATCTCCTGTATAAAAGTGCTTGATAAAGGCCATCTTGATTGAATTTGCTAGTTGACCATATTTCTCTTCTTCTTTTTTAAAATAAAGCACTTTAGCTGCATTTTTCACAATAAAAGAAGAATAGTAATAAAATGCACTAGCAATCAAATCATCTGCAGTTTTACCCTTGAGTTTCAGAATATCTTCTGTGTCTAATGCTAGCCAATCGCCTAGTTGATCGTCACCTAACCACAAGAACTCATTACCAGCTTTTTTGGCCCTCTTGTGAATCCAGTCTACCCAGGATTTCATTTGCGAAAAATTTTGTTTTAAGATTGATTTGTCTTGACTTCTTTGATATGAAATCCAGGGGATGATAGTCGCTGCATCACTCCATACAGCTTTGCCGCCGTCATCTGTATCAACTTTTGGCACATAAAGTGGAACTTTTCCCTCCTGTTCATCTTGTTCAATCGCTATATCTTTAGCAAATTTTTTAAAAAATGCGTAAGTTTCCATATTATAACTAGCTGTTTCGGCAAAAATAGCAGCATCTCCTGTCCATCCCAAGCGCTCATCACGCTGAGGGCAATCAGTTGGTATATCTATAAAATTTGATTTTTGCCCCCATTTAATATTTTCAAAAAGTCTATTTACTTTTTTATTATCAGTTTTTATATTGCCTGTTTCCTCCATGTTAGAATACAAGGCAAAAGCTTTAAAATCGTCAGGATTAATTTCTTTAGCAAAATTATCCAATTTTACATATCTAAAACCAAAATAAGTAAAGTGTGGCCTGACCCACTTTGATTTACCATTACTTTTGTAGGTGAATTTTGCCCTAGCTGAGCGAAGATTATCTCTATAGAATTCTTCATCTTGCAAAATTTCACCATATTCTAACGTTACTTTCTGTCCTTGAGGCAAATTATTTTTAAATTCAACCCAACCAGCAATGTTTTGACCAAAATCTAAAACTGTAGAATTATTTGGTGTATGAATAATTTTTTTAACTTTGAATACTTCATGCTTTTTGACTGGTAAACTTAACCTGTCATTTAAGACGCCTTTAGTTTTTTGGCTTAAGTGCGCAGACTCTAAAACTTTTGGTGAAATAGTATCATCGTAATCTTCACCATAATATATTCCCGAATCAGTAACAGGTGATTTAATTACTTTCCAACTTTCATCTGTGGTAACTATTTGTTCACCATTTTTATTAGTAATTATCAAATCAGCAATAGCAAAAAGATCTGCACCATAGTTATTTGGTTGTCCACCATGAGTTTTTAGGCCCAGTTTACCTTTATACCAGCCATCCCCAACTAAAATTGAGATAACATGATTGCCGCTACTTAAAAAGTCAGTTACATCATATGTTTGAATTTGAATATTACGAAAATAATTTGTAAAACCGGGGGTTAAATATTCATCACCTACTTTTTTATTGTCTATGTATACCTCATATAGTCCCAAAGCAGAAATGTAGAGCCTAGCATTATTTGCCTTCTCAACTGAAAACTTTTTGCTAAATATCACTGAATGAAGTTTATGAAAGTTGGTTCCAATCCAGTTTCCTTTTAAATTTTCATTGATAAATGCCGTTTCAAACCAAGTTTCTTTGTTTACAATTTTTTCTTTATTTTTAACAGACATAATTACATAATATTTGGTTCTTGGCTTTAAAATTAACGAAATATCATATATTAAGTCGTTAGCCGCCTCCCAGTTGGTTTGATAAATCTTTTTATCATTATTTTTAATCACCAATTTCCTTTCTAATTTTTGGTCAGTACCTTGATCTAAAAAGCCAACTATATGCAAAGAGTTATTAAAATCAAAACCTAGTGGTTTAATCATATGATTTACTTCTATAGTTGTAAGCTTCATAAATATCTCCCCTTTCTGATATCGCTTACAAACAAATTATGGTATAATCTTAATAACTTTTTTTATGTTTTCTGTTTATTTTTTATGTTTTCTGCTGCAAAAGGAAATATTTTATGATAGATAAATATCTTGAGGAAATTTTAAATAACTTTCATCGTGCTACAGACTTGAACTTATATGTTTTTAAAAATCAATATGATCAAATAAGAAAGTACACATCTCCTTTAGCTCCAAACTTTCCACTGAGTTTATTAAAAGAATCAGATAATACAAGCAATAAATTAAATTTAATATTGTTTAATAATCAATGCGCCATGGGCTTTTTTAACATAAAAGATTTAAAAATTATTGGCTTAAACTTAAATTTTACAATTGCTAATAACAAAAATTATGATCGCCTAGCTCCACTATTAGGGTGGAATAAATTTTCACAAACCATGAAATGTCTTTATTTCATGATCTTTAATAATTGGCCAATAATTACAAAATCCAGTGAGACTTTTCCCCTAGGAGAAAATATTTCACTGGATAATAAGAAAAAAGCTTCTTACAAAGGATATCTTATAGAAACTGAATTAATGAAATCAGTTAGTAAAGGTAACTTAGATGAATATAATGATAACTTCAAAAAATTCGTTAAGTATGGTAATTTAGGCACATTTGGAGACAACAAGCTCAGAAATTCCAAGGATATGGCAATTGCTGCAACTACCTTATGTACTAGAGCAGCAGTTAAAGGTGGTGTTCCCGTATCTGAAGCATTTGGGCTCAGCGACGAAATAATAAAACAAATTGAAAAAGATACCGTTATATCTAACTACTATGAATACTCAAGAGCAATTGGTGAAATCTTTGTAGCTCGAGTTAACAGAGTAAAGAGGAATAACATAACTTCCATAGTTTATCGTGCACAAGAATACATTTTTTCTAACTTAACTTCTATCAAAAATATCAGTGAAATTGCCGCAGAACTAAATGTCAGTACCTCATATTTACAACATCTTTTTAAAAAAGAAAAAAATTCTTCCTTAGTAACTTATATGAACCAAGAAAAGGTAAATTTGGCTGTTCACGAACTGATTTTTACTAATAAAAAAGTAGAAGAAATCGCGTATGATGCTGGGTTTAGCAGTACAAGCTTGTTTTCGACTACCTTTAAACGTTTTAAGGGTCTATCGCCTTTAAAATATCGCAAAAAGTTTAAATAGCCGAAGGATGAAAATTTTATTTTCGAAATTTGCAATTTTCGTTAATTTATCAGGTAATTTGCCATTATATTTTTGAACTTTATAATAAAAATTATTACAATCTCTATGATGGTTTTAGCAATTTATCCTAAAAGAAAAGGAATTTTTAAATTAGAAAATGAAAGCGTATTCATCAGAATCATGTAAATTAGCTGACATAGGTGATTACCTGAAGGTTTTTGCTTGCAGCGCCGTTATGTCTCAACCAATAATGTCCTTAATTATGGGAGTGGGACAACCATATAATACGCAAGATATTTTTGGCGTTATGTATAATTTGGTTAAGTACACTGCTCCAGCATTTATCTTTGGCATTTTGTATACAACTATTCGTACTAACGATATAGCAGGCAATTTTTCATATCAAAAACATTTACGAGCAAACTGGTCAAATTTGTTTGTTCCTACAATCTGGTGGACTTTGATCTACTTGTTGGGAATGCCCTGGCTTCAGCAAATAAGAAAGTTCAATAATTTTGGTACATTTTGCTGGCAATTTGTCAACGGTAACGCTGCTCCTCATCTATGGTATAACACCATGATGTTACAATTTATAATTTTGATGCCAATTTTCTGGGGAATCAGTCGTTATGTTGCTAACAACGTAAAACGGGGTTTATCAGTTGCCGGTATTACGTTTGTTTTGTATTTTTTCTGGCTGTGGTTTTATGACTTTTACGTTTTTCATGGGCCACACGAAAAAAGCTGGTATCTGCTGGATCGTATTTTCATTTCGTTTGTGATTTACGGTGTTTTTGGTGTATTGGCGTGGCAATTTAGGGATTACGTTAACACATTTCTATATAAGTTTTGGTGGCTAATTTTAGTTGTTTTTGCTGCATGCTTTTTCTGGACTAATTTTGAATTACATGGCTTTGGCCATCCGGTTCTTTTTGCAAATGCGCCTTATTATAAACCATCAATGACATTTTATTGCTTGGCTGTAATTGCTTTGGTAGCTGCACTATGTCTATTTAATATCAGGCACAAATCGGAGAAATGTTTAAAAATTTTTCACTTTTTAGCAACCTATGCCTATAGAGCATATTTATCAAATGTGTTTTGGGATCAACTGCTGTGGCGTGGCTTAAATATGAGTTATCATGCTGTTTATCACCCATTTCTAACCTTTTTTGGCATGTGGGTACTGACATGGACATTATCCTTCACTTCAGCATATTTTCTTCATATTTGGTGGTCAAAAGCAAAAAAGTTCTTAAGCGGGTTTAGTCTAAAATAATAAATATTTCTAACCAAAAAGCACCTTGACACTAAAAAGAGTCAAAGTGCTTTATTTTTTTACTTTTTTACTATAGAAGCAATGCCTGCCATAATATTTAAGTACTGCTTTTCATTTTCTACAAAAGAATCATTGTTAACAATAATATCTGCTATGTCCTTTACTTTTAGTGCCCCATGCTTGATTTTGAACTGATCCTTATTTTTGGTCCGTTCTACTATTTCATCAAAAGTAAAATTCTCGCCGTTATCAATTGTTTGCTTTTTATATTCTCTTTGTGCGCGAACTTCAAGAGGCGCTTCAACGTAAATGTTCATCATTTTAGGACCCAGTTCGTTTTTAAGATAGACACCTAATTCCGAACGGTAGAGGCTTTCTATTGATGCATAATGAATATTTTCTTCTTGCATTTTACCTATTAAACGATATAAAAACTCTTTAAACACTTTTTCAGTGTCTTTGGCATAAAGATTGGTAAAATCTTGTTCTGATGGATGTCCAGTGAACTGATAATTACGTTCTATCATCATTTCTTTTTCTATTGCAATAATCTTCATTCGTTTGATACCAATGCTGTCAAAATAGATTCCAGCAGCTGATTTGCCACATTCACTTAATCCGCCCAAAGAAAACATACCTTTGACAAAATTTTTACGATTTTCAAAATCTTGCTCAGTAAATTCCATTTTCACGCCTCCATTAAAAACTAAAATACTGCGCTGTAAATTAGCAGTGCAGTTTTAAAGTATACACGGACTGCTAATATTTTGCAAGCGATTTCATGATAAATCAGGTGATTTTCATTACAAATTCGGCTCCGTCTGGAGTAGACAAGAAAATAGCTCCAGCTATTAATAAGAAACCGACCAAAAAAGCAATATATTTTGTTGTTTTAGAAAACCGACCAGCAAAGCTAAGATAAATTAATATTGCTCCAAAGGCAAGACCTAAAACCATAATCCAAAACTTCATAAATTTCCTCCTATGTTACTATTTTCACCACTTACTTTTGATTGGTATCCAGGCCTCATCATATCTGATGTGTTTCTGCGAATTATCTAAAACCAAAAGCAAGGAAGTTATGATATCACCGTTTAAAAGATAATTATTTTCTTTTAAATAAGATCTTATAGAATTTAACCACCCCTTATTATCAATATTTTGAGCATTACCCACTACAACTGTATGCAAGCAAGTTTTGGAAGGGATAGTATTAACACGATTACTATTTTTTAAACCAAAAGCTTTAAAATATTTTTCGCTGATAATCATTTCAATTTCTGGTTCAATTTTTGATGTTTTATTCAAAATATCCTTTTTTCTATAACGGATTGAGCCATTCGTTATCGGCATTAACTCATTCCAAGTGCGATATTCATCTGTTTGTTCTTGATTACTTTTATGAGGACCGTCCATTTCTCGTAAAAACAATGTTTTTAATGTTGGTGATTTTGTTATTTCAAAAAAACGCTGATAGTTCAAAACTTTTTGTAAAAGTTTTATGTTATGAGTCATTACTTCTATGGAGGCTTTAATACGGTCAAATTCTTTTTCAGAATCATGCAAATTTTTTATTAAAAACTCTAAAGCAATATGTTCTTTGGGAGCATTTAAGACATCCAATGTGTCATTAAGAGTTAAACCCGACTGACTAAGATACCTAGCCATGAAAATTCGATATGTATCATTTAAATTAAACTGTCTCTGATTATTATTGCCTACTCTTTTAGGGTTGATTAATTTTTTTCTCTCATAATATTCTATGCCTTTAATGGAAATTCCAAAATACTTTCCCAACTGTGAAGAAGTATAAACATAGGGATACGCTTTATGATCTATCATTTTTCTACTTCCTTTGCATGCTTATAGCTATATTAAAGCAGAAAAAAAGACTTTAATATATTTTGTCAAAGTCTTTTAAATTTTTTTAACTAGTTTTCATTCAATTTAGAAACGGCATCTTTAGCTGCAGCGCGTCCAAATACTCCACAATTTAGTAATGACATACCATCTCCAAAGTAATCGATTCCCATTACTCCACTGTCAGCACATGAACCGGCTGCGTATAATCCTGGAACGGGCTTTTCAGTACTGTCAAGAACCTGACCGTTTTCATTAATTTTTGCTCCAGTATAACCATCAGTACAAATTTGTGGCATTCTTAAAATGTAAAATGGCGCAGTTATTTTGATCATATTTTTACTGTTTTTGTGGAAGTCCTCATCTTTTCCTTTTTCACAGAGTATATTGTACCGCGAAACTGTTTCTTTGAGGTTATCAGGATTAATTCCAACATCCTTTGCCAATTTTTCAAGATTATCTTCTTTATAACCAAAGTTTTTACCATGAATTGTCTTTTTGGTTAGGCCCAATTCCGTCATAACTGGATACTTTTCTGCCGTTTTCTGCCCATAAACGGCATAGCCTTCATCATAACCATTACGCCAGCATCTTTTAGTAAACTCAAATGTGAAATCATCTTCAGAAACCAGTCTGTGACCGCCACCATCAACACATAAGACATCATAGTTTGGTAAAGTAGGAGATTCAGGAATTGCCTCTGGGAATTTATCGCCAAAAGAGACACCGTAAAAGTAATACATAAATTGCAAATAAGGAACATTTATTATTTTGGCATTAACCTGCTTGAAAAAGTTCAAAGCTGATCCATCGCCATTGCCAACTATTACCTCTATATTGGTCATTTTAGGATTAAGTTCCTTAATTTTTGCCATATTTGCGGTATAAGAACCTGTTCCAACTATTACCGCTGACGCATAGATCGACAGTTTATCACCATCTACAGTAGTTGCTTTAACACCTTTAACTTTTCCATCTTCCACGATTAGCTCATCTACTTTTATTCCCAATCGCAGATCTACACCTTTTGCTTTGGCTGAATCAACCAGAGCATGAATTAAAGTGGTTCCCATACCTTTAATAGTGTGAGCGCGTTTTGTTAATCTTGGCTTTTTAGGAGCTATATTAACCACTTTATCCCATTTTATTCCCTGATTTTCTAAAAATGAAATATAATCTGCAGACTCATTAGCTAGCTTGCGTAACAATTTGGGTTCAATATTTGGCTCATCACCATAAACAGTCATTAAATCATTATAAAAGTCATCGGCTGAGTCCTTAATCCCCCTTCTCTTTTGTTCATCCGTATCAGCACCCATGACAAATCCTTGTGCACGGGTAGTAGAACTGCTATAAGTTTGTCCTGCTTCTAGAAGGATTACTTTAGCACCTTCGTCTGCTGCTTCAATTGCAGCACTAAACCCAGTTAAACCTGCTCCAATAGCTATAACATCTGTATGTATTTCCTTATGCTTAGGAGCAGGTTTGTGAATTTTGCGATTTGCAAAAGATTGTGGGTTACCCTCTGCTTTTGAAATTGCTTTTGCAACACCAGAAATGTATGCATTTGAAGAAACTGTTGCACTAGTGATCACATCAACAGCAGTAGACTGATTTTCTATTATTTTATTTTTTAACAAATCAAATGCCATTCCGCCAATTACTGGCGTATCAGTATATTCTGGCACAACAATATTTGTTATTTTATTATCTTTAAATGTGACATTCATCAAAGCCCTGCCAGTACCAGGCAGTCCCTGGTTTTCTTTAAAAGACTTTACTTCAACTGTATAATTACCATCTTTTACAGTAGTTTCTGTTCCGACTTCTACACCATTTAACTGATTCTCAATATCTTTTAGAGCTTCGTTAAAACCCTTAGAGGTTCTGGAAGCACCAGAAACAGCATCTACTTGAAAACTCTTATTTTTATTAGCTGCAGTAATTAATTTGGGTAAAGCCTTTTCGCCAATATCTTGGCTTTCATTACTTGAAATTAACTGTATTTCACTTAATTTATTGTCAGCAAATTCTCCTTTTAAAACTATCTGACTCTTAAATCCCTGGCCTTTACCTACAAATGATTTCTTAGTCATCTTTAAATCTCCTTATTAAATATCTTTTACAAATTTATTTTAATTGATGAAGTAACTTCATCGTCAAGATCATAAGTGATAAAAGTCACAATTTTTATAAAAAAAGTATCTTGCTGCCAGTGCAACAAGATACAGTGCCAATTTTTATAAAAGCTCTAGCACTTAAATACATTTCACTTTCCTATGTGATTTTCATTATAAAGTCCGCTCCGTCTGGTGTAGCTATAAAAATGGCTCCAGCTAACAGTAAAAATCCTGCTAAAAAAGCAATATACTTTATTGTTTTAGAAAACCGACTAGCAAAGCTGAAATATATTAACATTGCTCCAAAAATTAGAGAAAGAATCATAACCCAGAAACCCATAAATATCACCTCGTTTTAAATAAATCTAGTTATAAACAAAATTTTGTCCTTTAATAAATACTACACTAATTCTAAAAGAAATTCCGCAATAAATGTAAATTGCTTTTAAAAATAAAAGAAAATTTAAGTTTTTTTGTTGAGATAGCTGTTTATTTTATACGTTATCTTGTTTTTTCTTACCATTTAGTCTTGATTAAGATTTTTGTTACCTTAAAATGAGCGTTCAACTGAATACAAAAAGCTCTCATCAATAGAGATGAGAGCTTTTCATCAGATAATTTTTCAAAAATATCTATTTCATTTGTTCTTTTACTTCAGCAGCAAAGTCTTCTTGTTTCTTTTCAATACCTTCGCCAACTTCATAGCGCTTGTAGCCAACAACTTCGCAGCCTTCTGATTTAGCATATTCAGCTACAGTCATGTCGCCATCTTTAACATAAGGTTGATCTACTAAACAAATTTCACTAAGATACTTGTTTACTCTACCTTCAACAATCTTAGGAATAATCTTAGCAGGCTTGCCTTCATTTTCAGTTTCCTTAGTGAAAACTTCTTTTTGACGATCAAAGTCAGCCTTTGGTACAGAATCTTTGTTCAAGTATTCTGGATTAATTGCGGCAACGTGCATGGCAATGTTCTTAGCTGCTTCTTCACTGTTTCCTTTTAAGGTAACAACCGCAACAATTGCACCACCATTATGCTTGTAAGCACCAAAGACTTCATCATCATTTTTAGTAATTAAATCAAATCTTCTTAAAGTGATTTTTTCACCAATAACTGCTGTTAAATTAGTGATAGCATCACCAATTGTTGAATCACCTAGCGGAGCTTTCAATGCCTCGTCAACATTTGCTGGTTTCGCTGCCAAAATAGCTTTGGTAACATCGTCTACCAACTTAATGAATTTATCATTAGATGAAACAAAGTCAGTTTCTGAGTTGACTTCAACCACAACTGCATTGTTGCCATCAAAAGCATATTCAGCAAGACCTTCGGCTGCGATACGACCACTCTTCTTCGCAGCTTTAGCAACGCCATTTTCTCTTAAAATGTCAATTGCTTTTTCAATATCACCATCAGCTTTAACCAAAGCCTTCTTGGAATCCATCATGCCGGCACCGGTGCGGTCACGTAGTTCTTTTACTTGTTTAGCAGTAATATTTGCCATTATTTTCCCTTCCAAATAAAAACTTATTAATAATTAAAAACTAGTCTTCATCTGAGTCAGAAGTTTCTTCAGCTTCTACTGCTTTTTCTGCATCATTTTCAGTATCAGCATGCTTTTCTTCTGCACCCTTAGCCATTTCAGCCTCGGCATTATCGTCATCTTGACCTTGTTTACCTTCAATAACAGCGTCAGCCATAGCACCAGTAATTAAACGAATTGCACGGATAGCGTCATCATTTGCCGGTATGACTACATCAACTGGATCTGGATCAGTGTTAGTGTCAACCATAGCAACAACAGGGATACCAAGAATGTTAGCTTCGTGAACAGCAATCTTTTCTTTCTTAGGATCAACTACGAATAAAACGTCAGGAATTCTAGGCATATCTTCAATACCACCTAAGAATCTTTCCAATTTATCCTTTTCTTTAGTCAAAAGAGAGGCTTCCTTCTTTGGCAACACATCAAATGTGCCATCTTCTGACATCTTCTTCAAATCTTTTAATCTTTGTACTCGGCTTTGGATAGTCTTCCAGTTAGTCAAGGTACCACCTAACCAACGTTGGTTAACGTAGTATTGACCAGCACGAGTAGCTTCCTCAGCAATTGAATCCTGTGCTTGCTTCTTAGTACCAACAAAAAGAATAACTCCGCCATTTTGAGCAACGGCTCTAACAAAGGCATAAGCATCATCCAACATTTTGATGGTTTTTTGCAAATCAATGATGTAAATACCATTTCTTTGGGTGAAGATATAAGGAGCCATCTTAGGATCCCATCTTCTGGTTTGGTGACCAAAATGGACACCAGCTTCAAGCAATTGTTTCATTGAAACTACTGACATATTAAATTCCTCCTACGGTTTTAATCCTCTCAAGCGGTCATTTCAGTATTTCACCATTGTGTGGCACCAAAATACTGATCGCCCTTGATGTTTTCTACATATATGCTAAAACGCATACGTTAAAATAATACTAGATTATTGCTGAAGATGCAAGGCTAAAAGTTAACTTTATGCTCTTTTAAAAATTTTTCTTTCCATAACCTGTTATGGTGTTTAAACCAGTATTCTCTCTTAAGTGCCAAATTTTTATCTTGAAATTCTTCATGATAAATTAATTTTACTGGTCTGCGTGATTTAGTATATTTAGCACCCTTACCGTTGTTATGAGCCTCTAATCTTTTTAATAGATCGTCCGTAAAGCCCCCATAAAAGCTGCCATCACTACACAACAAAACATAAAAAAAGTATTTTTTTAATTTTTTCCTTTTGACCTTATCTTGTTCAGTCTCACGAATGATACACTGAACAGCAGGAAGATAATTGCCTTTTTGATCGTGTACCTCGATTGCATCTTTTAACACTAATCCGTCGCTACCAGTATGCTTAACTGCTTCAATAATTATCAAATTGCAGTCTTCTCCACGGTGAGAAACGTATGGCTGGATCACTTTTATACTCAAATCATGCTGAAGACAAAAATAAGCAATTTCGTTTAACCGCTCAGGCCTATGAACCATAAACATTTTTCCCTTCATCTTAAGCAGGCCGCTCGCCACAGCAATTATTTCTTCAAGATTAATTAAGATCTCGTGTCTAGCAATGGCTTTTGCTGGATCGGGATTAACTTTATGGTTTGGCGCCACTTTAAAATACGGTGGATTTACGACAATAACATCATAAGAATCTTTTCTTAAAAATTTGGGGGCAGCCTTAACATTTTTTTGAAAAACTTGAATCCTATTTTCCATATGGTTTAATGCAATAGATCGTCTGGCCTGTGATGCCACTTCTTTTTGAATTTCAATTGCATCATATTTGGCACGATTAAAATAAGCCATATACATTGTGGCTGCACAATTACCGGCACATAAATCAGCTACTTTAGAACTGTCTTTGATAGCATTTTTTGCGGCTGCCGCTAATAACAGCGTATCTAAAGAAAAACTAAAAGAGGTTTTATTTTGAATAATTCGTAAATCATCACTATACATATAATCAATGCGTTCATTTTTCAATAATTTTGCCATAAAAATTTGTCCTCTTCCTCAGCTTTGTTATAATATTCTACATCAATTGGAGGAAATTATGTTTTATCATTTTATTCGTCCCGTAGCTCGCTTTATAGTTTGGCTATTAAACGGACATCTACACGTTAATCATAAAGAAAGAATACCAGAAGGCAACTATATTTTAGCAGCACCGCACAGAACATGGTGGGAACCAATATTGTTTGCACTTGCCGCTAGTCCCAAAGAATTTATGTTTATGGCTAAGATAGAATTATTCAAAAATCCTATATTGCGCTTTATCTTAAAGCACGCACATGCTTTTCCTGTTGATCGGAAACATCCTGGACCTTCAGCTTTAAAAACACCAATTAAAGGTTTGAAAAATGGGAACTATTCACTAATTATTTTCCCCTCCGGTACCAGACATTCAGCTGAAATGAAAGGTGGCACTATTGCTATTGCCAAGCTGTCGAATAAGCCCATAGTCCCCGTCGTTTATCAAGGTCCCCTAACCTTTACCGGATTGCTAAAACGGCAACCTTTGGAAGTTTGTTTTGGCGAACCATTCATGGTTGATCGTAAAACTAAGCTTACACATGAAAATGAAGCACAGATCGATAACAAATTAAAAAAGGCCTGGGATAAAATTGATTACGAACAGAATCCAAATTTTCATTACCATCCTCAATAAAAAGAGATAGTTTTACATAAAAATTATTTTATTCCGGTGTTAGAATATTAGTGTGAAAATGTCAGACGGAGGATTTTGAAAATTGTTAGAAAAAACTTTTTACAGAACAATGTTAAGTAAGTCTTTTCCGTTCCCTGTTAAAGTAACTTACTGGGACGGTAAAAGCGAAATATATGGAAACGGTACTCCGAATATTGAGATTATTTTTAACGAAAAGATCCCAACCAGCGCTATTTCTAAAAATGCTTCTTTAGCTCTTGGAGAAGCATATATGGATAAAAAAATTGAAATTAAAGGGAGTTTGCAAAAATTAATTTGCGGAGCTTATGAAAGTGCTGGAAGCTTTTTGCGCTCCAGTAAATTCCGTAAATTTTTACCAAAAGAAAAGCATACAGAAGAACAAAGCGAAAAAGATGTTCAACGTCATTATGATATCGGTAATGACTTTTACAAATTATGGCTCGATCCTACTTTAACTTATTCCTGTGCTTATTTCGAAAATGAAAATGATGACCTTGAAACTGCGCAGTTGGCAAAAATACATCATATTTTAAATAAATTAAATCCAGAAAAAGGCAAAACTTTACTTGATATTGGTTGTGGTTGGGGAACGCTCATGCTGCTAGCTGCAAAAGAATACGGCCTAAAGGTGACCGGTGTAACCCTGAGTGAAGAACAATATAAGTTAGTGCAAAAGAAAATCTATGATCAAAACTTACAGGATGTTGCTGAAGTTAAATTAGAGGACTATCGGGAATTAGGCAATCAACAGTGGGACTACGTAACTTCTGTCGGCATGTTTGAACATGTTGGTAAAGAAAACTTAGGCCAATACTTCGGAGATGTTGCAAAATACTTAAAGAAGGACGGAGTCGCTTTGATTCACGGTATAACTCGTCAACAGGGTGGTGCTAAAAATGCTTGGCTTAATAAGTACATTTTCCCAGGTGGTTATATACCTGGTTTAGCCGAAAATATCGACCATATTATTGCAAATAATATGCAAATTGCAGACATCGAAATGCTAAGAAGACATTATCAAAAAACTTTGGAAATTTGGGATTATAACTTCAACAGCAAACGAGATCAAATTCAAAAGAATATGGGCGAACGTTTTACCCGAATGTGGGATCTATATTTACAGGCTTGTGCTGCTTCCTTTGAATCGGGAAATATTGATGTTGTGCAATATCTCATCACCAAAGGACCATCTGGTAAAAATTTACCTATGACAAGGAAATATATGTTAAACAAGTAAAAAATTATCATATACAAAAAAGCTGATAAAACAAAATTTATCAGCTTTTTTTATTTGTAAAAAACAGAAAATATTTTTAAGGCTCAAAAATTTTTCCTGGGTTGATGACATAGTTAGGGTCAAATAGCTTTTTAACTTCACGCAATAAATCAGTATATTCTTTGCCGTAAAAGTCTTCAAAGTAATTTGCTCTAGCATAACCAATACCATGTTCACCTGACATATTACCATCAAGAGATTTAGCAGTCTTATATAGTTCAGAAATAACCTTATTGCTAGTCTTGACATATTCTTCATCTGTCATATTGTCAGAGCAAAGGTAGATATGCAGGTTACCATCGCCTGCGTGACCAAAGTTTGGAATGCGAATATTCAGCTCTTGCTCAAGTTCTTCGATGCGGTCCAAAACTACAGGAATGTGATTTATTGGTACACAAACATCAATTTCGTCCATTTTTGGAGTGGAATTTTGAATTGCTAAAAGCAATTCTTCACGACATTTCCAAATTTTCTTGGCTTCTTCGGAATCAGCACCCAGGACAACAGCTTTTTCAGCTTTAAACGGCTTTACTACTTCCAAAGTTTCCTTCAGCTCAGCCTTCCACTCATCTTCAGTAAAGGCATCAATACCAATCATAATGAAGCCATCACCTTTTTTAAGTGGAAATTCATCTTTAGCATATGATTCCCATAATTTAATCACTTTACGTCCCATAAATTCAACAGTTGTTGGCACAACACCTGATCTTAAAATAGCCGGAACGGATTTAATTGCATCATTTAGAGTTGGAAATGGAATAATAGCATTTATTGACTTGTGAGGTTTTGGATATAACCGGATTGTAACTTCCGTTATAACCCCAAGAGTACCTTCAGCACCGATAAACAAATCTTTTAACGAATAACCTGACGATGATTTAACTGCTTTGGAGCCAAATTTATATAACTTGCCATTTGTCAAAACAGCCTTGATCTCACGAATATGCTCTCTCGTTACACCGTACTTTATAGCCTTAAGACCACCGGCGTTTGTTGAAACATTTCCTCCTATTGTAGCCCAATGCATAGCAGGTGCTGGCATATAAACAAATGGCTTATCAGCACAAAACTCGTCTAGGTCCTTCAACCTGATTCCTGCTTGAACTGTCATTGTCAAGTTTTCAGGATCGTATTCTAAAATCTTATTCATCTTGATCATATCAAGTGAAATTCCGCCATCAACTGTCAAGTTAGCTCCCATTAAACCGGTGGAATTACCTCTTGGAACTAAAGGTATTGAGTGGTCACTTGCATATTTAACAACGTTCATGACTTCTTCATTAGTTGTCGGTTGAATTACCAAATCTGGCATTGCCCTCACAGTACGAAATTGGTCATGATCCCAGTGCTTTGTGGGATTAGTAATAAATCTTTCTGGATCTGAGATAAATTTTCTTAAATTTTCCAAATCAGTTTCATTGATTTTATGATATTCCATTATAATTCCCTTCTTACTAAAAAGCATAGTATCCTATGCTTATAAATTAATTTACTCTATACTGCAAACGCTGTCAATAGTGTATATATTTATAACGTATATAAATATTTTCCAAGTTAAAAGTCCATTAAAAGTTTCAATTACACTTCTTTAATCCTAGAAAATAAAAGCTTTTAATTTGGTTTCTTTTATTAAAAATAGACACAATAAAACCTCCAAATTGAAATAATTTGGAGGTTTTATCAAAGCTTTTAATCGAGTACCTTTTTACTTTTGACTGTTCTGTAATGTATACAAGTCATAATAATAACCCTTTTGTGAAAGAAGCTCTTCGTGATTACCCCTTTCAACGATTTTGCCGTCATTTAATACAATAATTTGATCTGCATCCACAATAGTTGAAAGTCTGTGCGCAATAGCAAGAGTAGTACGACCCTTACGAAGCCGTTTCAAGCCCTGTTGAATAAGTGTTTCGGTTTCAGTATCAACATTTGCTGTAGCTTCATCTAAAACTAAAATTTTAGGATCAGTAACTAATGTACGAGCAAATGAAATCAGTTGTCTTTGTCCTTGGCTAAATTCACTTCCTCCTTCACCCACTTTTGCATGATATTTACCAGGAAGATTGTCAATAAAGCCGTCCGCTTGGACAGTTTCAGCAGCCTCTTTTATTTGTTCATCCGTAATATCTTTATTATAAAGACGGATATTTGAATTTATATCCCCATAAAACATGAACGGCTCCTGCAATACCAGGCCAAGTTTTTTACGCAATTCAGCTTTAGGATACTTTTTAATATCTACACCATCAATTAAGACTTCACCCTGATAGAATTCATAAAAACGCATCATCACGTTTATAATTGAACTTTTGCCTGAGCCAGTATGACCTACAATACCGAGAGTTTCACCGGGATTAACGGTGAATGAAATATCATGTAAAATTTCGTTTTTACCATCGTATGAAAAACTGACGTGCTTAAATTCAATTTTTCCTTGTGTTATTGTCAGGCCTTTTTCAGCATTTTGTTTAGGTTCATAATCAGTATTATCTAAAATCCGGAAAATTCTCTTACCCGCAACAATACCGTCCTGGAAGAAAGTCATTTGATCCATCATATTAGCGATTGGATTAAAAAACTGTGAGATGTACTGTGAAAATGCATAAACAACACCAGCTGGTACAAAAGTTTCCCTTAATGGAAAACCAAAGTACATTAAAGTTAAAGCGAGGGCAAGCGAATACAGTAGACTAGTCAAAGGGGAAAGTAAAAGTGAATTAAGATTAATCATATTGAATCTTGTTTTCATTAAGGCTGTATTTTCATCCTCAAAATGATTAGTCATACGCTTTTCCTGCTTAAATTGCTGAATTAACGAAACCCCTTCGATTGATTCATTCAGGTTGGTATTAATGCGACTTAATCTTTCACGATAACTGCGGTAAAGTTTGGAACTTCTTTTAGAATATTGCCATATTATTACCAAGAGTAAGGGCAGAAAAGCCAACACAATCAATCCAGCCATCACATTTGTAGAAAACATTGCCACCATGGCTGAAATAATTGAGAAAAACGACATTACAACACTGGATAAAACGGTAAGAAAGTTACTCAATGTCATAGTATCATTAGTTACTCTTGAAACTATCGATCCAGCCGGAGTTTGATCAAAGTAGCGCATTCCCAGAGTATGTAATTTTTGATATAATTCCGCACGCAAGCCTTCAAGCGATTTTTCAGAACCTAAAGCAAAGAAGTACTCGTATGTGAATTGCAAAATTCCTTTGACAACTGAACCAAAAGCATAGAGAAAACCAGCAAATAATATTATTTGAGTGGTTACATCTGCTTTTACCAAAAAGTTATCTAAAAAATACTGTAAACCATAAGGCAGCAGAACATTAATAATACTTACTAAAAGCGCTCCAACTCCAGCAATAATCATTTCGTTCTTAAAATGCATTACAAAACGCAAAAGGCGTTTAAAAATACTGAGCTGTTCTTTTACTGGTATTTCTTGAGACCAAACTGATTGAAATGAGTTTTCATCATCCATCTTATTCACCCACCTTGTCTTCTAATTCCTGTCTTTGCCACATATCAGCGTACCAGCCATCTAGTTTGAGTAACTGATCGTGAGTACCTCTTTCAACAATGCGGCCGTCTTTTAATACTAAAATTAAATCGGCATTCATGACAGAAGTAAGTCTGTGTGTAGCAATTAAAGTTGTCTTGCCTTGTCTTTCTTTCTTTAAAGAATGCAGAATGGCCATTTCTGTTCTGGCATCAACAGCAGAGAGAGCATCATCTAAAACTAATATTTGACTGTGCTTAAGTAAAGCTCTCGCAATCGACATCCTTTGCTTTTGCCCACCAGAAAGTGAAACACCATTTTCACCAACCAGGGTGTTGTAGCCACCCGGCATTTCTAAAATGTCATTGTGTAAATCACTCTTTTTTGCGGCAGTGATAATTGCATCCTTATCACTATCTGCATTTGAAAATGCAATGTTCTTTTGAATACTAGTAGAAAATAAATAATTATCCTGCGGTACATAAGAAATTTGCCGCAATAAAACATTAAGTGGAATTTCTCTAATATCATACCCATTTAGAGTTATCTGGCCATCATACTTGTCAAATTCTCTCAGCAAAAGCTGAATTATAGTTGTTTTACCGGCTCCAACTTTACCAACAAGTCCCAAAGTTTGTCCCGTTTTTAGAGTAAAATTAATATTATTCAGCACTTGAACATTTGGTTCATCCGGATATGCGAAAAATTTAACGTGATAATCAAGATCTCCCGCTATGTCCTTAGCCGAAAGCTTTTGATCTGCAAATTTATCAGTAATTTCTGATTTTTCTTCCAGCAACTTTTCTATCCGGTCGTAACTGGCACTACCACGCTCTAAGATGTTAAAAAGATAACCAATCGCAAACATCGGCCAAACCATATTACCAATATATGCAATAAAAGAAACCAGTTGACCAATGGTAAGAGCTTTATTGAAAACCAAAAGACCACCATAAATAATGGTAATAGTATAGGTTAAACCAATAAGCAATGTTCCTAAAGGATCAAACAGTGAATCCCATTTAAAAACTTGTTTATTAATTTTAATGGTGTCTTCAACCATCTGGTCAAAAGCGGCAGTATCTTCTTGACCCTGACCAAATGTTTTTAAAACTTTAATACCTGAAACTGATTCCTGCGTTTTATTATTCAGCCTTGAAAAAGCCGCTTGGGATTTGTCAAATGCACCGTGAAGCCTGTCACCTAATTTCCAAGCTCCCCAAGCTAGAAATGGTAATGGCAAAAGAGCAACAATCGTCAGGCGCCAATCAACAAATGCAATCATTGCAACCATAGTCGATACACTCATGATAAGAGAATCCACCAAAGTTAAAACGCCTTCACCCGCAACTTCCTGGACAGCTGAAACATCATTTGTGGCATGAGCCATTAAGTCCCCGGTTCTGTGACGTTGATAAAAAGTACGATCCATCGCCATAAAGTGATCAAATAATTTCGATCTCAATTGCAATTCAAGTTCCGCAGCTCCACCCCATATTTGTCTACGCCAAAAATAGCGAAAGCCATAAAGCAAAAGGGCGGAGAAAATAATAGCTAAAATTAACAGACTATATTCTTGCCAGCTAATGTGACCTTTATCCAATTGATCTGCCATTAAGCCTAATATTCTTGGTGGTACTAAATTTACAACAGATGTAAGTGCTAAAAATGTAATACCGATGAGGTAACGCTTTTTTTCTTTTTTAAAAAACCAACCTAATTTAAAAAATATTCCCATTATTCACCTTAAAATTCAGTAAAAAAGCGGAGAAATTATTCTCCGCCGCACTAATTCAATCTAGTAAAATTGTTATTTTTGGTGCTTCATCATGTTCATCACTTGGTTGACCTTCTTAGCCGAAGGCTTTTGGCCCATTTGAGACATCATAGCAACAATCATATCTTCACTGATTGGCGGATTATCTTTAAAATATTTTTTCATATATGATCTAGCACCATAGAAGCCCCCTACAAGGCCCAATAATAGTGCAATCACAATCAGAAAAATCGCTAATCCTAAATTCATAAAAAATCACCTCAATTTGTCCAATAGTTATATCTTACCTAAAAAATAAGGAAAATTAAAGATCAAAGTTAATCTTTTCTTAAACCTTTTTTTCTTTGAGCTCGCTTTGCTTTCTCAGACGTAATTTCCTTACCATTCTTGTCAATTATGACTAAATTTTCAACATCTTGCTTGAAGCCAGCTCTAAAATTTTTGATAAATTCCTGGTGTAATTCCTTACGTTCTTTCTCTTCAGCTTCAGTTAAGCCAACGGATTTCTTTTTGTGATAAAGCTCATTAATACGATTGATTAATTTTTTTTCGGGATCTTCACTCATCTTTGCACCTCTCAATTAAAAAATTCTACCTTATTTTGGCAACGAAAAAAAGTATAAATTTTTAGAACGCTTGTTTGCATTATACGAAATATTTTGCTAAAATTAAATATATAAGAAAACGTTTATAATACTGGAGATAATTATGACAACTAAACAAAATACTAAGCAGTTGCAAATTCTACGCTATATATATGAAACAGTTGAGGACAGAGGATTCCCTCCTACTGTACGCGAAATTTGTCATGCTGTAGATTTATCTTCAACTTCAACTGTACACGGCCATTTATCTAGGCTAGAAAATAAAGGTCTACTGATCAAGGATGCCACCAAACCAAGAGCTCTGGAAATAACAGATGAAGGTAAAAAAGCAATTGGCGTCCAGCCGAAAGAAATTCCCGTAGTTGGTGATGTCACAGCTGGTCAACCGATTTTGGCTGTTGAAGATATAGAAGATTACTTTCCCTTACCTCCAGATCTGGCAAACGATGCCGGAGATCTTTTCATGTTGAGAGTTCATGGTGAAAGTATGATAAACGCTGGTATCTTAAACGGAGACAATGTCATTGTCCGTAAGCAGTCTTCAGCAATCAACGGAGAAATTGTAGTGGCTATGACCGATGAAAATGAAGCAACTGTAAAACGGTTTTACAAGGAAAAAGGTCACTATCGATTGCAGCCTGAAAATGATACGATGGCACCGATTATATTGTCAAGCGTTCACATTTTAGGTAAGGTAGTTGGTCTATACCGTAATACTATTATTTAACAAAAGAACTTTATAGCATTATTGGGATAAATAAAAATTATTTTTTACGAGTTTCAATAATGCTTTTTTTGCAAAATTTCTCCTACTTCTTCTAGCACTTTTTTCTGCATTTTTAATTTGTTTATTTTTGCATTTATAACAGCGATTTTATCCTTAATTAACTTTAAGTTTTGTTTACGCTGCTTTTCAGTACTACACGACTCATCGTGTAGTTTTTTTATGTCCTTTATTTCTTGAAGTGAAAAGCCTAAGCCTTGGAACTCTTTAATTGCTTCAAAAGTATCAGTTTCGTTTTCAGTAAACCAATAGTTTTTTCCCTTACGACCAGGATTTAATAAATTTAAATAGATATAATGTCTAACGGTATCAGGTGTAGTATTTTCCTTTTGAACAAATTCTTTTAAATACATAATTATTTCCTTGACGTTGGGTCGACCCCAGATGGTTAAATTTTTGTGGAGGTATTAAAATGTCATATCTTACGATCTTATTTAATATTATATATGGTGTTTTCATGATTAGCGCCAGCTTTTTATCTTTTACTAGTTTGCCAATTTGGCTAATCATGATCAACGTTTTGTCCGCATTAGGCATTATTGCTGGAAGTTTTCTAAAAAACCACTTTTAACTACTATATTTCTAGTAGCAGTTTTACTTACCGCTCTAGCAAATGGAATTTTTCTTTACGGACAAATCACTTGGTCTCACTGGTTTATCAGACTTATTTTGACTATTATTTTGATTTGCTTGAACTTTAAGTATTTTTAGATATTTATCTAGCAAAATTCCTGTTAATAGTCAAGCGTAACTTCTCAAAATACTGTCATGATGGCAAGAAATTGACTTTCCACAACTAATGCTTTAAATCTATTCACAAACTTTATATTGAAAATATACTTCAAAATGTTGTTTCTAAAGCTTTTATGTTATTTGCTTGTGAATTATGTGGCTGTTTCACTTTAGTTCCACAGCAGTATTTTTTCACAAACTTGGTTAAATTTCCTTAATAATATTTGCTGCCAAATTGATGGCAGTCTCATGAGCATCCCTGCCCCAGCCTCTGTCATCATGCTTTTCTATGTCTTTAAGAGAATCTGCCGTAAATAATATTTGTGCAAAATCTGCCTCTCTAAATTGTGCACACGCAGCCATTGCTGCACATTCCATCTCTACACAAGAGGCTCCCAGCTCTTTAGCCTGCTTTACTTTCTTGACAGTTTCCCTAAAGAAGCCATCAGTTGTCCAGGTAGTTACTTCTTCAACCTTAAGACCTTCTTCTTTCAGCAATTTTTTGGTCTTAGTTAAAAACTCTGACTTTAAGTCAATATATGTTCCTGGTTTCATATAGTGGAAAGAAGTGCCCTCATCTCTAATAGCTTTTGTAGGCACTAGAAAATAGTTTTCTGGTAAATCAACTAAGCAGCCTGCTGATCCTATTGCTAAAATTTGTTTAACACCATAGCTTATTAACCAATCTAATAGCTCTACAGCAGCTGCAGCACCTATCTTTGCCTGACAAAAAGTAATTTTTTGTCCGTCTAAATCAACCTCATAAATTGGAGTTTCTCCTTCAAAGCAGTCAAAGCAACCCAACTTTTTATGAGGATAACGAGCCAAAAAAGCACTGATCACAGCAGGAGTTAAAAATGCAAACAGCAACTTGGGCTGAAAATGAAAGTTATTAATTTCCTGTTCGTGATCTGGTTCTAAAACAGCCTGCTTTTCCGGATCAAAATTTAACAAAAATGGTTCTTTCATAATTCTCCTCCTCAATAAAAATATATTGCTAAAGATTTTAACATAAACAAAAAAGAGAATCATCCCTTTTGGAAATGATTCTCTTTCACTTAAGCGTGAACTAACGACGCTTTTCTGCAATTCTAGCAGACTTGCCGTGACGATCACGTAAGTAGTAAAGTTTAGCACGACGTACACGACCATGACGCAATACTTCAACTTTAGCAACACGGGGATCGTTTACAGGAAAAGTACGTTCTACGCCGACACCAGATGCCATTTTACGCACTGTGTAACTGGCACCAATGCCAGTGCCCTTACGCTTGATAACTACGCCTTCAAACATCTGAATACGTTCATGCGAACCTTCGACAACACGCACATGAACACGAACTGTGTCCCCTGCACGGAAGTCAGGTATATCATCACGTAATTGTTCTTTAGTTAATTCTTGAATTAATGGATCCATTTTTATTTTCTCCTTCTGCGGCATTCATTAGCGTTTTCTACGTCAGCGGAATACCCCTAACTATTAGTGCAAAATAAATTTACACCTCAATCATACTAGCAAAAATACCAGGTAAAATCAAGTTTGATCTTCTTCTTGTTTTATTTCTGCCATCATTTTTTCTTCTTCTGCACTTAAAGCATGTTGCTCAAGTAAATCTGGTCTGCGTAAATAAGTTGCACGCAATGCTTCTTTATGACGCCACCGCGCAATTTTTTGGTGATTGCCTGAGGTTAAAACCGCAGGAACTTTCATTCCTTGAAAATTCTCCGGTCTAGTGTATTGGGGATATTCCAGTAACCCATGAGCAAAGCTTTCCTCTACTGGTGAAGCATCATTACCTAAAATTCCGGGAATTAACCTGACTGTAGCGTCTATCATACTCATTGTTGGCAGTTCACCACCTGTCAAAACATAATCACCGATTGAAACAATTTCATCAGCCAAATCATAAACGCGTTGATCAAAACCCTCATAATGACCGCAAATAAATGTCAGGTTTTCTGCTTGAGACCAATCCTGCGCCATTTTTTGATTAAAAGTTTTACCCTGCGGCGCGGTAATGATTACTTTACCTTTATTCTTAATTGAGTCGAGTGCTTTTTTGATCGGCATAATTTGCAAAACCATGCCAGCACCCCCACCATAAGGACTGTCATCAACGTGATGGTGAATATCAGTGGTAAAATCACGAAAATTGACTAAGTTGAGCTGCCATTTGCCATCATCTAGTCCACGCCCAAGCATGGAAGTCGTCAGCGGTGTAAACATGTCAGGAAAAAGCGTCAATACATTAATCTTCATTGCGTAATCCTTCCAAAAGTTCTACAAATATCTTTTTATGTGCAATATCTATTTTCTTAACTACTTCATCAATATAGGGGATTAAATATTCATTACCATTTTGTTCGGTAACTTCCCAGACATCGTTTGCACCGGGAGTCTCAATACCGGTTATTTTACCTAAATCATTGCCTGACTGATTATCTATGATTGCACAACCCAAAATATCGCGGTAATAGTATGCGCCATCAGGCAGGTCATGTTGATTTTGCTTGCTGACAACTAGCGTTTTTCCTAGCAATTTTTCAGCGCTATCAATATCAGTTATTTCATTAAATTGCACTAGCCAAAATTGCTTAAAAGGTCTACCGCATTTAACAGTTAATTTGGTTTGCGGATTATCCTTTAAAGCTAGTTCTTGGTTTGAGGCAAAGCGTTCTTCAGGAAAATCAGTAATCAGAGCAACTTTTACCTCTCCTTTTAGTCCATGGGTAGACAATATATGCGCAACATCATAAAATTGCATAGTTTCTCCTACTCAAAGAAAAAAGCTTGAAGCAGTTGACTTCAAACTTTTAATAAACGATTCACTATTTATTGAACTTTGAATCATGCAGCTTCTTCATTAAGCCTGCACCTGAAAGTAGTGAACGTACAGTATCTGAAGGTTGTGCACCCTTCTTTAGCCATTCAAAAATTTTATCTTCATCTAATT
Source organism: Lactobacillus melliventris (assembly GCF_013346935.1). Taxonomy (GTDB): domain Bacteria; phylum Bacillota; class Bacilli; order Lactobacillales; family Lactobacillaceae; genus Lactobacillus. The sequence continues at coordinate 64,707 of NZ_JAAEEB010000008.1, forward strand.
TCAATTCCTTAGGAACGGAAACTGGATTATAATAGCCAACTTCTTCAATAAAACGACCATCACGTGGCATTCTGGAATCAGCGACAACAATTCTGTAAAATGGCTTTCTCTTGGCACCCATACGGCGCATACGAATTTTTACTGACATAAAATTATTTCCTCCTAAAAGTTACGTTAAATAATATAGCACGTATTTTTAAAGGTGTAAAGTGTTTTTACTTAACAGGTGCTTTTTTTATGAATGATACCTCTTGACCTTCATCCGTTTTTTCTTATTCTTCTTAAATTTCTTCCCCATGTGACGCATAGCCATCCGTCCCATTGGTGAATTCATTCCGGGCAAATTATCCATTCCCTTAAAATTACCCTTGGTAATTTTACTCATCATATCCCGAGCTTGTTTAAATTGCTTAATCATTCTGTTGACTTCAACAATTGGCCGACCGGAACCAGCTGCGATTCTCCTTCTGCGACTTGGATTGAGCAATTCGGGATTTTCTCGTTCTTCTTTAGTCATAGATGAGATAATTGCTTTTATATAAACGATTTGTTTTTTATCAAAATTAACATTTTTAAGCTGGGGATTGTTAGCCATTCCGGGAATCATCTTCATCAATTGATCAAGAGGACCAATTTTTTCAACTTGTTCAATCTGATCGACAAAATCGTTGAAATCGAAGGTATTTTCCTTCATCTTTTCAGCAACTTCTTCAGCCTTTTTAGCATCATAATCCTGCTGGGCTTTTTCAATTAAAGTCAGCATGTCGCCCATGCCCAAGATTCTTGATGCCATCCGGTCAGGATAAAACGGCTCTAAGTCAGTTAATTTTTCACCCTGTCCGGTATAGATAATAGGTTTGCCAGTTACAGCTCTGATTGACAGTGCAGCACCGCCACGGGTATCGCCGTCAAGTTTGGTTAAAATCACGCCCGTAATATCCAAGCGACTGTCAAAGCCTTTGGCCACATCAGTTGCTGCTTGACCTGTCATTGCATCCACTACCAGCAAGATGTTGTCTGGCTGAGCAACGTTTTTGACTCGTTCAAGTTCTGCCATTAATGGTTCATCAATTTCCAAACGACCAGCCGTATCAATGATGACATAGTCATTTTTATTTTTATCAGCTTGGTTTAACCCATTTTGGACAATTTGAGCGACGTCTTTTTCGTCTCTTTCACTATAAACAGGGACTTTTAACTGGTCACCAATTTGCTCAAGCTGGTCAATGGCGGCTGGACGATAAACGTCGCCTGCAATTAACAGCGGCCGCGCTTTTTCTTTTTGCATTAATCTGTTAGCCAACTTGCCAACTGTGGTAGTTTTACCAGTACCTTGCAATCCTACCATCATGATAATAGTGGGAATGTGCTTAGACTTGTTTAAGGTTACGGCACTTTCCCCCATCATCTTGGTTAATTCGTCATTAACGATTTTAATAACCTGCTGACCGGGATTAAGGCTTTCCTGAACCTCTTTTCCTAAAGCTTCTTGTTTAATCTTTTTGATAAAATCTTTAACAACCTTAAAGTTAACGTCGGCTTCAAGTAAGGCTAGTCTGATTTCTCGACTGGCGCTATTGATATCTTCTTCAGATATTTTCCCTTTACCGGTTAAATTTTTTAAAGCCTTTTGAATTCTCTCACTTAAATTTTCAAATGCCATAGAATTATTCTCCCCTCAGTTGGTTTATTAAATCGGTAGTTATTTGCAAAGCTAGGTCTGACTTCCCTTTCTGAAGTGCAGTCGTAACTTTAAGCAATTTGTCTTCTATCATGTTGTAATCTCTTTGCATGTGCAATTTATCTTCGTATTTTCTAAGCAGGCTCCGGCAACGACGCAAATTGTCGTATACGGCTTGACGAGAAACTTGATGGTTAAGAGCTATTTCTCCTAAAGATAGGTCATTATAATAATAATCTTCAAAATAATCTTGTTGACTCTTGGTTAAAAGACTACCATAGTATGCGTATAGATCACCTAGCATTTCATTTTTTTCAAGTTCGTCCATTACTCTCACCTTGAACCAGTATAGCAAAAATGTCAGAAGTTGACGATCTTGAAAGCCAAAATTTAAGTAAATGAAAAATATAAATTCTTGCTTTCTGAAATGTAAATCTGTATCATTATTTTTAATTTGGTTTTGGGGATACCTATGTCAATTTTGAATAAATTATCCCTTAAAATTCTAAAAACGGTACATATTATTATATAATTTCGTACCGTTTTTTATTTGGAATCTCTGCCAAAATATCTGAATGAGGTAAGTTAGTAACAACTGTTTAACCCGTTCGCATTTAAATATTAGCAAGTGCTTTTAAAAACGCAGTGTATTTTCAAACAAATTATAAACTAAAGTTAAGGGGTAGTTTAATGTGAATTTATGGCAATTAATGAATCGCAAAGAAGATCCAGGCATTTATCAAGAAAAAGACGGCCACTTAGTTAGAACGCTCAAGGTGCGTGACTTCCTGGCACTTGGTGTGGGCACAATTGTTTCTACTTCAATTTTTACTTTGCCAGGAGAGGTTGCGGCTTTACACACCGGTCCAGCCGTCGCCATATCATGTGTGATAGCATCTGTTGTCGCTGGTCTGGTAGCGTTTGCTTATGCAGAAATGGCTGCTGCTATGCCTTTTGCAGGCTCTGTTTACTCATGGATTAATGTCATTTTCGGTGAATTTTGGGGCTGGTTTTCAGGCTGGGCTTTACTAGCAGAGTATTTGATAGGAATGGCTTTTATCAGCTCCGGTTTGTCAGCTAATTTGCGTGCACTAATTGCTCCACTCGGCTGGAAACTACCTGCTAGCTTAGCTAATCCATTTGGTGTCGATGGCGGTTTATTAGATTTAGTCGCTCTATTAGCTATTTTATTAGCAGCATTTTTAGTTAGCTTTGGCGTTTCTAAAGCCTCTAGAGTTGAAAATATCCTAGTAGTTGTCAAAGTGCTCGCTATTTTACTTTTTGTCGTTGTTGGCTTAACAGTTATCAAAAAAGCTAATTTTATTCCTTTCATACCTCATTATCGCGCCACAAGTCACGGTCCTTTTGGAGGTTGGCAAGGAATCTATGCCGGAGTTTCAATGATTTATATCTCCTTTTTAGGCTTTGATACAATCGCTTCAAACTCGGCTGAAGCTGTTAATCCCCAAAAGACTATGCCGCGTGGAATTATCGGCTCATTATTAATTGCAGTGGTGCTTTTTGTTGCCGTGAGCCTGGTTTTAGTGGGAATGGTTCCTTACCAGCAATATTTAAATTCTGCTGAACCAGTCGGATATGCCTTGAGAACAGCTGGTTTTACTCACATAGCCACCATAGTACAGTCAGTTGCTATTTTAGGGATGTTTACAGCTTTGATCGGCTTATGTATGGCAAGCTCCCGCTTAGTGTATTCATTTGGCCGTGATGGTATGATTCCTAATAAACTGGGCAAGTTAAATAATAATCACCGTCCCGCAAACTCATTATGGACTGTGGCGCTAATTGCGATTGTTATTTCAGCTTTTATTCCCTTTTCATTTTTAACACAATTGGTTTCTGCTGGTACTTTAATAGCATTCATGTTTGTTTCAATCGGTATTTACCGTTTGAGACCACGTGAAGGGAAAGATATCGCCGACCCGGCATTTAAAATGCCCTGGTATCCGGTCCTTCCGCTTCTGGCATTTTTAGGTTCTTTTGCTGTTTTTTGGGGATTAGATCTGCAAGCAAAGAAATACATGCTAATCTGGTCACTAATAGGGATTGTTATCTATTTTGTTTATGGTATTCGTCATTCAGCCATGAACAAAAACTCAAAGAATTAAAATTATTTAACTTATAGCTAACAAAAAAGTCTGGAAAGTTTTTTCCAGACTTTTTTAAATGTCCAAATAGCAGTTACAGGTTTTCATCCATATTAAAAGTTAATTTTGACATATTAATTGAGTCAATCATCATTTGTGCCCAAAGTTTTTCAGACCGTTTTCTGGTATAAGCAACTGTCTCTTGGTTTGCTTTGGTCAAATATGTAGTCAATTCACTGCCATTTTTAGTTCCTGCTGCTTTAATAACATCGTAAACCCGCCGACGATAATATTGGTTCAATTCGTTAAGGTAATCTGTATCCAATTGCACAAATTGCGGATAGTGGGTTTCTACCAAAGCTGCCAGTGATTTATAGTACCACCAGGCATCGTTAAGATTATATGTCATAGAAGTATTATTGTATGAAGGATCCGTGTCCTTCATATTAGCAAAAAATGGTACAAATGGTGTGAAAGTTGGACCACCAATGCACAACCACATAATAGCAGCTTTATCATGATCAACATCATTTCTAATTTGCAAGATATGAGAATTTTGGGTTCTGTTTAATCCAATTGGCCGAAAACGGTGTTTTTCCTCCTCTGTTCCTTTACCAAATGGATCATAAGGTGTGTTTTGGTAATGACTGCCGAGGACAAATTCAATATCCTCTCTGGTTATTTTCTTCGCCGCACGCCGAATGAATGGTAAATCACCGTCAGTGGGTTCTTGTTCAATTTCAGGGTTAAAATATTTTTGACCGTACCATACGCGGTTAGTATTATAAAATCGATCTTGCTGACTATAGGTACCAAAAATATGACGGAAATTCCAACCTTGATGATCAACGTTTAAATGATGTTGCGCCACAAACTCTTGAATGCCTTCGCTCCACATAAAGTTGTCCGGATCATCAAAATCAACTTGTTCGATTGAAACCCGATTGGCTGCTATCGCATAGGCATCATCTGGAATACGCTGAGCAACCCAATGATGGCCCGTAACTATTTCCATATACCATATTTCATCTTTATCACTAAAGAGAACTGAATTACCTGCTGGCGAACCGAATTTGGCAATCAGTTTCCCTAAATATTCAACTCCGTTTCTAGCAGAATCAATATATGGCAGCACAACAGATTGCATGCAATCTTCGTCAAGCCCGTCCTTTACCAGTGGATCGAAAGCCAGTGCACGTTCATTGCCATATGTCGATTCAGTACAGGACATAGCAACATTCTTTTGATTAATGCCGCTCTCATCATAATAGCCGCGATTTTTATAGTCAACGTTAGGTACAGCTGGAACCGCCTGAGCGTTTTCCGGTAAGTCTAACTTAAAATTGTTTAACCAAGACTTAATTTTTCGCCCAGGTTCATTTTTAGCGGCAGGTCTGATAATGAACTTTTGCGGCGTAATAGGACGAAAAGTATCATCATTACGAGCAATCATAGTTGAACCATCAACCGACGCATTTTTACCTACTAAAATTGTTGTACACGCACTGTATTCTTTCATTAAGTATCTTCCTTTTGCACAAATTTTATTCTTAAATTAAATCATGAAATAGTCCAACTGCATAATTTGCAGCATCAAAATCTGCCAAATCGCTTGCCTTTTCACCTAGACCAACTAATTTTACCGGCAACTTCATTTCATTTCTAATTGCTAAGACTACCCCACCTTTTGAGGAACCATCTAGCTTAGTGAGCACCAAACCTGTTAGTTTGGTAGTTTTATCAAAGTCTTTGGCCTGCAATAATGCATTTTGCCCCGTTGAACCATCAAGTACTAAAAGAGTTTCAGTAGGTTCTTCTGGAGCTTGCTTTTTTATTGTTCTCTCAATCTTTTCCAGCTCGTTCATTAAATTCTTTTTATTTTGCAATCTACCAGCTGTATCAACAAGTAAAAAATCATAATTTTCTTGCAGTGCCTTTGTCGTGGCGTCATAAACAACAGAAGCCGGATCGGCTTGTTCCTTGCCAGTTACAACAGGAACACCAACTCTTTCTCCCCATTCAGACAGTTGTTCAACTGCACCAGCTCTAAATGTATCAGCTGCAGCTAAAAGAACAGACTTACCTTCATCCTTAAAACGTTTTGCCAATTTGCCAATTGTAGTGGTTTTACCGGCGCCATTTACTCCAACAAAAAGATAGATATTTGGTTTACCGTCATTATGAACAGTTAGCTTTTCATTTTCTGAATTACCACTTTCATCATAAAGGTCAACTAATTTTTCTACTATCACCTTTTTTAAATCGTCTCGAGATTTGGCTTTTTGCAATTTAGCTTCATCACGCAGTTCATCTGTCAGTTCTTCAGCTGTTTCATAGCCAACATCAGACTCAATTAGTAGCTCCTCCAAATCGTCAAAGAAGTCTTCGTCAACTGTTCTAAACTGTGCGAAAAAGCGATTTAATCTAGCACCAAAACCTTGATTCGTTTTCTCCAAGCCTTTTTCATATAACTCAGTTTCATCCTGATCTTCGCTAGCTGTTTCGTCCTCAGCTTCTTGATTTGGAGTCTGCTCCAGCGATGAAGTAGTAGAATCTTCATTTTGCTTTTCAGATTCATCTGTCTCAGCAGAATCTTTTTCTACTGACGCTAAACCATTATCACTCTCTTTAGCAATTTTAGCTTTTTCATCTTCTGCTTGGTCAGCGGAAACGTCTTGATCCTCTTTAGGACTTTCGTTTTTAGGCTGAGCACTATTTTCGTTGTTTTTGGTTTCGTCATTTTCACCAAACAATGATTTTTTTATTTTATCAAATAAACCCAATTTTATTTCACCTCATTTTTTAATTCTTTTAAAGAAACGGATAATACTTGTGAAACTCCTGATTCTTGCATTACAACCCCATAAAGCTGATCTGCTCTTTCCATTGTGCCCCTTCTATGTGTGATTACAATAAACTGAGTATGCATGTCATATTCTTCTAAAAAGTTGGCAAAGCGAGTGACATTAGAGTCGTCCAACGCAGCCTCGACTTCATCTAACACGCAAAATGGCACTGGCTTAACCTTCAGCATGGCAAAAAGAAGAGTGATTGCGGTCAATGCCCGTTCCCCACCAGAAAGTAAACTGAGTCTTTGCAGTTTCTTTCCTGGTGGTTGAGCTATAATTTCGATACCGGTAGCTAATAAATGATCTGGGTCAGTTAAGACTAGCTTGGCACTACCGCCCCCAAAAACAACTGGGAATAGTTCACTGAAGCTTTTAGCTACAGCAGTGAAAGTTGTTTTAAACCGATTACAAACCTCTTGATCAAGTTCTGACATTGATTCTTCTAAATTATCTCGCCCTTTTAGCAAGTCATTTTGTTGAGCATTAAGAAAATCATACCGTTTCTTAACATTATCATACTCTTCAATTGCTTTTAGATTAACTGGCCCGATATCAGCAATAGACATACGATGCAATTTCATATCTTTTTGCAGTTGGGCACGATTTGCTTCGGTATTTTCCTTTTCTGCTTGATTCAAAGCTGCTTCATATGTTAACGAGTAATCAGAACTCAGGGTATCTAAACGCTGGTCTATCTGGCTATTTAATTGCGCTATTTTGACAGAATATTCTTTTTGCTCGGCAGCCGCATCTTTACGCAGATCATAATTTCGGCTTGCCACCTGATCAAGCTGGTTAATTTGTGCATCATACTGGCCTAGTTTAGAACTTAGACTATTAAGCTGCTTTTGTAATTTCTGCTTCTTAACGGCGCCATCATTTTTTTCCTGCTCAAAAGCTGTCTGTTTTTTATGATCAAGAAGATCATTCTGCTTAAGTTCATTTAATTTTTGCTCTAAAGTAGCAATTTGTTTTTGCTGCTGGTTTGCATCCCGCCTTTTTTCAGATATTTGTTTTGTAATATTTTCCAACTTGTTGGCATAAACAGCAATCTGCGGATCAAGCTCGTTCAATTTGGACTGAATAGCATGATTTAGTTCAGTAAAGTTTTTAATTCGCAGTTGCAGATCACTAATTTTTTGCTTTTGCAGAGAAATTTCTGTTTGAAATCTCTTCTTTTCTTTTTCCGCTTGCATAATCTTTTGCTTAGTGGAATCAATTTCCTGATTGCGTTCTTCTTTTTGCTGTTCAAATAAACTATTAGCAGCCTTTAACCTGTTAACTTCTTTTTCCTGATTTTGATAAGAAAGTGCTGTCTCACCTAAATTCTGTTTCAGATTTTGGAGCTTTGCTTGTGCATCTTTTACTTTTTTTAGCAAAACATTATTTTTCTTATTGACAACAGCTAAATCTGCTTCGCTATTTTTTATTTTCAGCTGTAATTTGCCAATTTTTTGCTTTAGTTCACCAAGTTCTGCTGTAGTTTGAAGCGGAGAATTACTTTTTTGATTACGCACTCCTCCTGTCATTGAACCACCAGGTGAAATAACATCGCCATCAAGCGTAACAATACGATAGCGAGAAACGCGTTGCCTAATTTTCAGCGCATTGTTAATGGTATCAACTATTATGGTATTACCAAGCAAATAGTTAATTGCAGGCGTAATATTTTGACCAGGCAAACTTTTTACTATTTCACTCGCAATACCCTGAAAGCCAGGAAAAGAAGAAATCGTATTAATCGTCGAGGAAGGGATCGAATACTCCCGCAAGCCATCAAGGGGTAAAAAAGTAGCTCGTCCAGCACGATTTTCTTTTAACTGGTTAATTGCATCCCGAGCATCCAACTTTGTTGCAGTTACTAAATCTTGAACTCCATTACCCAGAGCCGTAGCCATGGCAACTTCATATTTAGCAGGAAAGGTAATTAATTCACCCACAGCACCTATAACACCATGGTAATCTGCTAAATTATTTAGCACATTTTTAACACCATAAAAATACCCTTCGTGACGTTTACGGATATTTTCCAACGCATCATGGCGTGCTTTTAATTGACTGAACTTCTGATTTGCTGTAGAAAGAGAATTTTGCAAAGTCAACAAATTATTTTGCGTTAGTTCTTGCTCTTCAGATAGCTCCTTTACCTGTTGTTTCTTATTTTGATAATCTTGTTTAAGCCTTTTGCCTTCGACCTGAAGTCTATTAAGTTCAGCTTTTTCTTTTTTTAGTTCGTCAGAAACATTTTCTGTTTGCAGTTGGGTATTATCGCTAAGCTTTTTCAATTCAGAATTAAGATAAACAATTTCATTATTATTAGAAGTTTGATCTTGTAACAACTGAATATATTTTGATCGCAGCTGCTCTAAATTTTGGTTCAGTTGTTCCGGGTTTTCTTTAAGCTGTGTCGTTAGCCCTACTCTCTTATTATTTAGCTCCTCTTGTTCTTTTTTTAGATGGCTTTCTTCTTCAAGCAGATTAGTTGTTTCCTTTCTGCTACTCACTACCTGCTCTTTTAAGTCGCTTAACTCGGACTGATATTCTTTTTTAGTAGCTTCATTATACTGTTTGCTCTGCTCCGAAACTTGCAAATGTGTATTTATTTCGGAAAGTTTTTTTGTCAACGAAAATAAATCATTTTGGACTTGATCTTTTTGAGCATTTAAAGTTTGAAATTCTTTTCTTTTGTCAGTTACCGCTCTCTGAGATGCTTTAACTTCTTGGTCCAACTTTGCTAACAGATTTTGATTTTGGTCAGCTTTTTCTTGCACTGACTGTTTTTGCTTATCTAAGTCTTGAATTTCAAAAGCGAACAAAGTTTTTAGTTCATGATCCAGACCTTTTTTCTGAAATTGATATTCCTTTGCGAGAGAGCTTTGTTCGTGAAGAGGTTCAATTCTCTGCTCCAGTTCTTTGACTAAATCATTGATGCGCACTAAGTTATCGGTGGTCTGTTGTAATTGAACTTTTGCTTCTTCTTTTTGCTTTTTAAAATGTAACACTCCAGCTGCTTCCTCAAACAGTGAGCGCCGCTCTTCAGGACGAGAATTTAATACTTGATCAACCCGTCCTTGTGAAATGATAGCTAAGCTTTCTTGTGAAATGCCAGAATCCAGAAATAAGGCTCGGACATCACGTTGTCTAACACTTTTTTTATTTATTAAATATTCGTTATCTCCCGACCGTAAAATTCGCCGAGTTACAATTACCTGGTCATCTTTAAAATTAAGTTCGCCTTTCTTATTGTCAAAAATAAGGGAAACTTCAGCGTGATTAGCTGGCTTACGAAATTCACTACCCGCAAATATCACATCTTTCATGTTTGAGCCCCGCAAAGACTTGGCGCTTGACTCTCCCATGACCCATCTTATTGCTTCGGTAATATTGCTTTTACCACTACCATTAGGACCAACTATGCCAGTAATACCAGTATCGAATTCTATTTTTGTTTTTTCGGCAAAAGATTTAAAGCCGTCAATTATTAGTTCAGTTAGTGGCACACACTCATCTCCCTAATTAAGCTTATTTAAAGCAGTTTTCGCAGCCTCTTGTTCTGCAGCTTTTTTATTATGGCCTTGCCCTTGAGACAATACTTTGCCATTGACAACTAACTGTACAGTAAAACTAGACGGCAGCTGTTCTTCTTTCAGAACTTCATATTCAATCTTTACTGGTCCGTTTTGCTGCAGCAATTCTTGTAAATCTGTCTTATAATCACGTGAAGCATCAAATTTCCCGGCATCAATTAACGGATACACTGTTAAACTCAAAAAATGTTCGACTGCTTCCATGCCCTGATCAAGAAAAAGCGCTCCGTTAAATGCTTCAAAAACATCCTCTAGCAGTGTCTTACGAGAACGCGCACCAGCTTTTTCCTCACCATGACCTAGATTAATTTCAGCCGGAAAGCCAAATTTCTGAGCAAATTCCGCAAAGCCTTCAGTATCAACAATATTAGAACGCATCCTGGTTAATTCACCCTCATTAAGACTCGAAAAATTACGATAAAGGTAATCAGATATTGCTAATTCTAAAACTGCATCCCCCAAAAATTCCAACTTTTCATAATCACGAATGCCGTTTCCAGGATGCTCGTTGGCATATGAAGAGTGGGTAAAGGCTTCTTCTAATAACTTCTGATCGTTAAATTTAATTTTATATTTCTTATCTAATCGATTAATAAACTTGGTACTAACCATTCTATCATCTCCTTAATAACCTAAATTATACCAGTTTTTAAGTATAAAAAAGAAAACTATTGTTTCAAAAAAACAATAGCCTTCTAATTTTTATTCTATATTAACTTTTATTTTGTATAAGCAACCTTGTACCAAAGTGGATGCCCATTATTTTGCTTGGATGGTTTTTGTGAATAACCGGTAAGTTTGCTATTAACGGCATCAATTTGATATGCATTGTAAAGTGGAACAACATAAGCCTGATCAAACATGTATTTTTGCCATTCATGGAATTTTTCTACACGATACTTATGGTTAAACGCCTTTTGAGAATCCATCTCTTTGATTAGTTTCGTGTTTTCTGGAGTGACAAAACGTGAATAGTTGGACATTGTCCCTTCACTGTACATTTGTTCTTGAGAAGGTTCAGACGAAAGACCCCATGCAGCCATAAACATGTCAACGTCAGGTGAATCATGTTGAACTTTATCATAAAATGAATTAAATTCTGTCAAGCGGCCACCAACTAATTTAACATTTAAACCAATCTTATTCCATTGTTGAATGAAGTTTTGCATGATCGGTTGTTGAACGGAATTGCCAGACATAGCCATGAAGTGAATAGTTAATGGCTTGCCATTAGGTTGTACACGCCATTTACCTTTTTTCTTGTAGCCAGCTTTGTCTAAGATTTGATTGGCCTTCTTAATGTTATAAGTATAGCCTTTTACGCTTTTATCAAAATAATCACCAAATTGTGCTGGAATCAAAGTTGGAACTTGGAAGCTTAAGCCGTCAGTATAATGTTTATAAACAGCATCAGTATTCATTGCATAAGCTATAGCTTGGCGTAATGCTTTGTTATTCATTTTGGCATTCGGATTCATCACATTCTTTGATTTTTTACTATCCCATTTACCAACCTTAAAAGCTAAATAACTGTAATATAGAGGAATTTTAGCTACAAATGTGACATCCTTAGTATCCTTAACTTGTTTCCACTGACTGTTAGTAACCCTGATAATATCAAATTTATGATTTTTAATTGCTTGTGAAGCAGAGTTTGGCGAAACAACCTGATAAACAATTTTGTCTAATTTTGGCTGACCACGCCAATAATACTTATTTGGAACCCAGGTAACAGATTGACCACGAACAATTTTATCAAGCTTATAGGGACCAAAGAACAAAGGATTCTTTCTCAACTTATCTGAAGATTCTAGTTTATCAAACGGAACATCTTTTAAATAGTGATATGGTGCGGCTGCCTCCCAAATATAGCCGTTACCACTATAATACATACCAGGTTTTAATTCTTTGCAGTGTAACACTACTACTCGTCCATCTGGACCATCAGGCATTTCTATTCCTGAAATTGTTTTGGCCTTGCCTTCATGATATTCTTTCAACCCATTAATAATATTGAGTTGATTAGCGTATCTTTGAGATTTAGTTGCTTTATTTGCAATTATCTCATACGCGAATTCTACATCCTTGGCAGTAACCTGCTTACCGTCAGACCATTTAACACCCTTTTTAACTATAATAGTTGCAGTCTTTGCTTTACGATCAAGTTTGAGAGTAGCTGGACCATTATCGTTTATCTTGTAATCATCATCTGTTTCAAATAATGATTCTTGACCAGGACTTGCAACATCAGCACTCGGTTGATCCATTTGCAATTCTTCATTAAAGACGCCGGTGAATGGTGTATCAGTTATTTCAGCAACTTTAATTGTTCCACCCTTCTTGGCAGTCTTAACTGGGGTTTCAACTGGGAACTTGCTGGCAGTCTTAGCTCCCTCATTGCTGGCGGTCTTATTGCTCTTGCCACAAGCTACCAAAGTTAACGCAGCTGCGGTTACAACTCCGACTGAGCTCAAAATTTTTCTTGTTCTCATCATACATGTCTCCTTTATATGCAAAGTTAATAGTATTTTGGAAACAAGCTAACAGATAAATGTTAACATTAATCATTAAAAAAGCAAGGCAAATTCAGAAATTATACTATTTATAAATAGTAAAGTAATCAAAATACATATTATTTAATAATAGAAATTCTTTCAAATGTATAAGTCAGCCAATACCAGAAAGAATTTAGATTTAAAAGCTTAAAAATTTAATTTTAATAATGTGTTATCAAAAATTATTTTATAGAAAATCATAAAAAGTGGTTTTAAAAAGCAAAAATAAAAAATATCAAACTATTTTGCTAGTTTGATATTTTTAGTTAAATTCAATTATTTAACATAACCAACTTGGTACCATAACTGGTGACCATTGTTATTTTGTGATGGTTTCAAGGAGTATCCAGTAATCTTATCATTTACAGCATCGATGCCATAAGCATTTGATGTTGGAACTACATAAGCTTGATCAAACATGTATTTTTGCCATTCGTGGAACTTTTGAACACGGTATTTATGATCAAAAGCCTTTTGAGAATCAATTTCATCAAGTAATTTACTGTTTTCTGGAGTGACAAAGCGTGAGTAATTGGATGGTGTTGCTTCTTTGTAAAGGTCAGCTGGAGATGGTTCACTTGAAAGGTTCCAACCTGCTGTAAACATATCAACAGAAGGATCATCGTGTTGCACTTTATCATAGAATGAATTGAATTCTGTCAGACGGCCACCAACCAAAGAAACATTTAAACCAATTTTATGCCATTGTTGTAAATAATTCTGTGCAATAGGCTCAGCCGTAGCATTTCCAGACATTGCCATATAATGAATCTTCAATGGCTTGCCATTTGGTTGAGTACGCCATTTACCCTTCTTCTTATAGCCGGCTTTATCCAAAATCTCGTTCGCCTTTTTCAGATTGTAGGTATAACCCTTAAGATCCTTATTATAATAATCACCAAATTGCGCTGGAATCAGGGTAGGTACTTGGAAAGAAAGTCCTTTAGTATAGTGCTTATCAACTTCTGCAATATTCATCGCATATGCAATAGCTTGCCGCAATGGCTTATGATTCATCTTGGCATTTGGATCCATAACGTTTTTGCCCTTTTTGGCATCCCATTTACCAACTTTAAATGCTAAATAACTATATGACAAAGGAATATTGGCAATAAAATTAACATTCTTAGTCTTTTTAACTTGATCCCATTGTGAATTTATAACTCCAATGATATCAAATTTGTGACTCTTAATGGCCTGACTGGCTGAATTAGGATTAATAACCTGGTAAATGACCTTATCTAGTTTTGGCTTACCACGCCAGTAATATTTATTTGGTGTCCACGTTACTGATTGACCACGAACAAGTTTGCTAACCTTAAATGGGCCAAAGTACAAAGGCTTTTTCCTAATCTGATCAGATTCCTTTAGCTTACTAAAAGGAACATTCTTTAAGTAATGATATGGAGCCGCAGATTCCCAGAAATAACCGTTACCACTGTTGCTCATACCTGGTTTTAATTCAGGATAGTGAATTACAATTGTTCTACCATTAGGGCCATCAGGCATTTCAATACCTGAAATTGTTTTAGCCTTGCCATCATGATATGCTTGTAAACCTTTAATAGTGGCTAACTGGCTGGTATATCTTTCTGATTGAGTAGCTTTATTAGCGAATATTTCATAAGAATATTCCATGTCTTTAGCATTAACCTGCTTCCCGTCTGACCACTTAACACCTTTCTTGATAGTGATTGTGACAGTCTTATTTTTATGATCCAACTTCATGGTAGCTGGACCCTTATCGTTAATCTTGTAGTTGTCATCAGTATCAAAAAGTGATTCTTCACCAGGAGATGCAACTGAACTGTCAATTGCACTCATAGCTAACTCATCAGAAAAAATTCCTGTGAATGGCGTATCAGTTTCCAAGGCAACTTTAACAGTTCCACCCTGCTTAGCTTCCTTCTTAGGCACTGCTTCTGGGAACTTCTTAGCAGTTTTAGCATTAGAATTGTCATTGGCCGTATTATTAGATTTACCACAAGCTACCAGCGTTAAAGCAGCTGCTGTTACTACCCCCAATGATTTATATAAATTAGATTTTTTCATCTCTACATAACTCCTTTTTATTATCAGGAAAATTTAATTTTCAAAACAAGTTAATAATTAAATATTACCACATAAAATTAAAAAAGCAACGGTTTATTCATTTTTATTTAATAGATATTTATTTCAAAAAGAGCAATTTCTGATATTAATTGTTGCCGTAAATACCTAATACTTACTTTTTTCAGTCTTTATGGGGTAAAAATTAAACAGTTTAATGTTGAAAATTTTGCTATAAAAATTAGTGATAGAGAAATTAGAGAAAAAACTGCTAATAAATAATATAGCAAACTCACGATATTATCTATTAGCAGAGATTTTAAAATATAATTGCTAAAAATTCAGTTTTAATTTTCCCTTTGCCGGGCGTCACCAGCTCTTTGTAAAGCACGACCAACATAATTGATACTTAAGGAAATAGCTAGTAACAATATTGTAGCCGGCAACCATAGCCAAGGCCTGTTGACAACGTTAACCGGATCGTTGGCAAAACCAATTAAAGTACCCAAGGAAGGAACTGTAGGCGGTAAGCCGTAGCCAATAAACGACAAGCTGGTTTCAATACCGATGTTACCGGCAATTGTTAGTACGACATCGATAATCAGCATAGAGCCAATGTTTGGTAGGACTTCTCTAAACATTATTTTCAAGTCTGATGAACCAGAAGTTTTTGATGCCAGAACATAGTCTCTTTCTCTTTGAGAAAGAACAAATGCTCTAAAGTACCTTGCCGTACCTGTCCAGCCAAAAATCGAAATAATCCAAACTAAAGTAACAGGACTGTAATGCGGTACAACAGTTACCAAGACAATTTCTATAGGCGTTGCAGGCAAAACCTGCACAAAGTCCACTATTCTCATAATGACTGCATCAATATAGCCACCATAATATCCTGAAACGAGACCGACAATTAAACCAACAGTCTCACAAACAGCAGTAACCCCTAATCCAATAAGGATAGAATTACGACCACCCATAATTAATAGATTGAGAACATCTCGTCCACCATCATCCGTTCCCAGAATATGACCATCAGTGAACCAGCCTGTATAAGCTTCAATTATGTTTGCCTCAGTGACTTTATCAGAATTCAGAAATAATGAACCGCCAAAAGTTAATAACAAAATTAAGACTATCACTATGAAGGCAGTTAAAGCTTTCTTGTCCTTTACAACTTCTCGTACAACTACTCTAAAACTTGAAGCAGGAGGAGAAACTTGCACTTTCTTGGCTTTATCAGTCGAAGTGGTTTTATTTTTTTTCAACATTTGTCTCCCCTTCTTTATTTTATCCTAATTCTTGGATCTACTATACTCATTATAATATCTGATAATAAATTACCGAGTAGAGTAAGAAAACCAAAGATTAAAATTAATGCAGTTAGCGTAGTATAGTCACGCTGTTGTATTGAGTCTAAGAACAATTTTCCCATACCAGGATAACTGAAGACAGTTTCAATAATCATTGAACCACTTAACAGACCAGTTATAACTGTACCAAATGAGGAAGCTATTGGTAACAGTGAATTACGTAAAATGTGTTTATTAAACACAACCTTTTCAGGAACACCCTTACTGTGAGCCGTTCTGACGTAATCTTCAACTTTATTATCAACAATTCCCGTTCTTAAATATTGTACGATTCCAGTAGTTGTTATCAACGCACTCAAGATAGCTGGAAAAATGATATGGTAAAGCTGACTACCCAATGTACCCCAGAAACCAGAAGCATTAGGAGAAACCGAACCTGAAATAGGAAACCAGCCTAGGAGAAAACCAAACAGCCATATACCTAAAATGTAAAATACAAAAGCAGGAATAGCAAAAGTAACATAATTAAAAATTTGTACAGCTTGGTCTTGCCATTCATCCTGGTGTTTACCAGCAATCACACCAAGAGGTATTGAAATACTGTAACTAATTATTGTTGTTAACAGCGAAAGCCAAAATGTATTTACAGCTCTATCGGCAATTAAAGAGGTCACCGGAACGTGCTGTATATAACTGGTACCTAAATCGCCTTTAAAAATATTACCTACCCAACGAGCATATTGAACAGGGGCCGGATCATATAGTCCGGCAGCTCTTTTCAGAGCTTCTAGTTGCCTAGGGTCAGTATTAGGATTAATTTGTCCCGTGAATGGGTCTCCCGGCATCATTTTTGCCAAGAAAAAGACTAAGATGCTTAAAATGATCAATTGTGGGATCATAATTAAAACACGTCTTAAAACAGTTTTCCACATGATTATGCTCCCTCCTTATCATTTGTTTCTTCTTCGACTATTTCTTTTTCAGGTAAAGCAACTAAATGATTATCTGATACATGCTTAAGTGGAAAAACACGGCCATCTTTGTCATACCACTTACTTTGATCATTTTGAAATTCTTGTTCAACTTCTTGACGATGCTTCTTATGTTCATCTCGGTGTTCAACATCGACTTGCGGAATAGCAGAAAGCAGCCTTTTCGTATAGATGTGCATTGGATGCTGATAAATATCTTCTCTTGAACCAATTTCAACCAAACGACCACGGTGCATAATAGCCAAATTCTCGGACATATGTTTAACGACACCTAAGTCATGAGAAATAAAGAGATAAGCAATATTGTACTGCTGCTGAATATGCTTCATAAAGTTTAGCACCTGTGCTTGAACTGATAGATCTAAGGCACTTGTTGGCTCATCAGCGACAACCAGACGTGGATTAGTAGCAACCGCTCTGGCTACGCCAATTCTTTGTCTTTGACCACCGGAAAATTCGTGCGGATATTTATATATTGAGTCACTCGGCATACCAACGATGTCAAGTAATTCTTGCACACGGTCACGTTCTTGATCAGTTGTTAAATTCTCAAAATTGCGTATTGGCTCTGCAATAATATCCTCAATTCGTTTTCTCGGGTTTAAACTTGACAGAGAGTCCTGAAAAATCATTTGGACGTCTTTATTGTAATTGAGTCTGTGGCGATTTTTAGATTTGGTAATATCGACACCCTTATATATAATACTGCCGCTGGTAACAGGTTCAACTCCAACAATTGCCTTGCCAGTAGTCGACTTGCCTGAACCAGATTCACCTATAAGTCCGTAAGTTTCTCCTTCGTTAATAGTAATACTAATATCATCAACGGCACGAACATAATCGGTGATACGATTCCAAAAACCAGATCTGATAGGATAATGAACTTTTAAGTTTTTTACTTCAATAATTTCTTTAGCCATAAACTACTCCCCACTCACTTCATCTTGAAAGTGGAACGTCTTCCAGCAAGTACATCTAACCCAATGCCCTGGTTCAACTTCATGCATTACTGGATTTTCCTCATGGGCACTTGCAGGTATCCACGGTATTCTAGCAGCAAACCTGTCACCTTTTCTAGGCATATTTTGCAATGATGGAACTGTTCCTTGAATAACATGTAAATCTTCTTCTTCATCTTCAGATTGAGGCATTGAATTTAACAAAGATCGGGTATAAGGATGAAGTGGATGTTCAAAAATTGTTTTGACATCAGCTTTTTCAACTATTTGACCACCATACATAACAGCAACTTCGTCAGCTGTTTCAGCAACTACTCCCAAGTCATGAGTTATTAAAATAATACCAGATTGAGACTGCTTTTGGATGTCTTCCAGCAAGTCCAAAATTTGTGCTTGAATAGTAACATCCAGGGCAGTGGTCGGCTCATCAGCAATGATAATTTCGGGTTTACATGCAACAGCCATGGCAATAACCACACGTTGCCTTAATCCACCAGATAATTCAAATGGATACATGGCGTATGTTTCTTCAGGTTTCGGCATACCCACCTGATTAAAAAGCTCAATTACACGTGCATGACGTTGTTTTTCATCCATATCTGTATGGTAATACAAAGTTTCTGCTACTTGATCACCAACTCTCATTAGTGGATTTAAACTGGCCAAAGGATCCTGAAAAATCATTCCGATTTTATTCCCACGAATTTTATCGAACAGTGATTCATTCAGGCCTACCAAGTTCAATTCATTATAAAGAATATCACCTGTTACTTTTGTATTTTTATGGTCGTACAAACCGATAATACTAGATGCGATTGTACTCTTACCACAACCAGATTCACCTACAATTG
Organism: Lactobacillus melliventris; assembly: GCF_013346935.1. GTDB lineage: Bacteria > Bacillota > Bacilli > Lactobacillales > Lactobacillaceae > Lactobacillus. Next base: position 83,645 of record NZ_JAAEEB010000008.1, read on the forward strand.
ATAAAATTTCATTCCTTTTCAAAGTTAAATTAATATCATCTGCAGCATCATAAAATTTCCCATTTAAACGATATGCTGTATGTAAATGCTGGATATCTAGCAAGAGATCACTTTGTTTTTCCAAAGGTCATTTCCCCTCTCAAATCTTCAATGAATTTATTAAAGATATTTAATAAATTTATTTAATTTCTAATTATAACCGTGAAACAAATTGTATGCAAACTAATAATTAATTTTTTTAATTAGTTTTGATGATTCGCTACATAATTTACAGCATCACCAACAGTTTTAATTTTTTCTGCATCTTCATCAGAAATCTCGGCGCCGAATTCATCTTCTAATTGTAAAATGAATTCCACTAAGTCAATGGAATCAGCGTCCAAATCACTAGTGAAATTAGTTTCGTCAGTTATTTTCTCTTTATCAACTTCAAAATTATCTGCTAAAATATCCCTGATTTTATTAAAAATTTCTTCTTTGCTCATGTTGCTACTCCTTGTTGTTACTTGCTTTCGTTAGCGAATTCTGCTTTAAAATTATCAATTATTTTTTCCTGTAAAATTTTATCAATTTGCTTAATTGTAAAATATACAGCACGCTGTTCTGAACGACCGTGTGTTTTAACTACAGGAGCATTAACTCCGAGTAAAACAGCACCACCATATTTAGCTACATCAAATTTTGAAATTAAACTTTTTAGTGCCTTTTTTATCATCAATGCGCCTAATTTAACAAAAAGTCCATTATTGAGCAAACTATCTTTTAACAGGTGGATTAAAACACCAGAAGTGCCTTCAATATTTTTTAAAACTGCATTGCCTGTAAAACCGTCTGTCGCAATTACATCAGCTTTACCATCCAATAATTCGTTACCCTCAATATTACCTATAAAATTAAGCTTGCTATTCAGCAATAATTGATAGGCTTGTTGATGAACATCATCACCTTTATCATTTTCAGACCCATTATTAAGCAGGCCAACCCGGGGATTTTTTATTCCTCTGACTTTTTCAGCATAATATGAGGCCATTTTAGCCCAAGCCAGCAAATATTCCGGTCTGCTTTTGGCATTCGCACCAACATCAATCATATTGAAACCGTCATCAGAATTTTTTACTGGTAGGGTCGGCATAAAACCCGGACGAGTTACTCCTTTAATTCGTCCTATTATAAATATACCACAAGCTAGAATAGCACCCGTATTTCCTAGCGAAAAAAGTGCATCTGCCTTGCCCTGCTTCACAAATTGCGCCGCCACGACAAGTGATGAATCCTTTTTAGACCTGATTGCCTTAACTGGTTCATCTTCATCATTAATTATCTGAGTAGTATTAACAACCTCTGTTTGACTTTTATCCTCACCTAATAACTGCGTTATTTTCGCTTGATCGCCAAAAAGTATAAATTTTGTCTGCGGCAATTCTTTTTTTACCTGCAATACTGCTTGAATAATTGCTTCAGGAGCATTTTCTCCGCCCATTGCATCAATGGCAATAGTTCTCATATTATCCTCAACCTTTACTAAGTTCTTTTTTGTTGTAATTGCTTATATTCTAACACTTGTTTTAAAGTTTTATTTTCTGATTTTTGCAAGAGAGGATCATTTTTAATCAATTTTTTGGCCTCTTTTTGTGCCACTACCATGGTATTGTAATTGTTAACAACGTCTCCTACCTGAAATTCAGGTAAACCAGATTGTGCCTTACCAAAAAGATCACCTTCACCGCGCATCTTTAAATCTTCTTCAGCTAACTTAAATCCGTCAGTAGTGGATGCTACAATTTTCATGCGGGATTTACCTGCTTGGGTATTGGGATCAGCTAAAAAAATACAGTAACTCTGAGTTTTTCCGCGACCAATTCGTCCACGCAACTGGTGCAGTTGACTAATGCCAAAACGATCAGCATTATAAATAACCATCATATTAGCATTAGCAACATCTACTCCTACTTCAATTACGCTAGTAGTAACCAAGATATTAATATTACCTGCGGCAAAAGCAGCCATAATGTCGTCTTTTTTATTTCCTGGCATTTGCCCATGAAGTAAAGCAACCTTTTCATTAGGAAAGTCATGACTCAGCTTGTCATAGAGCTGTTCAGCATTTTTCAAATCCAAGGCTTCCGATTCTGAAATTAAAGGTGTGACAGCATATATTTGGAATCCCTGCTCTAATTGCTCATGCATTAGTTGATATACTTGATCCATTTGAGTGCTCGTTTTCCACCAGGAAACTATCTTTTTTCGTCCTGCTGGAAGGTGGTGTATTTCAGAAATAGTCATATTACCATACACTGTTAAAGCTAAAGTTCGAGGAATTGGTGTGGCCGTCATTGCTAAAACGTCAGGCAAATTTCCCTTATTGACTAGGGCTTGTCTTTGATTGACACCAAAACGATGCTGTTCATCAATAATAACTAATCCCAATTTTTTAAAAATCACACTTGATTGAATTAAAGTGTGAGTACCTATCACAACATTAATAGTACCATCAGTTAGTTCATTATAAATTTCTCTGCGCTCAAGTGTTTTAGTAGAACCCGTTAAAAGAGCACAGCGAACGCCCATAGGTTTCAGCAACTCATCAATCTTTTTAAAATGTTGCGTTGCTAATATTTCCGTTGGAACCATCAGGGCAGCTTGAAAGCCGGCCGTCACTGCCGCAAAAAGTGCATAAACAGCGACTATTGTCTTTCCAGAACCCACATCCCCTTGCAACAGTCGCTGCATTTGAACTGGAAAAAGCAAATCCGTAAAAATTTCGTTAATTACATGTTTTTGATCTGCAGATAGTTCAAATGGTAGTGACTTAGTAAGCTTGGCAATTTCATCTAAGTTATACTTTTTAGCAATCCCCTTATTACGCGGATTGTATTCAGTCAACTGGGCTAGTTCAGTTTGAAATATAAAAAACTCTCTAAAAATGGCACTTCTCTTGGCAACCTGAGATTCTGTAGCATTTTGTGGATGATGCATTTCTTGTACAATACTACTTTCAGGTAGCAAGCGGTATTTTTGCCTTATCTTAGTAGGGACTACATTATCAACTTCAGCTAAATAATCATCTAAGGCAAGATTGATTAAATCTATTAGTTTTTTTTGTTTAATTTGCCGGTTTACTGAATAAATGGGTGCCATACCACTGTCATTTTCTTTTGCTGCAACGAACTTAAAGGCAGCCAGACTTTGTCTAGCAGCATTATACTTACCGTAAATTGCTACTTCTTTGCCAATTTCAATTTTTTCTTTTAACCATGGTTGATTAAAAAAATTGACCATGATGACATCATGGTCAATTCTTAACTTAAAACTAAGGCGGCTTTTTTTATATCCAAACCTGGTTACAAAAGCATCTGTTGCAACAATTCCCTTTAGCATTACCTTTTGACCATCCATGATCTGATCAAGAGGAATCGTTTGAAGTTCATCATAACGAAATGGAAAATAATACAACAAATCATAAACGCTATAAATTCCCAAACTTCCAAGAGCAGCAGCAGTCTTTGTTCCCACACCTTTCAAATCGGTTACTGGAGCAAAAAGTTCTTTTGCTATCATAATTACTCAACGGAAATCAGGAAATTATATACTGGCTGACCACCATCATGAAGCTCAAATTCAAGGTCATCATGCTTTTTCTTTAATTCATCAACGAGCCTTTGCGCTTCGTTTTTATTAGAATCACGCCCATACATTACTGTGATAATTTCTGAATCTTCATCCAGCATTTTTTCTATCATAGAGGAGGCAGCAACAATTAGATCAGAAGCCGCTACTTTAATATCTCCATCAACTATTCCTAAAAAGTCGCCTTGATGAATTGCTATATCGTTGATCGTTGTATCACGGTTAGCTTTAGTAACTTCTCCTGAAACGACTGTATCAAGTGCATCAGTCATGTTAGCAACATTATCGGCAAGAGAATCATCCGGATCAAACGAAAGCATCGCCGTCAAACCCTGTGAAATAGTTTTAGTAGGAACTATACCAACAGGAATATCACTAACTTCTGCTGCTTGCTTAGCTGCCATAATAATATTACCGTTATTTGGCATTACAATTGCTTTTTTGGCACCAGATTTTTTGATTGAATCAATAATATCTTGCGTTGAAGGGTTCATAGTTTGTCCACCAGAAATTATCCGGTTAACCCCTTCACTTTCAAACAGCTTACGAATACCATTACCTGAAGCTACGGCAATAACAGCAAAATCAACGCTTTCCTGATTCTCTTCATTGTTATTGACAATAGTTTCATGTTGAATTCGCATATTATCAATCTTTATTTTTCCTAACTGACCAAACTGACTGCCATATGCAAAAACAGCTCCAGGTTGTTCCGTATGAATATGAACCTTTGCTACTTCTTCATCTGAAACAGCTAAAAGAGAATCACCAAGTTTAGACAAATGCTCTCTAAATTCATCTAAATTAAAGGTTTTCTTTGCCGGAACGTCAGCAGTTAAATCAACCATAATTTCAGTACAGTAACCATTAGCAATATCTTTAGTGGAAAGCTGAGATTGGACGGATTGATGATGCATTGCATTAATCATTTCATCCATTTCACCTTCGTCAGGCTGGTAACGATCAGCAAATTCTTCACCTAGAAGTCCTTCAAGAAATCCTTCATAAATAAATAAAAGTCCTTGTCCTCCTGAGTCGACTACTCCAACTTGCTTCAAAACCGGTAGTAAGTCAGGAGTTGATTTTAACGCTCTTTTGGCGCCTTCAACAATCGCTTTCATGACTTCTGCAACATCATCGGTTTCATTGGCTTTATTAGCACCTTCCTGAGCACCAATTCGGGCAACAGTCAAAATTGTTCCTTCAACAGGTTTCATGACACCTTTGTATGCAGTGGCAACTCCATTTGAAAAAGCGTTGGCTAATTCTTGTGCATTAAGTGTTTTCATGCCCTGAGTGGCTTTATAGACCCCTCTAAATAGCTGAGAAGAAATAACTCCACTATTACCTCGAGCTCCCATTAGCATTCCTTTTGCGAGGCTTTCTGTCAAGTCTCCCACGCTGTCACTATTATTTTGAGCAACAGCCTTTGCACCACTTTCAATAGTTAAATTCATATTTGTTCCAGTGTCTCCATCAGGAACCGGGAAAACGTTCAAAGAGTTAATAAACTCTGCATTGCGTCCAAGTCTGTGTGTGGCAACGCGAACCATATCTCTAAATTTTTTACTGTCTATTTCCTTTAAAACCAATATTTTTAACCTCCGCTTGAGTTATTCGTCAAGCACTTTAACACTTTGAACGATGACATTGACAGCTTTAGTTTCAATTCCAAGTTGATTTTTCAAATTGAATTTAACACTATCTTGTACGTTGCGACTTACTTCAGATATTTTTAGACCATAGCCGACAATTATATAGACATCAACTGTAATCCGATTATCTTCAGACCTGACAACGACACCACGTTTATAATTTGCTCGATTTAAAATTCCGTCGAAACCGTCACGGATAGCATTTTTTGAAGCCATGCCAACAACGCCGTAATTGGATGTAGCCGCACTTCCGACAACAGTTGCAATCACTCCGTTTGAAATATCAATCAAACCGTTTTTTGTTTTGATTTTTACAGCCATGTTTACCTCCGTATCATTGTTCTCAATATTATGAATCTATTTTATCATAGTAATCAAGTTTAAATACAAAATTCCCTTCATAAAAAATACTTTTGGAGTTGCAATGATCTTAAACTTATGCTATCTTAACTTAGTATGAAAACACAATAAAGGAGGTTTAGCAAATGGCAAAAGACTATATCACTGGCAAAAAGACCACTTTTGGTAACACACGTTCACACGCACTGAATTCATCACGTCGTGCGTGGAAGCCAAACCTTCAAAAAGTTCGTATTCTTGTCGATGGCAAGCCAAAGCGTGTATGGGTTTCAACTAAGACATTAAAATCTGGTAAAGTTACCCGTGCCTAGCGTAAAATAAAAAAGTTTTTAAAGCAGAAGTTTTCTTCTGCTTTTTTATTTCCCAAAATCTGTTTAAAAGTTTATGTTTAAATAGAGATATTCTTATTGCTCTTTCAATTAATTTTCAAGTCAAAAAAAGACAAGTTATAGTCTGTAGTTTTACTTGAAGGTATTGTTTTTAGCTAACCTCATTGGCAAATCTTTCATTTCAATTTTTTATATATTCTGCTATTAATAAAAGATGATGTTGCCGATACACTTCTCATTGCAACAATTTACTTATATAAAATTTGGTAATTTTAAGTTTTATCAAACATAACAAAGGCAGTATCTCCACCAATGTAAATCTTTTTTTACTCATCAAAAAGGATACAAATCATACCAATCTTTCAATTTTTTTAATTATATAATTTGTTTTGGAGCTTGCCACTATTAGTGGAAATCATAGCAGCAAGATAATTGAGGAGATATACCAAAAATATTTATTAACTTATAACAACTTGTTCCAAGAGATATAAAAAAACAGCAGTGAATGAAGTTAACCCCCGGAATTGAAGTGCTCCATAATAGTTAGACATTAATCTGACTATTAGGAGCACTTTTTTCATGACTAAATATTCAACTACTTTGAAAATGGAAATTTGCAGTAAATACTTATCCCACCAAACCTCTTTAGCTAAACTAGAACGCGAATA
>NZ_JAAEEB010000009.1 GCF_013346935.1 Lactobacillus melliventris
TTACGTTTACTGGTTCAATCATATTAGAAGATCAAACAAACTAAAATACACGACCCCGATCAAATATCGAAATCGTGCATTGAGTCTTGCGTAATATTAAAATGTCTAACTTTTTAGTTGCACTTCAAATCTAGAGGGTTAACTTCACGGTTACCGCTTCTTTTGTGGAAGGCTAACTGTTCTGGTCTTTTTGTTTTTATAAGCCTTAGCTAAAATAACTCTGTCAAACTAGTTATTTTTCTTCAACTTTATTAATTACTACATCAAATTTGCCACCAGGTGTTGAAATAGTTACTGTTTCACCTTTTTTCTTACCCAAAATTGCTTGTGCAATCGGTGAATCATTAGAAATCTTACCATTCATTGGATCTGATTCGTCACTACCAACAATTGTATATGTCTCCGGTTCATCTTCACCAACTTCAGTATAGGTAACAGTTTTACCTACAGCAACTTCATCAGGATCACTGGCATTAGCATCTACAACATGAGCGTACTTAAGCATGTCTTCAACAACGCTAATGCGGTCTTCAAGATGGCTTTGCTCATCTTTGGCTGCATCATATTCCGAGTTTTCGGATAAATCGCCATAAGAACGGGCAACCTTGATTCTTTCAATTACTTCTGGCCGCTTTACAACTTTTAAATTTTTTAATTCTGCTTCAAGTTTTTCTTTACCTTCAGCAGTCATCGGATATGATTTTTCAGGCATAAAACTTTCTACTCCTTAAAGTTAAAATTCTTTTTGCATTGGTCTATGATATTCACTTAAACGTTTAATGTCAATAATTAACGTATTTCTACTTTAAGTTGTTTTTCAAGACTAGCATCAATAGAATTCATTGCTTTATTAACGATTTCATCAGTTAATGTGTCATTTTCATTGAGAAATGTTAAACGATAAGCAAAGCTCTTTTTATCTTCAGCAATGTGAGAACCGCGATAGACATCAATAATACGGAGGTTATAAAGATATTTTCCACCATTTGCTTTAATAACATCCTCAACAGCTTGATTAGTTACATCATTATCTACTAAGATTGACAGATCGCGTTCAACTGCAGGAAACTTAGGAGCGCTTTGAGCTGTAGTCTGCGGATTAAGAATTAACGGAATAATGTCATCAAGATTTAATTCGTAGCCGTAAATTTCGCTATCTTTCATTGCCTTATTAGATTGGGTCACTGGACGATCCAGCATACCAATCATGCCCACATATTTGTTTTTAATGTAAATGCCGGCTGTTCTAGTAGGATGCATGTACATGATTACTTCAGCCCGGTATTCAACATCATTCAAATTAATTCCCAGAGCTAAGAACAGATTAGTCAATTGACCTTTAACATAAAAGAAATCAATTTTTTCATTATCATTCTGCCAGTTTTCAAAATAAACGTTACCGCTATACAGTGCAGCTAAATGTTCATGCTCATTATATTTGTTATTTTCAAAATCATAGACACGTCCTTGTTCAAAAATTGCTAACTGATTTTGCTTACGTGCCATATTGTAGCTCGCGGCATCGACCAAACCCGTCATTAAGTTTTGTCTTAAAGTTGAACGATTGGAATTCAACGGCATTTGGACTGCAACGGGCTTTTTAGGTTCCTTGGAAAAGCCAATTGCTTTTTCAAGCGAGGTTAATGAATAGGAAATAGCTTCAATTAAGCCTTGACCTTGAACTACATTTTTAATACGTCTAATAGTTTCTTCTTTTTTAGAATAGCCGCCATGTGTTTCTGCTAGGACCGGCTGGGTAGACTTAATATTATCATAGCCGTATAAACGTCCTACTTCCTCAACCAGATCAGCAGGAATAGCAATATCCCAGCGCCTTGCGGGTACATCGACAATTAAATTGTCACCGTTAATTTCAATTTTAAAATTCAAGCGGGCAAAAATGGCAGCAATTTCTGAGGAAGAAATGTCAGTACCTAATACTCTATTGATATAAGAGATTGTTGTGGTAATTTTGGTAGGTTTGCGTTTTTCAGAACTGCCTGTAATGACGCCTTCATTAATGGTGCCAGAGGCATCATTGCGTAAAAGAAGCGCAGCCATATCTAACGCCCTGGTAGTAGCATCCCAGTTAACGCCTTTTTCATAACGACTAGAGGCTTCTGTTCTATTGGCATGGCGCAGAGCGGCTTTCCTAATTAAAGTAGGATCAAAAATAGCAGATTCTAACAATACATCTGTAGTGTCTGGTTCAATTTCTGAATTAAGACCTCCCATTACACCTGCCATCATTACCACATCTTCACCATTGGTGATGACAATGTCGTTAGGATCAAGATCAACTTCTTTGTTATTTAACAAAGTTAGTTTTTCATCTTTGTTAGCTTTTCTAACTACTAGTTTGTTGGTCTTAAAAGCGCGCGCATCATAACTATGCATCGGTTGACCGGTTAAAAGCATAATATAGTTGGTCACATCAACCACATTGTTAATAGGTCTTATTCCCGCATTCCAAAGTCGTCTTTGGAGCCATAGAGGGCTGTCAGCAATTTTGACATTACTAATTTTACGCAAGTAAAATTTAGGTGCAAGCTGGGAATCAACATCGACAGTAAAATCGTTGGCCCAATTTGGGCCATCTTCTTTAACAACTACGTCTTCAACTTTAACCGGTACATCAGTGATGGCGCCAACTTCATACGCCGAGCCTTCCATTGACAATGTGTCCGCACGATTAGGAGTAATGTCAAAGTCAAAAATATAGTCATCCATTCCCAGTAGTTCAAAAGCTGAATCTCCGGGTTTTATTTCCGCATCCTGTGGCAAAACATAGATACCATCCGTGTACTTTTCTGGTACCAAATTATCTGGAAAACCTATTTCTTGTAAGCCACAAATCATACCGTTTGATTCATTGCCCCGCAATTTAGTTTTCTTGATTTTAACATTATCGGCAATTCTAGCACCCGGTAAAGCTACCACAACGTCTTCTCCGGCAGCCACATTAGGAGCTCCGCAAACAATTTGGTATGGTTCTGCTTCTCCTACATCAACGTGAGTTAAATTTAAGTGCGTACCAGAAATTGGTTTGCAGTCAATAATATGACCCACTACCAACTTCTTCATACCATCTTCAGGGTGTTTAACTTCTGCTACTTCAACACCTGTCCGAGTTATTTTTTCAGCCAAATCATTAGGATCCTGGTCCAACTTAATAAAATCCTTTAGCCAATTGTATGAAACTAGCATTATCTTTCCTCCCTACTGAACTGTTCCAAGAAGCGGACATCATTTGTGTAAAAATCACGAATGTCATCAATACCATATTTAAGAATAGCGAAACGATCCAATCCTACACCAAAGGCAAAACCTCCATATACATTGGAATCAATTCCAGCATTTTCTATCACGTTAGGGTGAACCATTCCGGCACCTAAAACTTCAATCCAACCTGTATATTTACAAATTGAACAGCCTTTGCCATTGCAATTGAAGCAGGAAACGTCCATTTCTACAGAAGGTTCAGTAAAAGGAAAGTAACTAGGACGAAGGCGGGTTTCGCGATCTTGACCAAAAACATGTTTGGCCATTAGTTCTAGAGTTCCCTTTAAGTCCCCCATCGTAATGTTCTTATCAACTACTAAGCCTTCCATCTGCATAAACTGATGGGAGTGAGTGGCATCATCATCATCGCGACGATACACTTTACCGGGTCCCACCATTTTTAAAGGACCTTTAGCAAAATCATGTTTTTCCAGAACTCGTGCCTGATCACCTGAAGTTTGTGAACGCAATAAGTTATCAGAATCAATGTAGAAAGTTTCCTGCATGTCCCTTGCCGGATGGTCTTTAGGCAAGTTCATCATTTCAAAGCAGTAGTGGTCAGTTTCAATTTCTGGTCCCTGCACAACTTCATAACCCATACCAATAAAGTACTTTTCCAGGTCATCCAAAATAATATTAATTGGGTGCTTAGCACCAAGGTGCATTTCCCGTCCGGGTAAGGTAACGTCTATTTTTTCTTTGTTTAACTGCTCTTCAACTAATGCCTCTACTATCTCTGTTTTGGCGTCATCCAGCTTGCTGTTAAAAAGATCACGTAATTTATTAACACGTTGTCCTACTTCACGTCTATCACTGGGATCAATATCTTTCATTGAATGGAGGATTTCAGTTAATTCACTTTTGCGACCAGTTAATTTAACGCGAACATCATTTAACATTTCCTCGTTCTTAGCCTTATCGATCTCTACCAGACCTTTTTCACGCAGCTCTTTTAACCTGTCAAACAAGTCCATAAAAATTTTCCTTTCAAATCAAACAAAAAAGCTTCATCCCAAAAGGGACGAAGCTTCGCGGTACCACCCTAGTTTGGACAACAAAAATGTCCACACTTTCAATTTCGCTAACGGTGAATACCGGAATGGATTAGATTCTACTAGTAAGATGAAATTCACAGTTCCGTTTAAACTTTTCTTTCAGCTCAATAAAAAAGTTTCTCTGACTAAATGATTGCTGCTACTAGTCTTACTCTTTGTAATTAGTTAATAGAATATAACTTTTTGGAAAAACATGCAAGCGAATATGCAAAATTAAACCCATTTATCAGCCCAACCATGGATCTGATCGAAAACGGGTTTTAACTCTGCCCCTTTTTTGGTTAGACTATAAGAGATAATCTTTGTTTTGCTATCAACGGAGCGATTAACAATATTTTCCTTTTCCAGCTCCTTCAGTCTTTCAACCAAAACACGATCAGAGCAAGGCAATACACATTGAGCCAAGTCTTTAAAGCGCATATAATCACCAGCACATAAAGAACTAATGATTAGTCCATTCCACTTTTTGCCAATAATTTTGAATGCGTTAATAAAATGTTCGCAGTATTCGTAATTAGGAGCACCACAATCCGCACAGCGTTTGTCCTTAATACCTTGAGTCATGATATCGTCCTCCCACAAGAAAGCTTAACTTTGTCTTTTATTATATTAAATATACTTACTAAAAACAAGTGTTAGCAGTTAAGCAAAATAATAGATTATAATACCCGCAGCTACGGCTGCATTTAAAGATTCAGCTTTGCCCTTAATAGGAATATATAACTTTTCATCACTCATTTCTGCTATTTCTGAAGTAACACCATGAGCTTCGTTGCCAATAACCAAACCTAATTGGGGCACCTTATTAAACTGAGACAATTGCTTAGCATTTTTATCCAGCATACTAGAATATACAGGTATCGAATTATCTTGCATTTCTTTAATAACCTCTGTTAGATCCTGCATAATTAATTTAACATGAAACTGACTGCCTTGCATTGCCCTTTGAGTTTTAGGATTATAGATATCAACACTTGCAGGAGAAAAAACAACACCATCAAAGCCAGCAGCATCTGCCGTCCTGATAATGGTACCTACATTACCAGGATCAGCCAAATGGTCTAAAAGAACCCACTTGCCAAAATTAACCTGATAGTCATGAGGTTGGGCAATTTTTAAGACCATAAAAATATCCTGCGAATTTTTGGTACTAGAAAGGTGATAAGCAATAGCCGAATTTATGATAAAAGTTTTCTTACTGGTTATTACTTCAGGAAAATTTTCTTTAATTTTAGTGATTGCCGCAGCACTTCCTAGCAGATAAAGGTATTTTTCTCCTGCTTTGAGTGCTTCTTCAATTAGGTGAAAACCTTCAATTAAGTATAAATTGTTTTTCTGGCGATACTTTTTTTGTTTTAATTTAGATAAATCTTTTATTAAATTATTGTTTACCGAACTTATTTGTTCTAGCATCTTGAAATCTTCTTTCGTTTTTATCAATATATTTTTTAATTTGAAGCTGCTAAAATGTTAAAATCAAGGAAGCAGTATAGGAAGGATTATTATGGGATTTTTTAACAAACATAAAATTAAAAGAGAAAGCAATCCGACCAATGAAACAAGAGAAACCTGGCAATTAACTATCTCAGGTATCGTTCAAGGAGTTGGCTTTCGCTGGAGCGTTTTAAACCTTGCTAAAAAGATGGGATTAGATGGAAACGTGCGCAATAACAGTGATGAAACAGTCACAATTACTTTACAAGCTGAACTGGACAGAGTCAATCAGTTTTGCTCTGAATTACCCAAAAATATTTCGCAATTTGCCCGAATTTCAACTATCAAGAAAGAAAAACTGATAAAAGTAGGCAAAATAACTGGTTTTCATGTATTATATTAGTTATTGGCAAAAAAATAATAATTGGGTGAGTTGAATGAAAAAATTTCGTAAATATATCGGATTAATTGCTATTTGTTTGGCAGTCATGCTAATTGTCACTGCTTGTGCACAGAGTGGCGGAGCTAATAAGCCACCGACGGGCTTTATATATGGGTCAATTTATAAGTTTATCGGCAAGCCTATGCAAAATATCATGCTCTACTTTTCCAATATCATAGGTGGAGCAAATGGAGCTGGCTGGGCTATTATCTTAATGACCCTTGTAGTTAGAATGATTCTTTTGCCTCTAATGCTTAATCAACAAAAGAAATCAACTACACAACAAGAGAAAATGTCTCGTTTACAACCGCAGATGAAATTAATTCAGGATACTATGAAACGTAAGGATCTGAATCAGGATCAACAAATGACCTTGGCAGGTTGGCAGCGAGAACTCTACTCTAAAAACCATTTATCTCTGACCGGTGGGATGGGTTGTTTGCCACTGATTATCCAGTTCCCTATTATGATTGGTATTTATGATGCTGTAATGTATTCCAAGAGCTTGGCTAGTTCATCATTTTTCGGTATCTCCTTAAGTAGCAGATCAATTTCAGTCACGATTTTTGCTACAATTTTTGCTTTTGCACAAGGATATCTTTCATTGGTGGGAATTCCCCAAGAACAAAAGAAGCAGATGCAGTCAATGATGCTCATGAACCCTATTATGACACTCTTTATCTGTCTTTCCGTTTCAGGTTCCGTTGCCCTGTATTGGGCTGCCGGCAACTTTTTCTCTATTATTCAGCAATTGCTGGTAACATATATCATCACGCCAAAAGTTAAGAAAGAAGTAGATGAAGAATTAAAGCGGGAACCTATTACTGAAGTAGTGACTAAAGAGAAAGTTAATGAATTGCTTAATTCACAAGTAAGTTCTCCAGTGCAAACTGAAGAAACCAAAGAATTGCATGAATCCTTACGTAATCGTAACAAAGGTAAGCAACAAAAACGGCCTTAACTGATAAAAGGTATTAAAAAAGACCTGTAGATGTCATAGCATGTTTGTAACTCGCCAAGCATACTAACTGACATACAGGCCTTTTTTATTTATTTTATTTTTTGCTTTTTTCAGCTTCTTCACGCTTGCGCAGCCTTTCAGCCTGAGATTTCGAAAGAGCCGGGAAGTCCATCATAAACTGACTACCTTGTCCCTCAACAGAATCGACGCTAATTTTACCGTGATAACTAGTAACTAATTTTTGAGCAATTGATAAACCTAAACCATTACCGCCTTTTTCTCTGGTTCTAGCTTTATCCACTCTATAAAAGCGGTTAAAGATTTTACTTTGTTCTTTTTTGGAAATTCCTTCACCATAGTCTTGCACTATAATGTGAACTTCATCCTGTGACAAGCCAGCTGACACATTCATTTCTTTACGATCCGTAGAGTATTTAACACCGTTGTCAATTAATATGACAAGGAGTTGTTCCAAGTGCCCTTGGTAAATCTGAATTTCTGTATCTTGAGGCAGATCATCCATATCTAACCTGATAGTAAAATCCTTGTGTACCAATGACATATCACCAACAACTCGTTTTAACACCTCTGAGACCTTGGTAACTGCATTAGGATATTGAACATTAATTTGCTCGGCACGAGTTAAGTCCAACATTTCCTGAATAAGATGCTGCATTCTTTTGGCTTCCTGCAGAGAAGCGTCGATAGATTCTGCTAAAATTTGGGGATCATCTTTACCCCAACGCTTGAGCATATTTAAATGTCCTTCAATAACAGCAACCGGTGTGCGTAATTCGTGAGAAACATCTCCCACAAACTCCTTTTGCTGATCAATATAGCGTTGCATACGATCAAGCATTTGGTTGAATGAAACCGCCAGTTCCTGCAATTCATCATGACGGTGAAAATCCCTGATCCTAGCAGTACTATTAGGATCATCATTTACTTCCAAAGCAACATGGGACATTTCCTTAACAGGTTTGACAATATCGCGCACTATTATGTAGGCAACTAATGTGAACAATACAACGGCTATCAATGAAATCCGTACCATCCACTTTAACAAATCCTTCATTAGGCCGTTATAGTATGACATTTTATTTTCAACAATAATATAGCCTGTGATTTTACCGGATTTAGCTGATCTCACTGTTTGGTAAGTTAGTAGCTCCTGTTTGCGTCTTCTAGTGACACGTGACATTTTATAATCATCCCGAAACTTTTTAAAAGCAGGGATTTTACCGCCATTATCAAAAACATCTTCTCCGTGTAAATTATAAACTACTACATTTAAATCAGGATTAGTTAATGAAGATAATAGGTCATCATTGAAAGCTCTATTGCCCTGTTGGTCAGATCTAATTGGAGGATTACCTCTCATTACTTCTCTAGCTGACGGTGTGAGAGCAAAAGAAACATTAGCTATCTGCAGTTCAGTTGGAATCCGTGTCAAAGTACTATTAAGTTTAGATATCATTTCATTTGAAGTCTGCTTTTGTTGCACCATGGATTGCTGGCCCACAAATGAGTATATTATTACAGAAAACACAACAAAAGAGACCATAATTGTCAAAGCCACGACAGTTACCCATCTCACGACCAGAGATGAGTGTTTGGTCTCCTTTTTCTTTTGGTTTTTATTCCTTTTCATCGTCCTCATCTCTTACCATGTATCCAGTCCCCCGAACTGTTTTGATATATGATTGCTTACCGGGAACGTCAATTTTATTGCGCAGATAACGCACATAAACTTCTACCACATTAGTTTCAATATTTGAACCGGGGCCCCAAATCTTAGCGAGCAATTGGTCACGGCTGACAACATTATTCTTATTCTTAATTAAAGTCATTAATAAGTTATATTCACGCTTAGTTAGGTCCACTGCTTTGCCATCACCACGGCGAACAATTCTATTTGCGGTTTCAATAGTAAGATCTTTAAACTTTACAACCTTTTTCTCTATCGAATCATCCGAAGCATCTTTTTCAATTTTTACTCGGCGTAAAACTGCACGCAGACGAGCTAAAAGCTCTTCAATTGCAAATGGCTTAACAATATAATCATCAGCTCCATGATCAAGACCCGAAACGCGATCAATGACGGAATCACGGGCGGTCATCATTATGATAGGAGTACTCTTTACCTGACGCACTCTGCGAGCTATTTCCAAGCCATTCAGGTCAGGCAGCATCAAGTCTAACAAAATCGCATCAAAGTCTTCTTTTAACGCTAAGTCCAAAGCTTTGCGTCCGTTGCCTTCAACAACTGTGTCATACTTTTCGTGTTTTAGTTCCAGCTCAACGAAACGTGCCAAATTCTTTTCATCTTCAACAATTAAGATTCTTGCCATTTTTATTCATCCTTTTTAAAATTTAATTTTGATTAATTTAATTTATATTGTTATTAACAAGTAAAGCATACTTTAAAAGTGCTTTTAAAACAAGATTAAAAACCAGCATTTTGCTAATACTGATTTTTTAACTAATTTAATTATCATTATTTCCGTTATGAATCTTTTCATTATTTTCATTAAAAAGATCTTTTAATTTAGCAAAAGCAGGATTGATTTGATCATCTTTCTTTTTATTAAAATCTTTTTCCGAAATGACTCTCCAACCTTTTCCTTCAGGATAAATGCCCTGTTCTTGCTCTTTGGTAGTTAAAATTGTTGTTGGGATATTTAGTAAAATGTTATCCTCAATTGCTTTTTGCAGATCAATAACTTCGTGCTCGACTTTGACAATCGGAATATCACTCTCATCAATCTCTTCTTTAGCTATCTCAACATCTGTATAATTTTCACTAAAATGAAAATCTTCTTTAAACTTAACAGGATCTAAGCTGCGACTGGATGGTACCAGAATATCTGCCTGTACCTGAAAATTGCCAGTGACAAATGGTTGATTATAAAATAAATCTCCAGTCAGTAGAACACTATCAACTCGATAGACTAAACCATGACTTCGCTTAATAAAATCATCTGCTACCTGCAAATCGCATTCAATATGAGTTACAGGTTCCTTACTATATTTGATCTGCGAATAATTCAGTTTTAACATTTAGACCTCCAATGGACGACGGCCAAAGTTTTGATCCACTTGCAGCAGTTGCTCAAAGAAGCGATCAACCCGAAGTTGCATCCTCATTGAGCCACTTTGAGTATTTTTCTGATCAACTTTAGAAATGATATCTGCAGGTGTTTCTTTTCTAATCCGTTTAAGATATTTCCTACCTACTTTACTGTATCCCAATAGCAAAAGTGATTCATGATTAAAACTGTCAATCATATCCTCTTGGGTCACATTCATCAAAGTATATAAACTTAGTCGTCGCAAGCGTGAATACGTATACCGTTTCGATTTTACTCTACGTAAAAACTCAGTAAACGTTTGTGCAGTATGTATTTCCTGCTTCATTTTATATTCCAGGCCTTCACTCATCTGATATATATTCTGCAATTCTGAAATTGAAGAGGATTCTAACCTGTATTTTAAAAATGGAAACAGCAGATTCCAATTGGGATAATTTTTTTGTTTAAAAAGTAATTTTACTTCTTTTTTAGGCATCCATTCTTCTAATGTAGAACTAACTTCATTATGCAAAATCATATTGCGAATTGCACTTGCACTTTGAACTACCTTATTACTTTGTAAAACATCGTCATGACCTGCTCCGATGCGGTTAATTGGATGTAAAACTAGAGGAGTACCTAAATTATGGTTGGCTACTGCATAAGCTAAAGCCAAAATCGCATTAGGTTCACTAACTTCATGACCAACTTCACGTGCTACCATCTGATTATATTGAGTTGAATAAGTCTGACTGTAATCATTAAAGTCCATGTGACTTTGAGGAATTTCCGCAATTTTACTACCCAAATAAGCATAATTTTGAGTAGCATCTTCAACTCCAAAAATTAAATCAGTAACGCCCACTTTTACCAATTGGTCGATGCTGCCGAGTGCAAATAAATCTGCAGGCTCAACTGAAGTGGAAAATGGCAGTTCAAATACCAAGTCAGCGCCACTAGCAAGTGCTGTCTGGGCGCGAGTCCACTTATCCATTATTGCCATTTCGCCGCGTTGAACGTAATTTCCAGACATGACGACAATGATCGGGTCTTTGCTTCCAGCTATATAACGAGCCTGATTCATTAAGAATTCATGCCCACTGTGAAAGGGATTATATTCTGCAATGATCCCAACTACACTCATGGTTAGCTAATCTTCCTTTAATTCTAATTTTTTACCATTGACCCATAATTTTTCAACATTATAAAAATCACGAGCATCTTCAGTAAAAACATTTACGACAACATCGCCCAAGTCAAGTAAAAGCCAGTTGGATTCACTCGTACCTTCAACACGGTAATCATAATAATTATGTTTGTGAGCTTCGTCAATAATTGCATTGGCTATTGCGTGCAACTGTCTGTTTGAGCCCGCACTAGTAACTACGTAATAATCTGCTAAAATACTATGTCCTTGCATATCGTAAGCTACTGTATCTTCTCCATGACGGTCGCCAATTGCTTTTAACGTAAAAGCCAATAATTCTTTGCTAGTCATTTTTCTCCTTATTCATTAATACCCCAAACGTTATATGCGTCTAAAGTACGGGGATAGATTTTATTCCTTTTATCAATTAAAAATTTAAGAGTGTGTGCTAACTGGTAGCCAACTCCCTGGTTAATATTAGCATAAGTTATTTTACGCGCTTCTTCAACACCTGGAAATGATCTGCCTGGTTCAATATAATCAGCCATGAACACAATTTTATCTAAAGTTGTCATTTCAACGTCAGCAGTAGTATGTTTGCGGACTGCAGTTAGTATTTCCGGATCATTAATCTTTAAATCTCTTTGGATAAAATAGGTACCAACAATACCGTGCCAAATGCTCCGATTCCAATTTAACAGGTCCTGATCGAAGCCTTGTGTTTTAATCACTTCACGATATTCATCAACTGCAACTTGTTTAGCATAATCATGAATAAACCCGGCTAAAGCTGCCTTATCTACATCATAGTGGTTAAGCTCGGCCAATTTACGTGCAGTTTTACTGACTCCTATACAGTGTTCAAAGCGGTCAGCAGTCATATTGCTCTTTTCCTTAGCAATAATTTCAGAACTTGATAAAGAAGAATATGTTTTCTTAAATACTAAATCAGTCATGATATAAACCCTTTTTATGAATATAATTTCTAACTGTATCAGGTACCAGATATCTGATTGAACCTCCAATTGCAATCGTTTGTCTAATCAAAGTCGAACTAATATCTATAGCTGGAGAATCAACCCAAATCATCGGCAATTTTGCTTTCTGAGGATAACCAGCCCTTTGAACACCCACTAAGGTTGCTAATTGAGCCAACTTTGTCGGTTCCTTCCATTCACCTAAATTATTGACTTGGTCACTACCCATGATCAAGTAATAATGGTTTTCAGGCTGAGTTTCACGTAAATATCTTAATGTGTCTACAGTATAAGATACTCCTCCACGATATAATTCAAACAGTTTTACCTGAAAACGGGGATTGTCTTGAGTACCTAACTCCAACATATTTGCCCTATCTTGAGCAGAAACACTGGGTTCATTTTTTAGCGGGGGCACATTAGTAGGAATAAACCAAATTTCATCTAAGTGTAATTTAGTCAATACCTGTTCAGCCACTATCAAATGACCGATATGAATAGGATTAAAAGTGCCACCAAAAATTCCGATCTGGCGACCCTTTTTAGGTGTCAATTTTTCTTCCGCTACAGCCACAGTAGGTGTTTTTTGATAATTTTTTGCAATAGCAATCATTATATCCTCTAAATTAAAGCTCGTCTAATACCCAGTCCGATTTTACCAGGTGTATAAATTTTAACTAAACAATCTGCAGGAACTGTAATAAAACCAATTCCTCCAAAAAGCAAGTCGCTTTTACTACCAGTATGATATTCCTGACCCTTTAAAAGAGGCAGCTTATCACTTTTTGCAGGTGGACTAAGTAATTCACCAATATGCTTTTCGTAAAAGCTGTCTGCGTTTTCGGTTTTAGTTCTGTGAATATACAATCCGCGTGCTGCATAAACTGTAAAACTTGCTTTTTTTCCTTTTAAATAGTCAACTCTGCCCAGACCAGCCAAAAATAAACTGTTTCCTGGACTAAGCTGAAAAGTAACCGGCTTAAGCTGTTTTTGAGGCGATATTAACTCCAGTTCCTGGGTGTTTAAGTGCGTAGCCAACTGATTCTTAGTCAAAATACCTGGTGTATCAACTAAAAAGTAACCATTCGTTAGCGGAATTTCAATCTTATCAAGCGTGGTCCCGGGAAAACGTGAAGTAGTAATCAAATTTTGAATATCACCCATTTGCTCAATAATAGCATTAAGAAGAGTTGACTTTCCAACATTAGTCGTTCCGACAAAGTAGACATCTTGATCTCGGGAATTATGATCTAGGTAACTTATTAATTCCGGCAAGTTCTTTTTATTTTTAGCACTGACCAAAAAGATTTTTTTAGGGTATAATCCCATCCTATTAGCCTCTTGCCTCATCCAATCTTTAATTTTGCTTTGACGAGAATTCTGGGGAAAGAGATCAAATTTATTGCCCACTAAAATAAAATCATTATTACCTATAAAACGCTTGAGAGCCGAAAGCAAAGAGTTAGTAAAATCAAACAGATCTACCACATTAACGACCAAAGCTTTTTTTTCTGCTAACGAATTCAATAACTTTAAAAAGTCATCATTGTCCGCTTTGACTGGCATAATCTCATTATAATGACGCAAACGAAAGCAACGTTGACAATAAACGTCATTATCCTCATCTTTGCTTTCTCTTGCCTGCTTTAAACGTGCAGCCGGAAGATAACCGGCTTCTTCTACATTATCAGATTGAAGAACAGCACCACAACCAATACATATAATTTGGTCATCCATTTTTGATAGTCTCCTTAAATTTAACGGGATGTGATAAGCCCAAAAGGAAAAAAATAATTTTTTCAAAAAAACGATTAATACGGGTATTCCATTTATCTGTTTCAATAAGAGGTTTTACTAACACCGATTCTACCCCAGCTAGATTTCCTGCCTGAATATCAGTAATTAGCTGATCACCTACCATCATGACTTGTTCTTTTCTTAAACCCATACTTTTCCTTTTGCGGGTGATCGCAAAAGGCAGTGGCTTTTTGGATTTAGCAACAAAGTCTATATGATAAGGATTCAATACTTTACCCACTCTTTCAGCATTGTTATTAGAAATCACAACAAGCTTAATTTTAGCATGCTCTAACTTCTTATTGAAACTATTCATTTTTTCTGCAGTTTCAAACTCGTTCCAAGCCAAAAGAGTATTATCTAAATCTGAAAAAACAGCTTTGATGCCCATTTTATGCAGCTCAGCAGTATTTAAATGATAAATTGTATCAATCGTATAGCGAGGTCTGAATAACATGCAAAATTCCCTTCATCATATCCATTGCACTAGTTTAATATACCAAATTATCAGCTGCAAGTGCTAAATTTTGACATAAAAAAACAGCGCCATAAGCGCTATTTTGGTTAATTTAAAGCCTTCTTAGCAGTTTCTGCTAATTTTGCAAAGGTCTTTGAATCGTTATAAGCAATATCAGCTAACATCTTACGGTTAATATCAACACCAGCTAATTTCAAGCCGTGCATTAACTTAGAATATGAAATATCATTTTGTCTTGCTGCAGCATTGATTCTGGCAATCCATAACTTTCTGAAGTCGCTCTTACGTCTTCTTCTGTCACGAAATGCATATCTGTAAGATACAAATAACTGTGTACTTGCAGCCTTAAATTGCATATGCTTTGCGCCACGGTAACCCTTGGCAAGCTTCATAATCTTTTTACGACGTTTACGTGTAACTGTTCCACCCTTAACTCTTGGCATCTAAAATTCCTCCTAAATATCGTTTGATTGATGTAATTAACGCATTTGAGAGAGCATCTGTTTGATGCGCTTCAAGTCGCTGCGTGAAACCATTGCAGCCTTTCTCAAATGACGACGTTGTTTCTTAGTCTTGCCGTGGAAACGGTGGCCGGTAAAAGCGTGATGACGCTTTAATTGACCAGAAGCAGTTCTCTTAAAACGCTTAGCAGAAGCGCGGTGGGTTTTCATTTTTGGCATTTTCTAATTCCTCCAAATTAACTAATTATTTTTGTCACTCTTCGGAGCGAGCATTAAGAACATTGAACGGCCTTCCATCTTAGGTTTGCTAACTACAGTAGCAATATCGGATGTAGCTTCAGCCATTTTTTCCAATACTTCACGACCTAGTTCCTTATGAGTGATTGCTCGACCTCTGAACCTGATCGAAACGCGTACTTTAGCACCTTCTTTAGTGATAAATTTACGCGCATGTTTTAACTTAGTGTTAAAATCGTTACCCTCAATCGTTGGACTTAAACGGATTTCTTTGACACTGACCGTTTTAGACTTTTTACGGGACTCTTTAACCTTCTTTTGTTGCTGGAAACGGTACTTACCATAGTCCATGATACGAGCAACAGGTGGCTTGGCATTAGGCGAAATTAGAACTAAATCTAAATTTGCAACACTTGCTTGGCGTAAAGCCTCAGTTTTAGTAACAACACCAACTTGTTCACCATCTTCATTAATTAAACGAACTTCGCGAGCGCGAATTTGATCGTTCAATATCAAATTCCTTGGAATAATTCTTCACCTCCGTGTTAATCTGAGGACAAGAAAAAGACGGGTAAACTTTACCCGCCCTTAATCAACAGAAAATATCGATCAGCCTAGAGGTCAACTTAACTTAGGCGAGAAGCGGGAAGCTTCTTCTTGTTCTCAACTAAAATGATTATACTCGTCTTCAGTATACGTGTCAATAAGATAAATCTCAAAATAAAGTTTTTGCTTTATCTATACTAAACGCTTATTAAGTTTATTACCAACTACAGATAATGTAAAGCAGATGATAAAATATAAAAACGTTAAAGCCGCAAACATTGGCACAATATAATTAGCATTTTGACCATAGATGACTTGCGCATGTTGCATAAGTTCAGGGACAACAATAATAGTTGCTAAAGAAGTATCCTTAATTAAAGAAACAAACTGTCCAATAATAGTAGGTATCATGTGCCGATAGGCCTGTGGCAAAACAACATGCCATAATGACTGCACAAATGTCATCCCGGTTGATCTGGCTCCTTCAATTTGGCCAATTGCTACTGATTGAATACCAGAGCGGACAATTTCTGCAATCATGCTGGACTCAAAGATTGTCATAGCAATAATTGCTGATAAAATTGCCCCTGGTCTGAGGCCAATATTTGGTAACCCAAAATAAGTAAAAAAGATAATTAATAATAGAGGTAGATTTCTAACTAAATCAATAATAAAGCCTACAATTGCCGAAACAAATTTAATCTTAGCATAGCGAATTATTCCTAGGACTGAACCTAAAATGAAACTCAATACAATTGCAAAAATCGAAATAAATAATGTAACAGCCAGACCTTTTAACAAAAAGCCAAAGTTTAACCATGATAGGGCATTAATCCATGTTTGCATTATAAGCCGCCTCCCTACGCCATTCTCTTTTCTAAGTGCCGCATGTAATAACTTAGTGGCATAGTAATTACCAGATATAATATGCCAATTACAAAGTAACTGTTAAATGTATCAAAAGTTACAGATGCAATTGCATTGGCTTGATACATCAAATCAAAACCTGCAACAAAAGCCAGTATTGAAGAATCTTTAATTAAATTAACAAACTGATTACCAAGCGGTGGAATAACAATCTTAAGTGCTTGAGGTAAGATTACATAACGCATAGCCTGACTATAAGTCATACCGGTTGACCTGGCACCTTCCATTTGACCTTGAGATACCGACTGAATACCTGAACGAATAATTTCCGCAATAAAAGCTGAGGTATATAGGAACAGACCAATAGTTCCAGCGGTGAAACCGTCAATTTGAACAAAATATTTAGGTACTATTAGATAAAAGAACATTACGATAATCAATAATGGAATATTACGAAAGATTTCAACGTAAATCCTGCCAATCCAATTAGCTATTTTATTCGGAATAACTTCTAATAGAGCTAATAAAACACCAAAAATCAGACTAAATACTAGTGTTAACAAGCTTGATAAAATAGTCCAGCCGAACCCAGCGAATAGTTGACTACTAAAATCATTGAAGATACGAATCATTTAATATACATCTCCTTATAGTTAAAACCAGGAACTTGACCGAACCACTTTTTGATTAAGCGATTGTATTCTCCACTTTTCTGAATCTTGTCAATGGCTCGATTTATTGCTCTATGAAAAGGTTCTTGATTTTTATTTACTGCAATACCATAAGGTTCTTTAGTATAAGTTCCTCCAGTTACTTCAAGGCTATCAGGACTTTGTGCTGCTAGACCATATAAAATACCATTATCACTGGTCAAAGCGTCGCCTTGATGAGATTTCAAAGCTGATACTGCTTGACCATAATCTTGCATAGCGACAACTTTTGCTCTGGGGGCAACTTTCTTTACAGCCTCAACTGAGTTATCGCCAACGATCCCGATTACAGTTTTGCCATTAAGATCACTGGGCTTTTTAATATCTGATCCTTTAGGAACAAGAAAAGATTTACCGGCCTGAAAATATGATTTAGAAAAACTGATTACTTGGGCTCTTTCTGGAGTAATTGTTAGAGTGGCAATTACCGCATCAACATTGCCGTTTTTCAGCAAAGGTATTCTTGATTGTGAAGTGGCAAGAGTAAAGCGAGCTTGACCTTTTGGACCTAAAATTTCTTTGGTAATAGCTTTAGCCATATCAATATCAAAACCTTTTTCTTTATCATCTCTGATATCAATTAAACTAAATAGCTTTTTATCACCCTCAACAGCCCAAGTAATAGTATTGGCTGAACGAACATTTTTTAAAGCTGATTGATCGGCAACTTTATTACCGCAACCAGATAAAAAGAACATTCCTATTAATAGTGAGATTGAGCAAATTATTTTTTTCATGATAATGCCCTCCATCTTAATGCGCTATTATTTTGCTTAAGAATTGTTGAGCACGATCTGTTTTAGGCTCCTTAAAAAAGGATGTACTGTCATCATCTTCCACAATCTGACCCTGATCCATAAAGATAACGCGATTAGCTACTTCTTTAGCAAAACCCATTTCGTGAGTCACAATCAAGGAAGTCATATCGCTGGCTGATGTTACCTTTTTAATTACTTGTAGCACCTCATCAATCATTTCCGGATCAAGTGCTGATGTTGGTTCATCAAATAGTAATAATTTGGGATGCATTGCTAAAGACCGAGCAATAGCGACACGTTGCTTTTGTCCACCGGATATTTGCGCCGGCATATTTTGAGCCTTATCTGCCATGCCAACCATATCAAGCAGATGCATTGCTTGCTTTTTATTTTCGTCTTCCGGTAAATGACTTACAATTCTGGGCGCCAACATGACGTTTTCCAAAACATTTTTATTTTTATAGAGATTAAAATGTTGAAAAACCATTCCCACATCTTGGCGCAACCTGTTTGAATCAGTCTTGGGATTGGATAAATCCTGATTGTTGACTATCAGTTTGCCTCCCTGAATTGATTCTAACCGATTTATTGTTCTAATAAGTGTACTTTTACCAGAACCAGAAGGTCCAATCAAAACAACAGTTTCACCTTTATCGATTTGTAAATTGATATTATGCAACGCGTGAAATTTGCCATAAAATTTCTGCACGTCATGAAATTCTACCATTGACATAATTAATGCTCCTTTTAGCAGTTTTAATTTAACTATCCAACCTATTTCTTATCAATTGATTAATTAATCAAAAGTGCATCCCGTCAACACTACATTTTGTTACTCGACGTGCAAATTTTAGCGGTTTTATATTATGGTTTAAGTTTTCAAATTATTTCTGCCATCTTTATAAATTGTTTTTATTAGCTTTTACTCTTTTATTCATTGCGTGAATAGGATTTAACATCTTGTTCAATTTCACGAATAAATTCGTCAAAACTCTTTGCTACTTCTTCTTCAGTACCATAGCGGCGAACGTTAACACTGTTGTCCTTGAGTTCTTTGTCACCTAAAACAAGAGTATACGGTACTTTTTGTGTTTGTGATTCACGAATCTTGTAGCCTAATTTTTCATTACGTAAGTCGGCTTCAGCTCTAAAGCCTCTCTTATTGAGCTCATCACGGACTTTCTTAGCGTAATCTGAATGAGCATCCAGGTTAACAGGGATTACTTCAACTTGAACTGGAGCTAACCAGGTTGGGAAAGCACCCTTGTATATTTCAATCAAGTAAGCAATGAAACGCTCCATAGTTCCAACAATACCACGGTGAATCATAACTGGACGATGCTCTTCACCATCTTGACCAACATAAGTTAAGTTAAAGCGTTCAGGGAGCATGAAGTCCAGTTGGATAGTGGACATGGTCTCATCAGCACCTAAAGCAGTCTTAGTCTGAATATCAAGTTTTGGACCGTAGAATGCAGCCTCACCTTCAGCTTCGACATAATCAAGGCCCATATCATCCATTGCCTTTTTCAGCATTGACTGACTTCTCTCCCACATTTCATCATTGGCAAAATACTTCTTAGTATTCTTCGGATCACGATAAGAAAGTCTGAAGTAGTAATCGGTAATGTCAAAGTCTTTGTATACATCCAGAATTAAAGTTAAAATCTTAGAGAATTCACTTTGAACCTGGTCTAAGGTTACAAATGTATGACCATCATTTAAAGTCATTTCCCTTACGCGTTGCAAACCTGACAAAGCACCAGATTTTTCATATCTGTGCATCATACCCAGTTCTGCAATGCGAATTGGCAACTCACGGTATGAACGAATATGATGCTTATAGATTTGAATGTGTGACGGACAATTCATTGGACGCAACTCAAGCATTTCCCCGTCACCCATGTCCATCGGTGGGAACATGTCATCACGATAGTGTGCCCAGTGGCCTGATGTTTTATAAGCGTCAACGTTCATAAGCACTGGGGTATAAACGTGTTGGTAACCGTCAGCGACCTCTTTATCAATGATGTAACGTTCAACTACTCGGCGAATCGTGGCACCTTTTGGCATCCAGTAAGGTAAACCAGCTCCAACTTTGGGATCTACAAAGAATAAATCAAGATCTCGACCAATTGTTCTGTGATCGCGTTCTTTAATTTCTTCACGACGCTTAATATCGGCATCTAAGTCAGCTTTTTTAAAGAAGGCTGTACCGAAAATTCTTTGAAGCATTGGGTTAGAAGATTGGCCCTTCCAATAAGCACCAGCAACAGATAATAATTTAAACTGCTTAATCTTTCCTGTATTAGGCAGTAACGCGTCGAAGCCAAAGTCGATGAAGTCTCCCAGCTTGTATACATGAATTTGGTCATCTTTTTCTGCTTTTAGCAATTCACTCTTATATGGATCATCTTTAAAAATTTCAGATAATTCCGCTTTTGACATGGAAGAAGATGCAATTTTATTTCCAGCCTTGATAACCTTTTTAATTGCTTTCTCTAATTCCGGAAGTTCGTTAACTTTAATCTGATTTTCCTTGTCAGTATCAACCAAAAATCCATCTTCATTCGCCGCATGCTCACCAAAATGAATCTCAGGATAAGCTTTTTTAGCAACTGCTTCAAATACAAAAGCTACCGTAGCCCGTAAAATATTTAAGCCTGCTTCATCCCTGTCTGTAATAATTGCAACTTCGGCATCTTTATTTAATTTGTAATCCAAAGAAACAACTTGACCGTTTACTTTTGCTCCAATAGCAGCCTTACCTAAGGATGTACCTATGTCATGTGCTAAAGCAGAAACTGATACTGCATCTTCATATTCCTTTTTAGAACCATCCGGCAAAGTAATTGCAAAACTCATTTTTTCCTCCAAAATCAAATAAATAAAAAAATCCCAGTGCAATTAAGCACTGGGACGTTAATTAACGTGGTTCCACCCAAAATTTAGTCTGGACTCCAGACTATCTCGTTCAAGATTATAACGGATCTAACCCATTTTTTAATTTCAGGTACGAATGAGTGGGTTGTAACACTAATGGAAGCTTCCAGAATAATGCTTCTCTCTCTGAATCGTATTACAACATGTTCATTCATTGCAGTTAATTATAACCCAATAATTTTTTAATGCAAGTATATTTTCATTAAATTTGAAAAGTAAAAATTTATGTTCGCCTATTAGGCCCAGAAATAATTACCTCTTTAGCTAAAGCCCGAATTCGTTCCATCAAGCGAGCAGCCTTTACTGGTTCAATGGCATTTTTGGTCTCTTTAAAATGATCTTCTAAGTCATTCATAGCAAAATTGGACGAAAAGAAGGTTGGCAAAACATTATCCATTCTTGCTTGTAAAATTACCGCTAAAACCTCATCGCGTGACCACTGACTCAAATTTTCAGCACCAATATCATCCAATACTAAAAAATCAGCGTTAGCAATCTTTTGTACTTCAGTTTGTAAACTATTGTCATTAAAATGACTGGATAAACTGGCAATGAATGTAGGAACATGCAAAAAAACAACATATTTGTTCATCGCAGCTACTTGATTCGCCAGTCCCGCCAAAATATATGTCTTACCAACGCCAAAATTTCCAGCTAAATATAAGCCCTTTTGGTGGATATCACGCGAATATTGATATAAAAACTGCTGAATAGCTGTCATTACTTCAACTCTTTCGGATGTCATATCTATTCGACTTAATCGTACATCATGCAATTTTTCAGGTAAATTAATTAAGTGCAAATGTTTCTTGATACTAATTTCTCTATCATGAATCAGCTTACTGTCCTCAGGAACAAACTTGAGACTAATTGCATTTTTATTCATGATTAAATCAGGATAATATCCTTGAGTTACCGGGTCTTTTTTATGTTGGCTAAGATAAAATTCAAACAGGCTGGGCAGACTTTTATCAATTATACTGTCATTAAGTTGTTCTTGATGTTGTTTAATAAATTGATTTACCTTTGGATCAGCTAATACCTTCTTTTTAATTGAGTCAGTACTTTCTTCTTCCGCATTTTTGGTTTTATCAATAATTTTTTTAATGGGTTGCATATCACTACACCTACTTCATGCCATTCCTATCTTCTAACTTTTTAAAAAAATTTTCCAATTCATTCGAAGAAAGATTAGATTCATTTGAAATAGCTTTTGATTTTCTACTATCCCAATCAATATTTTTTTCGATCTTTTTTTTGTTTCTAGATTGCTGCTTAAATTGATTTAACCTGTTCTCTCGTCTTTGTTCTTGTGCCCTTTTTCTCTTGTCCATGTATTCCAAGGCTTGACTTGCAGTCTTTACCCCGTGTTGCAGCCAATCATGAAGTATTTTATTTGCCAGGCGAAAAGAGATATTAGGACCACTTTTTAAACAAGCATAAGTCAAAACGTTAAGCAATTCTGCCGGTATTCCCTTATCGTTATATAAATTATCAAGCACTTGATATTCACTGGCATCAACAAAATCATTCCGCTCAGTTTTTAAATGATACAAAAACTGGGCTGGAGTATCAGATTGAGCTTTCTGCAATAGCTGCTGTTCATCTTCATTTAAGTGACTATTATTGACAAGCTTGTCTGTTAGTTCTTCTTTTTTTGGCAAATGCCGGCGCGTATCAGTTCCATGAATACTGTTAGCGATAGATTGCTTAATTTGACGCATATTCAAATGATAATCACCATGTAAGCAAGGTATTGCTTCATCAACAAATTCTTGCTCGGAAAGTCCGTACATGCGCATAACAGCTCGAATAGCATCTTCATTCTGATCAATTTCGCTGCCCGCGATTTGATAAATTTCAAATTGCTGTTTCATAAAATCCCAGTCAATATGCTCTTGATCATTGACGGTAGCAAAAGCTTTAGAAACAGAACTGTTTTCTTTAGCAGCTTTTTTCACATCAATAGAAGGATCAATTGCTTCTTGGTCAGGTAAATGAAAAACTTCCATAAAGGATGCAGATACGTTAGGTGCTTCCTTAATTCCACTGATACTGCTTTGACTTTGCTTAGTTTCTCTAGCAAACTCATGGCTCAATTTATTAAAGGCTGTAACACCCACTTTTTCTTTTAATAAACTTGCTAAAAGTGCGGTGGTAAAAAACTCACTGCTGGAAGGAACACTTTTAAGTTTAAAACATAAAACCTGACCCATAATTTGGTTAGCAAGCAAATGGCTTTCAATTAAACCGACAGCTTCAAGTTTATGCAACGCGGGAAATAATTTTTTGATATCGCAGTCGGCTTGCTCCTGCAAAAAATAGAGACCTTTGGCATCAGAGAGCATCGCCTGCGGATTATAGTCTTCATTTAAGCTTAAATAAACTGCCAGCGCCAGAGATCCTATGAGCGGCTGGTATAATTTGATTAAAACCCGTAAATCCTTCGGAAAAATATCCACCCTGTTAGCAATGAAAAATGGTTGTTTGGGATCATTTGTCTCAAACATAATTAATTACCTTTCTCCCTTTTTGCAATCATATCTTCCATGGTTTTCATGAAGCTAGACATATCTTTGAATTCACGATAAATAGAGGCAAAACGAATATAAGCGACATCATCAATTTTAGCCAGTTCATCCATTACCAATTGACCAATCTTTTTGGAAGAAATCTCACTAACTCCTTGCTGACGTACTTTGTTTTCTACATGATCAACTAATTCTTCAAATTGCGAACTAGATATAGGACGCTTTTGTCCCGCAGCCATGACGCCGTGTAAAATTTTTTTCCGGTTAAAAGGTTCACGAGTGCCATCATTTTTGATTACTAGTAGTGGTGTCGTCTCGACTCTTTCAAACGTAGTAAAACGAAAGCCACAGTTTTCACACTCACGCCGCCGTCTGATTGCACGATTTTCATCACTGGGGCGAGAATCTATTACTTTTGATGCATTTTTATGACAATTAGGACATTCCATATTAATACTCCTCTTTTATTTTAAGAAGCAACTGCTCAAGTTGATATTTCAGATCTTGCTTTGTACCAACATTATTAATTACAAAGTCAGCTAGTTTTTCTTTCTGAGACAAGGACATCTGACTGCGAATACGTTTCAAAGCAGCATCTTTACTTAAATGATCCCTTAACATCAGCCGCTTTAACTGCAAAGATTCAGGTATGGCAATTAATAAAGTGCAGTCACAATATTTTTGACCATTTGCTTCAAACAAAACTGGTGCATCTACAATAATTAAAGGCTTTTTAGCAACCTTGTTTAGCGCAATTTTAGCTTGTATTTCTTTAAAAATCAACGGATGGGTAATTTTATTAAGAATGTCAAGCTGCTTTGCGTCATTAAAAACTATTTGGCCTAAAACTGATCGGTTGATTGATTGATCTTCATTAATTATTTGGAGACCAAACTGTTTTCTAACCAATTCATAACCTTTATTACCAACATTTAAAATATCATGAGCTATTTGGTCACAGTCTATCACGGGTATGTGCTTTTCTTTAAAAAAGATATCTGCTGTGCTTTTGCCGCTGGCTATTCCACCAGTTAAGCCCAAAATAGTTGTCATTTATAAATCACCTGACATTTAGGGCAAAAAGTAGTGCCCCGGCCGTTTACTTTAATTTTTTCAAGAGGGGTTCCGCAACGTTCACAAGGTTCGCCTTTATGACCATAGACCTGCAACATTTTTTGAAAACCGCCGGTCTTGCCATTAGCATCAAGATATGTATGAACAGTAGTGCCCCTTTCTGCTATGGCCAATTCTATCAACGAATTAATATTATCATGCAGTTCTGCTACTTTTTTTGCTGGGATACTATTAGCCATACTTAATGGGTGAATTTTTGTTTCCCACAAAACTTCATCTACGTAAATGTTACCAAGACCGGCCACAACTGACTGATCAAGCAAGGTATTTTTGATATTTTTCTTTTTACGAGCTAGGCCTTTTTGCAAGTATGAAACTGTAAACGCCTGTGAATTTGGTTCGGCGCCTAATTTGCCAATACCGGTACTTTCTTTCTCTGTGCCCGTTGTAATCAACTGCATGCGCCCGAACTTACGTACATCATTGTAACGCAAAGCAGAATTATCGTTAAAAACAATTTGCACATGATCGTGTTTATCTTTTTTGGTATTTACTTTGACTAAACGATATTTACCTTCCATGCGTAAATGCGATACCACAGTTAAATGACCACTAAGACGAATAAGCAAATACTTAGCATAACGATCAATTGTTTCTATTCTTTTACCAGCTAACTGCTTTTTAAATTCTTTTGCATCACCAGTTATTATTTTAGGATACCAAACAGTTACTTCTTTAATCGTTTTTCCCTTAATCAGGGGAAGTAGTGTCCGCCTGACAGTTTCAACTTCTGGCATTTCGGGCATTAAAATTACTCCTTACTTAGCATCAAACCAATTGTGACCATAACCAGAATCAGCTACAAGAGGAATATCAAGTCTCACAGCAGACTGCATAACTTCTGGCACAATCTTTTTAATAGTTTCTAATTCATCTTTTGGTACATCAAAAATCAATTCATCATGAACTTGAACCACCATCTTAGTTTTAAGATGCATCTCATCCAATTTTTTCTGCATATTAATCATCGCAATCTTGATAATATCTGCAGCTGAACCTTGAATTGGTGAGTTAATCGCAGTTCTTTCCGCAAATGACCGCACATTATAATTCTTGGCATGAATATCAGGTAAATAGCGCCTTCTGTGCATAATTGTTTCGGCATAGCCTTTTTCACGGGCAACTTGAACTGCCTTATCCATATAATCCTTAATTTGCGGATATTGTTCAAAGTAATTATCAATAAATTCCTTAGCTTGTTTGCGGCTGATATTGAGATTTTTAGATAAGCCATAATCAGAAATACCATAGACAATACCGAAGTTTACCGCTTTTGCTCTGCGACGCATTAACGGCGTAACGTCAGAAGTTGATTTCAGATGAAAAATTTTCATAGCCGTATGAGCGTGGATGTCATAACCCGTTCTGAAAGCTTCCTGCATTTGTTCGTCACCGGAAACCTGTGCCAAGACTCGTAATTCAATTTGAGAATAGTCACAAGAGAAAATGTAGCCATCTGGTTCACTTGGCACAAAGGCTTTTCTAATTTGTTTTCCTTCTTCCGTTCTGGTGGGAATATTTTGTAAGTTAGGATCAACTGAGGACAAACGACCAGTAGCAGTCAATGTTTGTAAATACCTGGTATGAATCCGACCGTCTTTTTGGATAACATCCAGTAAGCCATTGACGTAAGTTGACTGGATTTTAGCAATTTGCCGGTAAGTCAAAATTTGATCAATAATCGGGTTTTCATCTTTTAACTGATTCAAAACATCAACTGAAGTCGAATAACCGGTTTTAGTCTTTTTAACAGGCTTTAAGCCCATTTTTTCAAACAAAATATGACCTAATTGTTTAGGTGAATTAATATTAAATTCTTCACCGGCTTCATCATAAATTTGCTTTTCCATTTTCTTAAGGTCAACCGCAAATTCATCTTGGAGCTGCGTTAAGGTATCAGCTTGGACTTTGATACCGTTTATTTCCATGACAGACAAAACCCGCGCAACCGGTATTTCAATGTTGGCAAAAAGGTCGTCCTGCTCATGTTCTTTTAGTTTAGCCAGCAGAGTATCTTTTAAGTTTGCGATTGCTTCAATTTTGCCAGCCAAATGGTTGAACAACACCCGATCGTCCTCTGGAATATGGACGCTTTTACCTTTGCCGTAAACATCATAATCGCTTTTAACCGAATTATCACCATACATGCGACAAATTTCACCCATGTCGTCAGAATTATTTTCGTTATTGATTAAATATGAAGCAAGTAGCATATCATAATCAATAGAGCGAGCATGAATACCCAATCGGTTTAAACCAACTGTAGTTCGTTTTAAGTCAAACACATTTTTAGTAATTTGCTTATTTTCCAGAATATTCTTAAGTTGCGGCTTTTTTAACAGGTCAACATTGCGACTCACATATATTTGCTTATCTATCTTAATGGCAAAGCCAACAAATTGCGCTAAATGATAATTGGCACCCAACATTCCTAAGTAAAAAGTAATAGTTTGGCCAGCTTTAACTGCAAAATTATTAATATCATTTTCTTCAAGCGCTATAAAAGCAACTGCTTTATTATTTTGTGCGGGTTGTTCTTTTGGCTGAGCAGCGTTTTCAGGGTTTAACTGGCTCAAAAACTTACGGAAATTCATTTTTTCATAGAATCTGCGCAATTTTTGATAATCGACTGCACGCCTTTTTACATCAGCAATCCCAATGGTTAACGGGGTATTACGATCAATTGTCGCCAGCTTTTTACCCAGTAGAGCCTTATCTTTATCATTAATCAGGTTTTCCTTCATTTTAGAGGGCTTCATATCATCTATATGATCATATAAATTTTCTACTGAGCCATATTCCTGGATAAGTTGCGAAGCTTTTTTGGGTCCTATTTTAGTAACACCAGGATAATTATCAGAATTATCACCCATTAATGCTTTCATATCAATGAATTCAGTTGGAGTAACACCATTAACTTCTTTCATGTGTTCAGGGGTATAAGCTTCCAAGTTTAAAACCCCTGATTTAGTAACCATCACAGTGGTTTGAGGAGATGCCAGCTGCGTCAAGTCCTTGTCGCCCGTAACAACCGTGACTTTAAAACCCTCTTTTTCTCCAATATTTACAAAAGTACCAATAATGTCATCAGCTTCATAGTTATCAAGCTCATATGTAGACAAGCCCAAATCATGCAAAAGTTCCTGAATGTACGGCAGCTGTTCAGATAATTCTGATGGGGTCTTTTGTCTGCCACCTTTGTAGTCAGCATACATCTTATTTCTAAAAGTAGTTTTACCTGCATCAAAAGCAACCAAAACATGGTCAGGTTCAACGTCATTCAGCACGACATCAAGCATATTTTTAAATGTATAAATGGCATTTGTGTGCAATCCTTCAGGATTTCTAAAATTTTCAAGTTGGCGGTATAGTGCGTAGAAAGCACGAAAGGCAACTGAATTACCATCAATTAAAAGTAATTTTTTATCAGCCATTTGATCTCCTTAAATTTAAACCAAGTTTCTTTATTCAACTACCATTTTAACAGTTTTTCCATTCATCTTGCATAATACCGATTTCCCTGAACCTTATGACATGTAAAAACTGTTATATAAAGCAAAAAGATCAAGTCTTGAAACTCGATCTTAATAACTTAATTTATTTTAGTAATTTTTCTAAAGCATCTTCGTATTTCTGGATATCGCCTGCGCCCATGAAAACAATGACACTGTCTTTGTTCTGCGTTAGGTCAGCAATATTATCAAGATCAATCACTTCAGAGCCAGGAATTTCGGCTACTAAATCACTACTTGAAATATCTCCATTTGCCTCTCTTGCGGAAGCATAAATGGGAGTAATGTATGCTTTATCCACTCCGCGCAAAATTTCTGCAAAATCTTGCGCATATTTCTTCGTTCTGGAAAAAGTATGTGGTTGGAATACGACAACTAGTTTTTTATGAGGAAACTTTTGCCTAGCAGCCTGAATTGTCGCACGCATTTCAGTTGGATGATGGGCGTAATCATCAATGATATTAATATCTTTAAAGTCTTTTTCAGAAAAGCGTCGTTTGGCCCCCTGATAAGTAAGTAAACCTTTTTGAATATCTCTAAGAGGAATATTTTCGGTATAAGCAACTGCTATTACGGCCGTAGCATTCAAAATATTATGATCGCCAAAAAGATGAATTGTAAATTCACCTATCTTCTTTCCCTGTCTCAAAACCGTAAAACTTGAACCTGCAGTAGTACGGTTGACATCAACCACCTGGAAATCATCATCTTTTTCAAAACCATAAGTGTATTTGGGAACGGCGGAATGCAATTGTCTTAGTCTGTCATTACCTCCCCACACAAATAGACCTTTTTGAGTTTGATCAGCGGCAGTTTGAAAGGCTGAAGTATAATCTGCCTGGTCTTTAAAATAATCCGGGTGGTCAAAATCAATGTTGGTCATGATTTGATAATCAGGATGATAAGCCAAGAAATGGCGGCGATATTCATCAGCTTCATAAACAAAAAAGCGTGACCCTTTAACTCCTTTACCCTCACCATCGCCTATCAGATAAGACGTGGGCGCTGCTTCACCTAAAACGTGAGCTAAAAGACCGGTAGTAGATGTTTTGCCATGAGTTCCTGAAACACCAATACCAGTATGCATCTTGATTATTTCTTCTACGGTATCAGGATAACTTTGCCAAGTTATATTTTTATCTTCACAAGCTTTAACTTCAACGTTATCATTTTTAAAAGCATTGCCCTTAATTATGACCTGACCCGAGTCTTTGATATTACTTGCATCAAACTCTGTTACTTTAATTCCTGCTTTTTCAAGTGGTTCTTGTGTGAAAGTATACTTTTTGATATCACTACCGGCAACATGAAAGCCTAAATCGTTTAACACTAAGGCTAAAGAAGCCATTCCCGTTCCTTTAATTCCAATAAACCAAATTTGCTTATTTTTATCTAACATTTCCCAAGCTCCATATTTTTTATCATTGTTTCTTATTTTACCATTTCTAACGAAAAAAGAGCAGAATCATTGAAAAGCCATGAAAAATCATAATCTTACTTTGCATTACTAAAAAAGGACTCTACCAATAACTTGATAAAGTCCTTTAATCTTATAATTTAATCTGCCCGCTTGCCAAAAGTTCATCACATTTTTCAGGATCAAAGGCCTCTCCCACAGCAAAATCGTCTGGAACTACTAAAATTCCTCGTTTTTGTGGTGCGTGGGGCAACCCTAGTTCTCGTGCTGAACAGATCATCCCATAAGAATCCACATGGCGCAGCTGACCCGGCCAAATCATTTGACCATTTGGCATCAAGGTGCCAGGTAAGGCAACTACTACTTTTTGTCCTTGAGCAATGTTAGGTGCACCACAGACGATTTGCTGTTCCTCACCATGGCCAACATCAACAGTGGTCACATGCAAGTGATCAGAGTCAGGATGTTTTTCACAGCTTTTCACATAGCCGTAAACCAGCGTTGGTTTACCATAAGCAAGTTGATCATTAAAACCAACTTCTGCCAACTTTTTATTTAATGCTGCTAAATCGTCATTAGTCAACTTGACTTGGCCGTCTGCTAGTTTGTCATAATCAATTACCTGGTCGACATTGAAGAAATTATATCCGGTCACATTACCTTCTTCATCAGTAATACGTGTGACATCACCTTTTTCTTCATACTCACTTTTGCCCTTATCCTGACCTAAAATCACAATTAAGGTATTGGGGTAGCTGCGTTTATTAATACTAGTAATCATGAATCAATTATCCTCTTTCACTTAGTCCAGTGACCGCAAAAAGCTCTCAACTTCTTCTTTAGTTTTACGGTCCTTATTAACTAGTCTACCAATTTCTTTACCATCTTGGTAGACCACAAATGAAGGAATACCCATGATATTCATTTCTTTAGCTACATCTACAGAACCGTCACGGTCAATTTGATAAAATTTACTGTCAGAAAAATCTTTTTCAATCTCCGGCATAAACGGATCCAAAAAGCGGCAATCTGGACACCAACCAGCAGAAAATTCCAAAACCACACGACCATTTTTGGTAATATCATCTAATTTTTCTTGATCTAATTCTTTTATTTGTTCCATTTTGAAAAAACCTCTCAATCCTTATTATTACTTATTTTACCCCAAAATCAGCATGCAAGGCATAAATTGGGTTACCTTGGCTGGCAAATTTGTGCTCATACTCGGTTTCAATATTTGAAGTTAAAATATCTTCTTTCTCATTATGCAGATCCACTGTAACAAAATCAAAATGCATCCCATAATTATTCATACTTTGAAGAGAATAAGCAAAAAGACCTGCATTATCTGTTTTAAACTGTATCTGACCATTTTCTTGTAAAACGGTTTGGTATTTTTGTAAAAAAGTCTTATAGGTTAACCTTCTCTTTTCGTGCCTGGTTTTAGGCCACGGGTCACTAAAATTTAGGTAAATGGTATTTGCACTATGTTTTTTAAAAAAGCAATCAATATTAGCAGCATCTGCGCATAAAATTTGTAAATTAGGCAAATTTTGAGCTAGTTTTGACCGTAAAATAATTCCAGCTGCGGTCATCTGCAGTTCAAGAGCAACGAAATTTTTTTCAGGGTGCTTTTCAGCCATTGTAGTAATAAATTTTCCTTTACCCGGACCAACTTCAATTTCTAATGGTTTTGAAATGTCAGCAAACCGCTTTGACCAATCAATCTTTTGGGTTGGATCTGGACGATCTATCACACTTTCTGGATGCTCTTGCACAAGTTTTACAGCCCACGGTTTGTTACGTAGTCTCATTTATTTACAACTTCCTTTTCTTTACTTTTGCTGGTAAGTATAACCTTAATACCGCGTAACTGAAAACAACTAAAATCCCCATTGCTTCAAACAAGTGCAAACTAATAGGCAGTGTAATCAGCCATGAAATGCTAATAATCAACCATTGTACCAACATTATCCCAGTAAGTGCAGAAACTAAGTCTAAGCCCCGTTTAGTGCGCGCGATAGGATAAACACGATACATGACATTGCTGTCAAATTCATCAACCATCGGTACTAATTGGTAAATAGTTAAGAATACTACTAAGCAGGACAAGCCTAATGCCCAAAGCCAATTCTGCACTAACCACGAAATTAGAATTGCAAAAGCAGTCATTCTAACTACTAGATTAATGTTTTCCGGATTGCGCAGAACTGAGCGCCTATACAAAAACTTATTAGGATTTTCCCTTGCCAAATTTTGAGGTAATAAAAAGTCCAAATATTTCCGTCTTTTAATATTAGTTTGCCTTTCCTTAACATCGGTGAACATACTAAAAGCGTTATAAACAACGTTTTTACGTTTTTCTTCTTGCTCGATGGCAAATTGCCAGTCAAAAAGTGCTGCATGTTGCGGTTTTAAAATAAAAATGATTACAATAATTAACAGCAAACCAGCAATAAATATCATACTTTTTGGTTTAAACATTCCCAAAATGAATAAAAGCAGTAAGAAAATATTCAAAATTGAGATAGAAATTTTACGGTTAAAAAATAAATTATATTCCATAATTTTCAGCTGCATCACTTTGGCCAGAAAAACAGCAAAAACCGCGAAAACATAATCTAACGGTTCAATCTTTGCCTTGATCGTGGCAAAAGGAAATATAATTCCCGCCATTAAAACTAAGCAAATTGTAGGTACAATCAAGCTGTAATTTAGCATTGGCTGCAAATATGATGCTAAATTTTCATCTTCAGGCAGTAAAAATTGTAAATCAGCTGGTTTTAGCAATGTTACCAGTTTGCCTATTAAAAGTGGCAACCACAGCAAAACACCAACTAGGGGACGGTAATACCACAGATTTTCAGGCATAGTCTTCATTGCCTGTGCATACCAGAACATGAGTGCTCCAAAAAGAAAAATCAGAGCTAGGATAAAGAAATCATTAAAAACCAATACTAGGTATTTCAAAGACTGGCGCAAGTTTTCCTGCAGCCTTCTTTTAGCCAAATCACGCATTTTGTTGCTCCTGACTTAAAATTTGGTAAATTTGGTCAAATGAATCTGTCTCCTTTAGGCCATAATGCATGCGAATTTCAGCCAAAGTACCAGCAGTTTGAATTTTGCCATTATTTAAGACCGCATAACGAGAAACTGCCTGCACACTGTCAGCTAAAATGTGTGTTGACATTAACACCATTTTGCCCTGACCAGCAGCTTCTTTAATCAATTGCACCAAATTGGCCACTGCCAACGGATCAAGTCCAGTGAACGGCTCGTCGATTACCAGCAAGTCAGTATTTGCTAAAAACGCTGAAACAATCATTACTTTTTGCTTCATACCCTTTGAAAAATGAATCGGCAGCCAATCTAACTTGTCATCCAGCCTAAACAGCTGTAACAGCTCGTGAGCCTTTGCCCAAGCCTGTTTTTCCTTTAGCTGGTAACTAAGAATAGTCAGGTCAAGATGCTCTTTTAAAGTCAATTCTGAATATAAAACTGGCGTCTCGGGAATATATGCGACTTGTCTTTTAAATTTAGTAGGTTCAGCCGTTAAATCAATGCCATTTAGAGTGATTTTCCCTTTTTGCGGTCTGAGTAATCCTAAAATATGTTTAATAGTAGTAGATTTACCAGCACCATTTAGGCCAATCACTCCTAAAACTTCCCCGGGTTTTATTTCCAAGTTAATATCTTTTATGACTGGTATACCCGTGTAGCCACCAGTCAAATGCTCAATTTTTAAAGTCATAATTCCTATCTTTCTTTTAATGAATTTACTCATTTAATATGATAGCATGATATTAAAAGAAACTAAATTTTGAAATGTAGAGGTTTTAAAATGGAAGATTTAGATAAAGATTGTTTATTTTGTAAAATTATTAAAGGGGAAGCCAGCAGCTACACTGTTTTTGAAAATGACGATGTTAAAGCATTTTTAGATTTATCCCAGGTTAATCCTGGTCATACTTTGATGGTGCCTAAAAAACACATCACAAACTTTTTTGATTATACCCAGGCAGATGCTCAACGCTATTTACAATATATTCCTACCATTGCTAACGCAATTAAAAAATTTGATTCGAGAATCACCGGTATGAATATTAGCAGCAATAATGGTGCCAGTGCAAGTCAAGTAGTTATGCATTCACATATTCATTTTATTCCGCGATTTGAAGGTGATGGCTTAAAGATTGCCACCCGTAACAATGCGGAAAAATACACTGACGAAGATTATGAAAAGGTTGCTGCTGCCATTAGAGCACAATTTTAAGGTGACAAGATGAAACGTTTTAGTTTAGGATTGGCTGTAGGTGCTGGCTTTGGCGTGATCCTTTCACTGTTCAAAGATCAAAATGGCAACCGCCTGTTTCCACCTGTGCAAAAGCAAGTAAAGTCATTAAAAGAAGATATTAGTGACATTTCTGCTGCAAGTAGTAAATTTAAAACTGCTCAGCAAGAATTAAAAAAATCTTTACCGCGAGCAAAGAAAGCTGTTTCTGAATTACAAAACGAAATAGAATATTATCAGATCAGCATTAATCGTATCGTCGGCAAGCTGAAAGCCAAAACTGCGACAATTAATTCCAATAACGCAACTGAAACTAATAGTTCTAAAAAATAGTAAAGAAACTCTCTTTTTTGTTTTAAAAAAATAAAAATGAAAACCAGTTTTGCCAGTTTATGTTATATTAGTTGTCGGTGACTTAATTTATTAAGGATGTGGAGAATTTATTTTATGAAAAAATATATTAAAAAAGCTGCAGCTGTGATTGCCGTAGCCGGTATGGCATTATCAACAGCTGCTTGTTCTAATGGTGGCAAAACTGTTGCTTCTTATAAAGGCGGCAAGATTACCCAGCAAGAGTATTATGATGATATGAAAAAATCTCAGGCTGGTAAAACCGCTTTGGCAAATATGATTATTAATCGTGTTTTAGAGCAACAATATGGCAATAAGGTTTCAAAAAAGCAAGTTGATAAACAATATAGCAACTATAAGAAACAATATGGTAGTCAGTTTGATGCCGTTTTGCAACAAAATGGTATGACTACTGCAAGTTTCAAGCAAAACCTAAAAACAAACTTGCTGACCGAAGCCGCCTTGAAAGATATTAAAAAGATCTCAAAGAGCCAAGAAGAAAAAGCCTGGAAAGCATATCAGCCTAAAGTTACAGTGCAACACATATTAGTTTCTAAGAAATCTAAAGCCGAAGAAATTACTAAAGAATTAAAGAATGGTAAAAGCTTCAAGAGCCTAGTTAAAAAGTATTCTTTAGATACTGGAACCAAAAGTAATGAAGGTAAACTGCCAGCATTTGATTCCACTGATACTAGTTTAGATCCTGCTTTTAAAAATGCAGCATTTAAGCTAAAGACCGGTGAAACTACGAAGAGCCCCGTTAAATCTCAATCAGGCTACCACGTAATTAGAATGATTAAACACCCTGCCAAAGGTTCTTTTGCTTCACATAAAAAAGAAATTGATGATCAAATTTATCAATCAATGTCTCAAGATCAACAAACCATGCATGACGTCCTTGCCAAGGTTATTAAAAAGGCGGGAGTCAACATAAAGGATAATGATCTTAAAGATGTTTTAGCTGCATATGTTTCTACTTCTACTAATAAGAAGTAATTAAGACTATAGCAGTTAAGATCGGCTCAATAATGAGAATATAATAATCCCGTTAACAGTCATTTTTATAAATGGCGGCTAACGGGATTTTTTTGCATTAATTTTTTTCTTTTAATGATAATTTTTTATTATAAGCTTCAGCTGACATTGAAATAATTTTCATCTAATATTTGTTTTTATAGTAACTTTCTAAAATATTCTGATTGAATAACTAAGTTGACACAATTTACTAACTAATTAGCAGTTAAACTACATAGATTATATAAATCACCTTTTTGCTCAATCAATTCTTCATAAGAACCTTCTTCTGTGATAGTCCCATCTCTCATGAAAATCACAGCATCATATTTTTTAAGATTATAAAAAAGCAGTTTGATCAAAATTATTTTTACACTTATCAAAATGTTGCGTGAACGAGAAATTCTGCTTCAATTAAGGCAAATGAAAAGGCAGCTAAAAGTAATGTCGTACTTTTAGCTGCTTTCTAGCTTTCCGTTTGTAAGTATAAAGCTAATATTTTATATTTTTTGCTAACCCTCAATAAAGTTATTTGTTTCTCAGATGCTCTGAGGAACTATTCTAATTTATGTGATTTAGCTAAAGATTCATCATCTTTAGGTCTATAAAATTTCCGGCCACCCTGACTCATAATATTTTCGGTAAAATTGCCCGGTCGTGTATGTTGTAAAGCATTAGTAATAGCGTAAATTGACGCATCTAAATCATCAATGCGATGTAACAATTCTGCTTCAAGGAGTGCCGGCAATTTAGGTGAGCCATACTCAAATTTACCATGATGAGACAAAACCATATGACGCAATAAAAGCAAGTCTTCAGATTCAAGGTCAATATTTAGTTGTTGCGCCGCTAACATTATTTGCTCGTCAATTAAAACCAAGTGGCCAATCAAGTTACCTTCATTAGTATATTGAGTGGCAGCCGGACCAGTTAATTCCAATACTTTACCCATATCATGTAAAATACAGCCAGCATATAATAATGAACGATTAATTTGCGCATAATTATTTGCCAGGCCTTTAGCATCCCGCAACATTGATAATGTATGGTATGCCAGACCTCCTCGCACGGCATGGTGGTTACTTTTTCCAGCTGGAAACTCAAAGAACCGCTTGTCCCATTTTTTTAATAAAAACCGTACTATCCGGTTCCAGGTTGGATTCAAAATTTCAAAAACGTACTGATTGATTTCTTCTTTCATATCAGCAACTTTTTCTGGGGCTGATTTAATAAACTGCCTGAGATCATAACCTTCTTCAGGGCCAACAACCCGTAGACTATAAATTTTTATTTGTGGCTGCCCCTGATATTCTTCCCGTTTGCCGTTAAGTTCAACAATTGTTCCTGAATTAAATGTAGAGGCATCTTGGTCATTGGCATCCCAAAAATTACCGCGAATTTCACCAGATGAATCACCAAATGACATTGCTAAATAGAGCTTACCCTTTTTGGTATGTCTTAGTTGCGAGTTCTTAATTAACACGACCAGTTCTAACTCTTCGCCATCATTATAATCCAGCAAACGTTTATACATGTTCGGTTCCTTTCTTAAAAGTTAGCGGCTGTAATTGCAGTTTATCAACAA
Source organism: Lactobacillus melliventris (assembly GCF_013346935.1). Taxonomy (GTDB): domain Bacteria; phylum Bacillota; class Bacilli; order Lactobacillales; family Lactobacillaceae; genus Lactobacillus. The sequence continues at coordinate 37,002 of NZ_JAAEEB010000009.1, forward strand.
GGCTTTTTTGAGCAGTAAAGATCAATACCTGGTTGCTTTGCGCAATTGTCTGCAGCAACTTTTCAATTTCATTGATCCTTTGGTCATCAAAGTTAACAAAAGAGTCATCAATCAAAATTGGTAAATTAATTTGATCCTTTATTTGTTCAACAAAAGCCAATTTCAAAGCAAAATAAAGTTGCTCAGAGGTACCACGAGAAAGATATTCCACCGCTAATTTTTTACCATCAAAACGAGTAACCGTTATTTTTTTACCTATTTCAATATTATTATACCGATTATTTGTTAATAGTCGCAAATATTCTTTAGCATTAATCAGCATTTTCGGAAAACGTTCATTAGATGCAAGATCAAGTGCGCGGCTAATCCACTTGGCAGTAAATAAATTAGCCAAATATTCCGCGCTTAAATTTCTAAGTCTGGTTCTTAAGTTTGCTAATTTTTGTTTTTCCTCGAATACCGCCGTTGAACTGGCCAGATTTTCCATCTTGACTTTAGTTTCAGCCTTTTTACTTTGTAAAAGGTTAATATTTTCATTTAGTAAGGAAATTTGAGCAGCTAAATCCTGTAATTTCTTGTGTCCACTACTTTTATCTTGTACATATTCTTGCAGCTGGATAAGGTCGCTTTGCAAACTGGATTTGAGAGCACTAATTTGGTTTTTAATATTATCCTGTCTCACCTTTTGTTTTTGAATTTCTCGATATTCATCTAAGCTGCTAACTTGAGCTCTTGCCAAAATCATTTTCAATTTAACATTAACTTCTTGGAGTTCTTCATTATTTTCAGTTAAATTGTTTTTTAAACTATTTTGCTCTTCTCTGCGCTTACGATCCGTGTCTATTTTTTCAGCAAGTTGATCTAATGCAGTCAATACATCAGAAAAATTAGTACCTATTGCTTGTTTCAGTTCTTGACCTAACTGCATTGCAAAGGGCGTGAGCAAATCAGATATTTCTGTTTTACGTAACTGGTTTCTCTTTAAGTTTTGAGATAAAACCTGGTACTGTCGCCATTCGTTGATCAAATTATTAAGATCTAAATTGCTAGGATCAATGCCATATTGTTGCTCAAATAAATATCGTTGCTCTTTAACTTTTCTGCTTTTTTCAGACTGTGCTTCATTTGATTTTTGCACTTGCTTTTGCTGGTAGTAACCAAGCACTGCAAAAGCTGCACCAACACCAACAGCCAAAAAACCAAGGGCACGAGCAATGAACAATAAAATTAGTCCTAAAATGAAAATAGTTCCACCCAGTAAAAGAAATTGCTTAGGCTTATTACTTTTATCCTGGTTGATAACTGTTTCTTTTAGCGGTAATTTGTGAAAATCTTCCTGCAACTTAATTACTTGCTCTTGAGTCAATGCAGCAATTTTGTTCAGGTTGGGATCAAGAGTAATAAGCTGCTGTTGTTCGCTTTTAATTTGCGTCTCTTTTTGTAAGCAGCTATGATATTCCGCTTGCCACTGTAAAATTTCCGGCTTCTTTTGCAGCAGCTTTGTTTCACTAATATCCTCATCTTTAACTTGGGGATATTCAGTTAGCTTTTCCGTGATTTTTTGTTGTTTTTTACGCAAAGTTTCTGCTTGAATTGCTAAATTTTGTGCAGATTGATATTGCTCCGAGTCAAAATGAATTGCTTTGGTCTGACATTGTAAATCCTGCAATTTTTCGTAACTGGGTACAAGCTTTTCAACTTTTTCCAAGTTGTCATATTTTCTTTGCAGATCTAGTCTTTTTGCTTCTTCATGGTGTTGCAGCTCTTCTTGTTTTTTTAAGTCACTATTCAGCTCTTTATACACAGAAAATTCATTTTCAGAATCACTGACTTTACTTTGCTGCTCTTGAATCTGCAGTAAAAGTTGGTTAAGCGGAAGTTTTCTGCCCCTCTTTTTAAATAAACTATCAGCATTTTTGGCAAAATTATCGCGCACAGTTATCAATTTGTCACTGTCGGCTGCGCCCAAGTAATATATACGTTCTAATAAGTCATTTTGCTTGATCTGGTCAACTTTTGTCAACATATCCTGGTTAAAGATAAAACTGTCGGCATAAAAGTCACCGTCAATATTCTTTATTTGGTCAAAAAAAACATTTTCGGGCACTACTTGATTGTCACATTTAACTGTTAGTGTGCCCAATTTAGAACCTTTGCCGTGGGCGTATAGGCGTTCCAGTTCAAAGCGCTGTCCTTTTTCATTTTCAAAAAGCAAATACCCTCCCATTGGGCTAACTTGGGCCAAAGGAGTGTAGTTTTCAAAAAAAGGGGAATTGTGTGAAGCAAGATGAAAGCCAAACAAAATTTGTTTAATAAAAGCAACGATTGTGCTTTTCCCTGCTTCATTTGTACCATAAAAGACGTTAACGTCGGGATTAAGTAAATCAAAAGTGAAATTTGAAAATTGACCAAAATTAATTATTTTAAGTTTAATTAATTTCATCATTGACTCCTTTCAATTTACTGTTCAGCTTGACTTCTGCCAGTTGTTTAACTTCCTGAATAAAACTTGGGTCCTGGGCCAAATTATTGGTAAACTCAGTTTTTAAGGACCAGTCTTTACTAATTTGGGCAAATTGATCCGGGGTAAAAATCTCTTCTTCAGCCTGTGTAAAATATTTTTGATCATTAACAGCAACAGCTAATTTGCTCCCATTAATGAAACGCACATCTACTAGTTGAGAACCATGAGCAAGTTTTTCTGAAATCATTTGCCAAAAATCACTGTCTTGAATTAATTCGGCTTCTTTTTCATTTAAAAAATCTGCACCGATTATTTGCAGGCAAAAATAGCTAGTGGTAGTCGCTGACAAACAATTAATTATCATCTTTTCCAGTTCGGTTTTTGCTATTGGCTTAGTTAATTCAAGCTGCCTTTTATCCCAAGTAATAAGATTAGTCTGAACAAAATGAATTTTGGTTTTCTTTGTTTGTTCATCAATAGTGCCTAAATAACAGCCTTTGGGACCAGTTTCGTTAATGTGACGGCCCTGAATATTACCAGGATAAACTATTAGTGGCGTTTCTGACAATATTTGCCTTAAATGGATATGACCCAGAGCAAAATAGTCATAATTAAGATTTTGTAATTCACTTAAGGTAAATGGAGCATATACATTTTGAGAGCTCAAACCTGCCCTTTCCTGAGCATGCATAATACCAAAAGTGTAACGATTATTTTTAGGAGGAAATTGGGCAGCAAGATCATCTGTAATGTGATTGGCCAAATATGAAAAACCAGTCACATCATAGTCAAAACCACTTCTGGTAGTGTAAGAGGCAGTTTCAACTTTTTCGTCCTCACCTAATAATTTAAAATACGGGCTTTCAGGCACCAATAGGTCTTCTTTTGCCATATGATCATGATTACCTAAAACCATAACTACTTGTATTTCAGCTGTGATTAGCCGCTCAATTTCGCGCGCAAAAAAAATCTGGGCGCTGGGATTAGGCTTGAAACTATCAAAAGTGTCGCCGGCAATTAAGACTAGATCAACATTTTCCCTAATAGCTAAGTCGACAATGTTAGTTAAAGATTGCATTGGAGCTTTTTGAATTTGATTAAAGCTCTTAGATGGTAAAAAAGATAGTCCCAAAAATGGACTATCTAAATGTGCGTCAGCAAAATGGATAAATTTCATCGTTATTTTTTAATTTCTAAGGCCGTCATAAAGGTCATTAATGGGTTTGGTAATTGCCTTTTGAACATCTTCAATTGTTTTAGAGACAGCCTGTTCAGCTTGCAAAAGTTGCAATATTTGATCATTCTTTTGCACTTTTTCATTCAACTTTTTATAATCTTCCTCTAAATCCTTAGGAAAGTCTCTTCCTTCAGTTTGAGAATTAATGATTTTAGTTTGCATCTCATCCATTTGCTTGAATATAGCTGCACTTTCCTCATTATTTTTCACGGCATTGACAGCATTTTCTAAAGCCTTAAATTCATCAAGCTTTTGGAAATCTGTCGCCACCTGATTTGCTGAATCGTAAATATTTATCATATTTTTTCCTCCTAATTAGTGACCTAAAAGTCCTTTTATGTCATTATACCATTCATTAATCTTTTCACTGGCAGATCCGAGCCCTTTTTCAATTTTTTTACCAAAACCTTGCGTCCAATCAGTACCAGCACCGTTATTTTGAATAATTTGCCTTGGCGCTTGTTCTCTAAATTGATTTTGTGCTGTATACGGCAAAATACCTTCCATTTCAGCTTTATAAAGCCTTGTGATACCAGTTTCGGATACACCGTGCATGAAATGCTGCTGATTAGTGCGATCAAAGCCGACCCAAGTTGCTACAACAACATCTGGAGTATAACCAACGATCCATTGGTCCTTAGTGCCAAAACCGTATGAATTAGGAACTTCGGTAGAACCGGTTTTGCCGGCAACTCGATATCCGGCAGGTTGAGCTGAAGTTCCTGTACCGCCTGCAAATACTCCTAACAGCATTGTGGTCATCTCTTTAGCAGTATTTTCAGAGATAATTCGATGAGTACCTGTATCGTGATTTTCCGCAATCACATTGCCACTTGCATCAGTAATTTTGGTAATAAAGTAAGAATTATTCGGTAAGTTACCTTTATTAGCAAAAGCCGAATAGGCACGAGCCATTTGAATAGGTGAAACACCAGTCGATAATCCGCCTAAAGCCAAAGCTAAATTTTGATCCTCTTTTGCTACCTTCAAGCCGAAATTATTAGCAGACTGGACACCTTTAGCTACTCCAATGCGGTCTAATAGCCAAACAGCAGGCACGTTTTTACTCTGCGCCAAAGCCACATACATAGGAATTTTATCCGAATAACCGTTGTCAACATTGTGGGGCTGATAGCCATTCTTCCCGAAGCGCTGCAGTTTGTTAGAAAGCTGGGAATCATAATGATATCCTTGCTGCAAGGCAGGCGCATAAGAAACAATAGGTTTAATAGAAGAACCAGGTTGCCTCTTCATTTGTGTCGCGCGATTATAACCGCGAAAGACATGCTTGCCCCGTCCTCCTACCACAGCGCGGACTGCACCAGTAGTAGGATCCATCACTACAGTAGCACCCTGAGTTTTAGTTCCATCAGCGGCATTTTGAGGGAATAAGTAATCCTGGTTAAACCTTTCTTGCAGCTGACTCTGATAATTTTGATTAAGAGTAGTGTATATTTTCAGGCCCTTATTCATGACATCTTCTTCTTTTAAGCCATAGCGATTAATTGCTTCATCCACGACAGCGTCAAAGAAGTAGGGATAACGATAACCATCTTTATTATGATATGTATCACGTAAAGTTAAACCAATTTTTTGTTCGCTTTCAGCCTGTGATTTTGATAATTTTTTATTATCAACCATCAAATTCAAAATTAAATTGCGTCGCGATAAAGCATAAGACATATGATCAATGGGATTATACTTGCTAGGATTACGCAAAATACCTGCTAACGTGGCACCTTCACCAACTGTCAGCTGACTGGCATTCTTGCCAAAATATTTTTGGCTGGCATCTTCTACGCCCCAGACGCCATTACCAAAATAAGAATTGTTAAGATACATCGTTAGTATATCTTTTTTGGAATAAACATGATTAAGTTCGATAGCAAAGAAAAGTTCCTCAACTTTACGCGAAAATGTTTGTTTTTGAGTTAATAAGGCATTTTTAGCTAATTGTTGGGTGATAGTTGAACCGCCTCCGGCAATTTGCCCGTGATTAAGCACTATACCTAGAGCGGCACGCCCCATTCCCTTAATACTAAAGCCGGGATTTTTCCAAAAAGTCCTGTCCTCGGTCGAAATTACAGCATTTTTCACGTTAGGTGAAATTTTGTTGTATTCAACATAAGTTCCCTTTTGTGAGTATAATGAGCCTGCTCGTTGGTTTTTTTGGTCATAAATTCCCGTCGTAACAGGTAATGACGCTTTTAAATTTGATATATTGGATGTTTTAACTTTAACGGTATAATAAGTACAAACCAAGAGAATGACGGTAAGCAAAATCAAAATGATCCAGCGACCGATAAAAAAACGATGATCAAAACGGTACCATAAGCCACGTTTCTCGTTTTTCTTTGGTTCATTGTTTTCCATTTTATCTGCTCCTTTAGAAACAATTAAAATTGTATCATATTAGAGGATATTACTTTTATTTTCAAAAAGATTTAACAAATATTTATGAGCTATTATTTTACATTTAATTTTCCCCAAAATCTCAAACCATGCTCAGTAAACGACTTATTGCGTCTTTTGCTGATCCCACGCAAATGGCGTCATTACTTACGAACTGAACACCAGATTTTGATTAACGGCACTTATCATTATTTTAATCAAATGGTCTTTCCAGACGATAAAATTGAGCTGTGGCTAAAACACATTGAGAGTAGTCAAAATACTTACCCAGCAAGCGGACAAATGCCAGAAGTGATTTACGAAGATCAAAATCTGTTAATTATTAATAAACCAGCAGGACAAAAAACACATCCTAACTTAAATGAAACCAACACTGCCTTGAATGATTGTGCTACTTATTTAGGGTACTCTCCTTTTATTGTACATCGTTTGGATATGCTAACCAGTGGTTTACTTTTGGTTGCTAAGAATCCGGCAGTTGTTCCTATTTTAAATCGTGAATTAAGCAGTAAAATTTTTCACCGTGAATACTTGGCAGTAGTCAATATGACTAAGCCAATAGCAGATACTGGCATAATTAACCTGCCCCTTGGACGAGATCCACTTGATAAGCGCAAGCGCAAGATTGTTGCTGACGGACTTAATGCAATCACACATTACCAAATTCTAAAGTGCTTTAGCAATAATACTGCTTTAATTAAGCTCGACTTAGAAACAGGAAGAACACACCAAATCCGTGTTCATTTAGCGGCAATAGGTTGTCCGATTGTGGGTGATCCTTTGTATAATCCCACTTTTATAAACAAAGAATATTTACATTTAACCGCTTATCAAATTTCTTTGCTGCTGCCATTTTCATTTGAAGAATTAAAGGTCAATCTGCCTAAAACTAAAATACCTTTGCTCAAGTAAAAAATCCCTTAAGGGCTTTTACTTAGGTATTAAGTAGTAAAAAATCCTGTTGCTTTTTCCAATAATAAAACAATGGTCATCTAACCAATATCACATTTAGCACAATTATTATCTTAATTACGCGACTTCATTAGTGTAAATTACCAGATGCTCTTGTATAATTCTATTATTGAAATTTTATATAAAGAAATTGAGAGTGAACATGAATAATCAAAAAATTGCTGATTTAGCAAAAAATGTTATTGACACGTTTAATTTACCTAGTTTAGGTGTAGGCGTTTATCATAAAGGTGAAAGTTACAGTCACGTCTTTGGTGATGCAGAGCAAAATAGTTTGTATCCTTTAGCATCAATTTCAAAAACCTTTTTTGCCACTGCAGTTTGCCAATTAGCTGATTCAGGTAAAATTACTTTGGATGACCCGTTAAAAAAATATTGGCCTGATTTCAAACTAAGAGATAAATATGCAGCAGACCATTTAACTTGGAGGGATGCTCTAAGTCACCAAAGTGGATTGCCAGCTCATGACTTAATGCGTTTTACTAATATGAACAAGCATGATCTTACTTTAAAAGAAAAGGCAGAACATGTTGGTTTTTTAGAGCCCAATCATGAACTGCGTTACAAAATGCAGTATAGTAACCTGGTTTTTGCTGTTGCTACATATGCTTTTGAACAAGCTATTAATCAAGATTATGGTATTTATGAACACGAGCATTTACTGAAGCCTTTGCATTTGAATAATACCTATGTTAATCATCACGAGGCACCACGTGAAAGAATAGTCAAGCCGTATATTAGAGATAATGACATTACCGAAGAAGTGCCATTTATTGCGCCTGGAAAAGTTGGTGGTGCCAGCAGCATGCTTTCAACTATATCTGATTTGCTAACTTGGGCCAAATACCAATTAAAATTGCAAAAAGAAAGCAAAAATAACGCAATGGCTGAGCATTTTCTGCCTCAATCTATTATGTCTCCTAGCCGTGCGTATGGCGGCGCAAATTTTGGCGCTTATGGTCTGGGCATGATGATGGAAGATTACCGGGGACATAAATATTTCTACCATAGCGGTTCATATATTGGCTATTGTTCTTTCATGGGCTTTGTTCCTGACCTTGACTTAGCTTTTGTCTCAACAACAAATATGGATTCAACTGATGCCATTTTTGCTTTAGCTTATCAAACTATTGATAATGTTCTGGATATTCACGAAACAGACTGGACCAGTAAAATTAAAAAGATAGTTGATAAAAAAGTAGCAATTCGTGAGGAAAAAATCAGAGAAGAAATAGGGAAAATTCCCCAAAATGTTAATGCAGAAGATAATCTTTTAGGTGATTATGAAAACCCAGGCTATGGTTTAATTACACTAAAAGAAAAAAATGGTGATTTATTGGTTACCATCGGTAAATGGGACTACCCGGTATTTGTAAATGAAGAAGGCAAAATGTTTGTAGAAGAAAGGCTGTACCAGCACGAACTTTTGCCAATTGAACTTCAGGAAAAACAAGTTTTATTATGGACTGACCGCGCACTTAACAAACCAACGGTATTTAAAAAGATAAACTAAAAAGCCTAACTTTTTCAAAATTAAAGCTAGGCTCAGAATATTTTCTAGGCAACCAGCTTGATTAAAAGCTGGTTTTTTTATTTAATATGTGAACTAATCCATGGCACAACTTTACCTATTAGCTCATTAAGCTTGGTAAAATCGCCAGTTGCAACATTATAAGTATGATTTGCATTTTCTACAGTAAAAGAATCTACATTAGTCATATGACAATTTTTAATAAAGTTTAAGCTAATATTGGGGTCTAAAGTTGGATCACTGGTGCATACTTCAACTAAAATCGGATTTTTAAAGTTTTTAATGTTATCATTCAAAGTTGTTTTCAATTCGTCAAAGAATCTGCGGTATACGAGTTCAACACCACCGCTACTAGTATGAACAATGCAGTAGCCTAAATTATCCATTTCAAATTTATCATATGCCATTTCCAATGGTTCTGAAGTATTAATCGCACCATTTAAAGAAACTATGATTTTAGCTGGTAAATCTGAGCAGGTAAATACTAAACGGCCACCAAGACTATGACCCAACAAGCCAACATTATTTTCTGCAACATACGGTAAATTTTGTAAATAGCTAAAGCTGGCCTTGACTTCTTCTGTCATTACTTTCATACCATAATTTTCTCTAGAATATAGGTTCTCACCCATACTGCATAAATCAATTCTAGCTGCTACTATTCCTGCCTCAACTATTTTTTTACTGATTCTTGCCAGCATATGATTATCATTGTTTCTAGAGGACATGAAGCCATGAACCAACAACATAGCCGGAAATTTATCTCCATTATCTGGAATATCAATCTGTATCGGCACTTCATGATCAATGCACTTTAAAAACCTTAATTCTTCACGCACGTCAATTATCTCCTTGTGTAAGTTTTTTAGTTGTAAAATACAATATATAGTATACTATTATTTAAATAGTATAAATGTATATAACTACTTTTTGACACACTAAACAAATTTTTTATACAAAACATGAAAAATTGGAGTTTTTAATAATCTAACTATTCATATTAATAAGATTCAGAATTTTAGTAATGACCTTATTGGCTGTTATTGGGTAACGGATCTAATTGCAATCAATCTTTTTCATATAAAAAGTGATAGATTATCATTAAATTTCCTCACCATTGGATGCAATAACTTTTTTATACCAATTAAAAGAGTCTTTTTTTATTCTTTTATTGGTACCATTTCCATTATCATCTCGATCAACGTATATAAATCCATATCTTTTTGACATTTCACCTGTCGAATTGGCTATGATATCTATGGGACCCCACATAGTGTAACCTCTAAGATCAACTCCATCATTTAGAGCTAACGCCATTTGCTTAATATGATCTTTCATATAAGAAATACGATATTTGTCATGTATATGATTATCTTTATTTAAAACATCATATTCACCAATTCCATTTTCAACTATCATAATTGGTTTTTGATACCTATCATAAATATCATTTAACAAGTATCTTAAGCCTATAGGGTCAATTGCCCATCCCCAAGAGCTCGTTTTCAAATAAGGATTAATAACCGTATTATCTGCATCCCAAGTGACAGTACCCCCATCATTTTTTGATGATGTTATTGAAAAGTTACCTGCATTTTTCTTAGTTTTTATTTTAGGATCAGTTGAAACATCACTAGAACTATAATAACTAAATGAAACAAAATCAACTTTCCCATTAAGCAATTTTGCTTTGTCTCCCTTTTCAAAATTAATTTTTAAATTCTTTTTATCAAAAAATTTTTGAGCATAGCGTGGGTAATATCCTCTAGCTTGTACATCAGGGAAAAAGTATGACTTTTTAGTAGTTTGTTGAGCAGATAAAGCATCTTCCGGATTCGGGGTGTTAGGATAATTGACTACTCCCGCGATCATACTACCAATTTGAAAATTGGGATTTATCTTATGACCCATAGTTACTGCCTCAGCTGAGGCTACTAGTTGATTATGAGCTGCTTGGTATCTTGCCTCTAATGGATTATCGCATTTAGAAATATCAATCCCACCTGCAAAAAAAGGATAATTTAAAAGGGCATTAATTTCATTAAAGGTAATCCAATATTTAACTTCTTTTTTATAGCGATAAAAAAGGGTTCTAGCTAGTTTGAGATACTCTTTTATCATTTTTCGATTAATCCAACCGTTGTATTTTTCTGTTGCCCAAAAAGGTGTATCGAAATGATCAATAGTTAAAATTATGTCCATTCCTAATTTTCTAGCAGTTCGTATAACATTATCGTAATATTTTAGACCTAATTCGTTTGGTTTATCCATATTAGCTTTAGGAAAAATTCTAGGCCATGAGACCGACATACGATACACAGTAAATCCCATTTCTGCAAACAATTCTAAATCTTCTTTCCAGTGTGTGTATCCATCAATACTAGTGCGAGAAGGATAAAATTCATAATCTTTCTTTGCTGCTGCAAGGGGATGACTTAATGCCCATTTTCTTCCATTTCCAGCTAAAGGTAATATATCAGCTGAAGATAAAGTCTTCCCATCTTTATTGTATGCCCCTTCATACTGATCTGCTGCTGTAGCTCCACCCCATAAAAAGTTTTTAGGAAATTTACTCATTAGAAATACCTCTTTCATTTATTTAAACTTGAAAAATCTATTGAAAATGCATTAGTATCTGAATCATCTAAATTTTTATTTATCAAATGATCCTTGTCATTTAAAACTGTCATAATCACAGTACAATCATATCCAGCTTCTTCGATTAGTTTATAATCGAAAATGATTAATTTTTGTCCTTTTCTTACCTTATCTCCTTTTTTTACAAGACATTTAAAATATTTTCCTTTAAGTTCAACAGTATTTATTCCAATATGTATTAATATTTGAGTGCCAAAATCATCAGTAATTCCGATAGCATGATTTGTTTTAAACGTTGCTGTGATTTTTCCTGAAATTGGTGCTACTAATTCATTAGACATAGGTACAATACCTATTCCATCGCCCAATTTTCCAGATGAAAATACTGGATCAGAAACATCTTTTAAAGAAACTTTTTTACCCTCAACTGGTATCCTAAAATCTTCTTTATTATTTAGCTCATTAGGTAACCCACAAAAATAAGTCAGTATAGCAGCGCCAACAAAGCTGATTAGTAAACCGATAATTTCACCGACAAAGCCATGCCCTAAATAAGTTGGAATTGAAAGTATACTTGGAAAGGCAAAAGCATGAGCTTCTACATTTGAAAGTCCAATCACAATTCCACCTAATGCGCTACAAGATATAGCAATATAAAACGGCTTTTTATACTTGAGCGTCACACCATAGAGGGTTGGCTCAGTAATTCCAAAAATAGCAGCTATGCATGCAGAACCTGATATTTGTTTTGTTTTATTATCTTTTGCTTTTAGAAATACCCCTAAAGCTGCACCCGCTTGCGACATAACTGCAGCACAGGCAATAGGAAAAATTGGATCTTGCCCCAGTTTTGCAATATTACTCATAATTAAAGGTAAAATCATCCAATGAAATCCAAACATTACTATTACTTGCCACAACCCACCTATTAACAATCCTGCAAATAATGAAGCGTGGTTATATATCGTCATGATGGAGTTAGCCAAAGCGCTTGAAATCGTTGAGCCAATTGGACCAACCACAATTAATGTTAGTGGAACCATTATTACTAATTCAATCAGAGCAACAAAAACATACTTTAAACTATCTGGAATTAACCTTTTTAACATGGGTTCTAAATAACTTAGAAGCCAAATTGACAGTATAATTGGTATTACAGAAGAAGAATAAGACATTGGAATAACGGGAATACCTAGAAATTTAATGGTGATATTCTTTGTTGCCAAAGTAGTAATTTGTGGATATAACAATGCTCCTGCAATCGTAACACTTACAAACCGATCTACTTTTAATTGTTTAGCGGCATTAAAAGCAATAAATATTGGTAAGAAATAAAAAAGTGAATCGGCAGCTGCATTTAATAATACATACGTTCCCGAAGTTTCTTTAAGCCATTTCATTGTTGTACATAGAGCTAACACCCCTTTTAAAACTCCTGCACCACAAATAGCGTTAAGAAAGGGCATAAAAAGACTAGAAATGAAGGAAATAAATTTATTAAGTAAACCTAAGAAGCCTGTCCTTTCCTTGTTTTTAGCCTCTTTTTCTTTAATTAAATTTTTACTGTCTTTAATTTCCTTCATATTTATTAATTGATCATACACATCTGCCACCTGAGTACCAATTACAAGCTGCCATTGTTCATGACCATAAACAACTTGAATTATACCTTTTAATTTTTCAAGCTCCTTTTGATTTACTTTGTTATTATCTTTAACGTTAAATCTCAACCGCGTTGCACAATGCCACACTTTTTTAATATTGCTTGCTCCACCCATATAATTCAATATATCGGTAGCTAAATCTAAATACTTCAACTGTAAATCCTCCCTTAATTAATGATTTATCAATTGAAGCCGGCTTTCATATTGACAAAATAATATTAATTTATGGGAACGTTCCCATGTCAAGAAAAAAATAAAGTTATTCAATAAAATTGAATAACTTTATTTAGCAGGTTTTTCTAATTATCATTTTAGGCTGAATTGTTATTTTCTTAAATTCTGTGTTTTCCAATCTACATATAATTTTATTCATGTCATTTTTAATTTGAAGTGAAAGAAACGAGTCAATAGTTGATATTTCCATGTATTTACCGTAATCACTATTATCAAAACCAAAAACCTTAACATCAGTAGGTATCCTTTTTTTATACTTACGTAAAGTTGAAATGAAACCAGCTGCTACATAATCAGAATAAGCTATAACGGCTTCAGGTGGGTCTTCAAGTTTTAAATACTCCATGGCCGCACTTTCACCTGCACCTGTTTGTTCTGAATAAAAAACCTCCCAAGAATCAAATTTTGAATTTTCCAATTTAAATTCCTTTATTGCTTTTATTCTCGCCTTTGTATTATTTTTTCTTGGGTCATTAAGAATATGACCTACCGAAATATCTCCATAACGATTTTTTAAATATTTGAGTATGTCTTTGTATAAAGGATAATGGTCAATGTATGATGAATAAATATTTTTACTATCTATTCTCCTCCAAGTCACAATTGGTCCATATTGAGAAAATTCAGCAATTTTTTTCCAACTATTGCGATTGGCCACAAAAAATAGCGCATCCAAACCATGAAGTTTAAACTCTTTCAAGATTAAAAGTTCTTCTTGCTTATTACGAGTAAAATATACTGCAATTTTAAAACCTTTTTTTTGTACATAATGTGTTACCAAATCAAGTAGTTGCCCAACTTCAGGATAATATGTTTTAGCAACAAATCCTATTGTTTTCGTACTTTGTTCTACCAGTTGTCTAGCTAATATAGAAGGAACATAACCCAACTTTTTAGCCGATTGTAACACCTTTTTTCTACTTGCTTTTGAAACATAACCATTACCTGTGAACACCCTTGAGACGGTTGATTTTGAAACTCCAGCAAGTCGTGCAACATCAAAAATATTTGACATAATCTATAATTAAATCCATTTCATGAATATTTGTAATGTTTTATCTTTTTCCGCCAAAAACTGGAAAATGACTGGCAGAGCCATAATCAAAACTATTAATATTTTCCAAAGTAGCCATATCATCTTCACTTATTTCAAAATTCAATTCTGAATTTTGTTTCATATGTTCTGGATTGACAGACTTAGGTAAAACTACGGTATTAAGTTGCCAATCATAACGAATACAAAGTTGTGCAACTGAAACATGATATTTTTCTGCCATTTTTTGAATTACTGTATTATTTAAAGCTTCACCATGCGCAACAGGTGAAAAAGACTCAACTATAATATTTTGCTGCTGACAAAAATCAATTAGCTTTTTAGGTGTTGCACCAATATGACAAAGAATTTGATTAACCATAGGCTTAACATCACTATTGTCAATTAAGTTCTGCAAGTCTTCTGGTTGAAAACTAGAAACTCCAATAGCACGCAATTTTCCTTCTTTCAAAGCGTCTTCTAAAGCGCGCCAAGTTTCTAAGTTACCTGCAAAATGCCGATCATCAGATTGGTTTACCTCTTTCCATGGCTGCGGATTATGGATAATCATCATATCTAAATAATCAAGATCCATTCGCAAAAGAGTTTCATCAATAGATTTTTTAGCTTTTTGATAGTCTTTAATTTCAGCCTCTACTTTTGAGTTAACAAAAATTTGGTCACGAGCAATACCTGAATTTTTAATCCCCTGACCTACTCCACTCTCGTTATGATAAGCTTGAGCAGTATCAAGATGCCTATAGCCCATTTTTAAAGCAGATTCGACTGGTAAAGCCACTTCACTATCGGGAATTTTCCAAGTTCCCAATGCCAGTTTAGGGATCTTTACCCCATTATTAAGTGTAAATGTTTCTTCAAAAATCATAATTTTTCCCTCCTTATGCCTTTTCTTGAGTATAACGCTTAACTTCATGTTTAAGTCAATCATTTTTCATTTAGATTTTTAAAACTTTTTTAGTTACAATTTAGTTTAAATAGATAAAAGAAGGCAAATTTATGAAATATGTTTACTTAATGCGTCACGGACAAACTTTGTTTAATGTCCAACACAAGATTCAGGGCTTTTGTGATTCACCACTGACCTCTCTGGGAATTAAACAAGCACAAACTACAAAAAAAGAATATTTTGAAAATGAACAGATTACTTTAGAAGAAGCACATTGCTCCACTTCTGAAAGGGCGATAGATACTTTAAAGTTAGTCACCAATTTGCCCTTTAAAACTCATAAAGATTTACGAGAATGGAATTTTGGTGCGTATGAAGGTGAAGGAGAGCACCTTAATCCGCCTTTACCATACAAAGATTTTTTTGTTCAGTTTGGTGGAGAATCTCAAGAACAAGTAGTTGCCAGAATTAATAAAGCAATTACAGAAATCACAGAATTTTCTTGCCATAAACAGATTTTAATTGTCTCCCATGGAGGTGCTATAGCTAATTTCTATAGGAAATGGGAAGAATACAATACATTTAAGCGAAAAGATCACATTCGGAATTGTGCCGTTTTAAAATATGAATATGAAGATGGTATTTTTCGTTTGCAGTCAATATTTAATCCTAGCTGCTAAAATAAGCAAAAAAGGGAGATCAACCTAAACAGTTGATCTCCCTTTACTTAATTATCAATTTATTCCAAATTCAATGAACTCTTATCAAAACCAGCTGACTTAATCTTGTCATCAATTGATGGAGTACCAAGCCAAGTGATCATTTCCTTCATTGAAGCTGTAATTGCTTCAGTACCAGGAAGAAGGAGCTTACGAGGGTCATAACCCTTGTTGTCTTTGTCTTCATCTTTGTGGGCTTCAAAGTACTTACGAGTAGCAGCTTGGAAAGCCAATTGGAATTCAGTGTTAATGTTAACTTTAGAAATTCCAAGGGAAATAGCCTTCTTAACTTGGTCTTCAGGAATACCTGAACCACCGTGTAAAACTAGTGGTACAGAAACTGCATCAGCAATTTCCTTTAAGCGATCAAAGTTTAGACCTTTCCAGCCTTCTGGGTAAACGCCGTGAATGTTACCAATACCACAAGCAAGTTTGTCAACTCCTGCGGCTACGAAAGTTTTTGCGTCTTCAACAGATGCTAATTCACCACCATCGGCTCCTTGGTTTTCACCAATTTTACCAATTTCAGCTTCAACTGAAATACCGCGTTCATGAGCCAACTTAACGATTTCCTTGGTTTTAGCTAAGTTCTCTTCAGTTGGTAAAGCATGACCATCAAACATAACGGATGAGTAACCAAGAGCAATACATTCTTTAGCAGCTTCAAAGCTACCATGGTCTAAGTTCAATACAACTGGAACAGAAATGTCCATTGCATCCATTTCATCTTCAACTAAGTCTTTAGCAACTTTATAGCCACCCATGTACTTAGCTGCACCCATAGAAACCTGAATTAAAACCGGAGTTCTAGTTTCTTCAGCTGCTTGCAAAATTGCACGTGTCCATTCCAAGTTGTTAGTGTTATAAGCACCTACTGCATAATGGTTTTTACGAGCATCCTTAAAGATTTGATTACCATTATCTAAATATGCCATTAAATATACCTCCTAATAAACTTACAGTCATATTGTATCGTATTAATTAAGCATTGAACAATCTTTTATTTGATGAAAACGTTATTTTTGAAAATTTTTACATTTCTTTAGGAGCATTGACACCTAATAGTCGCAAAGCCTCGGTTAAGACAATTGAGGTTGCTTGAACTAATGCCAATCGAGCACTTATTTGATCATTATCAACCAACACTTTGACATTAGCATAATATTTATTAAACTTCTTGGCTAAATCAAGTGCATATTTAGCAATAATTGACGGTTCAAACTTAGCACTGCTGCGAGCAATGATACGAGGGAAGTCGGCCAAAGATTTAGCAACTCCAAAAGACCAGTTATCATCTATCTTTATATTAGAAAGACCAGGTTTATGTCCTTGTTCAGCAGCCTTACGCAAAACGCTTTGAGCACGCGCGTTTGTGTATTGCACGTAGGGACCAGTATCTCCTTCAAAACGGACAACTTCGTCAAGATCAAAATCAAAGTTTTCAGTCCGCTCGTTTTTCAAATCGTGGAAAATTACTGCTCCAACTCCCACATCATGAGCGACCTGGTCTTTATTAGCTAAATCAGGGTTCTTTTGCTCAATTTGCTTTTGCGCCAAGTTAACAGCATCCTGTAAAACCTGATCAAGGAAAACTACATTCCCTTTTCTAGTAGAAAGCTTTTTACCATTTTGAGTAATTAAGCCGAAAGGAACATGATAAATTTCGTCAGCCCAATCATAGCCCATTTTCTTCAGAACGGTTTTTAACTCCACAAAATGCTGGGACTGCTCATTACCGACAACATAAAGCATTTTGACAAAATGATACGTATTTTGACGATAAATGGCTGCTGCCAAATCACGTGTTAAGTAAATACTAGTGCCGTCAGACTTCACAATCAAAGCTGGATTTTCATCTTTACCCATGTCAACAACTTGTGCACCGCGAGATTCATGCAAAAGTCCTTTTTCTTTTAATTCATCAATAACCGGCTGCATCTTATCATTAAAGAAAGCTTCGCCTTTATAAGAATCAAAAGTTACACCGAGTTCTTTATAAATACGATTAAAATCAGTTAGAGATACGTCCCGGAACCATTGCCATAATTTAACTGCTTCGGGATCGCCATCTTCTAATTTTTTAAACCAAGCACGTCCTTCATCATCCAGTTCTGGATGTTTTTCAGCCTCTTTGTGAAATTTTACGTAGTACTTAAACAAATTCATGATGGGGTCTTTTTTCACATCTTCTTCAACGCCCCAATGCTTATAAGCAGCAATTAATTTTCCAAATTGAGTGCCGTAGTCACCTAAATAATTAATTTTGATAGGCGTATAGCCAACTTTTGTCAAAGTTTTAGCAATTGAATTACCAATCACAGTCGACCTTAAATGGCCCATAGACATTGGCTTGGCAATATTAGGGCTAGACATATCGATCGGGACATTGCCCTTTCCTAAGTTTTGATCCCCAAAGTGCTCTTTTTGCTGCAAAATTTCTGCAAGAGTTTGCGAGATCAATCTGCTATGATCTATTGAAAAGTTAACGTATGGACCTACAGCTGTGATAGATGCAAAATCAGTGCTCTTTAGCTCACTGGCAATATTTTGTGCAATAACTGCAGGATTTTTGTGTTCCACTTTTGCCAAAGCAAAGGCTGGAAATGCATAGTCACCCATCTTTTCATTTTTGGGCCTTTCAATTAACGAACTGATTTGCTCTTTGGAAAGGTCAACCTGTCCAGCAACCAACTCGACAACCTTGTCTTTAAAATCCATTTTTCCCTCCTAAATGCCAAAAAAAGTCTCTCCTTCACTAACTTGAAGAAGAGACGAGAATAACCCGCGGTACCACTCTTTTTGATACAAAGTATCCGCTTATTAAATTTTCTAATTGGTCGGTTAGACACGCCTTCAGTCATTTTTCCAGCCTGACTCTCATCAATCTCAAGCTCGCTATATTGGAAAAAATGCCTACTACTTCTAACTACTTTCATCAAATGATTATAACAGCAAATAATGTCTGCGCCAAATTTTTTAGTTATTTTTGATAATTACCTTTGTGCCGGCAGGAATGTTTTCAACCAACCAACGTGAGTCGGGAACGCTTAACCTGATGCAACCGTGAGAAGCAGGCTTAACTCCCAACTTTTCAGCCTCTTTAATGTTGTATTTGCCATTACTTTTTGTCGGAACCGAATGAAAAAGATAAACATTTTCCTTGTCCCAGCTGGTCCAGTTATTAGCGCCCTCGTTTAATTCAGGATTATAAAAAGAATCTCCACGATCATACTTTATTTTGTATGTTCCGGTTGGTGTTAACGATTTATTCTTTTTAAAAAGTCCTGCACTCGCTAACATGGTATATATTCTTTGATTGCCACGTAAAACATAAACACGATTACCTTTAAGCGATACTCTAATTTTCAAATTGTTTTCAGAATGCTTTATTTTGGGATAAGGCTTAGTTTCACTCGCTTTTTTCCAATTGAAAGGAGAACGCAAGTCTTTAGGGTCTTGATAAGGACGGTAAGATGCAGCAGTTTTTATAACCACTGTTTTCTTGGCATCCTTAGTTTTATTATCCATTTTGGGCTGAGTAGGCATGAAAACCCGCGCAAGACTGATAGCGCATATTAGAATAATACAAAAAGCAGTAAGAACTTTTAATAGACTTTTTTTCATATAATAACTTTTCTCCAAATCATATTTGTGTTTCAACGGAAAATCTATCCTTTGTCAGCATATTGATTCATCAACTGAGGCAATATTGCACTTATTTTAGTTGGGCGCACCACATAATCCGTTTCAGCAATTCTATCGCCAGCTAAGGAATGAAGATAAATTGCAGCCAGGACTGGATCTAGCGTGCCACCAAACTGTGCTATAAAGCCACCAATTATCCCTGCTAATGTATCTCCCATTCCACCGGTAGCCATACCAGGATTACCGCTAGTATTTACAAAAATTTCGTTAGTACTAGTATAAACATGAGTGCGATTTGATTTTAAAACCAAAATAACATTTTGGGTAGGAAAAATCTTTTTTAAAGCACTCAAATTAGCACTATCAGTTTGATAAGGAATTCTAATTTGACTTAAACGCTGCCATTCCATTTGATGAGGTGTTAAAACGATCAAGCCAGCACTGGTCGGGATTAGCTTAGAGTCTTGTCCAATTAAATCCAAAGCGTTTGCGTCCAAAACTAATGTTTGATTTGAGGAAACATTCTGACAAAGAGTAAGCATCATTTGATGAGCAAAAGAGTTAGTTCCTAACCCTGGTCCGCAAACAATAACATCCATTTTAGTGATTAAATTTAGTAAGTTCCGATCACGCCAATCAATGAACATTACCTCAGGATTACGAGCATGTAGTGCATTCAAGTTAACTGGATGGGTAGCTACTGAAATTAGACCTGCACCGCTATTAAGCGCAGCTTCAGCTGCCATAATGATCGCGCCACCATAATTTTCATTGCCCCCAATTAACAGGATCCTGCCATAATTACCCTTATGTGAATTACTGGGTCGTTTTTTAATTACTTTTGTCAAAATCTTTGCAGTTATTTCAGACATGATTAGCCTCCAAATAGCCAACGCCAAAATCGAATTAAAAAGTTAACTTTATTAGTTGATTGTAATGCCTGAGCAGGTAAAAGTAAGCCATTAGGCTGTTGCAGAGAAATAATTTTATTTTTACCGGCTTTAAAGAAATAGTAATTAATTCTTTGCCCTACTTTAATGGGAGCTTCAACAACTTTTGCCATTAAACCCACTTTAAATTTTGGACCATTTTGAGGCACCCAAATCAGACTCTTATTCTTCATGCCAATATTTATTTGTCTGGCTTCTCCGTTGTGAACTTCTACATTAGTATGACCAATAATTACTTCATTACGCTGAAAGACTAGAGGCTGATAGTTCTGATAAACATAATCAAGTAACTTGCTAGTCTGAATAAAACGCGCTGGGTCAGTATTGGTTAAATGTTTTGCTCCCATGATGACCGTGATGATTCTGCCACCCTGATGGCGCGCGGTTGCAATAAAACAAGCACCAGCAGCATCTGTTGTTCCCGTCTTTAAGCCATCAATCTTAAACCGTTTGCGGTACTGCGGCAGCCCTTTTAGCATCCAGTTAAAATTGCTCATTGGTATTGCCATATTTTGGTCAACAAAATTCATTTTAGCAATGTTAGTAGTTTTAAGCACTTCCGGAAAATCTTGAATTAAATGCTGCCCAATGATTGCCATCTCTTTGGCCGACAGCATATTTTCGGCATCTTTATCTGCATCTGGATAGCCATCGTTACCCACGCTCTTGTTAGGCAAGCCGCAAGTCGTGTATATCTGATCGCTCTTAATACCCCATTTATTTAGTTGTTGTCTCATTTGCTTGACAAAAGCTACTTGGGAACCACTAACTGCTTGTGCTAGCATCATTGCAGCTCCATTAGCCGATTCAATTAACGTTGCCTGATACAACTGCCTGATCGTATAGGTATGCTTCAAACGCAGTGGAACGTTGGAATATTCTCTGTTACTTGCAACAGCAAAGATTTGTTGAGTTGGCGTTACTTTAGTATCCCAGTTTATTTTATTCTGGTCAATCGCCTTTAGTGTCAGATAGACAGTCACCAGTTTGGTCATCGAAGCTATAGGTAATTGCTTGTTAATGTTTTTACCATACAGCAACTGTCCTGTTTTACTGTCTATAGCAATTGCCGCCTTGGCATCAATGTTGACTTCATTTTTATTATAGTTATCAGGTAACTCTGGGGCGGCTTTTACATCCACAGGAACCACTAAAATTAATAAACTGATAAAAATTAAAATGATCGCTTTAGCTTTCTTTTTCAAGTACAAATCACCCTTTCCTGATTTTTTTTAATTATTTTACGTTTTATGATTACATTTTACCAAATTTTTGGTATGATTATTACTGTGCTAAAAATAATAAGCCCCGATGGCGGAATTGGCAGACGCGCAGCGTTCAGGTCGCTGTTTAGGTAACTAAGTGAAAGTTCGAATCTTTTTCGGGGCATTTGTGTAGGAAGAGCTAATCTCTAGGGATTAGCTCTTTTGTTATTCTGATACTTTTGCGCTGCGCAAGCAATAAAAGTGAAAGCTCCAAAGACCCTGACTCCAACTTAACTACTCGACTCTGATGAAGCCAACATCATAATCCTTATATGTTGCAAACAATAATATATTTTTAAAAATTTTTTTGTGTGGGATGCTTTGAATTTGATTTTTCCCATATTGATATTGTAACTAGTATTTTTATAATAAAAAATATTTTAATATGTACTTTAATGATTATTTTGTATTAAAATTAATACAAAAGGAGGCACAGTCATGCAAAAACGATTAACAAAATCCCAGGATAAAGTTATATCCGGCGTATTTGGCGGTGTGGCAGAATATTTCGGTTGGGATAAAGCGTGGACCAGAATTGGTGGTGCAGCATTAATACTATGTACAACCTTTCCCGGACTGCTTTTATATATTATTGCTGCTATTGTGATGCCTGAAAAAAATCGTCATGATGATACTCTTGATGGTGAATTTCATAAGCCTTAAACTTATTGTAAAAATATAAATTGAATTTCAACACGTTATTTAAGCCTTTCAAAACTAAATTAATGTGAGATCAGCTAAAAATCCAAGTATATATGGGCAAAACTGCTCATTTATACTTGGATTTATTTTTTAGTTAAGTTGACCTTTTTTTAATTAAAGAATATGATTTAGACAATAATTTACTTAAAGAAAGGTTAGCGTATTATGAGCTTAGACGTTAATATACTTCCCTCCGACTATATTGATTTGTCTATTGGAGATTTTCGTTCTGGAATAAACAAAAGAATAATTGATAAATTGGTAAAAAGAGTTGAGCATGCTGGAAATGGATATACTCCGGGTTTGGGACTGCCTAAACTGAGAGAAAAAATTGTGTCATACTACAGTGAGACTTACGGTATCAAGGATATTGACATCAATAATATTCAAATCACCGTTTCATGTCTGCACGGTGCTTTTTTATCATTAAGATCTATCATCAAAAATAAATCTGATGAAATTATTGTTATTGCCCCATTTTTCCCTTCATACTTAAATTTAATTGCGGGAGTGGGCGCAACTCCAGTAATTTTTAAATCAGAGGCTCCTACTTTTGCACTGCCAATTGAGCAAATCAAAAAAGCCGTCAATGCAAATACTAAGGCCATCATTATTAATTATCCTAACAATCCTACTGGAGCCAGTTTGTCGCAAACGGACCGGGAATTCTTGAATAATCTCTGTGAAGAGAAAAATATTTTCGTGATTGACGATCATGTTTACAGCGATTATCCCTGTAAATATCAATACCAGCCAATCTCAACTGATATTTCCCATCAAATTTTAGTAAGCAGCTTTTCCAAAAGTTTTGCCATACCAGGAATACGTCTTGGCTATGTCATTGCACCAGCCAATATTATTGAGCGGGACGGCTTTTATAATGAAGGGATCACTTTCAGTGCCCCAACTATTAGTCAATTCATTGGGGAAATAATTTTGGAAGAACCAGAGAAATATACCCACCATATTGAGGAAATTAAACAGACCGGTGCAGAATTAACCAAACTTTTTACTAGGAGTAAATATTTTCCTTGCTCCTCATACATGGGTGGCTTATATATGTTTATTGAAGTACCAGAAACCATCAAGGACATTGACCTATACTATAAATTGCTGGAAAAACACTTTCATGTAATTGTAGCTAAGGGAAGTGATTTCCAATATTCAGACAGATACTTCAGAATTTCTCTTTCAACCGAAAAAGGAATTTTAGTAAAAGGTGTGCGAAAAATTATTGATTGTGTAGATTACACTTTGAATTACAATAAGCAGAACGCATAACATCACAAAAATAAATTTAAAAATTATTATATTAAAAAAGCTCAGCAAGCGCCAGAGTTCATTCTAGCAGCCTAGGAGCTTTTTTATTTTACCTCACTTTTTACCCAATTCATAATTAATCTTAAGTTGTTTAATTAAATAAAATAAAAAATGATACCGACTGAACAATCGGTATCAAATTCGCTTATATTAGGTTTTATTTAAGCACGAATGTGCAGTTTTTCCAATATTGGAATGATTTTATTTCCTAAAATTTTCTGCGCTAAATTAGACTTGATAGCCGCAAAGCCATAAAACAAGCAACCCACAACGACCGCGACAAAAACAATGACGAGTGACTGTAAACTGCTTGCAGGACTTAAGAACAACTCCAGTCCTTTTTCTACTGCCAAAACCAGCAAAAACATGATAACTGAAAATGCAGTAATGCCAATAAAACGTCGTCTTGTACGATCCTGATTGAAATTGTAATTAATCTTAAGGTGTTCTATCGCCATAAAGATAATGACAAGCATTCCTAAATTAGTGGCAATCAATGGGCCAAATATTTTAAAGACATAAATCATGGGGTATTGCATTAAAATCTTAATGATTAACCCTAATACTAAATATTTAATTGCAAGTCCATTTTCCGATAGGCCCTGTAAAATAGCCATTAATACCGTAAACAAGCCCAAACTAATAGCTGTAAAGGAAGAAAGGTAAAGTACATTTGATCCTAGCTTGTCATATCCGTAAAAGATGGTATAGATTGGTGTAGAAATCGCAGCCATGCCAAAGGAAGCGGGAATCATGACAAATAAAAATAAGTCTAAAGTATTACCAATTTGGTCAGAAATTGCACGAAAATCATGCTTAGTGTGAGCTGCAGACAACAGAGGAATTGTCGTCACAGCCATAGCACTTGCTAAAGACACAATGATCATTATCAACTTATTGGCATTAAGCGCAAATAACGCATACCAAGTTTCAATTGTATTATTAGTTGCACTAACCAAACTCGAGATAATGGGGTGAAAGCTATATTGGTCTACCAGATAAAAAAGTTGAATACCTGCATCAATAATTATAAAAGGAATTGCCTGGGCAATAATTTCAGCAAAAAGAGCAGAAGTTGAAACCTGTATTTCATTATTGGAATTTTCAACTAACTCGTTAAGTTTATTACGTCTAGACAGCAAAAACCACGTTAAAATAGCTATGCCAAAAACTGCTCCAATCGCAGCAGCCAAATTTGATTGCACCACCGCATCAACAAAATTACCATGCTGTACTTGCATAATAATATAAGCAGTTAACAGCATCCAAATTACTCGTGCTAATTGTTCTACAAACTGGGACATTGCTGACGGCATCATGTCTTCGTAGCCTTGAAAATAACCCCTCATAATACTTAATACAGGAATAATTAAGATGGCGTAAGACAGGCTTCTCATTACCCTTACTTGTCTTGGATCAATTTGTGAACCATTAGAAGCTAAAAAAGGTGAAGCAAAATACATCACTGCAGCAGAAATAATTCCTAGAAATACCATTAATATTAAGCCGCGATGAAAAAGCTTACGTCCAACTCCGTACTCATTAAGCGCATTATACTTAGCCACCTGTTTAGCAACAGCACCTGGAATGCCCGCAGTGGATATTAAAATAAAAATACTATAAATGTTATAACTTCTGGCAGTTAAGGCATTGGCAATATTACCATAGGGCGACATCCAATAAAACCATGGAATAATATAGAGAGCACCCAAAATACGTGAGGTAATAGAGCCGAAAGTCATCCACGCACTGCCTTTAATGAAGGTATTTTGTGTATTTTGTTCAGATAAATTATTTTCTTTCATTAAAGTTCCCTAAATCTAGTCTACTAACTATATTATTGTGAATGAAAATGAGCAATTAACAACAAATATACTTTGCACTTTAGGAAAAATTAACTTTATTTAGCTACAATATTGACAATCTTATTTGGTACAACAATGACCTTTTTAATATCTTTGCCTTCTAAAAATTTCTGGACGTGAGGCAATGCCAATGCTTGTTTTTGAGCTTGATCTTTATCCATGTCAACAGCCGCCTTAAAATTGCCACGCAGCTTGCCATTTACTTGCACCATGATTTCGACTGTTGATTCAACCAGTTTGGCTGAATCATAGGTTGGCCATTTGGCAAAAGTTACGGATTGCTCATGACCAAAGATTTGCCAGATTTCTTCCATCATGTGAGGAGCGATTGGGGCTAAAAGCGTAATGAAACCTTCCGCATATTTTCTTGGAATCGTTTTTGCTTTTTGCGCAGCATTAACAAAGACCATTAATTGAGAAATTGCAGTATTGAAATGTAAGTCATCAAAATCTTCAGTTACTTTTTTAACAGTTTCGTTATAAATTTTATCTAAAGTGCCATCGTTTTCAGCCACAATATTTTCTTGTGGTATGGCTTTAAGATCCAAATCATTAACGAACAGACGCCAAACTCTGTCTAAGAACTTTTTGGTTGAAGCAGGACCATTATCATCCCAGTCAATAGATGCATCAAGGGGTCCCATGAACATTTCATACATTCTAAGACTGTCTGCACCATACTCATCAATGACATCATCAGGATTAACTACATTGCCTTTTGATTTGGACATTTTATCATGATCTTTCAGAATTAATCCTTGATTGAATAGTCTTTGGAATGGTTCTTCATTAGGAACAACACCTAAGTCATACAATACCATATTCCAGAATCTGGCATAAAGCAGGTGCCGGACAGCATGTTCTGCGCCACCAATATAAAGGTCAACTGGCATCCACTTCTTTAGCATTTCGTAATCAGCCAGCTTATTGTCATTATGTGGATCAACAAAGCGTAAGAAATACCATGATGAACCTGCCCAATTAGGCATGGTATTAGTTTCTCTTTTACCCTTGCGGCCATTCTTGTCAACTACATTTACCCAGTCCTTCAAGTTTACCAATGGACTTTCAGGTGTACCTGACGGCTTAATGTCAGTAGCATGAGGTAAAACAAGCGGTAATTCATCTTCTGGAACCAATGTAGTTTCTCCATCTTCCCAGTGAATTACTGGAATTGGTTCACCCCAATAACGCTGACGACTAAATTCCCAGTCACGTAACTTGTAATTAACCTTTTTTTCTCCAGCGTGGTGTTCAGTAAGCCACCCAACGATTTTATCCTTTGCTTCTGCATTGTTAAGTCCATTTAAAAACTCTGAATCTATATGCGGGCCGTCACCAGTATATGCTTCTTGTGCAACATCTCCGCCCTTAATAACTGGTTTAATAGGCAAATTGAATTTCCGAGCGAACTCATAGTCACGGGTGTCATGAGCTGGTACAGCCATTACGGCACCAGTCCCATAGCTAGCAAGAACATAATCAGCAATCCAAATTGGAATTTCTTTGTTGTTTACGGGGTTAATGGCGTAAGCGCCAGTAAAGACCCCAGTTTTGGTTTTATTTAAATCTGTTCTTTCAAGGTCGGACTTAGATTCAATTTGCTTAATATAAGCGTTAACTTCATCTTTTTGACCAGCGGTCATAATTTTTTGGACTAATTTATTTTCAGGAGCTAAAACAGCATAGGTTGCGCCAAATAAAGTATCTGGTCGGGTACTAAAGACATCAAATGTTTCATTAGAATTTTTAACCTTAAAAGTAATTTGGGCACCTACTGACCGCCCAATCCAGTTACGTTGCATTTCTTTAATATTTTCTGGCCAGTCAAGATTATCCAAACCGGCAAGAAGACGATCTGCATATTTAGTTATTCTCAGCATCCATTGCTTCATGTTGCGCCGATATATAGGATAACCACCGCGTTCAGTCTTACCATCAACAATATCTTCGTTAGCAACAACTGTACCTAAATCAGGTGACCAGTTAACCGGTGCTTCCGCTTCATAGGCCAAACCATTTTTATACATTTGTTCAAATGTCCATTGGGTCCACTTGTAGTATTTAGGATCGCAAGTTGCCAGTTCCCTGTTCCAGTCATATGAGAATCCTAGAGTATTGAGCTGCCGTTTGAAATTGGCAATATTTTCAGTAGTAACAACTGCCGGGTCTTGCCCAGTCTGAAGAGCATACTGTTCAGTCGGAAGGCCAAAAGCATCCCAGCCCATTGGGTGCAGTACATTATAGCCTTGGCTACGTTTCATCCTTGCAATGGTATCTGTTGCTGTGTACCCTTCGGGGTGTCCTACGTGAAGTCCCTTACCAGATGGAAAAGGAAACATATCTAAAACATAAAAATTCTTCTTTTTGGGATCATTACCTGTTTTAAAAGTTTGATTTTTTTCCCAGTAATCCTGCCATTTTTTTTCAACAACTTTGTGATTGTACATATTTTTACCTCATAAAAAAAGTCCTATGAAATTCTTTCATAGGACGAATAATCGCGGTACCACCTAAGTTCCACGCCGAAAGCGTGACACTTCTTGCCCCTTAACGCGGATAGCAAACGTTAGAATTGTTCCAGGCTCAGTTCACAATCTTTTTTCTAGTCTTGCACCAACCGACTTTTCTCTATAGAAAAATAAAACTGCTACTAGTTCCTGATCTTTATTTTTTGACCAATAATGATTATAATTTACCACAAATGCAAAAAAAAACAAGGGGAGAAAATTTTTGAACAAAACGATACAAACAAAGAGAGACACGATAATACCTGCGACCATATTTTTGATTTTGTACGCTATCTGGGCAATTTTAGTTGCTTCTGAAAATCAATTTATTCACAATTTTGACCAATCAGTGATTAATATTATCTGCAACAATAATCCTATTATAATCAAGTTTGCGACAACTTTTACTAATTTAGGAAATACAAATGTAATCACAATTGAAACTATAATTTTGGTGATTGTTTTAGCACTTAGAAAAAGATTTGCATGTGCTGTTTTTACTGCAGGAACCATGATAGGTGCTAATGGCTATAATTGGATCATCAAGCATGCTATTGCAAGGCACAGACCACTTACTGAACATCTTGTTGCTGCACATGGTTACAGTTTTCCCTCAGGTCACTCTGTTGGCAGTGCTACTTTATTTGGAATTTTAATTGTTCTAACAATTTTATTAATCAAAAATAAAGCTGCTAAAACTGTCTTATGTCTTGTTTGGGCTTGTTTTCCAATATTAATTGGTTACACCAGAATTTTCATTCATGTCCATTATCCATCTGACGTAATTGGGGGTTTTCTAGAGGGAATCGCATTTCTCTTAATTGGATACTCCTTTCTTTACCATTATTATTTAGAAAGTCAAAGAGCACAAAGCAATTTATACTAAGTAAAAGGATTCAAACTGATTTAAAGTTTTGAATCCTTTTTTATGTCAAAATTATATTAATCCAGCGCTAACCGCTCAATGACCTTTTTGTATGCCGGATATTGTTTGAGTAAATCTCCCTTTTTAAGCAGTTCAAAGTCGTGATAATCAAATCCTGGCGAAACTACACAGCTTACTAAACAAAAACTATCTGGTTTTACAACTTCCGAAGCAAAAATGGTATTCTTCGGAACTCTAAATTGCATTCTTTCACCAGCAGAAACATTTTTACCCAATTTAACGGCTGAATATTTACCTTCTGGAGTAATACAGTGAATAGTAATCGCTTCACCGTCATGGTAATACCACATTTCATCATGATTCAAACGGTGAAAGTGAGAACAACTTGTGTCATCAAGCAAAAAATAGATGGATGTATAATAAAACCGTTCTGCTTTACTATCTTCATCATAAAACTGCTTATCACTCGCATATACTTGCCTGAACCAACCCCCTTCTTGGTGAGGTTCAAGATTTAATGCTTTGATATAATCGTCACGTTTCATTTTTTCTCCTTAACAAAAATACAAATTATATATACAAATTTAACGCATTTTTGCTTTAAAGTCAGCTAGTAATTTTAAAACAAAAGTTTAACTACTTATTAATTTTTCAATTTTATTAATTAAATTTACCCTTTGGATAATAAATATTATATGAATTTTTGATTGCAAAAAAGGAAATAATATTATATCATCAAGTAATTAAATGTTGACACTTAAAAGGTACCGTGTTAGTGCCGTGACATTAATTTTAATATTGAAGTCATAAAAACTGCTAGATCAATAATTTTAATCTAGCAGTTTTTTTAAACCTAGATTAAGAGGTGACGAAAAATGCCGTACATGAAGTTAAAAGTTAAGCAAATGCTCAAAAGTAAATTTACCTGGATTAGTCTGATAGCTATTCTAGTAGGTTGCCTCTCTTTTTGGACAAAGAATTATTATGCTAGCAAGTCTGACAGTATGGAACTTAGTACTGCAAAAGCTAATGTAGCTATTCAAAAGAAAAACGTCATATATTTTCAAAAAGAACTCAAACAGAAAAAATTAGATGAGGACAATAAGAAGCAAATAAGAAAAAGTCTAAAGGGTTCACAATCAGATATAGCTGAAAAACAAAAACTCATTAAGGCCCTCCAGTCCAAAGATTGGCAAAAAGCCTATCCGATCATGATTAAAGAAGCCAAATTTTGGCTTGCTGATGCTAAGAAAAATGGCTCGAATAGTGAAGCCGTTGCTATAAGTAAACGTGATTTATTGGAACTGCAAACATTAGCCAAACAATATTTACCAAAAGAACAGACTATTAATCCAGTAAAAGGCGGTTTTTTTCTTATTTTTGTTATGGAACAATTCTTACCTATACTTGTAGTCCTAGCCGTTATTTTTGTTCTGGTAAAAATATTTGCAAGTGATTACTTTGACCGTATGAGGTTAGGCAACTTATTACCGCAAAACAGATTGGTATTAAGCGAATTTTCTACTGGTTCTTTAATGGGTTTCTGTTATTTTCTTGTTACCTTCTTGTTGATTTTTTTGATACCTAGTCTTTTTGCCGGAACTGGCAATTTTAACTATCCAATTGCGGGCATGAACCCTGTGACTAAAGAATATATTTTTATTCCAATGCATCAACTCTTGTTGCCAATTTTAATGTTAGAATTGTTAAGTTTTATCTTTATCTCAGGCATGGTGTTATTTTTCGTTCAGTTTTTTAAGAATCCTATTATTGCGTTACTTTTTTCTGTACTGGTATTGGTTGGAGGTATGGTTATCCCACAATACATAGTAGCTGAACGGAGTTTTGCTCAGTTCATTCCGATGAGCTACTTCTTTGCTTTACAACCAGTGAATGGCATGTTTGGTATCAGTAATTCCTATGTCATCGCAGATGAAACGAAATTGGTAACTTATCCGCAAGTAAATTTTACTAACGGTGTAATTGTTTTACTAGTAGGAATATTAATTCTTTTGCTTCTAAATTACTTTGTCGCCGAAAAAGCACAAAAAGGAATAAAAACAAGTTAACTTTATCAATATTATCTTAAAACGTCTAAACTATCTTTTTAATTTTTATATAAAGAGGTGAGAAAAATGCCATATTTTAAGTTACAAATCAAACAGGTGCTCAAAAGTAAATTTACCTGGATTAGCCTTTTAGCCATTTTACTCGGATGTTTTTATTTTTGGATAAAAAACTACAATTCGCGCTATATTAATCCGCGCATAATAGAAGCTAAAGAAAATATAGCTCTGGAAGAGAAAAATGTCAGATATTATCAAAAACAGTTACAAAAAGCTAATTTGACCAAAACAGCCCGCCGGCAAATTGAACTGGATCTGGCTGAAAATAAGTCTTCTATGAAAGAATTTAAGACCTTAATTAAAGCAATTCAAACAAATAGGTGGCAGCAGGCTTATCAAATCATAATAAAGCAAGAAAAATACAATCTTGCTGATGCAAAACGTAATAATGCCAGTAAAGATAATATACTGGCAATTGAAAGTAATATTCAAAAATTACAGTATCTGAAACGAAATAACTTACCAGAAGAAAATGAGCACTATTCTGTTAAGGGCGGATTTTTTATATTAGAAATGATGCAGGAAGTCTTACCACCTTTAGCAGTTTTAGCCGTAATTTTTATTCTGATCAAGTTATATTCGTCCGGTTTTTATGAACGAATGCGTCTAGCAAATCTTTTACCGCAAAAAAATCATTTGCTGATTGAATTTGGCGCTGGTTCGTTAATTGGATTCGGTTATTTCTTAGCAGCATTTCTATTGCTTTTTATTATTCCGAGTATATTTTTCGGGACTGGTAACTTTAAATATCCGATGATGGGCATAGACGCAGTAGCTAAACGGAATATCTTCATTCCAATGTATCAGTTGTTTTGCCCTACTTTAATTTTAGAATTATTTAGCTTTATGTTCATTGCAAGTGTGGTTTTGCTTTTCGTACAAGTATTTAAAAACCGTCTGTTGGCATTATTCATTTCTGTTCTGATATTAGTTGGTGGTATGGTTCTCCCACAATACGTAGTAGCAGCGAGAAATTTTGCCCAATTCATCCCCATGAGCTATTTTTTCTCCTTACAACCAGTCGATGGTATGTTTGGCATCAGTAATGCCTATGTCTTTGCTGATGAAACTAAATTAGTTACTTATCCGCAAGTTAATTTTACTAATGGCATGCTAGTTTTAGCCCTAGGAATTATTATTCTGTTATTTTTAAACTACCTCACAGCACGAAAAGCCCAGAAAGGGAGGAAAACAAGATGATTGAAATTAGAGATTTAAGCCTTACATTACGCGAACCCATACTCAAAAATGCCAATTTTAACTTTCAAAATGGCAAAATATACATGCTTCATGCACTTAACGGCACTGGTAAAACCAGTGTCCTCAGAACTATGGTCAGCTTACTGGCGCCAAGTTCAGGCCAAGTCTTGTTTGACGGCAAGCCTTTTGCTAACGTCAAAAGCCAGGTTTTTTACCTCGAAACTTCTGACTGGTTTGACAAAAATCTTTCGGGGTTCGATTATATGCAATTTGTTAAAAACGAGTGGCATTCAAACCTGGATCTACAAGATATCATAAACCGCTGGGAAATGAATAATTATGTAAAAACTGCAATTAGAAAATATTCATTGGGGATGAAGCAAAAATTGGTGGTTGCCCTTTATGAGTTAAGCGATGCCCAGTACTTACTAATGGATGAAATTAATAATGGCCTTGACAGTGATAGCCGGCAAACTCTTTATCAGGAATTGGCTAATTTAGCAAAGCAAAACAAGCTTATTATTATGGCTTCTCATTATCAAGATGAAGTAGCAGGAATTGTTGATGATACTTTGACATTAAAGCACCACCAGTTAGTTCGGGGATAAAGCTATGGCCTATTTCGAATTACAATTTAAAAAGGTATTTAAAAATACCTTGACCTGGCTAATTTTAAGTATAGTGCTAATATGTGCGGGATTTATTCTAGGCTATAATGCTTTAAAAGGTGATCAAACTTCAATCCGTTACCAAATAAGTCAAGATTTAAGCCAGCAGAAACAAGCCCAAGCTAATTTACCCCCGGTTAAAAATCAAAATAGAAATGAGCGGCAAATATTAAAAGCCCTAGATAATGAAAATTGGGATCATGCTTATGAATTGATGATTCGTCAAAACAACAGGCAAGCAGCACAAGTCAAAATTGGTGGGGCTGAACTTAGACAAGAAATTAAGCAGAAAAATGCCCGCTTGCATGCTCTAAAGCAAGCCAATTTACCGGAACAAAATGAACAACATCCCAAACAAGGTTGGTTATTCTTATTTAAACTTTCGGAAGGTTTTCTGCCTGCAATGATCATCGTCATGCTTTGTTTTATATTATGTAATATTTTCGCATCAAAGTATGTTGATCATTTAAATCGTGCCGTATTGTTACCAAATAAGCACAGTGTAACTCTAGATATCATTTTAGGATT
Organism: Lactobacillus melliventris; assembly: GCF_013346935.1. GTDB lineage: Bacteria > Bacillota > Bacilli > Lactobacillales > Lactobacillaceae > Lactobacillus. The sequence goes on from NZ_JAAEEB010000009.1 coordinate 70,438, forward strand.
ACTAATTGCTTTTTTACTAACTCTTTTCATCTGTCTTTTAATCTGGGGATTTTGCAGTTTACTTTTCGGTAGTGGCGCACTTTCCTATCCAATTCAAGGAGTTATATTGCCAGGAATGCTCAAAAATACTTATCAACCACTTTCTGTTTGGCTAAAGCCAGCGCTTGCTTTATCTACCTTGGCATGCATCTTCATCGTGCTTTTGGTACAGCTTTTAGCTCAAATTACCCGTAATCAATTAAGTTGTCTTTTCTTAGCACTATTCATACTGTTAGGTGGTGCAATTTTACCATTTATTTTACAATCAACCTCTGGTGTTGGGGGAATGACTAAAACCGCAGTTGTGCAATACATACCAATGACTTACCTGCTTTCAACTCAGGTGGCAACTGGAAACTTAGCAACCAAATTTAACAACCCGCAGCTGCATTTTGCTTTTGGTTGCAGAGTTCTGATAGTCTCAATTGTCATGCTCACAATCCTCAATTTTTCATGGCCATGGCTTTCAAGGCAGATGAAGAAATTAGGTAAAAATAGTCAAATAAATTAAAAGCAAAAGAGTTTGGGAAAATTTCGGTGTGAATCTTTAAACTAGGGCACTTCATTCCTCCCAAACTCTTATTTTATAATTGCTTTTTATTCTAAATAAATTTGTCTCATTTTAGTTTTAAAATCAAGCGGCAGATCCAACCCTTTAATCAAATAGTTGTCAAAATCACCATAATTTTGCTTAATAGCCTTAAAATATCTTTCTAAATAGGATTTTTGCACAGTTAAAGCCACAGCCACATCTTCTAATTGGGAACAGGTTAATTGGTCTCTCAAGTAATCCAAAATTGCTTGATTTTCTTGTTTTCTAGCCTTAATGGTTTTTAAGTAATCAGCAAAAATTTGCTCATCACTTACTCCCAGACTTTTCAAAATCAAAGCCGCTGCCACACCCGTACGATCTTTACCAGCAAAACAGTGAAAGGCAGTCGGCACCGGATCATTTATTAGTGTCAGCAAAAACTGGTGATAGCCTTTTTGTGCTGAATTTTGGAGTGCTAATTCTTCATAGGTGGTAAGCATATCCTCTTCAGCTTGATTGTTAGCAGAAATAATTTCATCTACACTTGCCTGATTAACTTGAGCGTCTTTTAAAACATCAATTACAACATAATCTAATCCTGACCACAAGTAATCCGGATATTGTTTTCTTTCTTCCTCACCCCTAAAATCAAAAACTCTCCTAATTTGATATTTATTCTGAACCTGTTCTTTTTGGTAGGCGGTTAGATTATATAGCTGGCCACACCTAAATAAAAGTCCATCTTTGACCTTTCTTCCGTCAGCGCCAACATTCCCGCCTAAGGAACGCCAATTTGTAATTTCCCTTACCATTTTTACTGCTCCCGTTAAATTTTATTTTTAATAGTATTAATTATAATTTTTAAGAAAAGATATTTCTACTGCGGAAGATATTTTTAAGCAAAAAACCGCTGGACAATTCTTCCAGCGGTATTATTCAAATTTTGTATTATTAATTATTACTATCTGCTTTTTGATAAATACAGTTAAAAATAACAGAGATAATAATTGCAACAAGTGAAACGAAGTAAACACCCTTTAAAGCACTAAACAGCACTTGTCTTAATTGAGGTACTAAGTTTGCAGCCAGTTCTTGAGCCTTAGCTGACGAAACAATTTTATTCATCATACCTTGTGTCAAGTTGGGATGTTTAGCAAGTTGGTTTGCCACAATGGTATTAAAGGTAATACCAAAAATTGATACCATCATGGTTTGACCTAAATATCTCATCAAGGTGTTAAAAGAAGTGGCTACACCGATATTTTCTTTAGAAACTAAAACTTGTGAGCGCACCTGTGAAGCAGTTAAAACTCCCCCAAAGGAAAAGCCATTTAAGGTGGCAATCACACAGAATACCCAAAACGGCGTGTGTATCGGCACAATCAGCAACATACAATCTGCCACTAACAACACTGCTAATAAGCCAAAGAAAGTTTTCTTAACACCCCAACGGCTTAACATACCGCCAATTAAAAATGATCCTACAACCCACATTACAGAGCTTGGGGTCACTGCAAAACCGGCAATTGTAGCAGATGTACCATTAATGCCCTGCATCCAAGTTGGAATATAAAATTCGAAGCCAATAACTACACCGGCGACTAACAGCGTAATCATATTTACAGCTAAGAACTCTCTGCCCTTTAGCATTGATAGTGGCATTATTGGGTCTTCTGCGCGTTTTTCTTCATGATAGAAGATAACAGCACTGATAGCGATTAAAGCGACTAGAGCGGCTAAAACAAGCGGTTTGATTGTTCCCAAATCTTGCAATGTGAACATCAAAGTCAAAAGTAAAACTATTAACCAAAATGTTCCCTTAATATCAAGTTTTGATTTTTTCTTATTTTTGGGTTCCTTTAGGAAAAAGATAATTAATAGTAATGCAATGATCCCTATTGGCACATTAATATAAAAAACCCAGTGCCACGAAAGGTTTTGCACAATAAAGCCACCTAGTAATGGGGCAATGACTGAAGCTACGCCCCAAAATCCTGAATTGAGGCCTAACATTTTTGTTCTTTTTTCAATACTGTATAAATCAGCAATGATTGTCATAGCGACCGGCTGAACTGCTCCGGAACCCAATCCTTGAATAACACGGAATAAAATCAGTTCAACCATATTTTGAGCTTGGCCGCAAAGTGCAGACCCAATAACAAATAATGCTATTCCAAACAAAAAAATTGGTTTACGTCCAACACTGTCTGCTAATTTGCCATATAAAGGAGTTGATACAGCGGTCATAAACAAAAATATTGAAACAACCCAATTCATAATTTCCAACCCATTTAGATCAGAAACAATTGTTGGCATTGCAGTAGAAACGATCGTACCTTCAATAGCAGTCATAAATGTGGTCATAAAAATCGCAATCATTACTACTCGTACATTTGTTTTCTTCAAAATTACAACTCCCTTACTTATGAAAAAAATTACTTATTTTCGTTAACAAAGTCTAACAATTCTTGAACTTTATCGGTCTTTTCCCATGGTAAATCTATATCTGTCCGGCCAAAATGACCATAAGCTGCCGTTTGCTCGTAAATCGGTCGTCTAAGATTCAGCATTTTTATAATACCGGCTGGACGTAAATCAAAAACTTTACGGACAGCTTTGGTTAATAGGTCATCGCTAACTTTTCCCGTTTCTGCCGTATCGATCATAACTGATACAGGATGAGCAACACCAATTGCATAAGCCAATTGAACTTCACAACGTTCAGCTAGGCCTGCAGCAACTATATTCTTGGCTACATATCTTGCCGCATAGCTGGCACTACGATCAACTTTTGTTGGATCTTTGCCAGAAAATGCACCGCCACCGTGACGAGCATAGCCGCCGTAAGTATCAACAATAATTTTGCGGCCAGTTAAACCTGAATCACCTTTCGGTCCGCCAATAACAAAGCGACCCGACGGATTAATCAAAAACTTGGTCTTTTCATCCAGGTACTTTTCAGGTATTACTTTTTTTATCACCAGATCAATCATAGCCTGACGAATTTCCTTGTTAGAAACTTTATCATCGGTTTGAGTAGAAATGACCACAGTATCAACCCGTTTAGGCTTCTGCTTTTCATCATATTCAACCGTTACCTGAGCCTTAGCATCAGGCCTAAGCCATGTTAAAGTGCCATCTTTACGGAGTTTTGCAACTTGCCGCATTAAGCGGTGAGCCAGTGAAATTGGTAAAGGCATTAATTCAGGCGTTTCGTTGATTGCAAAGCCGAACATCAAGCCTTGATCACCTGCACCAATTTGATCTAGCTGATCATCATCAGATTGATTTTCACGTGTTTCAAGTGAATGGTCAACACCTTGAGCTATATCCGGTGATTGTTCATCAATATCAATTAAAACGGCGCAATTATTGCCATCAAAACCGAGCTCAGGTCTATCATAACCAATTCTCAAAACAGTCTTGCGAACAATGCTTTGAATGTCAACATATGCAGTTGTAGAAATTTCTCCAAAAACATAGACAATTCCAGTATTGACAATAGTCTCGCAAGCAACATGAGCTTGCGGATCCTTGGCAATAATAGCATCCAAAATTGCATCTGAAATCTGATCAGCAACTTTATCCGGATGACCTTCAGAAACTGATTCTGAAGTAAATAAACGTTTTTCCATAATAGTCCCCCTATAGACAATAGCTATTCGGTTACAAGGCATCTCCGTTAAAGGATCCTCTCAGGACTTGAACCGATATTTTTACTCTTCGTTCTATATTTTTATATATTATATTGATAATAAAAAAGGCTACCGCAGGTTCGGTAGCCATAGAACGATGGAGGATACAGGGCTCGAACCTGTGACCTCCTGCTTGTAAGGCAGATGCTCTCCCAGCTGAGCTAATCCTCCAAAGTGACCCGTACGGGATTTGAACCCATGTTACCGCCGTGAAAGGGCGATGTCTTAACCACTTGACCAACGGGTCATTGTTCTGAATCAAAGCACATTCAATAGTATACCTATTCTGAAAGAAAATGCAAGGATTCAATTTATTAGTTAAATCAATAAATAATGGCGGCGCGAACTTCCCTTCACACCACCATTATTATGGAGGATACAGGGCTCGAACCTGTGACCTCCTGCTTGTAAGGCAGATGCTCTCCCAGCTGAGCTAATCCTCCATTTTGTTGTTGTCTCTCGACCACTTCTAATAATTTAGCATAAGTTTCTTTTTATGTCTACACTTTTTTAAAAAAATTCTAGATTAACCTATTAGAAGCTATTTCTAACAAAAAAGCTGAAAAAATAACTATGCATGTTATTCTTCAGCTTCTTTAATTAAATATAGAGTTAAAGTTTAATACTAAAAGTATTGAATAAATAAAATTTCTAAGTAGTTAACATTGTTGGTGGACAATTTTTCTGAAGCGTCTTAAAGCTGCTACAGGATCTTTTGACTGATATATGTTACGGCCAAATACTATTCCTGCCGTTCCTGCACTAACAGCAGCTTCAGCCATTTTATCAGCTTTAGATTCAGCAATCTTCGAGCCACCGGCAACCATTAATGGTGCGGTAGAAATTTCTTGCAATTCTTGCAATTGTTCTGGCGTATCTGGATATTTGACCTTAATAAAATCAGCACCAATTTCTGCGGCCATACGAGTATTGATTTTCATTAAATCAAATTTCATAGTCCCGTCTTCTTCTTTTTCTTTATTTTTAATTGTTCTAGGTTCAATAATATGCAAGAGCCCGTATTTTTGACAAAGCTCATTTACTTCAAAGTTGCGTTTCATTTCTCTGGCTTCAACCTCAGGATTATCTTGTCCAATGTAAAGATAAGTCATTACACCTATTGCTCCACTTGAAAGGACGCGTTCAATTGAAGTAATTGATTCAGCAACTCCTTCGTCATAACCAACTTGATTTTTTGATCTTGAAACATTTTGCCAATCATATAATGCAATCATCTCAGGCGCATTTTTCCCAGTAAACAGTTGTTGGCATGCGGGAAGAAATCCCATTGGCATCAAAATTGCATCTGCTTCTCTTAAAGTTTCATTTTGCCTTTTTATTTCTTCTTTTGTAGCCATTCCTGGATTGGGTCCGATTAAAATACCATGTGCATACGCTACCATTACACATCGCTTTGATTTAGGATTCAAGAAGCGACTTAGTCTCAATTCTTTACCAATTTGATTTGTGCATTTAATTACCATAAAATTCTCCTTTTTATAATGACTATTCTTTTTCGTCATTTTTTAAATTTAAAATACCTGGATTAAACATCCCTTTGGGATCAAAGCTTGATTTTATTTTTTTCAATAAATCAAAAGAGACAGGACCCACTTCTTCATTGAACCATGGCAACCTCTGACGTCCAATTCCGTGATGGTGGGCACCAGAACCACCAACTTCATGAACTGAATCCATCACAATTTTCCAAATTTCATTATACTTAGCTAAAGTATCAGCTGCATCTTTACCAGTAGCAAAAATAATAAAATATATATTAGCTCCACTTGGATAACAGTGAGAACAATGTGCCCATAATTTATCTACCTTATTTTCCAATCTCTCTGAAACAAGATGAAACATTTTTGGTAGCATTGTCCAATTTCCTGATACCTCAATTGCATCTGCAATCTTTGTATTACTATCATTTCCTTCTTTGAGCCATGCAGCATTATAGCGATCCCGCTCCCAATTGTTTCCTATTGATGCTCCTAAATCATGACCCGTTCTTTTCTTAGCGGTAATTAAAACTTGTTTTAATACTTCTGGTACAATTGTCTTCGCACCAACCAAGCCTATAATCATCAAAACTTTATTTGATTGATAGTTAATTGTTGAATATAAATTTTGTGCTTCAGCAGGATTATAGATACGTACTACTGCTGGCACTATATCTCTACGATAAAATTCACGCGCCGTAAAAATTGCATCCTCAATTGAATCAAACTCAATACCTCTAAATTCTTTAGTTTCAGGTATTTTCCAGATCTTTAAAGTAACTTTAGTAATTATTCCAAGTGTTCCTTCGGAGCCAACGAAAAGATTAGGAATATAAGGGCCTGTTGCTGAACGAGGAATATTTCTATTAACAAATATTTCACCATTTGGAAGAACCACTTCCAAGCTTTGTACAATATTTTCAATATTGCCATATTTACTACTAAAAGTTCCAGCAGATTTGGTTGCAACCAATCCACCAATACTAGCTAAATACAATGATTGTGGATAATGTCCCAATGTATAGCCCTTTTTATTTAAATACTTTTCGATTTCGCCACCTAAAGTTCCAGCATATGCTGTCACTAAATGGTTATTTTCGTCAAAATTGATAATTCCCTTCAGCTCTTGCATATCTACTGTTAATGATGGTTGCTCAGGAACTATCCCACCTAAAACTCCAGAAGCTCCGCCATATGTTACAATTGCCAGCTTGTGCTCAGAAGCATATTTAACAGCTTGTTTAATTTCATCAACTGATTTTGGAACGACAATTCCCGCAGGCAAATGATTATCTATTTGCTCTTCAGTCCACTTCATTGAAGCCGGCCACCAATCTTTAATATGTTTCCTTTTTTCAGCTTTATCCGTTATTAAATCCATTTTTATTTCCTTTTTAAACTCTATTTATAGTAATATTATTTTTAATCGCATCTAATTCATCAAGCTTTAAGTGTCCTGGATGTTCATCAAGAGCATTTAAAACGCCATATGCCATTGACCGTAAAAGAATTTTTTCGGTTGATTCATTTTGATCTATACCAAGTGCCAAGCCAGCGACTACCGAATCACCGGACCCAATGGCATTAATTGTATTAATTTTTGGTACCTTAATCTCATAAAAACATTCACGATGTTTTACAAGAGCACCTTCAGACCCTAAAGTTAAAACAATCCATTCTATTCCGTTAAAGAGTGGCATAGACAAATATTTTTTTAAAACACCCATATCCTTAACTTCAACTTTTCGGTTTATCAAGCTTTCCAATTCATGTTCGTTAGGCTTGATTAGCATTGGTTTTATTGAACTTGAAATACTAGCTTTTAAAGCTGAACCGGAAGTATCAAGTAATAGTTTTTTTCCCTCGTTTACAGCAACTTCAGTTAATTTACTATAATAATCATGATTTAATCCTTGCGGTAAACTACCTGAAACGACTATTGTGTCAAAATCGTTAATAATCTCATGATAAAAGTTAAGAAAATTCGTGTAAGTTTCTGATGATAATTTTGGACCTGCTTCTAAAATTTCAGTTTGTAATTTACCAGTAATTATAGAAATATTATTTCTTGACTCTTGGTCTATTTCAAAAAAGTGATGTTTAATTTCTTGTTCATTTAAGCGACTTTTAATAAAACTACCAGTAGTTCCGCCAATAATTCCAGTTGCTACAGCTTTATTACCAACTTGATTTAAAACACGAGTAACATTTAGACCTTTACCACCTGCAGTTTTTGTAATATTTAAGGCTCGATTTGTCTTCCCTAATTGAAATTTATCAAGTAGATATGTAATATCAACCGAAGCATTTAGTGTTACAGTTAAAATCAATTTGTATTCGCCTCATGTCATTTCATCAAGCCTTTCAGGCTTTCATACAATTTTAAGTACTTTGCAAAGCCTTTATTATAGGTTTCTAAATTATTTTTATTGGGCTTATATACTTTTTGAATTCTCACTGTTTTTGCTCTAGCCTCTTCATAATCTTTATACACATGGACACCAACACCAGCTAAAATTGCTGCTCCTAAAGTAGTGGCAGTATCAGATGAAGGAACACGAATTATTTTTCCAGTTACATCAGCTTTTATTTGTGTCAATATAGTAGAGTTAGCTGAGCCACCCATTGCCCACAGCTCTTTTACCTTAGCACCTAATTGTTCGGCAATAACTAAATTGTGCCTTAGTGAGTATGCAATTCCTTCTTGCGAAGCCCTAATAATATTAGATCTGGTCTTAGTAAAATCTAAGCCATAGTAAACACCTTTAGCATATGGATTCCAAATAGGTGAGCGTTCACCTTTCATGTACGGTAAGAATATTACTCCTTCCGAACCTGCAGGAACTCGTGCAGACAATTGATCCATTTCATAGTATGTGCTAGTACCGTGATAATGTGCATTAGACTTTTCTTCAAAACAAAAATTGTTTTTTACCCAATCAATGACACCACCGCCACCAACAGTGCCTCCTTGAAGGAGCCAGTGACCTGGAACAACGTGATAACCCATGATTAGCCGTGGATCTGCAATATATTTATTTAAGCAAATGCTCATTCCTTCAGCTTGACCGCCTTGCTCTTGTGTTTCCCCATTTGAAATAACTCCTGTGCCTAAAGCACCACAGGCGGCATCGACACCTCCAGCAACAACGGGTATCCCTTCTGCCATCCATGTTTCAGCTGATGCTTTACTGGAAACGTGACCTACAACTTCATCGCTATTGTAAATTGAAGGAAAAATGGTAGAAGGAATACCGAACGCGTCACACATTTCCTCACTCCATTCACCTTTTTTCATATCAAAGCAATGTAAACCATACCCCTGTGAAATATCTTGAGTTATTTTACCTGTCAATTTATAAACTATATAACTATTAGATTGAAGGACTTTATAAACTCTTTTAAATATTTCTTGATGGTTTTCTTTTAACCATAACAGTTTAGGTAAACTGTAGGTGGGTTGAAATGGATTACCACTGACTTCAAATATTTTTTCCTCTCCAATTTCTTCTTTTACCCGATTACAAAGATCTGTAGCTCTTGTATCCATCCAAATTGGGTTATTAAAAATGACTTTTCCATTACAATCAATTGGTATCATTGACCAACCCTGACCATCTACGCCAATTCCCTGGATAGTAACATCTACCATTTTTTTATTACTTACAATTTTCTTAGTAGCTTCGCAAACAGCATGCCACCATTCTTCAGGCTTCTGTTCAACCCAACCTTCAGCAGGATAATAAGTGGGGTACTTTTCACTAACAGAAATAATAACTTTACCGTCAATAGTAAAAGCAGTTAACTTACAACTTGATGTTCCTATATCAATTCCTAAAAGTGCATCTGTCATTATTCTTCACCCCCTATTTGGTATAAAACTTTAATATTAGCTGAATCTTTCTTAGTTAGATCATAGAAAGGCTTTGCCCCGTCTTCTAACGAATAAGTTGCCGTTATCATCTGATCTAAATTAATTAATCGCCGTTTTAATAAGCTAATTGCTGCTGGCCATTTATAGCCTGGAAATGGCGCTGAATATGACATCATTGAACCAGTAACTAACAATTCTTTACGAAAAATTTCTTCAAATTCATTTGCCTTAAAGGTAACATCATGGGTACTAGTTCCAACATATACTACCCTTCCTCTTTTTTTAGTTACTAATATGGCTTGCACTTGTGTAATTGGATTGCCTATTGCCTCAAAAGTAATTGTAGGGCATTCATGATCATTAAAATAATCAATCAAATTTGTCTTTGACGAATTTATAGTAATGTCAGCTCCTAATTTATGGGAAAAATCCAATTTTTTATCATTAATATCGATCATAATAATTTTCCCCAAACCTTCTGCCCTTAAAGCGGTTAAGATCATCAGACCGATAGTTCCTGCGCCAAATATAACTGCAGTTTCATTAACTTTTAGCGAGAATCTTTGTGTTGCGCTCAGTCCAATCGTAAAGGGTTCAACTAAAGCTGCTGTTTTAAGACTTACGTTGCTCGGTAATTTAATAATATTTGTTTCTGGAACAGCCACGTATTCAGCTAAAGCTCCTGGTTGATGAGAACCTATAAAGCCATAATTTTCACATAATTCTGGATATCCCGCTAAACAATATTCACATGAACCACATACCGTCAAAGGTGCAGCAGTGACTCTTTCCCCCTTTTTTAAACTCTGAACATTTTTACCTATTTTTACTATTGTTCCTGAAAATTCATGCCCCAATATTTGAGGAAATTGGTGAACTGCACCTTGAAAGTAGCGCGGTAAATCTGAGCCGCATATACCACAAAAAGCAACTTTAATTAAAACTTCATTATCTTTAATTTGGGGTGGCTCAATTTCATTAAGAACCATTTTCTCTTTATCAACAATTTGTAAAGCCTTCATATTTTTAACCTCTTACTTAAAACTTCTAGTTTCCAAATCCTAATAATTTCGAAAAGTATACAACAATCCACATCAATAAATTTCCACCTTCATCCCAGCAACTAACTAACGTTTTTCCACCAACAACTCCATTAAGAACGTGAGTCATCTGCGCAGCTTGAGTTGTAAGTGGAGCTAGTTGAGTTGCAGCTATAGTTGTTAAACTTATCCAAATAGTTGTCAAAATGACGTTATAAACAATATTTCCTTTGGTATATGGAGCCATTCCGCCAATCCAATATGGTAAAGCGGCTAAGCTTGCAACTGGAAGAAAATTGTTACCTGGTAAGAAAGCACAAAGAAATATTGCAATTGGATACATAATAACTACTGTTGACATTACAGATGGATCTTTTAATAACATTACTGGATCAACAGCAATATTTAATTTTCTTCCTTGGAAACGATCTTTCATAAAAGTAGACAAATTAGTGGTAATCGGTAAAATCCCATCTGCAACAAATTGAAGCATAGCCGGTAAAATTACAAGCACAGCTGCTAATTTTATTGCTAATTGTATAGTCGAGGCGACACCTATTCCTGCAATTAAGCCGATTACTGCTCCTAATAATGCACCAACTACACTGTTTTCACCAAAAATACCAAATTTCTTTTTGATATCAGAAGAAGAAGCTTTTATTTTATTTAACCCAGGTATAATGTTTATAATTTTCATCATAAAAAAGGCAAAAGTTGCAGGAAATGTTGCTGATGGCGCAGGAATAGTTACGCCTTCAAGTTTATTAAATTCTTGAAACTTCTTGGCATGAAAATCAGCTAAAAACATTGAAATTACAAGAGTAACAATCCCAGCAATAATGCCTAACAATAAATTTTTAGTGAAAGCCCAAAACATAACACCCAGAGCCGAGCCATGCCAAATATTCCACATGTCTACCCACAAAGTGTTAGTAAGTTTTAAAGTTACTAAAATAATATTCACAACGACAATTCCTAAAATTATCCAAGGAACTCCTGGCCATCCCCAGGCAGCAGTAACACTACCGTATCCAATGTCAACTACTGAAAAGTTTGCATGTAGTCTTATAGACAAAGCCTTAGTTACTGGTTGCATAGCCTGAACCGAAAAATCAGTTATCAAGTTCAAACCCGTTAATCCAATTCCAATTAATAATGAGCTTGTTAGACTTTTCGCAAAACCAGCTTTGCACACTAATCCAATAATTAGCATAACTATTGGAACAAAATACGTTCCTCCAAGACCAATAAACCAATCAATGGCTCCCTTTAATATATTCACTTAATTACCCCCTTTACAAGACATATTTACAATACAAGAATAAATCTAAATTACTTTTGCTCAAATACATAATACAGTATTTTGTATAATTAATCAAACAAATATTAAAAATATTATTTTAGAAGTACTACTCTAATAGATAATTTGTTTTTTTAAAGACATTCACTATTCGGTGTATAATGATATTTAATAATGTTCAACTCTAAATTTATGATTTCAATATTATTTTTAGTTGTAAATATCAGATTATTAAATAAAAATTGATAGTATGGGAGCGATTAATATATTTTCGAGTAAGACTGCACACACTCAACAAAAACTTGCTGAAATACTTTTATCCTGCAAGATAGGAGATAAAATACCGACTTTTAGTTTTCTTCATGACGAATTAAAGGTTGGTACTGGAACTATTCAAAGTGCACTTAAGGATTTTGAGCAAGAGAAAATCATTAAACTAAAGGCTCAACCACATTATGGAACGATTTTGATTTCTAAAGATATCAAAAAGCTATGGGGATTTTTGCCAAATCGTCATCTTGTGGGATTATTTCCTGAACCGCTTAGCTTAGAAATGCGGGGATTAGCCATGGGGATCAGGGAAGCATTAAACGATTTAAATATACCACTTGTTATAGTATATGGGTATGGTTCAGCTATTAGATTTGATCGTATTCTAAGTAAGAAATCAAAAGAAGATTTTGTTGTTTCTTCACTTGCCTCTGCTAAAGATAGAAAAAAAATTAGCCCTAAGTTAAAAATAGCATTAAAATTGAATAGCCATACTTTTTATAAGAAAGATGGATTGCTATTACTGGAAAAACAAGGAATAGAAAATAGACTTGTATCAAACATAAGAGTGGGTTTAGATGATAGCTCCTATGACCAATCTATACTAACTAAAGAAATATATCCAAACGCTGAATACATACCAGTAAAATATTCCAATGTACCTTTTGAAATTTTAAACCAAAATATTGATTGTGCAGTTTGGCACCGCACTCAAAATGAAAAGTATTTACAAAAAACTTCAATAGATTCAATCAAGATTCAACAAAAGTTACTCAAAAATGTTAGTCTTGAAGAAATTTCAAAAGCTGTAATTAGTGTTAATTCAGATAACTGCTTAATTATTGAACTTTTACGCAATATCAATGTTGAAAAAATTCAGTACTTTCAAAAGCAAGTCGTCGAAGGTAAAATCGATGCGCTTTTCTAGAGTTGATTCTAAAAGCAGTTTTTTATACATATAAAATTTTAATTTAAAAAATTAGCGAAAAAAGACCCTGTAGTTATTTATGACTACAGGGTTTCTTACGGAGTGTGAGAGATTTGAACTCTCGATACAGGATTAACCCATATACATGATTTCCAATCATGCTCCTTAAGCCACTCGGACAACACTCCAAATTAACTCCGGCTGTCAGACTCGAACTGACGACATCTTGATTAACAGTCAAGCGCTCTACCAACTGAGCTAAGCCGGAATACTAAAAAGCACGGCAGCGTCCTACCCTCGCAGGCAGTCTCCCACCAACTACTCTCGGCGTGAAGAAGCTTAACTGCTGTGTTCGGCATGGTTACAGGTGTTTCCTTCTTGCTCTTGCCACCGTACTTTTCCTTGTGAGCTTTTACACTCAAAACTAAATATAATCCGCTAAAAAAACCTTGATTGCCTTTAAGCTTTGGTCAAGTCCTCGACTGATTAGTACTGGTCCGCTCCAAGCCTCACGGCTCTTCCACTCCCAGCCTATCTACCTCTTAGTCTTTGAGGTGTCTTACTACTTACGTATGGGAAATCTCATCT
>NZ_JAAEEB010000010.1 GCF_013346935.1 Lactobacillus melliventris
CCTTTTGAACGTTGTCCTGTAATTGCGGCGTATTTAAAGGCGTACGCTTCTGCGAAAGATCACCAGCTGTGACTGTCCAAAATTCTTGCGAAAATTGATTCGATTTATTAATATTTGACATAATTTTTCTTCCTGGTTTCATTTAATGAACTCTTTTAATTAAAGCAATACAAATTGCACCTATCATTTCCATACATACTGCAAAAATAAATATAGCACCATAGCCAAAAGCTGAAACAATTGCAGAAGCAACCATAGCACCCAACATTTGACCCAATGTATTTGCTAAATTAATTAATCCTAAATCTTTGCCTGCTGTATCTGATGAAGGTAAAACATCCATATTAAGAGCTCCATCAACCGAGTTATATAACCCATTACCAAAAGCAGCAATCACAGCATAGGTAAACATTGCCCAAGCTGTTTTTGCAAATAATGGGAATAAAGCCGCTACACCCAATGCAATCGTGGCGATAACTACTGGAGTTTTAACTTTTTTTAACTTATCTGCTAAAGGCCCACCTATAAGTGCAAAAAACACACCAATTACTAGCATAATAGTTGAAAAGATAGAAATGGAATTTGCAGCAGCTTTGGTAGATTGACCAATATAATCTGTAAAAAGAAACAATAAAAATGTCGTTACGATAGTTGAACCAACTACCATAAAGAATTTACCTACAAGAGCTAAATAAAAATCTCGTGCACCATGAGTTGGTATAAAGAAATACTTTTTAAGAGAATCTCTATCAAATTTTACTTTAGGCTCATTAAGATTGCCTTTTTCTTGTATTAACAGTTCATGAATAATCATCAAAATTACTGTAAATCCGGCCATAGTGTAAATACCAAATTTTACGTTGCCTAAAAATTGAGCTGCAAGTAAAGCAAAACCTTGTTGAGCAATAGTAAAACCAACACCATAAAATGTTGAAACTGTTCCTCTCCATTTCGGTGCAACTCTATCTGAAATTTGTGGATATATAGCTGCGGCGATTGCATTTTCTGCTACAGCTGCTATAACCCAAATTAATATGATAGCAGTGATCGATTTCATATTAGCAATTACACATAAAGAAGCAGCAATAACAATAGTGCCAATAACTATATACGGCTTACGCTTACCAAATCTAGACCGAGTAACATCAGAAAAAGCTCCAAAAAGCAGATTAGAAATTGCACCTGTAATTGATGCTACAGTTGCCAAAATACCTACTGCCCAAACTTTTTTTGATGGGTCTAGTTGGGCAAATAATTGTGGAATCAAAACACTACGTGTTGATCCAATAGGTCCAAACCAACATAAAGGTGCTAAAAACATCGCAAAAGCCACCATAAGCGGAACTTTAGGTTGTTCCTCATCTTTTACTGCAGCATTTGCTATATCTCCTACTGCTGATTCACTTTTATCATTTTCAGAATCATCGTTCTGAACCATGAAAATCATCTCCTAGTTATAAATATTTTTCTTAAAATTTAATAAATTTTATTTAAAAAATCCAAAATAATTTGCAGCATTATTGTAAGAAATATCTTCTACAATTTTGCCTAAATAATCATAGTCATCAATTACTTGTCCTCTAGCTACCCATTCACCAATAAGTTCACATAATACGCGTCTAAAATATTCATGACGTGAATATGATAAAAAACTTCTTGAATCTGTTAACATACCTACAAAATTGGCTAATAGGCTTTGTTGAGCCATAATATTAAGCTGCTTTCGCATACCTTCTCGCGTATCATTAAACCACCAGGCACAACCTAACTGTAGTTTTTGAATACCTTCACCTTGAAAGGATTGCATGCCAGTTGCCAACTCCATCCAATCATTTGGATTAGAAGAATATAGCATTGTTTTAGGAATGTTGTCTTCGTTATCCGCAAATAATTTCATTATTTCATTTGCAATCCCTGGTTGGCTGCCCATCGAATCGAAACCGGTATTAGCACCTAATTTTTTAAACATTGTTGGATTGCCGTCACGCAATACGTTAATGTGATACTGCATTGTCCAGTTATACTTTTTATTTAAATGCATCAATGCTTCCAGAACTGCTGTCTGGTATCCATAAACTTCTTCATCATTGAGGCACTTATTATCTATTCGGGCTTTTTGTATTATTTGATTGACTTTATTCTTATCTAATTTAACAAAATAATAATTATTTAAACCATGGTCTGATAAACGACCACCCATTGAATCAAAGTATTGAAAGCGCTGATTCAAAGCGGTTATGATAGAATCAAAGTCAGTAATTTTTACACCCGATCTAGAGCTTAACTCATTCAAATACGTATTAAAGTTCCCTTGGTTAATACAGATTAATTTATCAGGTCTCATTGCTGGCAATACTTTAAAACCATTTTCTTTTTCATCTCGTGCCAGCAACTTATGATAATGTAAATCAGAGACAGGATCATCTGTTGTACAAACTACTTTAACATTTGCACTTC
Organism: Lactobacillus melliventris; assembly: GCF_013346935.1. Taxonomy (GTDB): domain Bacteria; phylum Bacillota; class Bacilli; order Lactobacillales; family Lactobacillaceae; genus Lactobacillus. The sequence continues at coordinate 2,458 of NZ_JAAEEB010000010.1, forward strand.
TAATTAGATTACGAGGCTTAAAATTTTCTGTTTGTAAAAGCTGATTAGTTTTTTCCCAAATAACAGGAACGTTTTTTACAGTAAAAGGCAACTCAATTTTAAAGAATCGCTTTAGTTCCAAGTTAGTCCACTCATATAATGGATTTCCAATTGCTTTCTCAACAGTCTTAGCCCACTCAATTAATTTTTGATATTCATCACCATTTCCAGTAATGAATTTTTCTGATACTCCATTAGTTCGTTCCAAACGCCATTTATAGTGATCTCCAAATTTATTATCATTCAACCAAATCCTTGTTAAATTAGGATAATTCTTATTTTCATATATATCTTTAGGATCTAAATGACAGTGATAGTCTATGATTGGCATTTTTTCAGCATGTTCATGAAACAATATCTTTGCAGTATCAGTGGTTAATAAAAAATCTTTATCTAAAAATGTCATCTGTTCCCCTTTACTTTTTCTTAATAGTGAATAACTTCTTGCAGTTTGTTGAAAAATCAAACATTATAAATATTCTTTCTATATTCTTCAACTGTTTGTTTAATTGCTTGACTGACAGCACCAGTCTTGGTAATCATTTTGCTAACGTAGTTTTCAACTTTTGAACCTAAACCAATAGAATAGAGATTATTCCCAATTATTTTCAAATTCTCGAAATTGTCTCCAAGTGTTTATGAATATCTTCTTTACTACCTTTTTCATGTTTAGAAACAGGTGGTTTTAATTGATCTAACATAAAGTCCCGACTTAAAGTAAACTTTTTACCTTGATCATCAATTCCCATTAGATAGCGACATCATCCAGCCATAATTAACAGTATAATTTTTAGTTCTTTTACACTGAAATTTGAATTATCAATTTAATTTTGAATAGTAACAACATAAAGATTTTTAATTTTTATGAGGCATCACTAGCTATTCTTTGGAAAGTATCTGGAATATTTTAGTTTGGTAATCGTTTATCGATCAATTGAAAAATAAAATTTTTAGGATTTATAATTTTGAAACTTTCACTACAAGCAAATCTTTTTTATAACCTAAAATTTAAATTAATTCTAATAAGCAACCAAAAATAGCTAACGCTGAATGTAATTGGCTTTAAGCAAGCGGTAACTTTCATTTGATTAGAGTCATTTAAAAGTTTCACGATTGGTCAATAAAACGCCGCTTCCTCTAATGGGATCGACCGTTAGAAAAGTAATCTTCGTTTACTAATAATGAGCTTCTTTGGTAATACCAAATGGAACAATATTTGGATGTTTAGAAGTATGAATTAATTGAAAATCATTAAAACAATTATTTTGTAAAAGTTTAGCAGCTTTTTTATCAGAATTAGGATTAATTCAGTCAATCATACTTTAGAAGATGCAACTTAATGACAATTTTAAGATAACTGATGAATCATCTTCTACTAAACCATTTTCTTCCATTCTTGTGCAACAGTCATAATAGCTTTTTAGTTTCTCATCATTTTGAGAAAAATTATAAGTTGAGATCATAGCAATAGGAATTCAATATTTTCATAACGCATATATAACAAGTAAGCTTCAGATTCGATATTAGTCTGAGGCTTATTAAGTCCAACATTATTATCACTTTGAGCCAAATCAGGTAAATTGCTATTAAAGTAATGTCTGTTGGCCCATATCACTTTTTAATAACAGAAAAAGTAGCAAATTGTAGTGTTGGATTTTTAAAACCTTCGTCAATTATTGCCAATCTCCTTCATTATCAAGGTTAAAATAAGCGCTTGCACAAACACTAGCCAATAGTTTTTTAGAAAAAAGCCATCACTTTTCAACGTAACGTTTAAAATCCGACTACTATAGGCGTGATAAATACTCTTAATTATTTGATCATCATAAGTTTCAACTATTCCAAAACTGAGTTTTTCATTGATCTAATAATTTTTGAGCAACCTCGGCATGAAAACATCAAAAAAGATTTCCATCGCCAAAATGAACACCTACTGGTGATCTCTGTGTGTTCTTATTAATTACTTCTTGATCATGCTGTGGCAATTTAATACCTGCCGTAGTATATTTATCTGCTTGTTGCAAGTAATTATCAGTCAGTTTAACCATTAAAGCAGTCCCCCTTCCAACTAAAAAAATTTCAAAATCAATATATCAGATTTTGATATACTAATATATCAATTTCTATATATAATGTATTCGCTTTCTTAAATAATGTCAATATGAAATAAATAGAAATAAACTTTACAAGAGCAATTATGTTATATAGTATTTTTTATTTTTATAATTTAAATGAAATTTAAAAAATGTAAAATTCAAATAGTTTTCAACTAAAAAAGTCCTATTTTTTATATATATAGTTATAATACTAATTATAGTTTTTTATTAAAAAATATTTTTTTTTAGTTTTAAAATTATGATTTTTAACGTTTTTACTAATTTTAATTTTTAAATTATAAATCATTTGACAAAGGATTTAGATAACTATTAAGTTTCAATTAATTAAAGTTAGTGGTTTATTTTATATAAAAAGACGACTAGATAGTCGTCTTTTATTGAAGCAAATTCTAATTTTTATTATTTGGTAAATTGTAAAATGAAGTTGAACACTTGCCGTGATTAGAAAATGAAAAAAGTCCATTGGACTTCTCTGATAGAATGTAATTACCAACCTAATTCTAGAAAGAAGTTTCCAATGAACTCCCTTAATTCTACCATATCTACTCACCAAAAGGGCCAACAGACCGCGTAATTATCCAAGTTTTACGCAGCCAAGGCCAGTCCCTGCGTCAAATTGCCCGTGCCCTCAACTGTTCTCAAGTACGAGCTTGAACGCGGTCAGATTGCACTCTATCACACGGCAAACGTTACCGCTACGATGCTCAGGAAACGCAAAGACGCTACCAGATAAGGCACTTAAACTGCAGCCGTAAGCAAGCTTTTCTAGCCAAAACTCGCTTCATTAAGTACGTTGAACAGCACTTCTTCAAGCAGGACTGGTCGCTTGATGCCTGCGCCGGTCGCGCCTTAGCCAGCGGCGCCTTTACCCGGAATGAAACGGTCTGCACCAAGGCGCTTTATCATTATGTAGAACGTGGTTTATTATGGGTTAAGACGACAGATCTGCCCGAATGCTTAAGCCGCAAGACGAAAGCTAAACAGGTACGCCAGCATAAACGCAGATTGGGCCGCAGTATTAGTGAACGGCCTGCTGCTATTAACCAGCGCCGCGAGTTTGGCCACTGGGAGTGCGACTTAGTTTTAGGACATAAAACTAAAGATGACCAGGCTCTCTTGACCCTGTATGAACGCATGACCCGCAAATTCATGATTATCCCGATTAAGGATAAGACGGCTGCCAGCGTGATGGCGGCCTTTAAAACATTGCGCAGCCAATACCAGGAACACTGGCACGAAGTCTTTAAGACCATTACCACCGATAATGGTTCTGAGTTTGCGGATTTAGCCCAGTTTAGAAGAAGCAGCGCAGACGCTGGTCTACTACGCGCACCCTTATACTTCTTGTGAGAAGGGCGAGGTTGAGCGGCACAACCGGCCGCTTCATTCCCAAAGGCAAGTCCATCAAGGATTATGACTTAAGGCAAATCTATGGCATTGAGGAATGGTGCAATAACCTGCCCCGCAAAATCTTAGCCTACCACACACCCGATGAATTATATGAAAGAAGATTAGATTGCATCTATCAGATCAAGTAGGGTGTTCAACTTAAAATTGCAATTTTCGTTTTTTATTATTTAAAAAGTTTACGGTATTCACCATATCCTCTTTGTTCCAATTGATCAAAAGGAATAAAGTCTAAAGCAGAGGAGTTAATGCAATATCTGAGCCCTCCTTTATCACTGGGTCCATCATCAAAGACATGTCCCAAATGTGAATCACCTTCTGGACTCTTAACTTCAGTTCTTTCCATATTGTGTGATTGATCACGGTGATAAACCAATTTCTTGATTGGCCGGGTAAAACTAGGCCACCCGCAACCCGCATCATATTTATCTTCGCTTGAAAACAAAGGCTCTCCTGAGACAATATCAACGTAGATTCCTTTTTGGTAAAAATCATCATATTTTCCTCTAAAAGGATAATCTGTTGCTGCTTCTTGAGTAACTTGAAATTGGTCTGGTGTTAGTTCTTTTAGCCTTTTGGCTTTTTGATCTTGATCCATTTATCTCACGCTCCTTAATTAACTATAACAAAATTTGGGATAACACACTAAACTAAAACTTTATAAAAAACACTTTTTCTTAATTTTATTTAGAAACATACTGGGTTATAATATGGTTTCAATAAAAAAAGGAAGGTTCTTTTTATGCCAACATTAGCAAAAAATTTATCAACAAAAATTAATTCGAAAATTAGTAGTATACCTAATCCAGCGATCAGATCCTTCAATCAAAAAATTTCCACAATACCTGGAATTATAAAATTGACTATTGGTGAACCTGACTTAAATACCCCAGAACACATAAAAAGAGCGGCAATTGAGGACATTAAAAATGATGACTCTCATTATGCTCCTGAAGCTGGAAAAGAAAAATACCTGGAAGCTGTTAGCAAATATCTAGCAAAAAGCTTAGGTGTTACATATGATCCCAAAAGTGAAATCTGTGCTACGGTTGGAGTTTCTGAAGGATTGAATATCGCCGCCATGACTTTACTTAATCCTGGTGAAAAAATAATCGTACCTACCCCTGTTTGGGGGGTCTACTTTGGAATCATTAAAATGGCTGGCGGAATTCCAGTTCAAGTAGATACTTCTAATGATCATTTTCTTTTAACTCCAAAAAAATTAACGGAAACTTTGGAAAATGAAGGAAAAGGCGCAAAGGCTGTTATTATCACTGATCCGTCTAACCCAACAGGACGAGTTTATTCAAAGAAAAACTTGCAAGAATTAGCAGCTGTCATTACTAAATACGACATTTTTGCTGTCAGTGATGAAATCTATGCTGAATTAATTTATGGTCAAAAAAAGCATTATTCATTGACACAATTCATTCCTGAAAGAACTGTTTTATTATCGGGGCTTTCAAAAAGTGTTGCCATGACTGGCTGGCGTATAGGCTATATAGCTGGACCTGCTGAGTTAATGAAATCAATGATAAAGGTGAACTCATTTTTAATTTCCGCAGTGACTGACAATGTTCAAGCAGCTGCCACAGAGGCTTTGAATTATGGAGATCAGGACTATGTTGCCGCGCGAGAAAAATATCAAAAACGCATGCATCTGCTTCAGGATGGACTTGAGAAAAATGGCTACACTATGGCTACTCCTGAAGGGGCATTTTATATTTTTGCTAAAATTCCCAGTAAGTTTGGCTGTGATGATGTGGCGTTTGCCAGTGATTTAGCTGAAAAAGCCAAAGTTGGGGTAACACCTGGCAGTTATTTTGGTGCTGGCGGTCAAGGATATGTGCGCTTATCCTATGCTTCATCTGAAGAAAACTTAAAAGAAGCTATTAAACGTATCAGTAGTTATACTCAAAGCAATTAAAAAGCTGATTTATTGAGTTACTATTCTTTGATAGGTTAAACTTGAAATGGTAATTGTTTTTATTTTTGAGAAAGGGTAATGATTATGCAAGTAACAATGAAAAGTGAGCCGCTGTCAACTAATGGAGAACCAATCAAAATTGGTGAACAACTACCAGATTTTAAGGTAAAAAAGTCTGATGGTGCAGTTGCATCAAGCACTGATTTGGTTAATAAGGTTACACTGATTAGTGTAGTCCCTAACATCAATACTAGCGTTTGCAGTATTTCTACTAAACGCTTTAACAGCGAAGTCGATAACTTTGATGGTATTAATTTCTATACTGTTTCCACCAATACTCCAGAAGAACAGAAAAATTGGTGTGCTGCAGAGGGTGTATCAAAAATGGAGCTTTTGTCAGATGAGAGTTTTGACTTTGGCAAAAAAATGGGTTTATTTATTGACGATACGAAATTTGATTCTAGAAGTATCTGGATTGTAGATGCAAATAGAAAAGTCTTGTACCAAGAACTTATTCATGAGTTAACCAATGAACCTAACTATGCAAAAGCACTTGCATTTTTACAGAATTTGCGGTAAATATGAATAAACAGAAGCGGTTAAGGAAATTTTCCTTAACCGCTTTTTTAGTTTAAAAAACTGGGTGATCTAGTACAATCCAATTAGCAAAAGTTTGGTCTGCTAAGTCAACCTTATCCGGCTTTAACAAAATCTCTTTTGCTTTTAATGCCAAAGGCGATGAATTTGCCAGATTGAGCTGTTCTAGAGGAACTGATACAGCCCCTAAAGAATCTTGCCCCGTAAACTGTTTAACTGTAGTTTGTAAATTACCACAAAACTTATTGATTTTATAAAAAACACAGATATGTTGATTAAAATGCCATTGTTCATAGTCCCAAGGATATCTAAATGAGGTAACACCAATTTGGTCATAGTCTTGCACAATTAATCCAGTTTCTTCCTTAACTTCTCGCTTAACCGTATGGTCTAATGGCTCCCCATCTTCCAAACTACCGCCCGGCAAGTCATACCGATTTATATAAGGCCCACCCTCTTTTTTGATAACAACTAAACTTTGTTGATCACCAATAATACCATAACACCCGAAAGCACGATGAAATTTATCCGTCATAAATTATCCTCCTAGTATAAAAATAATAACTGAATAATAATTCTCTCATCATTTAATACTCAAAGCAATTTTATTTAGAGCCTAGTTGCAGCTCTGGCCAGAGGAGCAATAGAATTATATATCTTATGATATAAATGATAGTATTTTTTATAAAGTGCGGTGTTATGTGGATCTGGCGCAATAATTTCATTATATTTTACAAATACATTGATGCAGCTATTCCAGTCTTTAAACCAACGGCACCCCATTGCTGCAATCATAGCGGCACCAATTCCAGGTCCCTGTTCATTCTTTAATGCAACAATATTTTTACCGAAGACATCAGCCTGTAGTTTCAGCCAAAATTTACTTTTTGCACCACCACCAATAGAAATAATATTATAAATAGTTTTATTATTTTGCTCATAAATTGATATTAAATCCTGTAAGCTGTAGGTAATACCTTCTATGACGGCTCGGCAAAAATCATTTTTCGTTGATGTATTACTTATTCCTGTAAAGCTTCCACGAATGAAAGAATCTGAATAGGGAGTCCTTTCTCCATTAATATAGGGCGTGAAAAATAATTTATTTGCACCTAAATCTGACTTTTGCGCCATCAAAAGTAAATCACTAAAAGATTTCTGAGGAAAGAAAGTATTCTTAAACCAACTTAAAGATTCACCCGCTGCTAAAGTAACTCCCATTGAATAAAAGTGTTCAGGTATTGCATGGTGCTCCATTTGCAAAGTTCCTTCATAGGGTGTGTGAGGACTTTTCTCATCAGCCAAAACTACTCCTGAAGTACCAATACTACACAGTATATTTTGTGAATTCAGAATACCAGAACCAATCGCAGCTACAGCATTATCCCCTCCCCCAGCAAATATTTTCGCGTCCTGATTTAAACCTGTCTTTCCACAAACTTCATGCAAGGGCAATCCAATAAAATCTGTAGAATTTACCAGTTCGGGACAATAATATCTAGGAACTTTAAAAAAATTCAAAATTTCATTGCTCCAGCAATCATGTGCAATATCCAACATTATTGTTCCCGTAGCATCTGAATAATCAGTGTTTATTTTGCCAGTCATTTTATATCTGACATAATCTTTGGGCATCATGAAGTATCTAATCCTAGCAAAATTATTTGGTTCATTTTTTTGTAACCATAATAACTTAGGCAAAGTAAAACCAGCAGTAGCCTTATTGCCAGTAATTTCTACTATTTTTTTACCGAAATTTTCGTTTATATACTTAGCTTCAGCTGCTGTCCTGCCATCGTTCCATAATATTGCTGGTCGAATAATTTCTTTATTTTTATCCAAAATTACCAGGCTATGCATTTGTCCAGAAAATGATATTCCATCGATTTTTGCAAGATTTCTTATCTTGATCATGATTTTTTTAATGGCTTCTAAAGTGCCTTGAACCCAATCGTTAGGATTTTGCTCACTAAAACCTTCAGCTGAATTATAGACTGGATAATTTTCTTTTTCTTGATCTATTATTTTTCCTGAATGATCTAGGCAACTAACTTTCACTGCACTAGTGCCTAAGTCTATTCCTAATACATATCTTTCCATTATTTATTTTTATAAGGGTTAAATTGAAAATTTAGTTTTTTGGACCAAATGGGATAATCACCAAATAACAAGCGGTAAGGGAGTTCATCTTCCTCTATTTCAGGTATTCGAGGAATAGGTTTATAAAAATTGTTATCCAAATTATCATTATTTGTTTTAGAAACTTCCCAGGCCATAACTTTACCAGTTCCTGCTTCAACATTCCATTTATGATAAATTCCAGGTGTAGCAGTCAAACTTTCACCCGGCTCCAATTTGATAGTTGTTCCAGCTGGAACTACAAGTTTTTCTCCATCCTTAACTATTTTAACCTCTTTTTCTCGATCAAACTCACCTGTTTCAGTTGAATTCCATACTCTGATTAATAAATTTCCTCCACCACGATTAATAGTATCTTCTTCTTTTAATTTATGAAAATGGTATGGTAGTTCTTGCCCTTCTTCTAAGAATAAAATCTTCTCACAATAGGGTTTAGGGTAAACATCAGTATGATCATAATTACCATTTCTAAATGTGAATGCAACCAAGCCGTATTTAGTAAAATCATTGCTGCCAAAATCAGTTACATCCCAGCCTAGCATATTATCTACAATTTCGCGATATTTTTCCTCTAAGTTAGTCCAATTATCAATATTCCAACTTGCAAATTTTGGAAAATACACTTGTTTTTCTTTTGCAAAAGAAATATCTTTTTGCAGAATTCTATTAATTTGTGATCTTTTCATTTTTGACCTCACTAAAATCAAATTTCAAGTTAAATTTAACTATTTCATCCGGTTTTATGTATTTTAATTTGTTATTTTTATTAGCCTGAATAAAGCCATTTACATCATTTGTACCTGGCTCTAATCCTAAAACATAGTTTTGATTTCGTTCCAAACGCCATTCATTCAATACGGGGAGTGTTTTACTACTAAATTTAACTTTTAAAGAAAGGCCTGTTTCTGGACTAATTAAACTATATTCAGATTTTTTTAACGTATGAAAATACACTTGCTCAGGTTTGCCCATTTCAGGTTCTTTCAGTCTAAAAGGGTATTCACCTTTAATTTTATGATACTTACGATCACAACTTTCATCAGGCTGAAAAAATATTTTTGTTTCGGGCGTTAAAAAAGGATAGCCAAAATTGTTATGGTATAAAAGCATGTAAGGGACAGTTTCGTCTCCAGCATTTCTTAAAGCATCATCTATACTGATACTTGTCTTGTTTGTATAAACAGTAATTTTACGGTGTAGAATTAAATTAGGCCCAAACATCTGTGAATCAGCAATATTACCTTCAACTTGAATATTATCTTTAAAAATCTTATAGCTGAAATTATATGCCGGTGTATTGCTAACAGTACCATGTAAACCGCGCTGATTATCAGAGCTTCCCATGTATGTCAAACCGCCTGTTGTTAAGAAACCAACATTGAAATTGCGCAAAAAGCCTTTGTCATTGTTTTCATTAAAATAAGTACTATTTACAAGACCCGTTGCCGATAAGAAAGATATATTCTTGCCGTCTAATTTTAATTCTGTTATATCCATTCCTCTGTCTAATGCAATTGTAATTGAAAAGCCACTGGCTGTAGCTATTTCATAAGCTTTTAATCCAGTAGCCTTTCCTTCAAGAAATTGAATATATTTGACAGAATTAAGTTGTGCTTGATTGCCAATATATTTTTTTGAATTCTTGCTTCTCATTTATCCTATACTAATATCTCCTAAATCAACATCTTTTTCTTCTTTCTTCTCACTTTCTACACTAACTGGTCGTTTTAAAAGAAAGAAAACTATTCCGGTAACCAAACTACCTATAAGAAGAGCAATTAAGAATTGAACAGGCTTTGACATGGTTGGGACTGCAAATAATCCAGAAGCAGGAATTTTTGAATCCGCACCCCATAGCATTGAAAGTCCTCCTCCAATAGCACCACCACAAGCAGTTGAAACTATTGATCTCCATAAATCGTTTAGAACAATTGGTAAACTGCCTTCTGTTATTTCACATAAACCCATTGGAAATGCTGTTTTCAGAGTATTAACCTCGGTTTGAGTATAAATCTTCTTGTGAAAGAGTTTTTCAAGGAAATAAGCAAAAGTAAAACCAAAAGGTGTTACCATAGAAGCTAAAATTAAAACAGTGATTGGTTCATTAACGCCTTCAGCCTGCATAGCTAACACAAAAGCAAAAACAGTTTTATTAATAGCACCACCGTAATCAACTGATGCTAAAATTCCAATAATCGCACCGTAAAAGAATTTTTGACTTGAAGGCAGTTGCGTCAAATATCTGGTAAGGATTCTTTGGCCTTCAGCAATTGGCGCGCCTAAAATATAAAACATGACAGCAGCAGACAAGATTGATGACAAAAACGGAATAATTAGCGTTGGCATTAAACCTTGAGCCCAATTAGGAACCTTTATTGTCTTAACAATTAAAATTGTGAACCAGCCAGCAACATATCCTCCGATTAAACCGCCTAAGAAGCCGGCTTTAATCATATTTGAAATGAGACCGACCAGAAATCCTGGAGCAATTCCTGGTTTGTCAGCAATCGCAAAAGAAACTCCTGTAGAAACAACTACTGGAAGAAGACCTAGAATTAAACTTCCTGCAGTACTGAAAGCATCCCATACACCGATCGTACCTGTAAAGTTGGTAATGTTTTTACCACCAAAGATATTACCAACTGCTAATAACAATCCACCCGCAACAACAACGGGAATCAAATATGAGATTGCTGTTAAGGCAGGTTCTTTAATTTTGACTATAATTTTATTTTCAGCCATTTTCAAACCTCTATTTAATATTTAAAGCTGAATGTAATTTTTTCATTAGTTTATTTGGACTTTGTATCGCAGTATCCGTTGAAATTTGGACGACTTTTTTACCTTTAAATCTTTCTCTTCCAGTTATTTTTACGTCAACTGCTAACAAAACAACATCAGCTTCTTTAATTTCCTCCGGCGTTAATGCATCTTCAGTTCCAATAGTTCCCTGTGTTTCTATATGAACTGTGTCTCCGCAATCTTTAGCTGCCTGCTCAATTTTTTCTTTAGCTATGTACGTATGAGCAATACCAGCTGAACAAGCTGTTATACCAACAATTTTCATCCATCAACATCTCCTTTATTATTTAAAAGCATCAATCACTTCCTGAATGGATTGAGCCCTTTTTAATTTGTCAACAACTTGCTTATGTCCTAATCTGCCAGCAAATATTGACAATAATTTTAATTGATTTTTTGCTGAATTAGTATCATTGCTTACAGCAAATAAAATCACTATCCTAATTTTTTCATTATCTAACGATTCCCATTCAATTCCATGGCTCAAAATACCAATAGCAACGCCAATATGTTTAACATCATCACTTTTTCCATGAGGGATTGCTATGCCTTGACCAATTCCGGTTAGCCCTTCTTTTTCTCGTAAGTAAATATCTTTGACAAAAGGATCAACTTTATCAATATAATTGGCTTTTTTAAGCAGTTCCGCTAATTGAACTATAACCTCATGCTTATTTTTAGCATTAAGGCCAATCTTTATAACCTTAGGATCTAAAACAGAAGTAATATTTTCCATATGTAAAGCCAAATGTTTTTATGCTTTAAATGTTTCGGTTTGGAAGTTTTCTACTTTGTATGGTACTTCAACCGGTTCTTCATGCTCAAAATATAAATGAGTTGTGTTAACTGCTTTGCAAAGTTCATTCTTATGATGCACTACTTTTTGTTCTTCAATCATTGCTTCAGGAAACATCAGCTTTGGTTCACGCATTTCGTTAGGATCACTATTGTCCAGTAGGTGCCGCAAACCGGTTGCAAATGCAATTTTGATATCACTTGAGATATTTATTTTATTAATGCCATTGTCAATAGCTTCTTGAATTTTATCATCAGGATTATTTGAAGCTCCATGTAAAACTAGGGGTACATCTACAGCCTCAGAAACTTGTTTGGCAATTTCTGGCTTTAATTTAGGCTGTACATCTTTTGGATAAAGACCATGAGCAGTGCCTATTGCTATTGCCAAAGAATCAACATTAGTTTTTTCAACAAAGTCCTTTGCCATTTCAGGTGTGGTGTAATGCACATCATTTGTCAAATGGCCATTGACGTCATATCCAGTATTAGCTATTGTTCCAATTTCAGCTTCAACTGATATTCCAGTTGCGTGAGCTGCTTCAACTACTTTTTTGGTAATAGCTACATTTTCATCATATGGCTTCATAGAACAATCGATCATAACACTGGTAAAACCAAGATGAATAGCGTGTATGCAGTCTTCATAGGTAGCACCATGATCTAAGTGCAAAGCGATCGGTAAATCAGTTTTACTGATGCCCTGTAAAACTTGTCCTACAAAGTTATCACGCAAAAATGCCAATTCGGTTGGATGAATTGCCATTATAAAAGGCGTTTGATCTTCAATACATTTTTCCAGAGTTGCTGTGAAAAGTTGTCCTGATCCTGCATTGTATGCTGGTATTGCGAAGTGATTTTTATGAGCTACATCTAATAATCTTTTTCCTGTTACTAAAACCATTTTTACCTCCAAAAATTAATAAATTATATTTTCTGAAAAACAAACTTTTTATGGTCCACTTTTCATTGTTTTTCTCCTTTATAGATATCTTTCGATTTCTTGTGCTGTCTGACACTGACTTATTCTGATAACGAATTTTTTATCCGCAAATTTGCGAAATATTTTAGTCATTCTTTTGATTCTCTGATCATTGCTTTTAGATTTCCGGCTGATTACCAAAACTAAACAAATATTTACAGCCGTATTGTCCGGACATTTCCACTCATCTATTTTTCGTGTTAACTTACAAATTATTAAAGTAGGTATTACCTCCTGTTCTAAAATAATGTGAGGAAATGCTATGCCATAACCAAAAGCAGTATTTTTAAGGTTTTCTCTCGTTTGCATACTTTTCAAAATCCCCACCTGTGATGTTCCTTTTTGAAATGCAACAGTTTGTGAAATAAGCGAAAAAAGGTCTTTTTTCCCTATTTTTTGGTGAATATTCATTTTTATAAAAAAGTCATTGTTGCTTTTGTATTCTGAGAACTGCTTGTCTGACATTTTTTTCATCTTCTTTTGTTAGAAAAGCACTGACCAATTCAACAGGTATATTGGTCTTGATCGTTATTGGTACTGTACTTATTATTAGATCAATATTTTTATACTTTTTTAATATGTCTTTTATCTCAAAGCTGGAACCTAATCCGATAACTTTTAACTCTGGCATTAATTTTCTTATTTTGGTCGAGATTATTTCTGATGTGCCAATGCCTGTAGTACAAATAATGTAAACACGTACCTTCTTATTTCTTTCTGGTTGAGCTTCCAAATACTTAACAAAGTAAAGACATATAAAGCCTGTTTCATTATCAGAAATCGTTGGTAAATGAAATTGATGACTTACTTGTTCAGAAGCTAATTTAGTAGCCTCAAAGACTGGCTTGTATTCCAATTTAATATCATTTAATAAAGCATTTGGTAATGAAACTTGCATTTTCAAGCGAATAATCATTGAAAAAATATGATTTTTAATATCATTCAATATGTATCTGCTAAAATTGGTTTTTAAAAAATGTGAAACTGAAGTAATGTATTTTTCAGAAACTTGCTCCGCTAATCTATGATCATCGGATGTTATTTCACTTTTTTTATCACCTAATCGAGATGAAATCAGGTACTCAAATAGATAGTATGTTTCAACCTCTAATGTCAGAGGCCGTACATTTAAATAGTTTTCGATATTTTGAATAATTTTATGACATATCTTAAAAATTTCCGGATTTTCCCGCGATTTTCTTTTTATGCTTGATTTTGATTCAACTGAATAATTTACTGACTTATAGGTTCTGGCTCTGTTTAAAAGAATATAAATATGCGTAAAAAAATTAATATTATAGGGATATGGAAGATTATTGTTTAAAGACTTCACGGCAAGTTTCAATTGCTCTAATGCAAAGTCAAAATCTTGATCGTCATATTTTCCAATGCTATTACGTAAACTACTAATTTCTGTTGTGTTGTTAACATGTAAAACGACTTCAATAATTGCATTTCTAATATTTTTTTCGGTACCTTTGATGCTTAAAAAGCGTTGTTTGCGGACTAATGACAAATTCCATTTTCTAATCTTCGCAGCAATTATTTTTTCATCATTTTGAATTACCGCTTCACTAACATATATACTATTAATAATATCCGTTATTGAAATCGCTTTAGGAGACGCAATCAAAAGTCTGGTTAAAATATTTTCTTGACGTTCATTAATTTGTGAAAATGTAGTTGAATTCCTGTGATCATACTTTAAATAATTTTGATAGACTAACTCAAATCCTTGACTTCGTTTTGATACAATTATTTTTTCTGGGAAATTTTTATTTAGCTGATCGATCCTCCTAATTATTGTTTTACGTGAGACGTGTAACTCTTGTGAAATTTTAGCCGAAGAATTGAAACCATGATTTACTTTTAAATAGTTGATTATGGACTGATTCAAATCTTTAACCATTCCTTTTCTCCTTCCGACATTTTTTATTATATAAGTCTGTGAAAGCGCTACATCATAAGAAAATGTCCTCAAGCAAAATTGAATGAGGACAAATAAAAAAGCACAAGAGCTGTGAAAATTTCTTCACAGTTCTTGTGCTCTAATTAAAAATATATTTTTAAATCTGCTAATCCCAAGTAGTATTTTGAGCGGCGTCTTTTTCAGCCTGTGCACTTAAGTTAGCTTCAATCTTTGCAACATCATCATGATACTTATCTTCAACAACTATGCCTAAATCACTTAACTGCTGATCAGATACAGGTGCAGGAGCATGCATCATTGGTTCAGATGCATTAGCGTTTTTTGGAAATGCTAGTACATCACGAATATTGTCTTTTTCTGCAAGAAGCATTGCAAAACGGTCAAGTCCAATGGCTAGACCAGCATGAGGTGGAAATCCCATGTCCAAGGCTTCTAGCAAATAACCAAATTGTTCATAGGCACGCTTTTTAGTAAAGCCGAGAGCCTTAAACATTTTTTCCTGAATTGACCGTTTGTGAATACGTATTGAGCCCCCACCAAGCTCGTCACCATTCATAACTATATCGTAGCTACGCGCATGAGC
Source organism: Lactobacillus melliventris (assembly GCF_013346935.1). GTDB lineage: Bacteria > Bacillota > Bacilli > Lactobacillales > Lactobacillaceae > Lactobacillus. Next base: position 17,776 of record NZ_JAAEEB010000010.1, read on the forward strand.
CTTATGCGGTTCAGTATCAAGAAGCTTGATGCCTTCGTCATCAGGCATTGTAAAAGGATGATGTGCAGCAATCCATCTACCGAAGCCTTCATCGTATTCAAATAATGGCCAGTCCACTACCCAAATAAAATCAAATACGTGCTTAGGTATAATATCAGTTTCTTTTGCAAATTCACGACGTAAGTGATCAAGTGAATCACAGCAAACTTTCCATTTATCAGCAATAAATACTACTAATTCCCCACCTTTTAAATTAAACTCTTTAATTAATGCGGATTTATTCTCAGCAGTTAAAAAGCGTGAAACTGGTCCAGAAAATTCTCCATCTTCAAATTTAACCCAAGCCAGACCCTTTGCATGATAGCGCTTAATATAGTCTTGCTTTTTCTCAATTTGCTTACGAGAATATTTTTGTGCGCCGCCTCTAACTGCAATTCCTTTGACAAAACCACCATTAGCAATAGCACTAGAAAATACTTTAAAATCACTATCTTTAAACACAGAGCTTAAATCGTGAATCAGCATGCCAAAACGAATATCAGGCTTGTCAGTGCCATACTTATTCATTGAATCAGTCCAAGAAATGCGTGCAATAGGTGTTTTTAAATCAATCCCCATTACATCTTTCATAATTTTCTTTAACAGGCCCTCGGTATAGTCCTGCACCTGTTGTTCATCAGTAAAAGACGTTTCCATATCAATTTGAGTAAACTCGGGTTGTCTATCACCGCGCAAATCTTCATCTCTAAAACATCTTGCCAACTGATAATATTTATCAAAGCCAGCTCCCATCAATAACTGCTTGAAAAGTTGAGGAGATTGCGGTAATGCATAAAAACTACCCGGATAAATCCTGGAAGGAACTAAATAGTCTCGCGCTCCCTCGGGAGAAGATTTTCCTAATATTGGTGTTTCAATATCGATAAAGCCGTTTTGATCAAAAAATTCGTGCGTGGCTTGCAATATTTTTGAGCGCAAAATAATCGCGTTTTGCAGGCTTGGTCTGCGTAAATCCAAATAGCGATATTTTAATCTGGTTTGTTCAGCAACTTCAACATCATCTTTTATTTCAAAAGGTGGGTTCTTTGCTTTATTCAAAATAATGATTTCTTGAGCATCAACTTCAACTTCTCCAGTCTTCATATCTGGGTTAATACTGGAGCGTTTGACTACTTTTCCTTTAACTTGAATAACGAATTCATTTCCCAGTGCGTCAGCGGTAGTCATCAAGTCTTGACCCGAATCATGGTTAACGACTATCTGAACTATACCTTCACGGTCGCGTAAATCAATAAATACCAAGTTACCCAGGTTACGCACCCGTTGAACCCAACCATATAAATTTACTTCTTGGTTAAGATATTTGGAGGTAATATTACCACAATAATCAGTTCTTTTTTCTACTTGCTTCATTTTTATTCCTTTAATTGTTTCATTACTGCATTCATATTTTCAAGATCACCAAAACTGAACCTGAAAGTTTGCCCATCAGCAAGACGCTTAACATTTAAAACTCCGTCGGATAATTCTTTGGCGCCAAGAGTAATAACAAATTTTGCATTTGCTCTGTCAGCCTTCTTAAATTGAGCCTTTAATTTCTTTTGGTCAACATCATATTGTACCTTTAGTCCGTTTTTACGCAACAAATGAGCAATTTCAACAGTTTTTATTTGTGTTTCTTGACCGATATTAGTAATGAAGAAATCAATGCCTTGATCTGCAAACAATGCTGGGTTTTGTTTTTGTAATACCAGCATTAACCGTTCTTCTCCGATACCAAAACCAACAGCGGGTGTGGCTGGTCCGTCAAATTCCTTAACTAAGTTATCATAACGACCACCGCCTAAAATGGTTGAGGTAGATTCCCAAATACTTTTATCTTCGACCATAAATTCAAAAATTACGCCAGTATAATAATCAAGTCCGCGAACTAAGTCATTATCTATCACATAGCTAATGTCCAATTGATCCAGCATTTCTAAAATCTGATCAAAATTTGCTTTTGATTCTTCATCTAAATAGTCAATTATTCTTGGAGCACCAGGTAAAAATTGCTTATCCTGTTCATCTTTGGAATCTAAAATACGTAAAGGATTTTTTTCTAACCGCCTTTTTGAGTCATCTGAAAGCTGATCTTTAAAAGGTGTAAAGTAATTAACTAAAGCGTCATGGTAATCCTGACGAACCTTGGCGTTTCCTAAGGTATTAATATGCAATTCGTAATTTTTGACACCCAGTTTGGCTAATAAATCATGTGCCAAAACGATTGTTTCTACATCAGCTAAAGGATTATCCGAGCCAAAACTTTCTATACCAATTTGATGGAACTCACGCTGGCGGCCTGCCTGAGGCCTTTCATACCGAAACGTGGACTCGATATAGTAGACATTTAAGGGCTTAACCACTTCAGGAGCATAAAGTTTATCTTCTACATAAGCTCTAACTACTCCAGCTGTTCCCTCGGGCCTTAAAGCAATATGCCTGCCGCCTTTATCATTAAAGTCATACATTTCTTTTTCAACGACATCCGATGTCTCACCACTTGAACGAGCAAAAACGCTATAATTTTCAAAACTCGGTGTCCGAATTTCCCGGTAATTTGCTTGTTTAAAAAAATCACGCAATATTTGTTCTACTTTTTCCCATGAACCAGATTCGTCTGGCAAAATATCAACTGTCCCTTTAGGTCTTTGAACTCTCATTTAATCATCCTTTTAATAAAAAAACGTCCTTGAATAAATCAAGGGCGCTCTGAATTAGCACGGTACCACCTTTTACCTGCTGCGAATAACGCTCGCGATGCGCTTATTATCTGGTAAAGGGGTCACAGTTAGTTTATTTTCCGTCTTTTCAGCAAAACAGACGGTCTCTGAAATTAAAAACTATACTTCAGTCTTTGTCATTGATAATTCTTTTTTAGCTTATAGTTTTCCAGGCAAAAAGTCAACCTGTAGTGCAGTTAAGCCTAATTTTTACAGATCCAACACAATAGTAAAAGGACCATCATTTTGTAAATCAACCTGCATATCTGCACCAAATTCTCCGGTTTCAACAGTTAAGCCCTGCTTTTTGAGCTCTTCATTAAACTGCTCCCATAATTCCGCGGATTTTGGTGGTTTCATAGCTTTGATAAAACTTGGTCGATTACCTTTTTTAGTGTCAGCTAATAAAGTAAATTGACTCACGCTTAAGATTTGTCCGCCAACATCTTTAATTGCCAAATTGGTTTTGCCATTTTCATCTTCAAAAATTCGCATTTTGGCTATCTTATTAGCGGCCTTTTTAATCTGCTCTACTCCATCGCCTTCTTTTAAGCCAACCAGCAATAACAAGCCTTTATTAATTTGGCCAACCGTATTGCCTGCAATTTTGACACTGGCATTATTTACTCTTTGGACGACAACTCGCATTAATTATCAGCCCTCCTTGTTTGGTAAACATCAGGAATATCTCTTAATTTTGATAAAATTCCGTCTAATTGTGCAGAATTATTAACCGCAACTGTCGCATAAATATGAGCAATGTTATCTTCATTAACTTTACCTGAAATATTATTAATATTTGGCGTTAGTGTATTTAATTTAGTGATGACGTCAGTAAGCAGCTTTCCGCGATTGTAACCAAAAACTTCAATATTGGCATTAAATGCTTGGGCACTGTTTTCTTCAACATTTTCCCATTGAACTTCAATCAATCTGCCCTGGCTATCATCGTTATTAACGATATTACGGCAATCTGTTCTATGAATAGTCACCCCGCGGCCCTTAGTAACGTAACCAACAATTTCATCTCCTGGGACGGGATTACAACACTTAGCTAAATGAAGCATCAAGTCACTAATTCCTTGAATCATGACACCATTTTTATGCTTGATTTTCATTGCTTTAGAATCTTTTTTAGTGGTTGTAGTTTCCGAGACAGATTTTTGCCCAGAGTTAAGAATTTCTTCTTCTAGCTGCTTTTGCTTCTTTTTCTCGTTTTCATGGCGTATATCAGCTGTCAGCCTATTAACTACACCAATGGCGGAAAGATCACCAAAGCCTATTGAGGCATACATCTCATCAGCAGTATGATAATTAATTTGTTCCAAAAGTGGCTCGATATGATCTTTAGACATAAATTCTTTTGGTGAAAGTCCCTGATCACGCAATTTATCGGCAACCATTTGCTGACCCTGCTCGATGCTGTGGTCCCGGTCAAGGTTTCTAAAATACCGCCTAATTTTATTACGAGCACGGGAAGTCTTAACCAAATCAACCCAATCACGAGATGGCGTCGCATTAGATTGTGTCATAATTTCAATGACATCGCCGTTTTTCAGCTTATAGTCTAAAGGCACCAATTTACCGTTAACTTTAGCTCCTACTGCATGACTGCCAACCTGAGTATGAATTTCATAAGCAAAGTCCAAGGTTACTGACCCTTTTGGCAGTTCATAAACTTCACCTTTGGGAGTAAAAACATAAACGCGATCAGAAAAGATTTCACTCTTAACGCTTTTCATAAATTCATCAGCATCCTGAGTTTCATCTTTTAATTCTAAAATTTCGCGCACCATATCCAATTTTTCATTTGAACTGGTTTGTTCTACACCCTTAAAATTACCTCTTTTATAAGCCCAGTGGGCGGCAACACCATATTCAGCAATTTCATGCATTTGTTCAGTTCTAATTTGTATCTCAAGTGGTCGGCCGCCAGGACCAATAATAGTCGTATGAAGAGACTGGTAGCCATTTACCTTGGGAACAGCAATATAGTCTTTGAAACGGCCAGGCATTGGTTTCCATTTCGTATGAACAGCTCCTAGCACTGCATAACAGTCCTTAACCGTTTTAACGATAACCCGTACAGCTAACAAATCATAGATTTCATTAAAATCCTTATGTTTGTTAACCATCTTTTTATAAATAGAATAGATGTGCTTAGGTCTGCCATATATCTCATATTTAATTCCCAGACTGTCCAAGCTTTCCTTAAGTGTCTTGATGGCATCTTGAATGTATTTTTCTCTTTGACTACGCTTAAGGCTCATTAAATTGACAATGCGATAATAAGCTTTAGGATTCAAATAATGAAAACTCATATCTTCAAGTTCCCATTTAACTGTTCCAATACCCAGACGATCTGCTAAAGGTGCATAAATATCCATTGTTTCTGAAGCAATTCTGCGTTGTTTATCGGGACGCAGATGCTCTAAAGTATGCATATTATGAAGTCTATCAGCCAGTTTAACCATAATTACCCGGATATCTTTAGCCATTGCTATTAGCATTTTCCTGTGGTTTTCAGCTAAAAATTCCTGGTGTGATTTATACTGGTATTTATTTAGTTTAGTAACACCATCAACAATAAAGGCAACATCTTTGCCAAATTTTTCTTTTATATCATCATTTGTAACTGGCGTATCTTCTACAGTGTCATGCAAAAAGCCTGCAGCGACAGTGTCAGGGTCAAGACTCAAATTAGCAAGTGTACCGGCAACCTGAGTAGGATGAACAATATAGGGTTGTCCTGAAGCTCTTTTTTGTTCTTTATGCGCGTTTGCAGCAAATTCATAAGCTTTTTCGACAAATGCAATTTGATCATCATTCATATATTTTTTACAGGTATCTATCACCTGCTCATGTGTCATTTCAATGTACTTTGACATATAAATCGACCCTTCTAATACTATGCATAAATTTGATTATCCATTACGCCAAAAATTTCTAAAATGAGGTAGATTAACCCAAACAGAAAGTTGTAATTGGCATATTTAATTAAAACGATTAAACAAAAACACCCAGGCATTAATAACAGCCAATAATGTTTGAGATTGCGTTTTTTAATTAGTTTACCAACATGGTAACTGATAAAGCTGTTAGCTAATATAAATAATAAACTTACACGCCAAATAGTCCCTATTGAAAAAAGACTAAATAATAACGGCAGGATCATGACTAAAACGCTCCAGTAAATGACTGGTGTCACCTCATAACTATTTAACTTCTTAATTACAGGTATATTTTTTATTTTGTCAATCAACTTGCTAATCCCTTACTAATTTAATTATCTATTATAACTCATTTTTGTTATCTTTTCTTTCAATAATTAATCCTATCCAGCGGCCACTTTGCATTGATAGGACAACCTGGAAGCCATTTTCGCTTAAAGCTTTCTTTATTTTGGCAGCCTGAGAACAATCTATTCCTGAAAAAATGACTTGTCCACCCTCATAGAGATGCTTATTTAACTGCGGAATCAAATCAAGGAGTATTTCAGCTAAAATATTAGCAACTATAATATCATATTTACCCTGAACATTGTCTAATAAGCTGGTTTTTTTAAGTTTAATATTAGTTAAATCGTTCAAAGAAATATTTTCATTAGCAGCAGTAATTGCTTCGTCTGAAATATCAGTTGCCAGAACAGAACTGGCTCCCAAAAAAGAGGAAGCAATAGCTAAGATTCCTGAACCGGTGCCAACATCACAAACTTTTATGGGTCTTATAAGCGTTTGCTCAAGTCCAATTAGGGCTAACTGCGTTGTCTCATGCGAGCCAGTGCCAAAAGCCAAACCAGGATCTAATTTTATTAACTTTTGATCTTTAAAAGCCGGCTGATATTCTTCCCATTCAGGTACTATTGCCAAATGGCGGGAAAAATCAATTGGATGATAAAACTTTTGCCAAACAGTATTCCAGTCCTCATCTTTAATGTAGGATGTACTTATTTCTGCTTTACCTATTTTTAAACCATAGCTTTTTAATTCAGATAACTTTTGCTTGTATTCTTCAATCAATTTTTCTTTATCTTGATCACTATCAAAATAAGCTAAAAACTGTAAATCTTCTGGTAAATCATTTATTTCATCAAGCTTAATCATTGTTGAGTCAGATTTCCAGCCAGCATGTTCAAAGTCAGACCGTTTTCGGGTCTCAGTACCCAAACAATGCAAGACATCATTACTAAATATGTTTAAAGCATCTTCAACTTCGTGACTGGTTTCAATTTTAATAATCAATAATTTCATTGTTTTTTAAACTTCCTTTTTATTTTCCCTTTTTGTAATGCTATCATGAAAAGGGTGATCAATATGTCAAAAAAGAAAAATAATATTGAAAAAACACTTGTCGAAAAAATTTTAGACAAGAACAAGATTCCATATCGTCAAGCAGAATTCGCCACCCACGAGGATTCAGGTGGCGTAGCACAAATGGATACATCCATTTTAAACGAGAAGGAACATTTGGTCTATAAAACTCTCGTTTGTTCTGGAAATAACACTAAAGTTCTGGTAGGGGTTGTACCAGTAACAGAACATTTAAGCATGAAAAAACTAGCGCAAAATTCTGGGAACAAAAAATGTGAAATGCTACCTTTAAAAGATTTGGAAAAAACTACAGGTTATGCTCACGGTGCCAACACGCCTATTGGTATTTATTTCAAACATCATTTTCCTATTTTTCTTGATAAAAGCATGTCTAAAGAAAGCGAGATAGCAGTTTCAAGTGGTAAAATTGGCCGCAGCGTCTTTTTAAAACCACAAGATTTGCAAAAAATTACACATGCGAAGTTTTGCGATTTATTAGAGTAAGAAAAAATAAATATATTTTTCTGATATTCTGAAAAATATTTTATTTTAAAAAGTTGTTTAGGTTATAGTATTAAAGCGCTTTTTCTAATATAATTAAAATAAATGTAGAGTATGAAGAATAGGAATAACCAAATGACATTGTTAACAGATGAGCAAATTGCAAATATTGCACATGACTATTTTTTAAGTAAGTTAAATATTGCTGAAATTTCTAAGAAATACAACCTTTCTCGTTATCTTATTGCAAAAGCAATAGACGAAGCGGAAGACAAGGGTATTGTAAAAATTAGTATTTATCAAAGTCCCAAAAGAGCGCAAAATCTTGAACGGGAGTTTCAAAAACTTTTCGATCTGAAAGAAGTTTATATCTTAGAAGATAAAGAAACTAAAAATCAAGACAATGAAATGATTGTCAATTTTGCCGCCAAACAAATTCAAAACTATATTAATTCTGCTCACGTCGTGGGATTAACTTGGGGGACACTTTTAAGAGACATTATTGATGATTTTTCAGCCGAAACTCGCGCTGACCTGACATTTATTCAACTATTAGGTCAAGTGGTAAATTCTAGTAAACGCAAGCAGCCGCTTATTCAACATGCTGCTGACAAATTTAATGCAAAAAGTTTAACCTTCCCCGCACCTCTTTATGCAATTGATCCGAGACTCGTCAAAAAAATTCAGCAAGAACCTTATTATCAATATATTGAAAAATATTTTTCACAACTTGATCTGGTATTTGCAAGTATTGGTACCATGCAATCACTGGAATCAGGGCAATTTTTTATGGATTATTATGCTGATAAACTGTTTACTGGAATTGAAAAAAATCAGTTAGCAGGAATTATTTTTGGCAGACCTTATGATATTAAAGGTCGTTTTTATAGTCCAATTGAGCCTCATATATCTGGCATCAGTCTTTCCGACATTTTTGCAGTTCCTGATCGGTTTGTAATTGTTAAAAACCGGTTTAAGGAAGATGCACTATTGGGGGCTCTTAGATCTGGCATAATAACGCATTTAATTACCACTTCGGGTATAGCTGAAAGAGTTTTACGCAAAAATGAGGCACTTTAATTTGCGGATTTTTTACAGAACTCTTCATTATATAAGCTTGTAATATAATTTTGCAGATCTGCCACTGAATGTGTTCTTGAGCGAGCGCATTCTTTAGCGGGTTTTGAACATAAAAAGCATTTGCGAACAGGCAAGTCCAGATCTTTGCGGGATATTGCCTGTTTTTGCTTTTTAATTAATACATCGGCATCAAATAGCCGATTAATTTTTTGTTTATTTTCAAATTCAACTGCCCTTTTTTTAACTAAACGATAATCAGCATTAACGAGATAAAAGTTTTCTGAACCTGCTGCTCTCTCCCAATGTTCATACAAAGTAAAATGTAACTGGCTATTTTGCAAAATTTCTTCTAAATTTAGAATACCTGAAGCAAAAATTTCTTTTAAATAGCGATTGTTTTTAATAGGGCCGGGAATGTTTAATTTAACATCCAGCAGCGTACATTCAGGAAACTTGTGAAATATTGTTTGTTGCAACTCTACCCTTTCATCCTTATTAGCTAATACCTCTGTAATACTCTGTGGTTCTCCTTCAGCAAATATTGTTTTTACCATTTTATCATCTTCTTTCTCTTTTTATATTAGAACTAAAAAGTGTGAGAACAAGTCTTACCCTCATTCTCACACTTTAGCAAAATAATTAGTTAATCTTTTACTTGCTTAATTGTATCAATAATAGTACCATCCCGATACTGAATTAAAGCAACAACACGATCAGTATATTCTAATGGCTTTGGTGTTCCAACCTGTTTTTGTGCCATTTCTTGCAGTTCTTTGATATCAACAATATTGAGTTCAGGAACCTTAGCAAAGGCAGCTATTAAGTCTTTACGGCGAGGATTAATTGCAATTCCTCTTTCAGTCACTAAAACATCAATTGAATCTCCTGGTGTAACGACTGTTTCAACCTCTGGGACTACTGTAGCGTTGCGTCCACGTACTAACGGAGCGGTGATAATAGTCATTTTTGCTGCAGCAGCATCCTGGTGACCACCAATAGCGCCACGAATAACGCCATCGGAACCTGTCATTACGTTAACGTTAAAATTGGTATCGATTTGCAAAGCTGAGAGAATGGCCACATCTAAGTTATTTACTACGGCACCCTTATTATGAGGATCAGCATACCAGGAGGCATCAATTTCCTGTTGGTCTTTATTCTGAGCCATTGAAGCTGCAGCACCCTTGTCAAAGTCCTGAACATCCATAATTTTCTTGACCAGGCCTTCTTCAAGGAGATCAGTCGTAGGCTTTGTTATACCGCCTAGCGCGAATGATGCCTTAATCCCATCCTTTAACATAGATTCTCTTAAGTATCTGGTTACTGCCAATGCAGCACCACCTGATCCAGTTTGGAAAGAAAATCCTTGTTTATAATATGGTGAATTTGTTATCACCTTATTAACAGTTTGTGCAATTTTCAGTTCTTTAGGATCTTTGGTAAAACGAGTCGCTCCTGAACCAATCTTATCAGCATCACCAATTTGATCAACCTTCACAACATAATCGACTTGAGTTTGTTTAATTGAGGCAGGCGTATTTGGATAATCAACTATATTGTCAGTCAGCAAAACTACTTTATCAGCATATTGTGCATCAATCAAAGCATAGCCCAGAGATCCAAAAACTGCGTCCCCTTCTTGACCATTGGCATTACCAGCTAGGTCAGCATTTGGAACACCTAAAAATGCCACGTCAATTTTGATTTCTCCTTCTTCAATAGAACGAGCTCTATTGCCATGAGAACGGAAAATCACTGGGTTTTTCAAACCACCATGGGAAACAAAATCTCCCAAGCTGCCCCTCATTCCTGATGAAGTAATATTTGTGATAACACCCTTTTTTATTGCTTCAATCACCGTGTCATTCATAACACCGGTTAAGGAAGATGGAGCTAATGTTAAGTTTTGATAACCCATTTTAATAATTAGATTCATTACTTTATTAAAAGCAAAATCACCATTTCTAAAATGATGGTGGAAAGAAATAGTCATACCATCTTTTAAAGTTTTCTTAATAACATCTGCTAAAGAATCAACCACTTTTGATTCTCCCGTAGTAACTTGCACCTTAGGGGCCACTCTTTTCACTTCAGGGTTACCTATTTCCACAGATGCAAATGGTTTAAGATTCATTTTTGTCATCAAATCATCAGGCAAATTGCGTTTTACTTTATTCTCCAATGTAATTACCCTCCTTATCAATTAAATTCGATGCTTTAGCTGTTGCAATAACACGGTTAGCCTTCTCAACAACCGGTTTGTCGACCATTTTACCGTTCATTGAGATAACGCCTGAGCCTTTTGCCTTTGCTTCTTGGATAGCATTTTGGACAGAAAGAGCATTTTCAATTTCTTCCTTGGTAGGGTTAAATACCTTGTTAACCATAGGTATTTGTCTTGGATTAACTAAAGACTTACCATCATAACCTAGTTCATAGATATATTTGGTTTCGCGGTAAAATCCTTCTGTATCATTCATATTAGAAAACACAGTATCGAAAGCATAAACATCGGCTGCTCTAGCAGCTTGCAATACCATGTTGCGGGCAAATTCTAACTCACGTCCATCCGGATAACGGTGTGTGTGCATATCAGCAGTATAGTCTTCACCAGAAACGGCTAAGCCCATCATTAATGGTGTAGCTGTTGCAATTTCAGGAGCATTAAGAACACCTTTTGCACTCTCAATCGCTGCCATAACACCAATTGAGCCCTTTTGCACTCCATATCGTTCTTCAGCATTTTCTATATCCGCTACTAATTTTTTAATCATAGCGGCCGATTCAGTTTTAGGCAGGCGAATAACATCTACTCCAGCGCGCACCATTGCCTTTACGTCTTCGTCATAAAAAGGAGTGTCTTGACCGTTAATTCTAACGACTATTTCAGCGCCACCAAAATCAACTGTTTTAATAGCATTAAATACTAACATTCTGGCTGCGTCTTTTTCAGTTAACGAAACTGCATCTTCTAAATCCAGCATAATAGAGTCAGCTCCATAAATGCCAGCGTCTTTAACCATTGCAGGATTATTACCTGGTACAAACATCATTGTGCGACGCAAACGATTTTTAACATAAGTCATTTATTGCAATACCTCCAATCTCGGCTGATCAGTAGTTTCAGTTGCTCTTTGTGCAGCTGCTAATGTTCTTGCAGCAATTACGCAATCAAGAGCTCCTTTGTCTGTAGCCTTAACTTTTGCGTTAGTAATACCAAATTTATTTAGGGTTTCAGTTATTACCTTTTTGATCTGATCACCGTATGATTTAGCTACCTCTGAATCCAGATCAACTTCAATTCCATTTTGACCAGCAGAAATCATTATCTGAATATCTGAAGATTCTAATGTTCCTGCTACTCCAACAGTTTTAATTTCCATCAATGTTCATTCCTTTCTTTATTCTTTCTTGTAAAATTTGATAATTTTCATTTATAAAATTCATTGTAGTTGGTGGAACTAGAGTGGAAATATCTTTCAAATCACTATTTTTGATCAATTGGCGCACACTAGTTGCCGTAATTATTTTCTCGTTATCACGAAAGCGTTGCACAATTTTAACCTCAATAGTGGGACTAAGTATTTTTTGTAAACTTTGATTATAGAAATTAGTTGTCCTTGAAAATGGCTCAGTACCCAGATATCGTTTCTTAATTGTCAATTCGGGTGCAATAATATTTTTAAAAATTAAAGCGTCAATCGCCGTTTGTGTTGTAATTAGTTCATCAGGTGACTTTAAAAAATAAGCTGGAAATGTCGAGCGTGAAACTTGGTAATCCCCACCACTGACTACCACCACGTTTTTAAAGTTGGCAGTTCCTTTTTTTACTAAATCCATTCTTTCAGCTGTTTTAAATAAAGAAGCATCTGTAGCCACTACAAAAACATACACCAAATCATTTTCACTACTTGCTAGTTTTACTAACTTTTGGTGGCCCAAAGTAAATGGATTAGCATTCATTACAATTGACGCAACTTCTTTTTGATTTTGGTTTTTAATTCTAGGCATCTTGGCTAAAAAGTCTTGAATACTTGGTGTTCCACTTTCTAAAAAAGCCGCAGTAACAGTATGAGCCAACTCATTAAAGCCCAAATGGCCGAAACTAGACGAATATTTTGCCTTGGTGAATACGAATGAATGATAAATTTTCTGACCAAAAAGGTATTCTTGCAGAGCCGACACTATTTGATTAAAGCGTGCCCCGGGAACAGCTTCATCATTTGACACTGCTATGTATTTAAGAACTTTGCCCGCAATACTACCAGTGCCAACCAAATGGCCATCTTCATCTATTAAACCAATAGTATGATCAAGAACGTCAACTTCGCGGGAACTGAAATCTGTAATTCCCTGATTAATTAAGAAATTTTCCCATCTTGTTTTTGTGTCTGGAAAATTTAAATTGAGCTCTATTGTTTTATCCATTTATTTGGTTCTCACTTTAGCTAAAATTCTTGCAAAAATTTCATGATTTCTTTATACATTTTCAGAGGCTGTTCCGCCTGAATTAAGTGACCACAATTTGCTATTATTCCTGTGTCAATTTTAGGATTCAATTCTCTTGTAGCATAGGCAAAATGATAATCAAAAAAGGGTGAATTTTGTCCTGCTAAAACGAGCATAGGAACTTTTAAGCTAACTAAAACGTCCCGCCAATCCTGCTCAGCATGATCTATTCGACAAAGATAATTTTCTTCAGCATTATACGGATATTTTTGGGCTTCAATTTTGGCCTTTTTAAACATCTCATCATTGATATGAGCATAAATACCATTGCCCAGATCTGCCTTTAAATAATCCGGATAATTTTTCCAAGTTAAATCTTTAAACCCATAGTGCCAAGTGCTGTCTTGAATCATTTTTGGAGGTTGATCTAAGTCAACAATTGCCTGCAATCTCTGGGAGCCAAATAGTGAAACATAAGCCCAAATGTTTGCGGCTCCCATAGAATTACCAATAGCAATAATATTGTTTAAATCTAATCTGCTAATGAGCTCAGCTAAATCAGCTGCATGACGACTAATACGTTGTCCCTTAAATGTTCTTTGAGAACGTCCCTGATTTCGTGGATCAATTATGATAAAGCGGTAATCCTCTGTAAAAAGCCTTACAGCTTCTTGCCATAATGTTGCAGAACTACCTATGCCAGGAACCGCTAAAATAGGCTGACCACTTTTTAATGTATCGTAATAAGTTATTCGAATACCATCATTAGTTATAAAATTGTTTGCCTTAAGCATTTACCAAATTCCAATAACTTTCATCCATAAAGTGCCTATTACGCCGAAAATCAGTAAATAGAGAATTCCTAAAATAAAGTTATATTTCCACCATTCACTCTGCTTAATGTATCCAGTTGTAGCTAATATAGAAGCCGGTCCGTTAGCATAGTGAGTGGTTGAAGCATTAATTGCTCCGGTAAACGCCAAGAGCATAGCTGATAATCCTAATGGAGCTCCTGTAGCAACAGGAACAGATAAGAATGGCAGGTATAATGCTGTCATATGTGCAGTACCACTTGCAAAGAAGTAGTGGGTGTAAAACATCAAGATCACTAAAACGGCTAATACTATTTGCCAGCTTATACCGCGAAGACTAGTCTGAATAGTCTTGGAGAACCAGTCAATGAAACCAAAAGAAATAAGTTTACTTGCCATAAATATTAAAATTGACAGCCAAATTAGAATATTCCAAGCTCCAGTTTGGTTTAAAGCATCTTTCATAGTTAAAACCCCGGTTAGCAGCAACAAGCCGACAGCCAAAAAGGCCACAAAAGTAGAATCTAACTGAGGAATTTTGAAGATTCCGGATAAAACCCATAAAATTATAGCTAGCAAAAATACTATTGACATAATCATTTCAGGCTTTGTCACTGGTCCCATTTTTGCTAAACGGTCACTGGCCCATTTTTTAGCATTGGGAGTTTCTTTAATTTCTGGAGGAAAAATCTTATAAATCACAACTGGAATAATAATAGTTGCAACTAGAACAGGAACTATCGCAGCTGTAAACCAGCTGATCCAGGTCATATTATAATTTTTCTGTGCCGCCATTTGAGAAGCAACCATATTAGGAGCAGCACCTGTAATAAACAGAGCAGTTGACAGAATGTTGGCATGGAAGGCTGTAAAACTAAGATAAGCTCCGATTTTCTTTCTTGAAGGATCATTAGGATCAGAATCATAATCTTTAGAGATTGATTCTGTCACCGGCCAAACTACACCACCTGTACGTGCACTATTTGATGGTATTAAAGCTCCTAAAACTAATTCCAAACCGGTAATAGCATAGCCAATACCAATGGACTTTTTACCAAATTTCTCAATCATCCAATACGCTATTCGATTACCTAAACCGGTTTTGCTAATACCATATGCCATGATAAAAGCCATAGCAATTAGCCAAGAAGCAGAATTACTAAAGGCGCTGAGAATACCAGAAGTTACTTTACCAGTTTTGGGATCTACAACATCTTTGATTGGAGCCAAACCAACTAAAACTGTGACTATCAGTCCAATCAAAGTAGTGCCACCTATTGGCAAAGGCTTTGTAATACAGCCAACAATAGTTGCTACAAAAATGGCAAACATCTCCCATGCGGAAGCAGACAAGCCAGCTGGACGCAGAGGTGTGATGCCCCACAGGATAATGCCAATCACTAAAGGTAAAACAAAGCCCTTATAATTAACTTTTTCAAGTGTTTTCATAGTAATTACCTATAATTTTCCGGGCGATAAAAATCGTCGATAATTTTATAATTCTTATTCTTTAATTCATCATCAAGCCAATCTATATTTCCTGAACCGTCATGAAAACTAGCTGCTTTTGCCTCATCCTTTTCATGAAAATTCTGAACAATCGGCAACAATTCAGTTGCTTCTTCCAGAGCAATTTTGATAACACCGTCAGCGTCGCCTAAAATGACGTCACCTGGGTTAACACTTACGTTACCACAAGAAACCGGTACATTAATTTCTCCTGGTCCTTCTTTATAAGGGCCATCTGGAGTGGTACTTACAGCATAAATAGGCAAATCCCAGTTGCTTAAACTATCAATGTCTCTTATTGGCCCATCAACTACTACACCAGCTACATGTCTTTGATCCCGCAGCCATGTCATCATTACTTCACCAATAACTGCCCTGGTATTATCATTTTCATTATCGATGACCACCACATCACCCTCTTGGCAATATTTTAAAGCTGCATAAATAGTTAAATTATCACCTGGGCGATTATGAGCTGTAAAAGCTGGACCACACATTTCTTCATGTGGGTGCGACATCAGCCTGATTCTGGGCGACATTGCACCTGTTCTATTCATACAGTCAGCCACATTTGATGAGGGCAGCTTTTTATATGCAGAAACTACTTCTTTTGCGGGAAGCTTTCTTTGTAAAAAAATTCTCTTACCAACCTGCATTATTCATGCCTTCTTTTTAATTAATCTAAAGCAATATTATTTAGTACTTCTTGCATTTTGGTAGCCGAATCCACCATTTTTGCCTTTTCAGACTCTGAAAGTTCAGTCTCAATCACCTGGCTGATTCCAGACCCGTCAACTACTGCAGGTGTGCCTAAATAAAGTTCGCTTTTAATGCCATACTCACCATTAATTGGTGCAGATAAAGGCAAAGCAATTGAACGGTTAGTCAATATTGCGGTAACAATTTGCGTTAACATCATCGCAATGCCATAAAAAGTTGCACCTTTATTTTCAATTATTTTTCCACCTTTTTGACGAATATTCAGTTCAACTTGGTTCAAAATATTATCATCAATATGAGCAAATTCTGTTAGTGGCTTACCGCCCACAGTTGACTCATCAAAGTTTTCAAATGAAGTATCACCGTGTTCACCTAAAACCATGGAATTAACCCCAGCCACCGGAACATTTAATCTTCTGGCTAAATCAACCTTTAAACGAGCAGTATCTAGTGATGTACCTGTCCCAATTACTTTGTTTTTCGGAAAGCCAGATAGTTTTTGGGTTAAAGTTGTCAATATATCAACTGGATTAGCAGAAACTAAGAAAATACCATCAAAGCCCGATTCGACTACTGGTTGAATGATACTTTTCAAGATGCTAACATTTTTATTCACAAGATCAAGCCGACTTTCTCCTGGCTTGCGGGGAACACCTGCTGTAATTACCACCACAGCAGCATCTTTTGCATCAGAGTATTCACCAGAATGAATATTACACTCGCCTGTAAAAGGCAGTATATCTTCCAAATCCATTGAATCTCCCACCGGACGATTCTTGACCACATCACAGATTACCAGCTCGTCAACACTAGTATGTTGCAACAAGTCATTTGCAAAAGTTGAACCTACAGCTCCGTCTCCAACCAATAATACTTTCTTATTCATTAAGTCATTTCCTTTCGAATTTTTTAAAAATGTAATCCTTTACATCCACATTATAAATTTTATTTCTGTTATTTGCAATATTTAAAATAAATAATTTATTTTTTAATTTTTTAAAAATAAAAACAGTCTTACATATTTAAAATTCAGTTTGTTAATAAGGTAAAAATTAGTATTTTTGGCATACCCGTTTACCTAAAAACCTAAAATAAAAAAGCCCTTCGTCGCTGCTAGACGACAAAGAGCTTGAAAATTGCTAAACATAATTTTGCTTATGTAAAATAAAAAAAACAGTAGACAAATCATTGGCAAAACGCCAGCTTACAAAGCGTGGAATCTGACAAAATACCTAACAATATCATCAACGGCTGACACTTTTTTTAAGCGCCAATTTAGTTAAATTATAGTTATTGGTTTTTGACAAACTTGCTCATTTGTATTCCTGCTTGCCTACCAAAAATGACAGTTTCAGCAATCGAGTTGCCACCAATTCGGTTATTTCCGTGTAATCCACCTGAAACTTCTCCCGCAGCATAGAGGCCTTTAATAATGTTACCGTCTGTATCATAAACTTCGGTTTTGGGATTGATATGGATACCGCCCATAGTATAGTGGATAGCCGGGTTAATATGAATTGCAAAGAATGGTCCCTGCGCAATTTGATGCTCCATTCCTGTTGTTCTGCCAAATTCTTTATCTGTTTTATTGGTGACAGACTCATTCCAATTAGTAATAGTTTCATTCAAGTTCGAAGCTGTGACACCAATATTTTGAGCTAGATCAGAAATTGTTTCTCCGTGACTAACCAATCCTACGTGATCATAAAATTCAACAGCAATAAAGTTGTTTCTAATAACTTGATCGAACACCAAAAAAGCACCGTTCTCATTTAAGTTGCTAATGGCGTCAGAAACAATTTTACGTGTACTTAACTCGTTGACGAATCTTTTACCAGATTTGTTAACGAGAATAGCTCCTTCTCCTCTTAAGCCTTCTCCGATCAAGTAGACGTGATCAGTATCAGTTTGTGCAGTTGGGTGCACTTGAATAAAGTCCATTTGCTCTAGTTGTGCATCAATTTGACTAGCAAGTTTTAAACCATCGCCAGTAGCACCAGGCTGATTGGTAGTCTGATAATTTACCAGGTCAGGACGATATTTTTTAATTAATTCTTTAGACGAGCCAAAGCCACCTGAAGCCAATAGCACAGCGTTTGCACTTACTTTTACTTCTCCTTTTGGAGTAACAATTTGGACACCTGTTACTTGTTGTTTATAATCTTGTAAAAGCTTAGTTACTTTTGCATTATTAAAAACTGGTATTTTATCTTCTTGGATTTGCTTTAAAGCACCGGTAACCAAATAATTGCCGACTGGGGCCATTGAAGCTGGACGGTGAGCTCTCTTCTTGCTCATCCCACCAGTAATAGTTAAATTAGTTAGCTCTATACCGTGATCCATTAGCCAATCTATTGCAAGAGCAGAATGATCGACAAAGTAGCGTAGAAGTTCACGATCATTCATCATTCCTCCACCTTTAAGAGTTTCACGGTAAAAGTCTTCTTTATCGTCTATAATTCCCTGTTTTATTTGAACAAGACTTTCAGAAGCATTCATTCCAGAAGAAGCTCTGTTTGTGTTCCCACCTAAATCAGAATTCTTTTCAAAGATAGCAACCTTCAATCCTAATTCATGAGCCTGAATTGCTGCAGTTAAGCCTGCACCACCTGCACCGATTATAATTGCGTCGTAACTTTCTTGTATTTCAGAAGCCTTATTAGGCGTAAAAACAAATTTACCCATTGATTTCTCCTCTACAGAAATTTAAAAGATTTATTTTTCAGGATTAGTCTGAGAGATATTGGTCATCTCCATGTAATCCATCCATTCATCATATTCCTTTTCAGTTAATTTGCCACTTTTAAGGGCTGCTTCTTTAAGCGTTGTTCCTTCTTTATCTGCAGTCTGTGCAATCTTAGCAGCTGCATGATAGCCAATATGAGGTGACAAAGCCGTCACTGTCATCAAAGAACTTGCAAGTAAATCGTCCATTTTTGCAGCGTTTACCGTTAAGCCGGCAATCATTTTATCAGCAAAACCGTTAATGGTACCGGTTAATATGTCACAAGAATCCAGAAAAGCTGTGATCATGACAGTTTTATAGACATTCATTTCAAAATTACCTTGAGAACAAGCAAAAGTGATAGTTGTATCATTGCCAAAAACCTTTGCAGCTGCCATAGTCACGGCCTCAGCTTGTGTCGGATTAACTTTGCCCGGCATAATCGAAGAACCCGGTTCATTAGCCGGAATATTAAGTTCATGATAGCCTGCTCTTGGACCTGATGCCAGGAATCTTATATCTTGGGCTATCTTAAACATGTCGGCAGCCAAAGTTTTTAAAGCACCATGGACAACATCTATGCCAGAATGATGAGCTAAACCCCAAAATTTATTGGTATTAACTTTAAAATCATGGCCATAAACTTGAGATAGTTTGTCAGCAATTTTGACAGTCATTCCTGGTGCAGCATTAAGGCCTGTCCCAACAGCAGTACCACCAATTGCCAGTTCATATAATGTTGGCTTAAGCTCTTTGATATAAGATAAATCATGTTTTAAAGCTGAAATATAGCCAGAAACCTCTTGACCGAAAGTTATCGGAGTAGCATCTTGCAGGTGAGTACGGCCAACTTTGACGGTTTTCCAATACTTGTCCTGCTTAATTTTGAGTTCGTCAATTAAGTGTTGCACAGCCGGTTCAAGTTTATCTAAAGCTTCCACTGCCACAATGTTCATTGCTGTGGGATAAGTATCGTTTGAAGATTGTCCTCTGTTAACGTCATCATTAGGCAAAATATTCAAATTGGGATGCATCTTGTTAGCTAAATTTGCTACTACTTCGTTAACATTCATATTGCTCTGAGTACCAGAACCGGTTTGTAATACGTGTAACGGAAAATCTTGACGCAATTCATGATCATCTAATTTTAATAGTTGATCAATCGCTTCCTCAATAGCTTGTCCTTTTTCTGCTGGTTCAGCGCCAACTTCTACATTTGATTCGGCTGCAGCTTTTTTTAAATGTAAAAAAGCACGAATAATTGCAAGTGGCATTAATTCGCCACTGGGAAAATTGTTACGACTCCTTTCAGTTTGAGGACCCCACAGTGCATTTTTAGGAATTTTAACAGGACCAATTGTATCACTTTCAACACGGTATTCTTCTTTACTCATACTAAATCTCCTTTTTCAAATGTTAGTATTTAAGCTATTAAAGCAGTAATATTCTCTTGCACTTATAATACAGGTTTTTAGTATTATTTTCAATATTTTAAAATAAAAGGGGTATCATTTTAAAATTTTAAAATTTATTTTATTTTAGCAAAAAAGCACTCTTATTGAGTGCCTTAACTAGTTATTTATATTTTTAGTGTTTCAGCATTAATAGCTACGATAACTGTTGACAAAGACATTAAAATCGCACCGACTGCTGGGGAAAGTAAAATTCCCCATGGTGCAAGTATACCCGCTGCCAGTGGTAAAGCTATGATATTGTAGCCTGCTCCCCACCATAAGTTTTCGATGGTTTTTCTTTGAGTATGCTGAGCAAGGTTGAGGAAACTGATAATATCAAGTGGTTCACTGTTCACTAAAACAACATCAGCTGAGTCCACAGCAACATCAGTTCCTGCACCAATAGCTACACCAATATCAGCTTTAGCTAAGCTAGGAGCATCATTGATGCCGTCTCCCACCATCATGACTTTGTTTCCTTTTTCCTGAAGTTGCGCGACAATTTTTTGTTTGTCAGCTGGCATTAAGCCTGAGTGAATCTCGGAAATTTTTAGTTTCTGCGCAATACTCTGAGCAACTTTTTCATTATCGCCGGTTAGCATCACCGGTGTAATGTTAAGATCTTTAATTTGCTTAATCAAAGCTGCTGCATTTTTCTTTATTTCATCACCAACTGCTACATAACCTAAAAGTTCATTTCCTGCAACTAAATAGCTGGAAGTGTAGTTTAAAGCATCAATTTCCGGGAAATGACTCACCAAACTTCTAGCAGCTTTTTCATTTACAAGTTGATATTCCTTTCCATTTAAAGTTCCAGAAACACCTTTACCATCCAAAGTCTTACTATTTGACAATGGATAGAGCTCAATATTTTTTTCCTTAGCAAACTGTAAAATGCTTTGCGCAATCGGGTGATTAGAATCTTGTTCAAGTGAAGCGATCAGTTTAATTACTTCATCTGCACTGTACGACTTATTCAAGCTGTCACATTTGCGCACTTGAAACTTGCCTTCCGTCAGAGTGCCAGTTTTATCTAAAAGCAAATAATTAATTTTAGAGCTGACGCTGATCACGTTGCGATTTCTGATCAATAAGCCATTTTTAGCACCGATTGAGGTACTCTTAGCATTTACTAAAGGAATAGCCAAACCGAGTGCATGAGGACAAGCAATAACTAATACAGTTACCATCCGTTCAAGACCACCAGAAATTCCGCGTAAGCTAGTCCAAACGATTAAAGCAATAATACCAAAAATAAGAGCAGCATAAAATAACCAGCTGGAAACCCGATCGGCTAAGTTTTGCAGCCGTGATTTATTCATTTGAGAAGATTGCACTAACTTATTAACATTGGCCAAGAAACCTGAATTTGCGGAGCTAGTAACTTTGACAGTTAAAGTACCAGAGCCATTTATTGAGCCACCAATTACCTTGTCATTTTCTTTGCGCGTAACTGCACTGGATTCTCCAGTCACAAGTGATTCATTTACTTGACTTGAACCGTTTAATACCACACCATCAAGAGGAATACTTTCACCGGCTTTGACTAAGATGACAGCATTTTTTTGGACAGCATTAATTGCCACATCTTCTGTTCGGCCATTATTTTGAACGTGAACTTTATCTGGCAGAAGTTTTGCTAAATCATGAACTGAGCTATTCGCATTCATCACGGACATCATTTCAATCCAATGTCCTAAAAGCATAATTAAAATTAAAGTTGCCAATTCCCAAAAGAAATCCATTACATGAACTTTGCTGTTTAGTAAATTGTTTTCAACGAAAGCATAAATACTATAAATATAAGCAGTAGTGATGCCTAAAGAAATCAAAGTCATCATTTCGGGCTTTTTTGCTTTTATTTCATAAAATGCACCTGACAAGAAGGGCTCACCGCCATAGAAGTAAAGAATTGTGGCAAAAATGGCTACAACCCATTCAGAACCTGGAAAAGAAAATTGAAATGGCAAATGGACTCCCATTGCAGGGGACAAAAAGATAATTGGCAAAGATAATATTAATGAAAGCCAAAACTTTCTTTTCAAATTACCCATATGCATCATATGACCGCCATGCATCATCATGTCATGACTACCCATTTTCATCGAAGAGTTGGCGTCCATTGAATGATTCATATTTTTACTATGATTCATGTTCATATTATCCAAAATACTCAATCCTACCTTTACATTAACAAAATTGCTTTTTCTTTAATCTACTTTTATAAACAGTTGTTGTCAAAAGATGCGCTTGAGAAATCGAACAATATTTACACAATTAATTAGTTCTTTGCTTATGATAAAAGTGAACAATAAAACCGATTGCTAATCCAATAACTGCCGGAATAACCCAGTCCATACCTATGTCAGCAAAAGGAAGAAATTGTAATTGGAATGCTCTTAATTGTAGTGCCCATGCTTGTTTGCTAACTAGCGCAGGAAAAGACGCAATCATATCCAAAATGGCTGGAATAAAAGTAAAGACGATACTCCAGAAGTAAACAACTGGATCATGGTCAAATAAAGAACCAGAAATCGACAATATAATCAATACCATAGCTATTGGATATAAAAACATTAACATTGGTGTTGACCAGGAAATAATTTTGTCCAAACCAAAATTAGCAGTAATGAAGGAAACAATAGTCATAATTGTCAGCCAGCCATGGTAACTAATTTTACTAAAACTGCGGTGAAAGTCTTGCGCGAAAGCGGCAATCAAACCGACAGCTGTAGTTAAACAGGTTAGTGTAACTAACGTAGCAAGTAGCGCATGACCAAAGTCACCCAGATAATAAGTCACTATTTGGTTAAAGACAGTACCGCCTTCAGCAGAAATTTTAAATTGATTTAATGTCGTTGCTCCAACCCAAATTAAACCAACGTAAATGACACCAATTGCACTTGTGGCAATCACACCGGCTCTGGCAGTCACTTTTGCGTTACTTTTCGCCGAAGTTTTTCCAAGTTGGCGTACGGCTGAAACTATTGTGTAGCCAAAAGCCAATCCAGCCAGTGCATCCATAGTGTTGTACCCTTCCAAAAAACCATTAAAGAAAGGTGCACTTTGATAAGCCGCAGTAACATTTTGATTTTTGGCAGCACCCATTGGAGAAATAGCAGCTAATAAAAAAATTGAAAATAACAGCAATAAAAACAAAGGATTTAAAATTTTGCCGATACTGGTCAAAATCGTAGATTGCTTATAAGAAATAATAAAAGCCAAAATGAAGAATATTGCCGAGAATATTAAAAGTGCCAGCTTAGTAGCTGATTTCGGCAATACCGGCT
This sequence comes from Lactobacillus melliventris, assembly GCF_013346935.1. Taxonomy (GTDB): domain Bacteria; phylum Bacillota; class Bacilli; order Lactobacillales; family Lactobacillaceae; genus Lactobacillus. The sequence goes on from NZ_JAAEEB010000010.1 coordinate 41,388, forward strand.
GCAAGCCAACTGAAAAGGAAATACTCGCGGTCCGCGGTGTGGCAAATAATGGTCCTAAGGTCAAATGGATTAAAACCATAAACGCGAGAGCAAAACTATTTCCCAAAGGTTTGCCAATATCGTAAACCCCCTTAGCATGACTAGCACTAATAGCTAAAACGGCTAATAGTGGCAAAAGCACAGCCGTTACTAAAAAGCCAAAAGTGGCCATTCCCCAATTTGCTCCTGCAAGCTGGCCTAAATGAAGTGGAAAAATTAAATTACCGGCACCAAAAAATAGACCGAATAGCAATGATGCAACTACTAAATATTGTTTCCAAGATAAAGGCTTGGTATTAACATCTCTTTCGATTTCTTCCATTACAGTTCCTCCTGAAAAATATAAACACTTAATATAGATAAAGGGCCTTGATGAATTTATTTAGGTAATAAAAAAGCACCCTTGATTTGAAAATCAAGGGTGCTTAAGCACGGTACCACCTATATTACTGCAATAATTATCATTAAAGATGACAAAAACACAGTCACTTCACGTACGGCATACTGCGATACGCTAACACGTTAATGGGTGTACCCAATAATAGCTACTAACTTTCACCATATAGCTCAAAGTTACTTTCAGCTTACCATCACGGTCCCTTTTCAGCAACAGGACTCTCTAAAACGTTACTTGCAAACTTACTTATCTTTTCATCGCTTTATCAATATTAAAGATATTTTAATCAATGACTTATTTCCTGTCAACTATATTTTAGTCAAAATAATAAAAGCACTACCTAAATTTTCTTATCCAGCTGCTGTAGACAAATAAAACTAATGTCTTATTGCTTAAAGTGGCTGTATATTTTGATGTGCAAATATTTCTCAGTAATCAGACTTTGACCTATGTTAAAAATTAATTTCATTCAACAATTTTTGTACCATGTAACTGGTCTACCTGCAATCTTTCAGCAATTAAAGTGCTATTTTTGGCGGTAATGCCACCACCTGGTAATATTTCTATCTTGCCGTTTGCCCAGTTAATAATTTCTTTTAGATGAGAAATGGTATTTAAAACAGGAGTTGATAACTCTCCGCCATGTGTCAAAATTCTCTTGACACCTTTATTCGCTAACCAGTTTAGTTCATCTTCTTGCTCAGTTAAAGGTATTGCGTCAAAAGCCATGTGCATAACAACATCAATATCTAAAGATCTGGCTAGAAATATAAGACGCTCCATTTTTGCTTTATCCAAATGATTTTGGGAGGTTAAACAGCCAAAAGCCACTCCTTGAGCACCTAATTTAGCTGCTATTTCTAAATCACTGGCCATTATTTCAATTTCACTTTCACAATAACAAAAATTTCCACCCCTTGGCCTAATCATCACAATAACTGGTATGTGAAAATTAAAGGCATAAGTAACTGCTTTTTTGATAACTCCATAAGAAGGCGTGGTGCCACCTAATGTTAAATTATTATTTAGTTCAATTCTGTCAGCACCTTTATTAATCACATAAGGAACTTTAGCAAAATTTTCTACACATGCTTCTTTTAACATTTAACTTCACTTTCTTCTTAGCAATGATTACTTTACAGGAGCGTTAATTTTCTTTTGATAGTCATCTAACCAGGTTTGAGAAATTGGTTCAATTTTGGTGTTATTGTGCAGCCCCGGATTTGCCATTAATATCTGAGGTTCTTGCTTTTTAGCAGCAATACAAAAAGGAAACTCCACGTTAGTAGCTACACCCCACTCGCCTTTTTTATTCAAGGCAATGAGGGAAATTTCGCCTACTTGACCATAACGCTTCTTTAAATCATTACAAAACGGATAAACTGTAGCATCACAGGCTTCTTGGGGAGACTTTCCTTCTGCCATTTTACGGACTATTTCGTATGAAAGGCAGCCCTTCATGATGTCTTCTCCTAGGCCAGTTGCAGTCGCAGCTCCAATGTGACTATCCGCATAAAATCCAGATCCGGACAGAGGTGAATCGCCGATTCTACCATTTTTTTTCATAAATAAGCCAGAAGTTGATGTAGCAGCTGCCAGCGAACCATTTCGATCGAGAGTTATTGCTCCTACGGTATCATGACCATCATAAGGATGCAGGTCTGATTGAAGTTGCTGTTTTACCTTGTTCTGCCAGATAGTTTTGGCCCTTTCAGTCAACATATTAGTCATTTCAAAGCCATTCTGCATTGCATATTTAGTCGCTCCTTCTCCGACTAAAAAGCTGTTGGTCTTATTTAAGCTTAGTCTTCGAGCAACTGAAACAGCATGTTTTACGTTCTCAATTGCAGCTACACAACCTTGTGCCAAGGTGTCACCGTCCATGAATGCAGCATCCATTTGAACAACTCCGTCTTCGTTAGGAAGTCCGCCATATCCCACGGATTTATAAAGGGGATATGATTCGACTTTTCTTAGCAAATTTTCAACAGCATCCCCAGCACTTTTATCCTTTTTCAACAGGTCTGCCGCTTTCACCAATCCGTCATACGACATACTCCAAGTTGATATTACAGCCCAATTATTCATTTAAACCGCCTTTTTTAATTCAATTTAATGCTAATAATACTAAACTAAAGCAGCAAAAAACAAGCACCTAACACAATTTTCAGTAGAATATAGCCTGATCTAGTGAGAATCGTTGCTGATAAACAATTTTTTATAAAAATGAATTTAAATAATGCTAGAAGATTAAGCTTAATAAAGCAATAAAAAATATTTAGTACATGAGCGTTCAAGCTCTGCAATTTTAATTTGAATTGTTTTAAGCTAGAAAACTTATTCTTTAATAAAATCAGACCGGATAAGGAAAATGGATTAGATACAAAAAACACCCCCAAACTTTACAAATTTGAAGGTGTTATCAAAAGCTTATGCTTTTTTATACAATAACATTGAATAATAATGCAGCAATTACTCCGCCAAGAAGTGGGCCAAAGATTGGAACCCAGCTATAAGCCCAATCTGAACCACCTTTATTGGCAATCGGCATAAATTGGTGAGCCAGTCTAGGTCCCAAATCACGGGCTGGATTAATCGCGATTCCAGTCGGTCCTCCTAAAGACAAACAAATCGCTGTAATCAAAAATCCAGCTAACAATGGATTAAATCCTGGAGCTAATTTTGTATTGGTCAATCCCAACAAGCCAAATACCAAAACAAAGGTAGCAATCGTCTCAGTAAAGAAATTCCAACCGTAATTTCTTATAGCTGGTGTCGTAGCAAACGACCCTAAAATACCATCTTGATCAGTTGTTTCTTGCCAGTGAGGAAAATAGGTTAGCCATACCAAGATACCACCAATAAAGCCTCCAGCTGTCTGTGCCAGCATATATGGCAGAACGGAAGACCATGGCAACTTATTGGCAATTGCCATACCTAGTGACACTGCCGGATTAAAGTGACCTGGACAAAGCCAGCTAACACAGAACACACCAAATGTCACGGCAAAGCCCCAGCCAAAAGAAATAACGATCCAGCCACTGCCCTTTGACTTCGACTTATTCAAATTGACACCGGCACAAACGCCATCTCCAAGCAATACCAAGATAATAGTTCCGAGGAACTCTCCCACTACTTGCATTGTTAAGCTATTATTCATTTTTAATCTCCTACTTCGATTATTGGACTTCCTTTGAAACCCAAAATAATGTTTAGTAGTAAATTACTCCCAGATTCAATATATTATAAAATTGTATTTATGTAAACCCTTTCTTTAAATAAAACTATCTTTCCAAAAAATCTCAATTTGTTGTTATTTTATAACATAAGATTTAAAAGAGTTTCTGAATTTTTCGTCTAAAATTAAGTTAAGATACGCTTAATGTTATTTTTATTCAATATAAATCTGGTATTTATTCTATTTCTTTAGGGCTAGGGGCTTAAGCTGTCCTTCTATCTCCGTTAACTCGACCCTCGCCTCAATTAAAGTAGCAGCAGTATAAGCCCCTTCGATAAAGGCTACATCATATAGATGAATCTTTTTAGAAGTCATTTCCGTTGCTAGTTCAAGATTCATTTTGGCACTACCTAAATCATAAAATGCCAATATTTCATCAGCTTTATTTTCAGAAAAAGCATGCAAAATTTTGTCCATACTGGTGCCAATATCATCAGCGTTAGTTCCACCCGCAGTGGTAATTGACACATCTTTTGCAACCTGTCCCAATAGCTCAGACAAACCGGTTACAATCTCTGGAACATGGGATACTAAAGTAATGCCTAAACTCATAAGATACCTTCTGTTTCAAGTAACGCCTCAAAAAGGTACCCACTTGATTGCGATCCAGGATCAACATGGCCTTTTGATCTTTCGCCTAAATATGAAGCACGACCTTTTTTGGCAACTAAGTCTTTAGTTGCCTCTACAGCTGAAGCGATTTTTTCCTGTGTTAGCTTATTGGTTTTAACTTCTGGAACTAATGCGGTCCACACATCAACCATGGTTTTATCACCAGGTTCAGCACCACCACGTTTTTTAATACCTGTCAATGCAGCAGCCAGTAAGTCTCCTATGTCTGAACTTGTGCTGCTTTTCTTCGCCATTTCCAAGAAAGCAGTTCCATAAAGTGGACCAGAGGCACCACCAACTGTAGAAATGAGAGTCATAGCGATTTGCTTAAAAGCATCTGTGATGGTTTTGGGCTCAGTACTTAATTTTTGACTAACCGCTGTCATACCCCGGCTCATATTAAAACCGTGGTCACCATCGCCAATCGCAGTATCCAGATCACTTAAAAATTGCTTATTCTGTTCAATTTTAGCAGAAAAATTATTCATCCATTCAATCACATTTTTAACTGTTAAGCCCATATTAACTTCTCCTTTTACCAAGCGATTGTTTCTACTGGCTGATTGAGATAATCAAGCCACTTGTCATCAGCTAATTCAAATATTGTGAGTGAAATACCTGCCATATCAAGCGAAGTCATGTAATTACCCACTTTCATGAAAGCTGGCTTGACATTGAACTCTGCTAGTTTGTTAAGTAAATCATTACTAAAAATGTACTGTTCCATTAGAGGTGTAGCGCCCATACCATTTACCAACACAGCATATTTCTTATTTTGGTCTAAATGCATTTCATCATTTAATTTGCCCACTAATTCCGTTACTAAATCTTTAGCAGGTTTAATCTGTTCACGCCGGTATCCAGGCTCTGAGTGAATACCAACACCGTATTCGATTTCATTATCTTTGAGAACAAAACCGGGTTTACCTGTTTCAGGATTGGTAGCAGCAGACAAAGCAACCGCGATTGTTTTAATATTAGGCAATACCTTTTTGGCTGTCGCATCAATCTCGTCTAGACTGGCACCATTTTGAGCCATTGCTCCTAAAATCTTGTGCATGAACAAAGTTCCGGCTACTCCTCGTCTTCCTTGGGTAAATGTACTATTTTCGACGGCAATATCATCATCTACCACAATTGACTTGACCTTAATGTCGTCCATATCAGCCATATCTTTAGCCATATCAAAATTCATCACATCGCCTGAATAATTTTTAATTACTAAAAAAACGCCCTGACCTTGATTAACCGCCTTAATAGCCTCATATATTTGATCTGGTGTTGGGGAAGTAAAAACTTGTCCGCAAACAGCTGCACTAAGCATTCCTTTGCCCACAAAACCAGCATGAGTAGGTTCATGACCTGAACCTCCGCCACTTACAATACCGACTTTGCCAGTCATAGAATCTTTATCTGCTCTCATAACAGCTTCAGTATCCTTAACTCTGGCAATATATTGGGGATATGATCTGACCATTCCTTCAACCATTTCTGGTACAACATTTGCTGGATCATTAATAATCTTTTTCATGAAACTTGCTCCTTAAGTAAAAAAATGTAACGCTTACATAATTATTATATCAAGTAAGATAGCCATAAACCATTCTGGCTTTAATAAATTTAATTTCTTTGTCAAAAAAACTGTAGCCACATCATTTAAAATTTGGACTACAGCTTTAATATTAAGTCTTTTAAAGCAGTTATTTTCTAATAACTTTATATCTATTCGATCTGTCATCATCTGGCTGCTCTGCAGCATGGCCACAGGCCACAATGACACTAGTTTCAAAATCTTCTGGAACTTCCAACTTCTGTTCTAAGTCTTCAGCAGAATTGAGGACACTTGCTGCGTTCATTAGATAAACCGAACCTAGGTTAAGTGCTGCTGCCTCTACCATCAAATTTTCTGCAGCAACTGAAGCATCTCTTTCACCAAATTCATTCCCTTTTTTGACATTAATAATAAAGAGTAGAGGGGCATTATAACAAGCATTGCTTGTTACCTGTTCAATTTCAGATAGCAAATTCTCGTCTTCAACCACTGTCATCTGCATCACATCAGCTTGGTGCATACCACAAGGCGAAGCTTGAAATGCTGCTATCAATGCTTTTACGTCGTCTTCAGAGACTTTTTCAGCCGTATATTTCCTAATAGCTACTCTTTTTAAAACTGCATCAGTCATTTTAGTACCTCTTTCTGTAAATTCTTTAACTACCATCATTGTAAAGCAATTTTTAATTAGTTTTATGAACTAAATCAGACCATTTTAGAAATTGGGTATTAGAAATTCCCGCAAATTTTTGGCCATTGATTTTCCTCACATAATAGACCGGAATTTTTACTCCTTTTTTAACAAACGGATATTTATTTCCTATTACCACTAGTCTACCCTTTTTGTCGTAAACTTTGGCATTTGTCTTAACCTTGTAAACTTTAATTTTAAGAATTTTAACATTTCCCGGTTTAATATATTGTTTTTTCTTACTTTTAGTACTTAGCTGTAAAAAGCTGTGTCCTTTAGCAGTATTAAGGCCGGAAACATATACAATTGTTCCTTTTTTTAGTTTTTTATTTTTTATCTTTTTGCCTTTATTATCATAAATATATGCCGGCTTTTTTAATATGACACTTTTTTGCAAATACTTTAAAACTTTATTTAAATTATTAGTATTTTTGGAGGAATTGCCAGCAGCAGATGTTTCGTTTGGGCTAGTTTGTTCCTTATTGCTATCACTTTGAGTCGCAGTATTTGTTTCTTTAGCTGTAGCAGGATTCTGTCCTTGAATTGACGAACTTGCAGCTGCAACTGGGTTACTAACGGATAGCCCCAATACTAAAGCAGCAATTCCAGTTAAACTTAGCAATAATTTTTTCTTCATGTTAATACCTCTTTGCTAAAACTTTATTTATATACATTCTACTACTTTGAATAAATAATTTCTTTGGCAAAATCTAAGATAAGTAATTTAGTTATAACGTTTGCACACTAAGTTATTTTTACAACTTATATTATGAGGTATCTTAACATGTTTTGCTTTATACTAATAAATAGTGAAAATAAACAAAAAACTGGTAAAGGAAGACTTTATGAATAATCCTCTAAAAGAACCGATCGAAATATTGGTTACTATTGACCAAAACTATATCAAACCACTTGAAGTGATGATGTATTCCCTCAGACTTAACAATATGACTGAGGAATTCCATGTCTGGTTAATTTATGATAATATTGATCAACATGCTCTAAATAAACTTAAAAAGTTTGGTACAAAAATCAGAATTAAAGTATCGACTCTAACTATGAACAAAAAAATCAAATTTCCAAATTCGTTGCTAAACCTGCATGATTACCCCAAGGAAATGTACTTTAGGCTACTTTCAAGCAAAATTTTACCTGCAAACTTACATAGAATTATTTACCTCGACCCGGACATATTAGTTATAAACTCAGTAGTGCCATTATGGCAATTAGATCTTGAAGGTAAAATGTTTGCTGCTTCGGTTCATGAGGGTTTAACAGACATTATGAGTTCAATCAATAATATCAGACTTGGGACTTCAACTGGATACTTCAACTCAGGAATAATGTTAATGGATTTGGACCAAATGAGAAAAAAGATCAAAATTGAAGATATTACTCAGGCAATTGAACAACATCATGACACTTTGATTTTGCCTGATCAGGATATTCTAAACTACTTATATGGCGAGGATATACTCAAAATTCCTGAAACACGGTGGAACTATGATGCAAGAGCTTTTTCAGTTTACTTGACTAGAAGCACTGGTGAAATTAACACAGAATGGGTCATGAAAAACACTTCAATTTTGCATTTTTGCGGTAAACCCAAGCCTTGGCAAAAAGAAAAGCATTCTCGCTTCAAACCTCTTTATTTGAACTATCTGCAAATGGTCAACCGCTTGTTAGACCAACAAAAATTAAGTTAACATTTAGCTTTTTACTATTGAAGGTAGCATTATCTGTGCTAAAATAATAAAAGTTGCCGGATATCAAGCGACACAATGCTTTAGGTGGATTAGTATAGAAAAATACGAACTATTTAACAGCATTGAATAAGTATAAATTTTTATAGAAAAGAGAAGAATTATGGCTTCAATTAACAAATCTGAACTCACTAAAGAGGTTGCAGCAAGAGCAGAACTTAAGCAAAACGTGGCAGAAAAAGTCATCGATGCTTTAATCGGATCAATCAAGGATAACTTGGCTAAAGGTGAAAAAGTACAAATTATAGGTTTTGGTTCTTTTGAAGTACGTAATCGTGCAGCTAGAAAAGGTAGAAACCCACAAACTGGCGAAACTTTAACTATTCCTGCAACTAAGGTTCCTGCGTTTAAACCTGGTAAAGCTTTGAAAGATGCAGTTAAATAGCTCTATATTTAAATACGAAAAAAACAACGAGTTTACCTCGTTGTTTTTATTTTTTATATTTTTTAGCGACTTTGATGATTTAACTTCTTAGCGAAAAAGTCACCGATCACTTGAATGATAAATATCAAAATGATGACTAGTACCGTTGCTACAAGTGTTACATCATTGTTAAAGCGATTGTATCCATATGAAATTGCTGTATTACCCAAGCCACCTGCACCAATAGCTCCTGCCATTGCAGTCAAACCAATTAAACTAATAATTGTAACGGTAGAAACACGAGCAAGTTCTGATCTCGCTTCATTTAAATAAACACTAAAAATAATATCCCAAATCGTTGCACCCAAGCTCTGTGCTGCCTCAATTTTACCGTGATCAACGCTTTCTAAAGCCACTTGAACTTGACGGGCATAAAAAGGAAAAACGCCCAATGTTAATGGAACCAGAGCCGCTTTTATACCAATCTGAGTCCCGACAATTTTTTGAGTAACTGGTGCTATAAACGCTAGCAAGATAATAAACGGAATAGCACGAAAAATTGAAACTATTTTATCGCAAACATTGAACCAGAATTTATTAGGTCTTATTCCATCACTTTTGGTCAGAACCAAAATTACACCGAAAATTAAACCTAAAATTCCCCCAAATATTCCGGACCAAAAAGTCATATATAATGTTTGAAAAATGCTGGTTCCCCAGCCAGTATCACCTAGCCAGCCCAGTTGCACAACATTGGGAAAAACTCTGCTAAACCAACTACTCATAAAGATCCCCCTTTTCGTTCAAACGAGTAACAGCGACTTTTTCTTTTTTCAAATAATCTACTGTTTCTTGCTGCTTTGTTTTATCACCTTTAACTTGAACAAGCAGAGTTCCAATTGGCTCATCATCAAGCAGTTCTACATTACCATAGAGCATACTAGCTTCAACCCCGACCTTACGGTATAAATCAATAATGATAGTTTTAGTAACGTTAGCCATACTATAAACAAGTTGATAAATAGCTTCATTGTCGTTATCTAATTTATTAATCTTAAGAGACCTTAGAGTATTAATAACTTCCAAAGATCCACCAACAAAACTCTTAGTTAAATCTTTTTGCGGATGCAAGACTACTTCACGGAGATTGCCATTTTCGATCACCTGACCAGATTGCATTAGCGCTACTTTGTTACAGATTTTTTTGACTGCAGCCATTTCATGTGTGATCAGTACGATGGTTAGGTTAAGATCTTTTTGTAACTTCTTTAATAAAGTTAAAATTTGCAATGTATTTTGAGGATCAAGTGCACTCGTAGCTTCATCAGAAATCAATATATCTGGTTCGTTTGCTAAAGCCCTGGCAATAGCAACTCTTTGCTGCTGACCCCCAGAAAGTTGAGCTGGGTATGAATTTGCTTTATCTTTTAAATCCACCAGGTCCAACAATTTTAATGACTTTTCTTTAATTTCTTTTTCTTTTAAGCCGGAATGTTTCAGGGCAAAAGACACGTTATCAACTACGCTAATTTCGTTTAATAGGTTGAAATTTTGAAAAATCATGCCGATCTTCCTGCGAGCTAGTTGTAAATCCTTATTAGCAATTACTTGCTTACCATCTTTGACAAAGTCAGTACCATTTACCTTAATATTGCCTGCAGTTGGTTTTTGTAAAAGGTTGACAGTTCTAACTAGTGTAGACTTACCTGCTCCGGAAAAGCCTACAATGCCATAGATATCACCCTTTTCAACTGTTAGGCTGACATTATGGACAGCCTGAACAATTTTGCCTTTTTTACTAGGGAAATCCACACTAACGTGTTCTAAATCAATAATACCCATTTACAATCTTCTCCGATCATTAAAACTTAACGTCCCAAGCAGGTTTAGTCATATCACCATAATATTTTTTGTCCAGACGCTTAGTTTCAGCTGTTTGATATGCTTTTACCACTGCCTGGTAATCCTTATTCTTTTCCTGACCTTTCTTTGCACAAATGATGTTTACCCATTGCAGAGAATCTTTGTTAACAGGCTCAACAAAAATTGTCTGTTTTTTACCTAGACCAGCAGGACCCGCAAAGTCATTATTAACAACGGCGGCATCAACTGAATTAATTACTCGACCACATTGATCGGCACTGACTTCTTTAACTTTAATATTCTTAGAAGTTTTAATTACATCAGCAGCAGAAACTAAAATCTTGCCTTTGCGTAACTTGATCAGACCAGCATTTTTAAGAACGAAAAGTGCGCGAGATTCATTACTTGCATCATTAGGCACAGCTATAGTTGCGCCCTTTGGAATATCACTCAATTTGTGGTACTTCTTAGAATATAGTCTAATAGGGTTAATTTCGGTTCTACCAATTGCAACTACACCACCGTGATTTGCTTTGTTCCACGCTTTCAAAAATGCATAGTGTTGAAATGAATTAAGGTCAATATCACCACTTTTAACTGCCTTATTCGGTTGATTATAATCAGTAAAGTTCTTTATCTTGATTGTGACTCCATATTTTTCTTTAGCCAATTTTGCAGCTTTGTTCCAAATAACTTGTTTTGGCTTTGTTTCACTAACAATACCTACAGTAACAACGTGATTGCTCTTTTGGTCACCACTTTTTTTACCAAAACTAAACCAGCCGACAGCAATAATTATAATTGCTGCAATCACTCCGATAATTATATTGCGACTCTTTTTTGTCATCTGAAAAACCTCCCAATTTTTCAATAAAAAAAGCACTCTTCCTCAAATAAGGACGAGTGCTTCGTGTTACCACCTTTAATTTGTCTATTACTCACGTAATAAACCTCAACAGCTATCTAACAATAGCTTGCAATTATAACGGATGCAATTCCGCCACTAGCTAAATATCACCAGCAGTCATCATTTCAAGCCCATGTTCACTAGGTCTTGTTAACTGACTCTCACCAAACGTCAGCTCTCTTTATTAACAAAAACTTAGCTACTCTGCTTTTCAAGATGTATTAATTATTTAATTGTTTATTAATTTAACATTGAAAAAATATTCTGTCAACCAAAAAAGTAAATTATTTTTTGGTCGATTGGTATGATTTTATTATTGCGAAAAAATATTGTCCAACAGCAAAAGTGACAATGGCCATGCCAATTACTTGCCACCAATAGTTATGATTTAAGTTTTCTGCCAGAAAAAAGCTGCTAATTAAGATCATAATACAGATTATAAAAGTGATCGTTGAAGTAATAACTTGTTTCATGTTATTTCTCCTTTCTCATATATGTTAGAAATTTATAAGGATAAAGATTAACGTTGTCAGGCTGATGAAATTCTTTTTTGACTAAAATGAAGTCATCATAATTAATTTTCGTCATTGTGACATCAGCTTTAAAAGTTGCTATTATTTCAGTTTTTTCTAAACAATCTACCTGATTTTTTAAAGCGTTAAAAACCGAATTACCACCTATCACACAGAGGTTTTGCTGTTTATGCTCCTTGATCCAGTCCTGTAATTCTTTGACAGATTTAATAATTGAAACCTGGTTATTATCACGATATTTATTTTTTAATGTTAAGCTGGTCGTCAAAACAACGTGTTTGCGCCCAGGTAAAAGATGAGGCAAGCTCACGAAAGTTTTGCGACCCATGATAATTGGATGTCCATAAGTAATTTTTTTAAAGTGGTGTAGATCTGCAGGCAATTTCCAAGGTAAATGTCCATCTATACCAATTTGGTGTTTTTGATCTTCTGCCCAAACAAAAGTAATCATTAATTCGCCTCTCTCTTTATTATAGCGCTTTATTTAGCGGATTTCTTAGCATCTGCTTAGCTTTACCAATTATCTGGAATTAAATCTACGTATTTTTATGTGATTTTTACCTATTTTGTTGCTATAGTAATTTAAGTATCTGAATAATTCTTTGGAGGGAAACATGGCTAAAACAAATCAACTAACTGAAGAAAAATATCATAAAATGAAAGAAACAGAAGCCGATCTTGTACGAGATTTACAAGCAGTTGTTAATGATCCCAAGCAAGAAAAAGTTTTAAGTGCTGCTATTTTTAAAAATCACCAAAAATGGCTGCAGATCATCATGCCAAATTATTCTACTAAAATTCACTTGGGTATTGTTAATGCCTATGATAATGATACGCGCTATCAATATTATTACGATGATAAGGCCGGTAAGGGTGCAACTAAAATCTTAAGTAAAATTGTGAAAGAACATTTGGAAAAATAAAAGAAGTCTTGTACACAAAAGACTTCTTTTTTGTTAATGAAACCAGTGGACATGCTTATCAGTAAAAGCAAGTAAATCATTGGTTAAATACAAAATATATGTTAAGAACAATGTGAGATTAGCATCACCTTGAAAGGCAGTAACTCCCCATAAAATAATTGAAAAAATTCCTTGCACAGTCCAAAAGTAATACTGCTCGCGAAAATGCAACATACAAAGAAGCGAGCCGGTAATCCCTATTGCACCCGCAGTTGCATCAATTACAGGACGTGGACTAATAAAAATTTTAGTGTCCAACAGATAAAGTAAAGCTAAAACTATAGTAAAAAAGCTAACTGTCATAAGCCATTTTTTCAGCGTCAACCCATGAATATGTTTTTCCGTATCTTTAGACCATGACGATAACATTAAGACTGGCAGATCTAATAACAAAATATAAATAGTTTGCAAAATCACATTAGCGTAATTTTTCGCATAGACAGAAATTATAATATAAATTGCAGCGGAAACTAAACCCAAGATGCCGTTAATTTGCCTAGCATTAGTAATAGCAAGGGTGCACGTAAAGCCCAAAATGGCAGCAATCATCGTTAACAAAGAAATTTGGGTGATGGGCGATGCCACAGTAGCACCAATGATAATGCCTATTCCCAACATTAACAATAAATAGGTTTTAAAGCTCCAACCCCGCATTTGCTTAATATACCATCTTAATTTAAATATTTCAGCTCCTGGCTGAATTTTCATTCGACCTTCCTACCTTCTGCTTAAATTTAACAATGAAAAAAACATGTTTTCCATATTATCATAACTTTTAAGCAATTTTAAGAGATTTGACTAGATGGCTAGGCAAATGATTATAGCCTTAGTAATTGGTATTTTGAAGCTTCATTATTTCTGAGCCATTTTTGATATTGACCATTTTAGGAGAAAAGGCGAGACTACAGTGGTCATAATGATTGCTCCGATTACAGTTGAATAAGCCGCAGGTGCAAGTAAATGGTTGGTTAAGCCCATTTGCGCAACCACAAGAGCCATTTCACCGCGCGAAACCATTCCGGTTCCCACTAGTAATGCACTAGAATTACTAAAACCAGCAATTTTGGCTCCTAAACCAGCTCCCACCAATTTGGAAAAAACACTGCCAATTACTAAGACAAAAAACAAAATAAAGTCATTTAAAATACCTTTAATACTCATGTTTAAGCCAATACTAACAAAAAAGATAGGAATAAAGCTGCTGTAGCCAATTACCGTAAAATTCTTTTTGAGAGTTTTTTGCGCTGAAGTACGATTCAATGCCAGTCCGGCAAAAAAGGCTCCAATCACGTTACTAAGACCTACCTTCTCAGCCCCCCAAGAAGCCAATACTACAATAATCATTGCCACTAATGTCTCCGGGACCGGCAGTGTCAGACGCTGACTTAAATTTATCAAACGGGGTATAACGTAAACACTAACAAAAACTAAAAGTATCAGGAATGCTGCTTGGGTCAGTAGGCTTAGAATTAAATCTTTACCCTTATTTGAGCCGGGTTCAGATACACCCGTCAGTCCACTAACAATACTCAATAGTAGTATTGAGAGCAGATCATCTGCTACTGCAGCGCCCAGAATTGTCATGCCCTCTTTTCCTTCTAAGCGCCCCATTTCCTGCAGAACCGCAACTGAAATCGAAACGGAGGTGGCTGAAAACGTTAAGCCTAAAAATAAACTTTTCGCTTGTGAAAATGCGAAAATAATGCCAGTGACATAAGCAATAATGATTGGTACAATCATGCCAAATCCAGCCACCAATACACTGGGACGCAGTAACTTATTCAAAGTTTTCAGATCACTGTCAAGGCCAGCCAAAAACATTAAAAAAATCACACCAATATCGGAGAATACTTTTATAATTTCTGTAGGTTGCACAAGATTAAGAACTGCAGGACCAACTATTATTCCAGCCAGCAATTCACCAACAACTGCCGGCAATTTTAATCTGGCACTAAATTGTCCTCCAATTAACGTGGCTAATAAAATAACGCTCAGCATACCTAAAAACCTCATTTGCACTCCCACTTTCTCCAGCAAAAAAAGGCCTTCACAAATTGCTTTGGCAACCCAAACCAAAGAACAATTCTTGAAAGCCTTAAACTCCAACCAAAATATTTATAATATTAATATTCTACCATTTTTAACTTAAATTTTCTAAATTAAGCGTAGGACTGTTAAAGATATTATGCCTACAATTACAATCACTAGCAAAGATTTACTAATAATTGCTGCTACCACAGTTGGTACCGAAGCAATTAAAAAATCTACTCTTACCTTGGGTAATTGTCCTGGTTGAGCTATGAATAAATTGCAAAACCACATAGTTGACATTATGACAATTGGCACAAATGATAAAAACTCAACTACCACTTTTGGTAAAGAAAATTTTTTTAATAGAAAAAAAGGCAGTACCCGGGATAACCAAGTTGCAATTCCACAACCGATAATTGTTAAATATATATAGTTAGAAGAAGACACGTTTTATTACCATCCCTAATGTACATCCGATAAGCGTAACAACAATAATAACTAAATTGGCGGGCAAAAATATCGTTAAACCGTATGTTAACGCCAATGTCAATAAAACTACTATTGCTTGCAGCAGCTTATCTAGATTTTTATCACCCTTTATTTGCAAATATAATAACCCAATAAACATTGCCACATTTGCAAAATCTAGTCCTAATTTTTGGGGATTTTTAATAAAATTGCCCAGCACCGCACCGATCATTGTTGCACTAACCCAGGCTGCATAAGAAATGATATTTTCGGTATTAAACCAGGTAAAATTCATTTTCCCGTTTGTATAATTAATTTTATTCATAGCTAAAGCAAAGCTTTCATCAGTTAAAAGCGTACCAATTAAAACGCCCTTACCCAAACTATCTTTTTTAAAATAGGGCACAACAGTCGTACTCATTAAAATCATTCTTGAGTTGACCATAAATGCGGCAAAAATAATTGAACCTATTGGACTACCCACCGCCAGCATACTAACAGTAGTAAATTCCGCCGAGCCAGCGTACATAATAAGCGACATTAAAATTACAGTAATAGTCGAAAAACCAGTGGCTCGACCGATCACGCCAAAAGCAGTTGCAATTCCCAGATAACCACAAACAGTTGGAATAGTATCAGACACAGCAGCACGTTTTGATAATGAACTTCCCATATAACACTTTCTTTAATCATTAATACAAAATATTAATTAACCTAAATTCAAATATTCTGGTCTTTAATGCTAAAAAAGCCCATTCGTTTACATTTTAAAGGTCTGAAATTAAAAAACTAGTGTACTTGTTAACAGCAACTAGTTTTTATCATAACTTTATTCACTCTTATGAGACTTAGTGAAATCAATTCCGCGGTCTTTAAATACTTGTTTTGCAACAGTAATCGCATTCAGGACTTTAGGAAATCCAACATAGGGAATCGTTTGAATAAAGGTTTCAATTACCTCTTCAGGAGTTAAGCCAACATTTAAGGCGCCATTAATATGAACATTCAATTGTGGTTCAGTGTCACCTTGCGTCAACAAAGTTGTGATAGTAATCATTTCTCTTTGCTTCAAATCTAAAACTTTCCGGTCATAGATGTCACCGAAAGCAAATTCAATAATGTAGCGCCCCACATCTTCTGATAAGCCAGCAAGTGAATCAATAACTGACTGCCCTCCTTCCCTGTCCACTTTCTCTAAATTTTCCAGACCCTTTTGATAGCGTTCATCGTTTGTCATAGTTTTCTCCTTTTCATTTTGTTTTCTGATATTTAACAAGTTTCAGAATAATTGCTGGAGTATAGTCCATGTCAACTACTTTTCAAAAAATTTTGAAGTAATAAAATATGACGATATACTATTTATTGAAGTAAAAATTATTTTTGAAAGGAAATTAGATGAAGTATTCAATTGGTCAATTTTCAGAACTTAGTGGTTTTTCAATTGACACATTACGCTATTATGAAAAGCAAAAATTACTTTTCCCGAAGCGAGATGAGAACAATCGCCGGGTTTATAGCGAAAAAGATGTAGCTTGGATCAGTTTTATCTCACGCTTAAAAAAGACAGGCATGAGCATTAGAGAAATGCAAAAATATGCCAAATTACGTTATGCGGGCGATCAAACTATCCCCGAAAGATTAGTTTTATTATTTAATCAATTAGATAATCTACATGAAGAAGAAAAGAAAATTGAAGATAATATTGAGTTTGTAGAACAAAAAATCAAAACCTACCTCAAGACAATTGGAGACTTAAAGGAATAAGAGTGGGATTTTCATAAATTTCAATCTTATCTTATTTAACTAATTTGGAAATAAAAATATGGCCTCCGAAATTGTCTTAATTTCTGGGATCATATAGTATTATAATCTGTTTTTAAATTAAACGCAGAACCGCTAGGGAAATCATTCCCACTATCACAATGACTAATAGAGACTTACTAATGACTGCAGCTACAAAGGTTGGCAGGGATGCTAGAACATACTGCCAATTAAATTCAGGCAAGTGACCTGGCCTAGCGATAATTAAATTACTGAACCAGAGTGCAGCCATAATTACTATGGGAACAAAAGAAAGAAATTCAACCAACCTTGGCGGCAATGAGAATTTTTTTAATAAAACAAATGGTATCACTCTTGAAAGCAAAGTGGTCACTCCGCACAAAACAATCGTTATTAAGATATATTTAGAAGAAGACATGTTTGAGCACCATTCCTAAACTGCAGCCGATCAAAGTAACAACTATTACTACTAAATTAGCGGGCAAAACAATGGTCAAAAAGTAGGTCAACGCAAAAGATATTAATATTACAATTATCTGCAATATCTTATTAAGATTTTTGTCACCCAGCACTTGCAAATAAAGTAGTCCGATAAACATCGCTACAATGGCAAAATCCAGTCCTAACTTTTTAGGATCTGTAATAAAGCCGCCCAATATTGCACCGAGAAGTGTTCCAGCTTGCCAAGTCAAATAAGAAATAATATTGACAGTATTAAACCAAGTAAAGTTTAATTTACCATTGGTGTAATTTATTTTATTCATACTAAGAGCAAAACTCTCATCGGTGAGGAAAGTTCCAATCAAAATATTTCTTTTTAAATTTTCTTGTTTTAAATAGCCTGCGACAGTTGTGCTCATCAGGATTACTCGTGAATTAACTAAAAAAGCCGCTAATACAATTGAGGCTATAGGACTACCCGCAACTAACATATTGAGAGTTGTCAGCTGAACCGATCCAGCGTAAATAATAAGGGACATTAAAGATACTTCGATGGTAGAAAAGCCACTTGCCTTACCAATAATTCCAAAAGCTACACTGATACCAATGTAGCCAAATATAGTAGGAAGTGCTTCTTTAATTGCTGCTTTTTTAGTTAGGTAACCGTCCATTGCTGCACCCTTTTCTGCAAGCTGTCTAAATAAAATATTAATTAAGTTAATTTTAAATTAATTTGTAGCTTAACATTTATTATTATTTTTTACAACAACATCTTTTGCATTGCACGATAGCTAAAAACTGCAGAATACTGACTATTACCCAGTTTTATGGATAAACAACAAGTTGAAAAAATTTTTAGATAAGGTATAATGTTATTCGTTACGGAGAGTTGGCAGAGTGGTAATGCACCGGACTCGAAATCCGGCGAACCAAGTTTTTCCTTGGCGCGCAGGTTCAAATCCTGTACTCTCCTTAAATTAAGTTAAAAAGCTTGTAATATCAGATATTACAAGCTTTTATTATTCTTCCGCACGGCATTTACACGGCATAAAAATAATAAAGAGCAATTTCCTAAATTGCTCTTTAT
>NZ_JAAEEB010000011.1 GCF_013346935.1 Lactobacillus melliventris
GGATCAAATACTACAATCAAGCTAGAATTAGGCACACGCTAAAAGGCCGCACCCCGATTGAATATCGGAATACGGCCTTAGCGAATATGAAATAATGTTAACGTCCAATTCTAGGGGTTAACTTCACCGTCCGGTCTTTTTTATTTTTAAATTTAATGACTAGTAAAGTAGCGGTAGTCCTTGCTTTTATCAAAGATAACACCACGAGCATTTTCACCGTTAGAAATTGAAAATTGGGCTTGTGGATATTTTTCATGAACTTTGTCTTCTAAGAAGTTACGCAACATTTGGTTATTGGCGAGTACAGAACCAGTCAGCGCAATTTTCATTGGCTTAGGCTCTTCATACCGGTCCATTCCGATTGTAATATCTCTTGCAAGCAGTTCAGCTTGCTCTTTTATTACAGCCGAAGCAAAAGGATCACCTTTATCAGCTAATTGTGCCACGCTCACAGCCATTGAGGCAAAATCAGAATTGCTGGTTTTATAAAACTTGGCAGTAGCATCATTTAAATTATCGACTTTAAACAGTTTATTAAACATGCCAATTAATTCGTTGTCTTCTCGTTTATCCCAACTAAGTAAAGCAGATTTTAAAGCACTTAGAGAGATAGCATAGCCTGAGCCTTCATCACCTAAAATGGAACCATAGCCACCCGTGGTGATAATGCTGCCATGCTGTAAGCCATTGAAAACGGAACCAGTACCAGCAATAACCAGACCACCATCTTCTCCTTCAAGGCCATTATAAAGAGCCAGGAGAGAGTCGGTAACTGCTCTGGTTGGCAGATTATCAACCTTGGCAGAGATTTCAGCGGCTACTTCTGGCGCGTGACCGATAACTGATAAACCAGCCATTCCACAGAGAATCCGTTGACAATCTCCATCAATTTCATCAACTAATTCGTTGATTGCTTTTGTGATGTTAGTAATGGCATTATTATAGTCCGTATTTACTTGTCCAGGACCGGCTTGAGCCTCTGCTAGTTTTTGCCCCTTTAAGTCATAAGCTATTGCTGTAGTATGCGTTCCTCCAGCATCAACTCCAATAAGATATTTAAGTGTCATAGTTTGATCTTCTTTCTATATTTTATCCCACTTTTATTTTATTACATTTAGAAAAAATACTGAAGATTTTTCGCAAAAGTATTTGTGTGCAGTTTTGGCCTTACTGGTCAACAAGTATTCTATCTTAAAGTTTTTCCAAAACGTTACCATCTCAATAGATTTGTACTCTAGTTTTTGTTAAAATTACACTAGTTTAGTGAGGTTGAGGCTAAGTGAATTTTTTCAAGAAAAAACTGAAAACTAAAAATAATAATGCCAAAAAACAAGCTTCTACTCCAATCAGAATGAAGATAATTTTGGGTATCATTTTTGTTCTTTTTGCGGCTTTGATTGGACAGCTGGCTTATTTACAAATAGGTTATGGCTCGCGCTTTAAAGCTGAAGTACAAAAATCTAATTCGGCTATAGTTTCCAGTCAAGTTCCCCGCGGTGTTATGTATGACAATAAAGGCCGTGTACTGGTAGGAAATAAGGCTAAAAATGCCATTACTTATACCAAAAGCGTTTCAACTACAACTGAGGATATCTATGCAATTTCCAACTCTCTTAGTCATTATATTTCTATCAAGGATGAGCAGCCGACTGAACAACAAGTAATTGATTATTATTTGGCAAATAAGGAAAATAGTGCAAAAGAATCTGCCAAAGTTCCTAAATCCGTCAGAGCTACTCAGGATGACAATTTAATTAATCAAAAAATCCAAGAACAGGTTAGTGCAGAACACATTAAGCTGAATGCACGTGAGAAAACAGCGGCATTAATTTATAATAAAATTTCTGGTGCTTATACTCTTTCTACAATCTATATTAAAAATAATCATTTAACAGATAAAGAAATTGCGCAGGTGGGTGAGCACCTTTCAGAGCTTCCTGGTGTGGGTATTGGAACTGATTGGCAAAGATCTTATCCTAATGGTTCGTCTATTCGCAGTATTATTGGTTCTGTATCAACAGAAAAAGCCGGCTTGCCTAGTGATAACTTACAATATTACTTAACAAATGGTTATTCGCGCAATGATCGGGTAGGCACATCGTATTTGGAAGAAAAATATGAACCCCTGCTCAAAGGAACTAAATCAACCAGCAAAGTTTGGACTAAGAATTCAGGAGATATTGAACAGTCAAAAGCGGTTTATTCCGGGCAGGCTGGGGCAAGTTTAGTTTTGACCCTTGATGCTCAATATCAAAAACAGGTTCAAAGTTCATTAGAAAAAATCTATGCTTCTGCCATTGGGTCAGGTGCCGCTCACTATTCAAATGGTGCATATGCCATTGCTATGAATCCTAAAACTGGCGCAATTTTGGCTATGGCGGGAATCAGTCGTGACCCTAAGAAAAATAAAACTACCAATAATGCACTAGGCGTTATTAATCAATCGTTTGTCATGGGTTCGGCAGTTAAAGGCGCAATGGTAAGTGGCGGATTAATAAATAAAGTAATTACTCCTACCAATAATGTAATGCCTGATACCCCTGTTTATTTACCTAGTACGCCGGTCAAAAAGTCAGTCTATCCAATTGGTACTTTTAGCGCTTTAGACGCTGAAACTGCCCTAGAAGTTTCCAGTAATATTTACATGATGCATTTGGCAATGAAATGGGTTAATGCGTCTTATGTTCCTAAAATAAAGATCACTATGCCTCAAACAGCCTTTGAAACTTTGCGCCATAATTTTAATATGTTTGGTTTGGGTCAAAAGACAGGAATTGATTTACCGGGAGAGATATCGGGTATTCAAGGTAGATCATTCAATGATCAGGGATTAGTTCTTTCTGGTTCTGTACTTGACTTATCATATGGTAACTATGATGCTTACACGCTTATCCAAATGGCACAATATGTTTCAACTATAGCCAATGGTGGCTATCGCATGCAGCCTTATGTGGTGCAATCGGTTGGTAGAACGGCAAATAATGGTAAAAAAGTTTACATTGACTATGACAAAAAGCCTCAAGTACAATTACGCATACCTTGGACTCAAGATGAGCTTAACATTATCAGACAGGGCTTTTGGCGTGTTGTTCATGGTACAAATTCCTGGGGTACTGCTCATAAACTGAAAAAAGTAAAACCATCTATCTCGGGAAAGTCGGGAACAGCCCAAACTTTTTATTACGATCCCGATAATCCTAACCAGAAAAATCCACCAGAACTAGTTAATGCTACTTTTGTTGGTTATGCACCATCAAATAACCCTGAGATTGCTACAGCTGTGATTTTTCCCGGACTGGATCCCAAATTGGAAGGATCCTATACATTACAAATGACCAAAGCTATGGTACAGGACTACTTTAAATTACATAAAAAATAGAATTTTGTTAATATTACTGGTAATAATAATAGAAAAATGCTAAGATAATACAGTCAGAATAAAAGCGTAGGTGGTGAAAGAAATGGCAGATAACATCATTTTGGAATGCACCGAATGTGGCGATAGAAGTTACTTATCTAAGAAAAACAAGCGTAAGCATCCGGAACGTTTAAGTTTGAAGAAGTATTGCCCAGTTGAAAGACATACTACTCTTCATCGTGAAACTAAGTAATAAACTAATATAGTAGGAGCCTATGCTCCTGCTATTTTTTATATGGAAGAATCATGACAAAAAAAGAAATAAGACAACAACAAATTGAAAATTTGAGCAAATTTGCTGAAACGGCAGAAAAAGATGCTGAAGATCAGGTTTTGCTTAAAAGTATTATGAACTCTGAGATCATTAGTAATTGTCAAAGCATTGGCATAACCTCCTCCTTGAGTTATGAAGTTGACACTTCAGGTTTGATTGCTCAGTTATGGGATCAAGGTAAGGACGTTTACTTAGCACGTGCAAATGATAATGCTGAACGTACTCAAGATTTTATCTATTATAGTTATATGACGAAATTAACCAAGTCAAAGTTTGGTGTTGAAGAAGTAAATGAGCCGAATGCTCAAATCAACAATGATTTAGATCTGATTATTGTTCCTGGACTAGCCTTTGCCTTGGATTCACATCAACGTTTGGGGTTTGGCGGAGGTTATTATGACCGCTTTTTGTCAAAGCATCCTAATTCTAAAACGGTAGCTTTGGCTAATTCCAAGATGATTTTTAAGACAGCTCCCTGGAAAGTGGAAGCGACCGATATAGCTATTCAAACAATTATTACTCCGGAATCCATTCTAAAGAATTAATTGAGGCTATAATGAATCAGCGACAAAACCTGAAAAGTTGTTACATAACCGTCAGTATATTGGCCGTCCTTTTACTAGTCTTTTTAATTGAAACGGCTATTGGTGGTTCAGAAAATATTTATGTTTTAATGAAAATGGGAGCCATGAAAAATGATGCCGTTGTCATAGGTAATCAGTGGTGGCGTCTATTTACGGCTCAATTTTTGCATATGGGAATTATGCATCTGGTCTCTAACGCGGTTATGATCTATTATCTTGGAATGTACATGGAAACCATTATTGGTCATTGGCGCTTTTTAATAATATACCTTCTTTCTGGTATAGGTGGTAACTTATTAAGCTTAGCCTGGGGCAGTGATAATGCTATTAGTGCCGGCGCTTCAACAGCCTTATTTGGATTATTTGGTGCTATGACCGCAATTGCTTTGCAAAATCGGTCCAACCCTATTTTGGTGTATCTTGGCAAACAATCATTTTGGCTGGCTTTAATTAATATAGTAATTGATTTGTTTGCACCTAATATTGATATACCTGGTCACATTGGCGGATTCGCTATGGGATTTTTAGTTGCAGTAATTCTGGGTGAAAAAACGTTAAGGCAATACTCAGTTAAAAAACGTGTTATCGCTCTTTGTTTACTAATTATTTATTGTGTAGCAACTGTCAGGATGGGCATGGTAATCAATTTATAATGAAAACTTTGTATGATGTGCAGCAACTTCTTGAAAAATATGGTATTTTTGTTCATGTAGGCAAAAGAATCTGGGACATTGAGTTGATGGCACTTGAACTTGACAACATTAATCATTCACACTTAATTGACCAGCATGATTATTTAGTCGCTAAATTAATATTGCGACGTGAATATGAGTATGAAGAACGCCACAATAAAGATAAGCATAAATATTAGATTGTTTATGTGCAGCAGTTTTTAAAATTTTAGTGGGAGAAATACAACTTATGTCATCTTTTTTACTTATTCTAGACGTAGTTTTAATTGTTATCATATTAGCTTTTGTGGCAGTTTGGCTATGGAATAAAATACAAACTAAACGCTTGGGTAATGGAGATTTAACCAACGAAGAATTTAATAAAGGAATGCGTAAAGCGCAAGTGGTAGATTTACGTGAAAAAGCTCCTTTTAAACGAAAACATATTGATGGAGCCAGAAACTTGCCTTACACAATGCTTAAATACCAATATACTGAATTGAGAGCAGATTTACCTGTTTATTTGTACTCCGACTCTTTATCAGTTACTTTACGTGCTGCCAGATTTTTACAAAAAAAGCATTTTTCTTCAATTAAATGGTTGAAGAATGGTTTTGATGAGTGGGATGGACGCACCAAGAAATCTAAATATTAAATAAAAAACATGTTTGTTGCACTGATCAAACGTGTTTTTTCTATGTTATTCATGAATGAGAATGTGATTATGCAAAAAGTTTTAGCTCTCGTCGGGCCGACAGCTATTGGTAAAACTGCTTTGGCAATTGAGCTTGCTCAGAAAATTAATGCCGAAATAATTTCAGGTGATTCCATGCAGGTCTACAGAGAGGTCGCAATTGGAACCGCTAAGGCAACTCCTACAGAACAAAAATTAGTACCACATTATTTGGTCGACACTCAAACAATTTTTAAACCTTATTCAGTAGTTGATTTTGTCACGCAAGCAGAAAAAGCTATTGAGCAAATAGTGCAGAAAAATAAAGTGCCTCTGTTGGTTGGCGGCACGGGCTTTTACGTTAATGCTTTGCTTAATAAAATGCAATTAGGTGAGCCGAGTAAAGAAAGTGCAGCTATATCAGATAAATGGCAGGACTACTTAAATAAAACTGATCAGGCGGAGCTTTGGCGAGAACTAAAAAAACGCGATCCAGTAGCTGCTCAAAAAATTCCGTTAAACAATTCACGTAGAGTTTTAAGAGCTTTAACGGTAATTGATCGTACAGGACATAAGTTTTCAGAACAACAGGATAAAATTGAACCGCGATACCAGTATTTTATTATTGGATTAAATTCTGCACGTCCAGAAATTTACTCTAGGATTAATAAACGTGTTGATCAAATGATGGACGAGGGCTTACTTGACGAGGCCCATTTTGTCTATCAAAATCGTGACCAAGAATATACTATTTTACAGGCTATTGGCTATAAAGAATTTTTTCCTTATTTTGCTGGTCAGGATAATCTGGAAAATTGTATTAAAAATTTAAAAAGAGCTTCAAGAAGATATGCTAAAAGACAGCTGACATATTTTCACCACCAGTTACCCGTTTACTGGTTTGATCCTTTAGCTGATGCAAATTGTGTGCAAGAGATTTTACAGAAAGTTGAGGAATGGTTAAATGAATAATTGGCCAAAAGAATTACAAGAAATTGTAAGTGATATTGATAAAAAGATTGAGCCGCAGCTGGCAAAAATTGAGCAAAACATTCTTTTTAATCAAAATAAAGTTTTGCAGGCGTTTAAAGATAAAGCAGTAGCAGAATCGGATTTGATTGGCAGTACCGGTTATGGCTCCGATGACAGTGGACGAGATAAACTTGATCGTATTTATGCCCAAATTTTTCATACGGAAGATGCTTTAGTACGTTCACAGTTTGTTTCTGGTACCCACACTTTGGCTACAGCCATGGCTGGTAATTTATTGCCAGGTGATGAATTAACGTACTTAACCGGTATGCCTTATGACACTTTGCAACAAGTTATCGGAATTGCCGGTAATGGCAGGGGCAGTTTAAAAGCATATGGAGTAAAATTCTCTCACGTTGATTTATTACCCGATGGCAGCGTTGATTTTGCTTCTGCCCGCAAATTGCTTGCAGATCATCAACCTAAAATGGTAGTCATCCAGCGTTCACGTGGTTATAATACTAGGCCTAGCTTCACTGTAAGTAAGATTAAGCCGATGATTGCTATGATTAGGGAGGTTTCACCTAAGAGCATTATTTTTGTTGATAATTGTTACGGGGAATTTTCAGAAAAACATGAACCTACAGAATATGGTGCTGATTTAATGGCAGGCTCTTTAATCAAAAATGCTGGTGGTGGTTTAGCCAAAATTGGTGGTTATGTTGTTGGTAAGCATGAGTTGATTGAAAACACAGCGGTCCGTCTTACAGCTGGCGGAATAGGTAGAGAAGAAGGTGCCAGCTTAAATAACAATTTAGATTATTTTGAAGGCTTGTTTATATCTCCGAGCGTTACTGGCAATGCCATTAAAGGTGCAATATATGCGTCTGCACTTTTAGAAAAGATGGGGTTAGAAGTTTCTCCTAAATGGAATGAAGACAGAACTGACTTAATTCAAACCGTTATTTTCCATAATAAAGATAAAATGATTAGGTTCGCTAAAGCTTTACAGGAAAACTCGCCCATTAATTCATTTGTGGATCCGATACCAAGTAATGACACCGGTTATGAGGATCAGGTAATCATGGCAGATGGATCCTTCGTTGAGGGTGCCAGCATAGAATTTTCAGGAGATGGCCCAATCAGGCCACCATATGCTTTATATATGCAGGGTGGATTGACCTATGCCCATGTGAAAATAGCGATTACTAATGCAGTTAACGAATTATTTTTTGAAAACAAATAATAGATAATCATAAATGTAAAGTAAAACTTTGGTAAAGTTTTAATATTTTTTGTTAGACCACTTTACAATGATTTAATCATTTGCTAATCTTATATCTAGTTTTAAATGAGGAATATAATTCCAATTAAGACTATACCAATTATTGTATGATTTTTTTAGGTGGAGAAGCATGACAAAGAAAATTTCAGCAGACGACATCAGAAAAAGTGTAGCAGAGGAAGATGTCAGATTTATTAGACTAGCTTTTACAGATATTAACGGAACTCTTAAAGCGGTTGAAGTTCCAAATAGTCAGCTAGACAAAGTTTTAAATAATGATGTCCGCTTTGATGGTTCTTCAATCGACGGATTTGTTCGTTTGGAAGAAAGTGATATGATATTATATCCTGATTTTTCCACTTGGTCCGTTTTACCTTGGGATGACAGCGCAGGTGGTAAAATTGGCTGTTTAACATGTTCAGTTCATACCACAGATGGTAAACCTTTTGCTGGAGATCCACGAAATAATCTCAAAAGAATCATTGGCCAGATGAAGGAAATGGGTTTTACGGCTTTTG
The DNA here is from genome assembly GCF_013346935.1 of Lactobacillus melliventris. Taxonomy (GTDB): domain Bacteria; phylum Bacillota; class Bacilli; order Lactobacillales; family Lactobacillaceae; genus Lactobacillus. Next base: position 8,396 of record NZ_JAAEEB010000011.1, read on the forward strand.
ACATTGGTTTTGAAGCGGAATTTCATTTACTTAAACTTGATCAAAACGGCAACTGGACTACAGAAGTTCCTGATCATGCATCATATTTTGATTTAACTTCAAATGATGAAAGTGCGAGCTGCCGTAGAGATATTGTTGAAACTTTAGAGAGTATTGGCTTTGAAGTAGAAGCTGCTCACCATGAAGTTGGAGACGGTCAGCAGGAAATTGACTTTAGGTTTGATGATGCTTTAACAACGGCTGATCGTGTTCAAACTTTTAAAATGATCGTACGAGAGATTGCCAAACGACATGGTTTGTTTGCGACATTTATGGCTAAGCCTTTACAAGGCCAAGCAGGAAATGGCATGCACACTAACATGTCATTATTTAAGGGTAATAAAAACGCCTTTTATGATGAAAACAACGAGTATCATTTGTCAAAAACGGCTTTGTACTTCTTAAATGGTATTTTGGAACATGCTCGTGCAATTACAGCTGTCGGTAACCCCACTGTTAATTCTTATAAACGTTTAATTCCTGGTTTTGAGGCACCGGTATATATTTCTTGGGCTTCAAAGAATCGTTCACCAATGGTTCGAGTACCGGCTGCTGGTGAATTGAATACTCGTCTTGAAATGCGTTCAGCTGATCCTACTGCCAACCCATATTTGCTTTTGGCTGCTTGCTTAAGTGCTGGTATGGCAGGAATTAAGGAAGAAAAAATGCCGATGGAACCAATTACTTGCAACTTATTTACTTTAAGTGAAAAGCAACGTAATGAAATGGGGATTAAACCATTGCCTTCGACTTTGCATAATGCCCTTAAAGCATTTAAGAAAGACAAGTTAATTCAAGACGCTTTAGGAGAACATTTAACTCAAAGCTTTATTGATTCTAAAGAATTGGAATGGTCCCAATATACTCAAACGGTTTCTGACTGGGAAAGAAATCGTTATATGGGTTACTAAACTAACTTGCTCTAGTATAGAAACTATTTCTGAATCTGGGTAATAAATTAATTAAAGATCTTTATGTCAAGCTATGGTTAGCTTGGCATTTTTGTTTTGACAGTTTTTATAAGCAACCTGCTTAGCGGATGAATAAAAAAGCTAATAAACTAGCATTAAACGCAAAATAATATATTCATTATAAACTGTTGGAAAAAACAAATGAATTTAAGTGATAAAATAAATGAGTTGGGTTTTAAGTATAAGAGGTAAAAATGGTAAAAAGAAAACGAATATATACTAAAGACGTAATATTAGTTATGGCAGCTTCGTTCTTTTTTATGTTTAGTACGATGTTTGTAAATCCTTTAATCAATGGTTACGCCAAAAGTTTAGGTGCTAGTAGTACTTTTGCGGGGATAATTGTGGGAATTATGAGTATTGCTGCGATGTTTTTGCGCCCGATTGCTGGTAATTTAACGGATAGATTTTCCAAATATCGTTTATCCTTGGTTGGGGGAGTTTTAATAGTAGTCGGAGTAATTGGCTATGTGTTGGCGCCTACAAGCAATTGGCTACTTCTTTTTCGTTTAATTAATGGTTCGGGCTACGTTCTTTGCACCGTTTGTATGACTACCTGGCTTGCTTTTTTGGTACCGCGTGCTCATGTCGGTCAAGCGATGGGATTTTATGGCTTGATGAATGCCCTAGCCATGGCTATTGCTCCAGCGCTAGCAATTAATATTTATCAAAAAACCGGGTATCGGTTAGCAATTATTGCTTCCGGCATTTCTGCATGTTTAATGGTCATTATGATTCAGTTTGTAGGAAATAAGGCAAAACCGCAAAATATTAATAAATCTCAAGCACAGAATTCATTACTGCACATTAAAATTATTCAAAAAAATGTATTGCCCATAGCAATGCTTACTACCTTATTTGCTTTTCCTTATTTCGCCACTCAGGCAGACCTTGTAACTTATGCTGAAGAGCAGCATCTTAATATAAATGTGGGCTCGTACTTTCTAATATATGCCGTAGTATTATTGCTTATTAGAATTACACTTAAAAATCTGTTTGATACTGTCAAATTCGGTACATGGTTTTGGGTGAGTGTTGCAGCTACTTTGATATATCTTATTTTATTGGCCACAATGAAAAATAATTTTTTAATGGGTCTGGCGGCTGCTTTTATGGCAGTAGGATATGGTTTAATGTATTCTGTTTTGCAGTCAACTGCAATGCTTTTGGCACCAATTAGTGAGCAGGGCCTAGCAAGTAGTACATTTTACTTGGGGCTAGATATTGGTATGGCTTTTGGACCGATAATCATGGGCTTTGTGAATGATATGCTACCAGCTGAATATTTTTATTTGGTGCAATTAATTTTAATACCATTTATGATATTGATCTATTTACATTACCGTACTCGTCTAAACAGTGCAATTAGGCATCATTAAGTTAAATTTTGAATAAAAAGAAACTGACTAAGCTTGTTTTTTGTGCAAACTTAGCCAGTTTTTAATGCATGTTAAAATATTGAAACTACTTTTTACTGAAACTTTTCACCCCATGCCCACGGGTCTTCATGCCAAGTTTTTAAATCTTCGTATTCATTAGCATTTATATAATTCATTTCTTTTTCTTTTTGCAGCAGTTCTGGGTATGTTAATAGCGGACTATAATCAACACCGGCTTGAGCAAAATTAGCTGTGGTATCCTTTAAATAATAGGTGAATATTGAGCTTACCCCGATCACATGACCACCCTCTTTTTCAGTGGCTTTCACTGCGTTAATAACTGATCCACCGGTGGTAATTAAATCATCAATTAGAACAATCCGATCATTTTCAGTAAAAAGACCTTCGATTTGCTTACCCTTACCGTGATCTTTGGGCTTTGGCCGTACATAAATCATTGGTAATTTTAATTTAGCAGCAACCCACGCAGCATGAGGAATGCCAGCCGTCGCAACCCCGCCAATGATACTTACATCTGGATACTTTTCTTTAATAAGAGCTGCTAAATCTGAGGCAATCCAGTCGCGTAAATCTGGATAAGATACAGTTAATCTCAGATCTGTATAAACAGGTGATAACATTCCACTTGCATAAGTGTAAGGCTTGTTAGGGGATATTGTAATAATCTTCTTTTCAACTAACTTGTTAATGATTTGATCTTGATACATTATTCAAACTCCTTTTTAATTTCATGATATATTTGAGCAGGATTTTTTGCCTGGGTAATCGGACGACCAACTACAATTGCGCTGGAGCCAAATTCTTTGGCTTTCTGTGGAGTTGCAATCCGCTTTTGATCATCGTTAGATTTATTAGTTAATCTAATTCCCGGTGTAACATATAAAAAATCAGAACCAAAGTGCTTTCTTAGATTTTTGACCTCAAGTGGTGAACAAATCACGCCATCAGCTCCGGCCTTTTTTGCGGTTTGGGCTAAGCTGACAACTTGTTCAGGCATTGACAAAGAACAATTTTGCTCAGTAGACAAGACTTTTGCAGTAATTGAAGTTAGTTCTGTTACTGCTAGTAACTTTGGCACCTCACTACCTTGAACTGTGCCATCTTTTAAACCGTTCTTGGCGGCAGTAATCATTTCACTGCCCCCTAAAGCATGAATGGTTGTGTAGTAGACACCTAGATGCGCTATCTGTCTTGCAGCTTGGTATACCGTGTTTGGAATATCATGTAATTTAAGGTCTAAAAAAATGTGGTAACCTTGTTTTACCAGGCTGGTAACTAAATCTGCGCCATAATGATAATAAAGTTCCATCCCGATTTTGAGGTAGGTTTCTTCAGGCCGACCCAGATTTGCCAGTAAATTTTGCACTTCTTTTTGGTTATCATAGTCCAAAGCCACAAATACTGCTTTTTTCATTAAAAACCTCCACGAAAAAAAAGCCTATTTTGGTACGAGAGTGCATCAAAATAGACTAGCTAAAATTTGCGTCATGTTTTCAACTTGCGGTCTCTCTGTACCGTTTAAAGTTTATCATTATTGAGATTACCATTTTTATTTAAAAAATACAACCAAATTTTATTTTGAAATGGTGAAAAAATTGTGTAAAATATAGCCAAAATAATTGTACTGACAGAGAGCTTACATTTTGGGAGGATAAAATGACCAATATTAGTGTTAAATTACCCGGACTTAACTTAAAGAACCCGGTAATGCCGGCGAGTGGCACATTCGGATTTGGTGACGTACCAGCAGCAAAAAAATTTGACTTGAATGAGTTAGGGGCGCTAGTTATTAAAACGACTACCCCGAAAGCTCGTTTAGGTAATCCGCAACCGCAGATCGCGGTTGTAGATAAGGGCGTTTTAAATTCGGTTGGATTGACCAATCCAGGAGTAGATAATGTTATTGGTAATAAATTACCAGCAATCAAAAAACAATATCCCCAACTTCCTTTGATTGCCAGTGTCGGTGGTGAAAGTAAAGAAGGCTATATTGAAGTTGCGCAAAAACTATCGCAGTCCAAAATGGTTGATGCCCTGGAAATTAATGTCTCTTGTCCTAATGTTGCTCAAGGTGGAATGACCTTTGGAGTTCATCCCGAATTAGTTGCGGAATTAACTGCTGCTATAAAACAGGTTGTTAACTTGCCTATTTTTGTCAAGTTAACACCAAATGTAACGGATATAACTGCAATTGCACAAGCTGCTGAAGCAGGCGGTGCGGATGGCTTATCACTGATCAATACGATAACCGGAATGCGCATTAACATTGAAACGCGTAAACCTCTTTTGGGAAATAATTATGGCGGTTATTCTGGTCCCGCTGTTAAACCAATTGCCTTATACCAGATTAATCAGGTAAGAAAAAATACCCAGTTGCCCATCATTGGTATGGGTGGCATTAGCTCAGCCGAAGATGTAGTGGAATTTATGCTGGCTGGCGCTAACGCAGTAGAAGTAGGTAGTGCGCATTTTAAAGACCCTTTGGCTTGCCCGCATATTGCACACCAATTGCCGCAGCTTTTAGAGAAACTCGGAGTCAAAGATATCAATGAACTGGTAGGACAGGTTGAATTCAATTAATAAACCCGACTTGTCAATATGCAGCTTTACTATTGACAACTATTGCTTTAGCAAGTATATTTAAATAGATGTCCTTTTAAGTTAGTCCCGAGAGGCTAGTAAGGAAAGCTCAATTAAGTATTGACTTTTACGAAACGCTTAGTCTCAGGCAGATTAAGTGTTTTTTTATGGGCAAAGCACTAGTAGGAGAAAAAAGATGACAAAAGAAATTTGGGACGCATCTGCAATGAAAAGAGCGCTAACCAGAATTACTTATGAAATTATTGAGCGCAATAAAGGTACTGAGAATTTAGTTCTTATAGGAATTAAAACTCGTGGCGTTTATTTAGCTCAACGAATTCATGATCGAATTGAAAAACTTGAAGGTGTTGATGTACCGCTAGGTCAGCTTGATATTACCTTATATCGTGATGATCGTCATGATGCATCATTGAAGCTGGATCCTGTTGTTAATTCTAAAGAATTAGGTGTTGAAATTAGTAATAAGCACGTAATTTTAGTTGATGACGTGATTTTTACCGGTCGAACGATTAGAGCAGCGATGGATGCTTTGATGGACAAAGGCAGACCTAGTTCCATTGCTGTTGCTGCTTTGGTTGATCGCGGTCACCGTGAACTGCCAATTCGAGCAGACTTTGTTGGTAAAAATGTTCCAACTTCTTCACATGAAGAAATTGCAGTCCATGTAGAAGAAATTGATAATAAAGACAATGTAGAATTAAAACCATTGCCGCAATAAGAAATCAATTCAACCGTTTAATTGGCTCCAGAGAGGGTCAGAAGGGTTTGAGTTTATTTTGTTGAGTCATCGACTGAACTAGAGACCCTTTTGTAAACCTGGAGCTAAAAAGCTTCAGGTTTATTTTTGTGGAAAGAGTAAAAAATGAAAAATAGCAATTTTGTAACCTTAAAATCATTTGTCAGTGTCGAAAATTTAACTGTAGCAGAAGTAGGGGCGCTTATCGAGCGCGCAGAATATTTTAAAAATGGTGGAGCGCGCCCGCATTTAACTCAACCGGTTTATGTTACTAATATGTTTTTCGAAAATTCGAGTAGAACACATACCAGTTTTGAAATGGCGGAAAGAAAATTAGGTTTGACAGTCATTCCCTTTGATGCTGCTCATAGTTCAACCCAAAAGGGTGAAACTCTGTATGATACTTCTTTAATTATGGCAGCACTGGGAATTGACCTTGAGGTTATCAGACATTCGGAAAATGAATATTATGGGAAATTAATATATCCAAATAAAAACCAACACCTTAATATTGGTGTGATAAATGCTGGTGATGGTAGCGGTCAGCATCCTTCACAGTGTTTACTTGATATGATGACAATCCACGAACATTTTGGTCATTTTAAAGATCTCAAGGTAGCCATAGTAGGAGATATTACTAATTCAAGAGTAGCTAAAAGTAACATGGAACTTTTAACCAGGTTAGGAGCAAAGGTATATTTCTCAGGTCCTGATTATTGGTATGACAAACAATATGACAAATATGGTGAATATCTGCCGATAGATGAATTAGTTGCTCAAATGGATGTAATGATGTTGTTGCGGGTGCAGCATGAAAGACATGCAGGAGATCCTAACGAAGCCAAATTTGATGCTAAAAAATATCATGACAAATACGGAATTAATCAGAAACGCTATAACGCTATGAAAGATGATGCCATTATTATGCATCCAGGTCCAATTAACCATGATGTTGAGCTTAGTGGCAATTTGGTCGAAGCTCCAAAGTGTAGGTTCGTGCGTCAAATGGAAAATGGGGTCTTTATGAGAATGGCAATGATTGAAGCTGTTATGCGGGGACGCAATTTAGGAGGATTATCCTAATGGCAACAGTTATTAAAAATGGTTACATATACACTGGCGGAGAAATAGTCCATAGCGACCTTTTAATCAAAAATGGTATGATTGCCGCAATTGGCAAAAATTTAACAGCTGAAAAAGAGATTAATGCACAAGAAAAACTGGTTAGCCCTGGTCTAGTTGATGTTCACGTTCATTATCGGGATCCTGGCCAAACTGAAAAAGAAGACGTCCGAACTGGCTCATTGGCAGCAGCACATGGCGGTTTTACTACAGTCTGTGCAATGCCTAATGTAGACCCCGTTCCTAATACTCCTGATTTACTGGCAAAAATGATCCAGAATAATCACAAAGCTGGTTTAGTCCATATTTTGCAATACGCACCCATCACAGTTGATGAGGATAGTAAAGAAATTCCTGATTATGCTGGGTTAAAAAAGGCTGGTTGTGTTGCGCTAAGTAATGATGGTAAAGGAGTGCAGGATGCGCAAACTATGTTTTTGGCAATGCAAAAAGCTAGAAAAAATAATTTGCTGATAGCTGAGCACGCTCAGGATGATTCTCTTTTTAATCATGGCGTTATGAATGATGGGCCAACAGCGCGGCTACTTAAACAGGAGCCAATTACTGAGCTGGCAGAGACTACTCAAATTGCGCGTGATCTTTTATTGGCAGAAAAGACTGGGGTTCACTACCACGTTTGTCACGTTTCCACTAAAACAAGTGTTGAATTAATTAGAATTGCTAAAAGTCATGGTATTAATGTTACCTGTGAAGTGGCACCTCATCATCTTTTATTGGGGGAAGAAAATATCAGTAAAGACGATAGCAATTTCAAGATGAACCCACCTTTAAGAACCAGGGAAGATCAAAAAGCACTAATAGCGGGATTACTGGACGGTACGATTGACATGATTGCGACTGATCATGCACCACATACTGCAAAGGATAAACAAGGTGGCTTCAAAAATGCTGCGTTTGGTATTGTAGGCAGCGAAACAGCCTTTAGTGAGCTTTACACCAAATTTGTCAAAACTGGTACTTTCACATTACAGCAGTTATTAAATTGGTTGACATTCGCTCCAGCCAAGGCCTTTGGTCTTAAAAAGGCAGGAAGAATAGCAATAAATCAACCAGCTGATATTGCCATTTTTAATCTTGAGCAAAAAGCAGCTATCAATAGTTCTGACTTCAAATCCAAAGCAAGAAACACTCCTTTTAATCAAGATTTAGTATTCGGTCAAACGGAATTAACAATGGTTGATGGCAAAATTGTTTTTCAAAAGGGAGGAAAGTAAATGAGATATTTAATTTTGGAAGATGGCAGCATTTTTGCAGGTGAAGGTTTTGGCGGAGATCGGGTAACCAAAGGTGAAGTCGTTTTTACCACTGGTATGACCGGTTATCAAGAAGCAATCACGGACCAGTCGTATGCCGATCAAATTCTGGTATTTACCAACCCATTAATTGGTAATTATGGCATTACGCTAGCTGATTATGAATCACTTGAACCGGGAATAAAAGGGGTGATTTGTCACCAAGTTGCGCGCTATCCCGACAACTGGCGCATGCAGACTACTCTGCCCGCTTTTCTTAAGAGCTTAAATATTCCGGGAATTCAGGGAATTGATACCAGAAAATTGGTTAAAAAACTGCGCGCGCACGGCACAATGAAGGGTCAAATCTGCGATTCTAAGGAAAATGCTGCTGCAATTGCTGCTGATTTAAGAGCAAATAAAAATACTGCAGGAGTAGTTAAGCGCGTTTCAACTGCAAAATCATATCCTGTGCCGGGTTCAAAACGTAATATTGTTGTTGTCGACTTTGGCTTGAAAAACAGTATTTTACGTGAACTTAGTAAGCGAGACTGCAATTGTATAGTTCTGCCTTACACGACTTCAGCTGCTAAAATTTTATCTTTGCAGCCAGATGGAGTGTTATTGTCAAATGGCCCCGGCGATCCGCTTGAAATGAAGGATGCAGCTAAAATGGTGCAGGAAGTTGAGCAGAAAATACCACTCATGGGTATTTGTATGGGGCATCAGGTTTTTGCTTTAGCCAATGGTGCTAAAACTTATAAAATGAAGTTCGGTCACCGCGGCTTTAATCATCCTGTACGTGAAATTGCTACTGGGAATATTGGATTTACCTCTCAAAATCATGGTTATGCTGTTAGTCGTGATTCAATTGATCCTGAAAATTTAATGGTAACTCATGTAGAAGTTAATGATGGGACCATTGAGGGTCTACGGCATAAAAAATATCCCGCTTTTTCAGTTCAATTTCACCCTGACAGTACCCCTGGTCCGCACGACGAGGAAGGGATTTTTGATTACTTTATGCAAATGATTGATCAAAGAAAGGACAATGAAAGTCATGCCTAAAAGAACTGATATAAAAAAGATAATGGTAATAGGTTCAGGTCCAATTATTATTGGTCAAGCAGCAGAATTCGATTATTCTGGAACACAAGCATGTTTGGCTTTACGTGAAGAAGGCTATGAAGTGGTTCTGGTTAATTCTAATCCTGCTACTATCATGACTGATACTACGATTGCTGACAAGGTTTATATTGAGCCGTTAACTGTTGAATCAGTTTCCCGCATTATTCGTAAGGAATACCCTGATGCAATATTGCCTACTTTAGGTGGTCAAGTTGGTTTGAATATGGCCTTATCGTTAGCTAAAAGCGGCATTCTAGACGAATTAAATATTGAACTGTTAGGAACAAAACTTGATTCAATTGAACAGGCCGAAGACAGAGAAAAATTCAAGGAACTTTGTCAAAAACTGGGTGAACCAGTTCCGCCTTCAACCAGTGTTAAAACAGTCCAAGAAGCTTTAGATTTCGGAGATAAGATTGGATATCCCATTATTGTCCGTCCCGCCTTCACTATGGGAGGAACCGGTGGTGGAATTTGTAATGATCGCGCTGAACTTGCAAAAATTGCCAAAAATGGCTTGGAACTGTCTCCGGTTACCGAATGTTTAATTGAACGGTCGATTGCTGGCTATAAAGAGATTGAATTTGAAGTAATGAGAGATCATGACGATAATGCCATGATTGTCTGCTGTATGGAAAACTTTGATCCTGTCGGTATTCATACCGGGGATTCAATTGTTTTCTCACCGTCACAGACATTATCTGACAAAGAATATCAGATGTTGCGTGATTGTTCCTTAAAGCTTATTCGGGCACTAAAGATTGAGGGCGGCTGCAATGTTCAATTAGCCTTAGATCCAAATAGTTTTAATTATGATGTCATTGAAGTTAACCCCAGAGTTTCGCGTTCATCTGCCTTGGCTTCCAAAGCTACCGGCTATCCGATTGCCAAGATGGCAGCCAAAATTGCTGTGGGTCTGACTTTAGATGAAATTAAAAACCCAGTCACTGGTACTACATTTGCAGAGTTTGAACCAGCATTGGACTATGTTGTCTGCAAGATACCACGCTGGCCTTTTGATAAATTTGCCAAAGCTAATCGCGAACTGGGTACGCAGATGAAAGCAACTGGGGAGGTTATGGCAATAGGAAGAACGGCTGAAGAAGCCTTTCAAAAAGCCGTTCGTTCCCTGGAAATCGATCAAAAAGATTTTTATTCAGTTGAAGCCCATAAAGCCAGTGATGAAGACCTCGAAAATAAACTGGTTAGAGCGCAGGATGATCGTCTTTTCTACTTAGCTGAAGCCTTCCGGCGGGGTTATTCAATGTCAGATTTGCATGAATTAACTAAAATTAATTTTTACTTTTTAGATATTGTTAAGCATATTGTCGATTTAGAAAAAGTTATTGCCGCAAATCCTGATGATCTAGAGGTCCTTAAAAATGCTAAAAAGTATGGCTTTAGTGATCATACAGTCGCTAATTTGTGGCATGAAGATGAAGACAAAGTAAGAACTTTGCGCAAGCAAAATCATTTGCTGCCAGTATATAAAATGGTTGATACATGTGCAGGTGAATTTGTTTCTCAAACTCCTTATTTTTATTCTACTTATGATACCGAAAATGAGAGTCAGAGAACTTCCAAGAAGTCAGTGTTGGTAGTTGGTTCAGGTCCAATTCGCATTGGCCAGGGTGTAGAATTTGATTATGCCACAGTTCACTGCGTTAAAGCCTTGCAAAAGATGGGTTATGAAGCTATTGTCATTAATTCAAATCCCGAAACTGTTTCAACTGATTTTTCTGTTTCTGACAAATTATATTTTGAGCCTTTAACTTTAGAAGATGTGTTAAATGTTTGTGATTTAGAGCAACCAGAAGGTGTAATTATTCAGTTTGGTGGTCAAACTTCGATCAATCTAGCAGCTGGTCTGGAAAAACATGGTATCAAGATTTTAGGCACCAGTGTAGCAGACCTCAACCGAGCAGAAGATCGCGAATTATTTGACCAAGTAGTAAAAGAATTAGGTTTGAAGCAGCCGCAAGGAATCACCACTACCACACATGCTGGCGTTATTAAAGCAGCTGAGAAGCTGGGCTACCCAGTTTTAGTCAGACCAAGTTATGTATTAGGTGGAAAGGCAATGGAAATTGTTTACAATCAACCTGAACTTGAAGACTACTTGCACAACCATGTTGACATTGCCAGCAGTCATCCAATTTTGGTAGATGATTACCTCGATGGTCGAGAGTGTGATGTTGATGCTATTTGTGACGGAGAAGAAGTACTTATTCCTGGAATAATGGAGCATATTGAACATGCTGGTGTTCACTCTGGAGATTCTATGGCCGTCTACCCGGCTCAAACATTTTCACCTGCCATTAAGCAAAAAATCGCTGACATTACCAAAAAACTGGCTTTAAAGCTTAATTGCCGTGGAATAATGAATTTGCAGTTAATTGAGCGCGATGGAGAAATTTATATTATTGAAGTTAATCCACGTGCCAGTAGAACGGTGCCATTTTTAAGTAAAATTACCAGTATTGAAATGGCTCAGGTTGCCACTCGGGTAATTATGGGTGAAAGTCTAAAGGAGCAAGGCTATAAAGATGGTCTGGCACCAGAAACAAAAATGATTAGTGTTAAAGCACCAGTCTTCTCGTTTAGTAAACTTTCAGATGTTGATAGCTACTTGGGGCCGGAAATGAAATCAACTGGCGAAGTCATGGGCAGCGACTTGAGTTTTCCAAAAGCACTTTATAAGGCTTTTTCAGGAGCCAACATGCAAATACCAGACAGTGGCAACATTTTGTTAACCATTGAAGACCGCGATAAACAGGAAATATTACCAATTGCCAAAAGATTCGCCCAAATTGGTTATCGTATTTTTGCTACCAGTGGTACAGCCAGCTTTTTAAAGCAAAACCATTTACCTATTACTCTGGTTGATAAGATTCATCAGCACAGTGAGACTAATATTTTAAATGAATTTAAAAATGGGAAAATTGATTTGGTTATAAACACTATGGGACATGATTTGGTGAAAACTTCTGACGGCTTTATTATTCGTCAAGCTGCCATCCAGCAAAATATTCCTTTGATTACTAGCTTGGACACTGCCCGTGCACTTCTAACTGCCTTAGAAAACCGCTCGTTTTCTACAATAAGCATAAAATAAAATTTAATAAGCAAAAGAGCAACTGCGTAAACAACAGTTGCTCTTTTTGTACTTAAAAAGGTGCGTGCAGATAAATTTTATTTAATACTAAATTTAATAGCAGTTTCAGACAGATCTATTGTATAAGTAGTATTTTCAAGGGGTCTCTTGGTCATTCCCTGATCGGTTGAATAAATAATTAAGCAAAGTTTGCTGCCAACAGGCATTGTGTAGTATGTTGGCTGCAGCTTAAATTGTAAGTCGTAAAATTCACCGACTTTAATACTACTTGGCTTTTTCATATCCGCGTAATTTTGCAAATTCATATGAGATTTGGTAATTAATTTAGCATGACTCAGCTTATCCGGCATAAATTCTTGCAGGGAGTCTAATTGAAAATGAAAGCCTAATTCTTGGCCTCCTGGCATTAAGATTCTGGGAGTAGCTGTCAACCGTTTACGATCGCCGATTTCGACTAAAGCTACAGAAATTTGACCTCTGTTAAGACTGGATGCTACCCGCATTCTTATTTCTGGTCGACCAACTATTGTTACTGGATGAATAAATTCATCGGTCGTGAAGCGCAAACTTGCTTGAGCCCATTTCTTGTTGCCACAAATAAACTGGTATTGCCAGTCATTTTCTGAAATTTTGGCTTTTTTAAATTCGGTTCCGCCTACATCTGTGAAGGAAACTTTCTTTTCGCTACTTGTGTCCTTTGCTAATTCATTGTCATCAGCTGGGAAATAAACTGTTTCTTTTCCGCTGTCATTGCTCCAATCCTCTTCTTCATGCCACTTATCTGCTTTTAGATTGTCCTGAACTAAGACAGTTGGCCATTGCTGATATGCGTTGTTTTCAAGACCTAATAGTTCATGAACCAGCCACAAATTCATCAGGTCGGTAAAATCAATTGAAACTAAATTGTTCATGTTATAGTGGGGACCTTGATGCAAGAAAAGATGATGTTCTACAGGAAGATTTTTGACTTTTTGCCAAATTTTGTAAACATTTTTAGGTTTGACATTCCAATCATTGAGACCATGGACACTAATCCAGGAACACTTAATATTATTAGTATGATGACGATAATTGCGTTTTTCCCAGAAATCAGAATACTGGCCGGTTTTACGATCAGCTTTGTCTAATAAAATCTTTTGCATTGCGTCAAATTTAGGTTTGATCTTTAAGTAGTCTCCTGCATCCCATAAGTTGGACTGACAAGTTTCTGCCAGCATGTCTAGGTCTTCTCCTTGACATTCTTCTGGCGCTATTACTAATCCATGCTCACGGTAATAATCATACCAGGAAGAAATGGCAGCTTCAGAAATAACCGTTTTTAAGCCGGCAACACCAGTAGTTGCAATAGCTATTTGCAAGGTTCCTAAATAAGACCGTCCTGTCATCCCAATCTTTTTGTTGCACCAGGTAGCTTTGGTTTCATGTTGTCTGGATCTATCAGTGTAAGCAATTCTGTCCCCATGTAACCATTCAATTATTTCTTTTGCACTTTCGGTTTCTTCTGGTGCGCCGGTAATTCTGAGGCCATCACTGCCGCGGGTACCAATCGCTCCGGCAAAGACGCTGGCGAAGCCGCGAGCTAACATGTATTCGTTTAAGCCATAGGAAGATTTGCCAACGGCTTGTTCGACCGGCTTATATGACATAGTATCATCAGTGTTTGGCTTTTGAGCTTTAACGATGGGAGCAGCTTGATATTGTGGATTTTCCCAAGCGGTTGCATCACACAAATTTTCGTCAACGTTGTGGTTACGCTTTTCATTATCAATCATACCGCCAAAATAGGGACTAGCTGTGTATAATGCTGGTACAGGCATATTTTCACTTTCAATTGGTCGAAAAATGGTTGTTTGCAAGAGATCGCTCTTGCCGTCGCCATCAGTGTCAAGGTCACTTTCAACGTAAACTACTTCTCTGATTATTTTGCTGGTATCAAAAACTGGCATACTTTTGCCATTAAAATAGAGAAACTTATTTTTGGTAAATTGGCTTTTGCGGTTATAAAAATAGCCTTCACCCGCCATCACATCAATTAAAAGCTGTCCGTTTTTAGCACGAGTATTTAGTAAACGATAAAAGGCGCGAATGAGTGCTTGCTGATCATTAATATCTGCAATATAGGGCAACGCCTGCTTTTTCATGAATTTTAGAGGCTCTGCCAGTTGATAATCGTACCCAACGTGGTACCCTAAAAGTTGCAAGGCGACGTTATAGAATTGGTGAGACAATATTTTTACTGGATTGCCGTCTAAAAATTGCTTGAGTGTTTGTGTTTCTGATACAGCAAACTCGGCTAATTTTGCCTTTCGTGCACTCGCATCATTGGGGTCGACTACTGCCACTGCATTTGCTGTGAGTTCAGATAAAAGCTCTGCAAAAGAAAGCTTTTCATAATCGGCTGGTAAAAATTTAATTTGTTGCAATTCTTTAACTTCTGTTTGGTAATCAGTTTTGACATAAGCGTATTGATTGTATTTCATAAAATTCTCCTTTTTGTATTATTTTACCTGTTATTAAGATCATTAGAAAGCCAGTTATTAAAATAAAAAAGAAAGAAGGTTTTAAAAAATCTTCTTCCTCTAATGTAAATCATAGCCAAACTTCTTGGTAGGTCTTTTCATTAAAACCGCAGGTCAGTTTTTCACCTTCAACTACCAATGGTCGTTTAATCAATTTACCATTTTTGGACATCATATCTGCTGCTGCAGCAATTGACATATCAGCTACCTGATCTTTGAGATGCAGTTTGCGGTAGTCTTGTCCGTGCGTGTTGAAAAAATACTTTAACCCGCGATCCTGATGTTGGGTAAGCCAATTGATTAAGTCAGCTTTCTCGGGTGGTTGCTCTACCAAATCCTGAAAGTCAAATTTAACATTGTGCTCTGTTAACCATTTTTGAGCTGCTCTTGAAGTTGAGCAGCGCTTATAACCGTAAAATTTTATCATTTTCATGCTCTCCTTTGCTTAAATTATAGCAATGATAGAAGGCAAAAATACAATAATAAAAACATTTTTATAATTTAGGATGTATTATGTTAAACTCAGTGTATAGTTTTGAAATAAAATTTGGGAGTTGCAATTTTGCAAGAAATATTTGTTTATATTTATAATATTGCCTTTTTAGTTCTTTATTTATGGGTAATAAATGTTTCAGAATATGCTTATAAAACCACTAATAATAGTATTTTTTACTATGTGGGTCTGCTTTATGTAACGTTAATAATTGACAGTACGATAGCTTTTTCATCAGATCTGCTAAAAGTCACTAATAGTAATTACCAGATTGATACCAAAGCCTTTTATTTAATTAGAATTTTAGCATTTATAATAGGGGGAATTTGTTATGTTAAATTGATGTCCAGCATGATAAATAAGAAACCCAAAATCTTATACTATATACCTATTTTTGCTGTGTCCTTGTTAAATGTCGCTTTTGTGTTAAATTCTTATAGTGAACAAAATGCGGGAGTACTCCAAAGGAGTACCCAGGATGCTAGTATTTTATTTCTTTGCATAATTTATTTTTGTAACACTTTTAAATCAGATTCTAAAGGAAAAAATAGCAAGAAAAAATATTACGATCGTGCTGTAATATTAACTGCTATTTTTATGACGTTGTCATGCTTAGAAGGAATCTTATTTTTATTTTTGAACGATTTAAATCAAAATAGTTTTGTCATTTTAACCAGTTATATGAGAGTTATCGGTTTTAATGAAGATCTTTTTTCAATTATCCTGTCTTTATTAATTATTTGGTTTGCTAAAAGGGAAGAGGAAGAAGCAAATAAAAATAACTTAGAAATTTTAGTGCAGCAAAAAATGAATCAATATCAATCTATGCTTCACGAAAAGGAGAATGCTAGCGAAGAAAGTCAAGTTGTTGAATTCTGTAATTATTACAATATGACAAAAAGAGAATCAGAAATATTAAGACTAGTTTTAAAGGGAAAGAAGAATCAGGAAATAGCTGATGAATTGTATATTTCTGTAGGAACGGTGAAAACACATATATACAGTATTTATAAAAAATTAGCTGTTGATCGCCGCAGTCAGTTAATGCATGTTTTTATGGAATATAAAGAAAAATAAGCTAAAAATAATTGGCTAAATCTCAAATTAAGCAAAGAGACTGGGAAATCATGTTAATGGTGTGTGATTTTTCAGTCTTTTTTAGTTTTCCCAATCATTTACAGCACCGTTTTTAGTCTTTTTGGCATCTACTACTAAAGTTTAGTTTTAAAAAATACTTAGTTGCAGCACATTTTACGCCTAAAATACAACGAAAGTTGATTGTAACTTTACTCTTTTTTGATTAACTTGATCCATGAATTAATCCATAAATGGATCAAACAGAAAAGGAGAAAAAGTTATGGAGAAACAAAAATTACCTGCTTATCGCTGGGTGATTCTAACAATTGTTAGTTTGTTGTGTTTTATTGCTAATTATATTCAGTTTCAGGTTTCGGCGTTGGCCACAGTAATTATGCCTCAATTACATATTACGACTGCTGAGTTTTCGGCTCTATTAATGGCGCCAATGCTCGTAGCCGTAGTGCTTAGTATTCCGGCTGGATCTTTAGGAGATAAATTTGGCTCTAAAAAGGTAATATCAGTGGGTTGTATTTTATCCATCATTGGTGCATTTGGTCGGTTTATTGCAGCGAATTTTGCCATGATGATGATAATGCTCTTATTATGCGGTATTTTTATTTCACTTTTAAATGCCAACTTAATTAAAGTTTTGGGTACCTGGTTTAAGCAGGATACAGATGCTGCCATGGGTGTATTCTACGCAGCTTCATGTTTGGGAATAACTTTGGCTCAAATTACTAGCTCATGGTTTCCATCTGTTAATGCCGCTTACATGTTTTCATCTGTTTCATTATTAGTCTTAACTATTTGCTGGATAGTTTTTGTTCGTGATACTCCTAAAGGCGAATCATTGCCGCCAGCAGAACCGACAATGAAATATTTAAAAGTTGCTATTAAAAGTAAAAATACCTGGATTGTCTCAATTTGTGCTGGCTTAGGAATCGCCTCAACAACTGCTTATGCTGGTTTTTTACCGCAGGCGCTTAATTTAGGTCAACATATTAATAATTCAACAGCCGGAATTATGTCTTCTGTAGTTACTGTCGGTAGTTTCTTTGGCTCTTTAATTGGTCCAGCTTGGTGCAACAAGCTTGGTCGTTACAAGATGTTTTTAACCGTGACTACATTAATTGGTGCGATCGTAATGTACTTTACCTGGTATACACCAGCTGGTTTCTTTTTATGGGCCATGTTAGTAATTAATGGTTTCTTTACTGCAATTAGTGGACCAATAGTTCAAGCTATGCCAATACAATTTCCAGAAATAGGAGAGAAATATTCTGGTAGTGCTGGCGGAATAGTTGGTACAGTTTCAATGCTGATATCATATTTTATTCCAATTATTGTGTCCAAGATTGCTGGAAACGACTACGCTAAGAATTTAGGGATTGAGTCGTTAATTTTCGGATTATCGATACTATGTATATTGGCGTTGCCTGAAGTTGGTAGTAAAGCAAAAAATAAATAGAAAGGCAAGAAAAAATGGAAAAAGCAGATTTCGTTTTAAAAGGATCAGCTATTTTTACTGGTGCTGGTGATAAGCCAATATCTGGTTGCGTTTTAATCAAGGGTAATCGTATCTTAAAGATCGTGCCGTTAGATAGAATGACAGGTTATATTGATGAAAAAACCACCGTGATTAATTGTGGCGATCATTTGATTATGCCCGGCTTTAACGATTCTCATATGCACATTTCGCTAGGTTCTGTTCAAAATGATCCGGACTTTTGCATTCAAATGATGAACTGTAAGAGTGAGGAAGAATGTGTACAAATGGTTAAATCATTTGCTGATTCGCATCCTGATAATCCTTGGATATATGGTACAGGTTGGTATGCAGAAGTTTGGGATAATCCTCATACTCCCTCAAAAGAGTCACTTGATGCTTTAAATTTAGATCGTCCAGTATGTTTAAATTCATTTGACCTTCACTCCGTCTGGTGCAATTCCATAGCCTTGGACAAGATTGGCATTAAAAAAGATACGCCTAATCCTCAAGGTGGAATATATGGTCATGATGAACAGGGCGAACTGAATGGTATTTTATATGAACCACCAGCAACAAAAGCCATGATGGACGAAGTTTTAAATGTGCCAACACTGAAACAGTCTCTGCTGAAATGTCTAAAGCACTTTCGTGAATTAGGTATCACTTCAGTTGCTGATGTCTATCCGTCAGGTTTAACGAATGACAATATCCCGGAAATATTTGATGAATTAGAGCAATCTGGAGAACTAACTACCAGGATTACTTCATTTCCGTCCTTAACAGATATTGCTGGTGCTAAAGAATTGAAGAGAAAGTACCATACTAACAAGCATAGAGTTGCAGGATTAAAACAAGTTCTTGATGGCGTGGTTGAAGCTCATACTGCCTTTTTGAGTAAAGAGTATGATAATGATCCTGGGAAATTTGGTGATACTTCTTTAACTCAGGATGAGCTCAACAAATATGTTCTAGCGGCCCAAAAGGAAGGTTTTCCTGTCAAAATACATACTATTGGTGATCAGGCAAGTACAATGGCCCTTAATGCATATGAATATGCCAAAAGTAAAATTGGCAAGCTAACTTTGCACAATTCATTAGAACATATTGATATGATTAGACAAGATGACATCGACAGATTAAAGAGACTAAACGTGATGTGTGCAGTTCAACCACAACATTGTATAGGAGACTATATGAGTGGAGGATATTTGCCGTGTATTGGTAAAGAGAGGTTGTCACACACTTGGCCATACCGTGAAATACTTGATGCGGGAAGCCATTTGGCTTTTGGCTCAGACTTTCCAGCTGTATACTCTGTAAATCCAATTTGGACAATTTATGCGGCTGTAACGCGTTGTGAACCAAATGAAGGTAAACCAGATGGAGGTTATTTCCCAGAACATGCAATTACTTTGACTGAAGCTTTGCAGGCTCATACCAAGTGGTCGGCCTATGCTGAATCTTTTGAAAATGAATTGGGAACTCTGGAACCTGGTAAATTGGCCGATGTCATCGTATTAGATAGAAATTTGTTTGACATTGATCCACAAGAAATTCGTTTTGCTAAAGTTAACTTAACCTTTTCTGATGGTAAGTTGGTTTATAAGCGTGGTAAGTAAATTAAAACTAAAAAACTGATAGTTAGCGATTATGATTGATAACTATCAGTTTTTGTTTGTTTTAAAATTAATTGAAATCTAGTTCAAAGTCTTTACTTGTAAAAAGATGTACTTTGCTATTAAAGAGGTAGTTCATCAATATACCCAACGCAATTGGCAAAAAGAAGAAAAGAATTGCGATTAAAAGAATATTGAACAAATTTGCGGGCCGATTAGCCATTGCCGCTATGGGTCCGATTAAGCCGGAAAAACCAAAGCCCGCACTCATTGGTGTTCCCTGAATTTGAAAGACTGCTCCTAAACCACCCATGATACCGGCATTAATTAAAAGTGGAATAAGTAATTTAGGATTAGTCATTAAATTAGCCATTTGCATTTTAGGAGAACCCAAGAAGTGAGCAATTGATGTCCCGAAATTATTGGATTTCCATCCAAAAACTGCTAATGCAAAGGAAACGGCAGTAATACCGAGATTAGCAGAGCCAGAAGCAATACCGGAAATGCTGATTGCTGTGGCGATACCGACTGAAGAAATCGGAGAAACAATAAGCAGGCCGAATACTATTCCCATTAGCATTCCCATGATAATGGGCTGCAAGTCTGTCAGTTTTTGGACTCCTAAACCGATCAAACTAGTGAGTTGACCAACAGGTATGCGGGTCAAACAGCCGATTCCACCTGCTATTAGTAAAACTAAAAGGGGAACTAGTAAAATCGTGTATGCCTTTAATTTTTTACCAAAAAACAATACTAGTCCGTAAGCAATCATAATCGTAATCGCGATATTAATAACATCACCACTGCCTGTTACAGTGACTTTACCCTTATTCATCATGAAATTGCCAGCGCCTGCTGTTGCTGCTAAAGCGATGGATGAAGTTTGAATAGGTGTCAATTTACCAGTCATGCCGACACATACTGCACTAATTGCTGGTAATAACGCCGAAGCAAAGGTAGTTAAGGCTAAGATAAAACTCAGTTGCGGCATACTTGGTAAAAGAGCTTTTACCAGCTGGTTAATTAGGGCTCCCGGAATTAAGGCTACAACTATACCAGTTGATAAGCCGTTTAGGGTATCTAGCGTAATCTTTTTCAAAGTATTCATTTTACTCTCCTAAATAAAAAACTCACACAGATGACGACAACTGCGTGAGTCTTCAGAGAAGAAAGTACTTAAGTCTTTGAACACACAATTGTCATGAAGATTGAACTGTGTGTCTAAGACAATGACAAACTAGGCACTCAGATCAAATAGCTGAAGTACCAGAAATAATATTTAACTTGCGGTTGATTAATTTTTTTAATTGTCGTCATAATCTTTACCTCTCATAAATATTTAAGCAATATCATAACTTAATAATAAATAAAAAGCAAGGCCTAATTTAATTTAATTTGAAAACAGCTGATATAGCAATTAATTAAGCAATTTGAAATCATCCTGCTTAAGTAATACAAGTAAGCAAAATATTAAAATGCTGAACTGACGTGATCTTATCTTTTTAATATTATCCGCACTAAAAAGCCCAAAAATTAAAAATAAAAGTTTTGAATAACTCTTTAGTAACGACTAGAATATTCTCAAGTAAAATATAAATTTATTCTATTGTAAAAGAAAGAAGTGTTTATTATCACACTGTTTATTAATTGTATCAGTTTTTTGGGTGACTGGTTGTTATTCGCTTTTCCTCTTTATCAGGGATTAATGGAGCTTTATGACTATGAATGGTTTTTAAAAGAATTTAATCAATCAAGCAAAGCACAGCCTAAAATTTCTCCTCTTTACTGGATTATACCGATTGTCAAAATATACTTAGAAAAGAGACGAGCAGTCAAAATTCTAGGCAGTATTATCAAAAATGAATCGGATTTACGGACAGCTATGAGTTTTATTGACAAAGCAACTGCATGGTATTTTGTTTCTCTTGGTGGCTGGTTAAAGATGGTATCTTCTTTATATGAATTTATCGGAGAACTTCATGAAGACAGTATATTGCTGCTAGTTGGCGGAACCATAGTCTTGACATTTTTAGGAATCTTTTCAGGTTACTACCGCTTGAATCCGAAGAGACAAAGAGTATTGATTTCAAAAATTAAGAAAAACTAGAAGCTAGCAAAAAAGAACTATAACAATTCAGTTATAGTTCTTTTCTGTAAGAGTTCAAACAAATGTTAACTACTTATAACAAAATGATCCGGGTGAGATTCGAACCCACGACCCACGGTTTAGAAGACCGTTGCTCTATCCAGCTGAGCTACCAGACCGTCAATTTTGCGTATTCCTGCGCAAGAACAGTAACTATTATAGAGAAAAATTTTTGTAATTGCAACCAGAAATTGCGATTTTGTTTAAATAATTTTAAAGCAAGGTTGATGTTAGCAAAGAAGAGATTATAAGATTAATATGTTAATTGTAGTTTGTAATCGGTATAATTAAAATAATTATTTTAAATGATTGGAAAAATTATGAAACATAAATTACTAAAATTTATCTGTCTCTTAGGCATGCTTCTAGTTAGCTTAAGCCCTGTACAAAAAGTAAAAGCCGATGTTGATTATGATATTGCTAAAAATATCACAAGTGCCAAAGTTAATCCTGATGGTTCTTTGTCGATGAAAAGGGCAATTACCTACCAATTCAATAGTCGAGCACATGGCGTTTATTACCGGCAAGCTTTAAATTCAAATCAAAAAATTGAAGACGTAAAAGTACAGGTAAAAAATGAAAATCAAAAGAGACAAACAGTTAATAACTATGTTCTTAAAAAAATGAAGCGCGGATATCGCTTTAAAGTGTTTTATCCCATAAAAAATCACAGCCATTTTACTGTGACGTATTTTTATCGCATAACCAACGCCATTACTAATTATCGCGACATTGCTGAACTTAATTTTAAGATTATTGGTAATGGTTGGGACACTGACTTAGACTATGTCAAGGCCAGCGTTATTTTCCCTGGACCAGTTAGAGGACTGAAAGCCTGGGCCCACGGACCACTTGATCGCTACCTTAAAGTAAATCCGAAAAAAGGAAAAATTGTTATGATAGCTGAGAATCTTGCTGGCGACACCGGTATCGAAGTTCATACTATTTTCCCCTTGAGTATCACAGCCAAAAATAAAAATGTTAAAAATAAGAATCACCGAAAAGCAGTTATAGAGCAAGAGAAAAAATTAGCTCAAGCAACTATTAGAAATAGGCAGAAAAAAGAAAGAAGAAGTATTTGGCTAATAGCATTAGGTTTGATTGTCGGACTACTAGGAATTATTAAAGGTTTCAGAACCAAAGCAGTTGGTTTTAAGCCGCGCAAGAGTCGCGAATTGGCTCATAATTATGAAATACCTGATGTAGATCCAGTATTGGCGCAAATTTTGGATACTGCTAAAAAGCCGGATAATAAGGCCTTTACGGCATACTTAATTAGCTTAGCAGCTAAGAAAAAGATCAAGATCGCAGATTTTAAAGTTCATCGTAAAACTTATTACCAGATAACATTGCTAGACAGAAGCATTCTTGATAATGATATTTTAATCAAAACTCTATTCAATAATATTGGTGATGGTAACCAATTCACGACACAAGAATTGAAAAAGTACCATGGTAAAAAGCTTGGAAACTCTTTTGATACCTGGGCAACTAATTACTTTGACAGTAAAGAAAAACAAGTATATTTACCTGATACGTTGACCAATAGTCGGGCTAAAGTTATTGGTATTATTATTTTGACGATGGCAGTGAGCTTTGCATCTGCGGTAATTGCATTAACAAGTTCTTTAAAATATCTTTTGATAATAGTTTTTGGTGAAGCTTTAATTCTGCTATTGAGTCTTCTTGCTTTAGTTTATAGTAATAAAAAGATTGGTATATACTCTGAAAAAGGCAAAAATGAAACTGAAAAAATACGTGGTTTCAAGAAAATGTTGAGAGATATCGGTAAGTTTAAAATGAAAGATGTCGGTGATCTCATACTATGGGAAGATATTATGCCTTATGCCGTTGCTTTCGGTTTAGCAGATAAAGTCATGAAAGAAATGAAAATCGAATTCAGTAAAGAAGAGATTCAAAACAGTAATTACTTCTATTACGGTTTTATATCAAACACGGGCAAAGACAGTTTTACTGCCAACTTTGATTCTTGTTTTAGTGACGGTATATCTTCTGGCTCTAGCAGTTTCTCCAGTGGTTCATCCGGCGGCTTTGGCGGAGGTTCTGGTGGAGGAGCTTTCTAGTTTAATTATTTGACTTAAAACCTGGCCTGAAGTTTGGCTTTTGTCTTTGCTATAATTAAGTAAATTTCTAAAAAGATAGGTAAAATGATGTTCGATTATCGCAATAATTTAAAAAGAATTCTTAATCAGACGGCGGGAGATGATAAGAGCTTAAAGAATGGGCTAGCAGCAATTAAATTAATTTTGGGCATGACTGATGAACAGACTGCAAAAGTAACAGCTAAAAATAATATCGAAGTTGATCAAGAGCAACTTAATTTACTGTTAACCAGCTTAGCCCGGTTAATTAAAAATCTTGGAGATATTGCCAGTAAGAACACAGCACTTTCGGCAATTCAAAAACTAACGCTTGCTCCAAATATTAATAAAAAATACCGCCAAAATTTGGTCAACCTAAAGCAAGCAATTAATCTGCTGCAAACGCCTAATGATATGATTGATAAAAAAGTTTTTGAAGAAGCACTTGAAATTCCCCAAAAGAGTAAGAGAGATTATCGAAAGGGCAAACGCTATACAGTAATTCGTTTACTGTCAGGCTGTGATTTAGTTAACGACAACAACAGAAGAGTGTACACCATGAAAGAGTCTCAGATTCATTCTTTAAACTTAAAAAGTGGTGATATTGTAGAGGCCGTTCCTGAAGATAAGAATTCACATTATGAAGCAACTATTTTACGCGTTGTTGGCTTTCGTGAATTGCCGTCTATGGAAGTTGATTCAATCTCAACATTTAAATATGCGGTAGTGCAAGGACGCGCGGGTCATTTAGCTATTACTCGCAATGCTCAAGGAAAGAAATTACGTGTTAATGGTAAGGCGGTTCTTCTTCCTGTTGATTCGAGTAAGTATTGGGATGAAAACATTAGATTAGTTGATGGCTCAATTGTTGACTTAGCTTGGTATGATGGCGATGTTCGTTTGAAAAAAAATCCGGAAGAAGCAATTCAAATTCGCTGGATTTATGAGCTTGAGCAACCGCAGATGCCTAATAGCGCTAAAAAGAAAAGAAGCACTACTGCAGAAAAAGATGAGAATTTAACTAAGCTGGCATTGGATTTACATTATCAACGAGTAGGCATTGCTATTGGCAATAACCAGAATGAGGCGATGTTGGAAGGAATAGTCAAAAGGTATAATGGCATACCTATCCCCATTGATGCTTTCCAAGGTAAGAAAAAAATCATGGAAAATCAGATTAAGGATCTGGATATAGTGATCTTGGTAACGGCATTTGCGGCTCATGACAGTACTTGGAATATCAGTGAATTTGCCAGTAAGTATCACATCAAATTTGCAGTTAGTTCAAGTAAAGGCTATCAAGCTTTTGAGCGGGCATTATACCGTGCAGAAAAGGGTTTGCCAGCGTATGAAGGTAATCAAACAATCAATTATCAGGTTGCCGATTGATAGTCGCAATAATTTTCTTTATAATTTCTTAATAATTTAAGAAATAAAGGTCAGCTTTGTGTTTTTGGCTCATGCAATTTTACTACACGTTAAGCAGAAAAGCCCATTTTTCTTGCATAACTTGGCATTTTTCCTGTACAATATTAAATAACAATTTTATGGAAGGAAGATGAGATGAAAACAAAAACGCAAAAGCATACCTGGCAATATTGGCTTTTTTTCTTAGCCGGTTTGGAAATAATTACAATATCAATAAATTTCTTTTATGCTCCAATTAATGTTGCTGCAGGTGGTTCTACAGGAATTTCAATATTGATTGATGCTGTTTGGGGAATTAACCGCTCTCTTTCAGTATTTGTGGTCAATGCTCTGATGCTTATTTTAGCTGCCGTTTTTTTAGGTAAAGAAACATTGAAGAAAGTAGCTTTAGGTAGCCTTTTAGTACCGGTGTTAATGGCAATTACACCGAGTTTTAAATTGACTTCGAATAATATGCTCGCAGTTATCTACGGCGGAGTCTTAATGGGTGTTGGTGTTTCAATGCTATATCGCATTAACGCTTCATCTGGAGGAACTACCATTCCGCCTCTGATTATAAAAAAGTATTTTTATATTGATCCCGCATTATCATTAATGGTTATTGATATGTCTGTCATTTTTTTGAATATCTTTGTTGATGGTACTGAAGCTTTTCTGCTGGCCGCTTTTTCTCAGGTAATTACTACAATGACTATGCGTTATACAGAAACTGGGTTTGATAAAAAATATCAGGTGCGCATTATGAGTAACAATAAATTAGAAGAAATTCGTCAAATGTTGCAGCAGGATTATGATGGCTTGACCGTTTACAATGTCGTAGGTGGTTATAGTGATCAGGATAAGCAACAGCTAGTGATTGTTGTTGATACTAACGAATATGGTCAGCTAGTTGCTAAAGCTCGTAAAATTGATAGTGAAGCATTTATCGTCACCGAAAACATTGCTAAAGTGCATGGTGGTAAATGGCAAATTTAAACCTTATTTAGCAGATAAAGCAGACATTTTTTATTGCTAATTGAACCTGATAGTAGTATGATGTAGTAGTTGTATTTGTGGGTTCCTCCACATCTGCAACCGCACATTTTGAGGTCATAAGTCTTGGTTAGAGCACCTCAATTGGCGAGTCTAAGTAATTTTTGGAGGGTAGTAAATGTACGCAATTATTAAAACCGGTGGAAAGCAATATAAAGTTGCTGAAGGCGATAGTGTTTTTGTTGAAAAGCTTGATGCTGCAGAAGGTAAAGAAGTTACTTTTGATGAAGTAGTTCTTACTTCAGACGGCAAGGACGTTAAAGTTGGTACACCGTTAGTTAAAGGTGCTAAAGTTGTTGCTAAGGTTGAAAAGCAAGGTAAGGAAAAAAAGGTTGTTACCTTTAAGTACAAGCCTAAAAAGCACTCACATTCAAAATATGGTCACCGTCAACCTTATACTAAGGTTACAGTTGAGAAAATTGAATTAAACTAGAGGTGAAATAATAATGAATATTTTAAATCTTAAATTATTTGCCCACCACAAGGGTGGAGGTTCTACTGCCAACGGACGTAATTCAGCAGGTCGTCGTTTAGGCGCTAAGGCTGCTGATGGCCAAACTATTCACGCTGGCTCAATCATTTATCGTCAACGTGGCACAAAGATTCACCCTGGTAAAAATGTTGGCCAAGGTGGAGATGACACTCTGTTTGCTTTGGTAAATGGTGTAGTTAAATTTGAGCGGAAAGACAAGTACAGAAAACAAGTTTCTGTTATTCCGGTTGAAGAAGAAGCTAAGTAATTTAGTTCTTAAACCAAAAGACGAAAAGCATATGCTTCTCGTCTTTTTTCTACTTTATTTTAAAAAGTAATGATGGTATTGTATATCCCTTTAGGGTTAAAATTGAGGTAAAAGTTTGATATACAGGAGAATACAAGCATGACTGAACAAAATGATTTATTAACATTAATCAACAGGCGAATACATGAAGTAACCGAATTAATTAAAGAACGTAATGCTGATGGCTTGCTGATTTTTAATCAAGCTAATTACCGTTATCTTACCAATTTTACTGGTGAAGAAGCACAATTAATTTTAACTGCTGAAGGGGAGCGGATATTATTGTCTGACTCACGCTTTAATGACCAGATTAAAGCTGAAGCTCCGGGCGAAATTGACGTAGTAATGAAAACGAAAGATCAAGACGTTGAAATTACTAATCAATTGCAAAAAGCTAATTTAAAAAAAGTTTTAATAGAAGGAGAATTTGTTTCGGCGGTTGAATTCACGAAATTGCAAAAACTAAACCCGCAGGTTGATTTTGAGATTTGTGAAGAGTTAGTAGAACAAGTCCGCAACGTCAAAGACTCCCTTGAATTAGAAACATTACGTACAGCCATTAACATTTCGATGGATAGTTTCAATGAAATTTTGCCTTTAATTAAACCGGGAGCTGTTGAAAGGAAAATAGGAGCTAAATTAGATTACTATTTCAAAGTCAATGGCGGTGATGGACCGAGTTTTGATACCATTATTGCTTCAGGTGTACGTTCTGCCTGGGCTCACGGTGTTGCCAGTGATAAAATGATTGAAAATGGCGACATGGTTGTAATTGATTTTGGTGCATTTTACCACGGTTATGCGGCTGACATTACCAGGACTGTTGCGGTTGGCAAAGTTGACCAGGAAATGCATAAAATTTACAAAATCGTCCACGAAGCGCAAAGACGGGGCATTGAAGCTGCAGTTGCCGGCAACCACGGTTCTGATGTTGATCGAGCAGCCAGAAGCTATATTACTGAACAAGGATATGGCCAATATTTTGGCCACGGAATAGGTCATGGTATAGGACTTGAGATACATGAACTTTGTCAGCCGGCTCTGCCTTTTGGTAAACAAGAACTAATTAATAATATGGTTCATACAGTTGAACCAGGAATTTATTTACCAAATAAGGGTGGTGTCAGGATCGAAGACGACATCTTAATCAACGATAACTGTCCTGAAACACTATCAACTTTACCTAAAGACGACTTAATTTCTTTGTAAAAGATAAATAATAATTATAGTAAAATCGCTTACTAATTGGTAAGATAATATTATGGAGATGAGGTACTCAATATGACAATGATTTCAGTTAATGAGTTTAAGAATGGTTTAACTATTAAGTATAATAATGACTTATGGCGAATTGTTGAATTTCAGCACGTTAAGCCCGGTAAAGGTAGCGCTTTTGTTCGTTCAAAGTTAAAGAGTTTGAACACAGGTGCAGTACAGGAATACACCTTCCGTTCAACCGCTAAAGTTGAAACTGCAGAAATAGAAACCAAGGCTATGCAGTACTTGTATAATGATGGCTCAAGTTACGTTTTTATGGATACTACAACCTACGATCAGCTAGCAATTCCTAATGAACAAGTAACAGACGAAGCTAAATTCTTAAAGGAAAATATGAACGTAAGTGTAATTATGCATGATGGTAAAACATTAGGAATTCAATTACCGAACACTGTTGAATTGACGGTTACCAAAACAGAGCCTAATATTAAGGGAGATACCTCATCAGGTGGTGGTAAGCCCGCAACAATGGAAACGGGTCTTGTTGTTAACGTACCTTTCTTCATCAATGAAGGAGACGTTTTAGTAATTAATACGGTCGATGGTACATACGTATCTCGCGCAAATAAATAAATTTTCGAGGTAAAAAAATGGCAGATAGTTCAAAAATTGTCTTAGATGATAAAAATAACGGTGAAGAAATTGAAATAGATCCTAGTGTTCTTGAAGTTATTATGGGGATTGCTGCCGAAAAAGTGGATGGAGTTGCCGAAATGCACGGTAACGTCAAATCTGGAATCAATCGCGTTTTAGGTAGAGAAAACCATGGCAAAGGCGTCTCTGTTAACATTGATGACGAACACAATTTAACCGCCGATGTTTATGTTAGCATTGAGGCAGGAAAAAATGTGCCTCAAATAGCAACGAACTTGCAGAAGTCTTTGAAACAGCAGGTTTTACAGATGACAGATTTAACTCTTAGCGAAATTAACGTGCATGTTACCGGTCTAGAATTCCCAGATGAGGAAGAAGAGGATGGTAGTGGTACTTCACAACTGTTTTCTGACATAGATGAAAAGGGTAAAAATGAATCAACACGAAAGTCGTAGAGTCGCAATGCAGGCCGTTTATTTAGCAAACCAAGATCTTAAATATACGGCCAGTGAAGTTGAAGCCAAAACTGTTGCAATGCTTGATTTGAAAGAACTTCCTGCTTATTCTAAAGAAATAATTGAAGGAGTAATTGAAAAGCGGGATGAGTTAAAAGGTGAATTAGCCGGTTTTTTAAAGAAAAACTGGCGGATTAACCGTATTAACCAAATTTCGCTGGCCATCTTGGAAGTTGCTCTGTATGAAATAAAATACAGTAAAGAAATTGAGCCAAAAGCTGCAGTTAATGAAGCTTTGAACTTGTGTGATGAGTTTGCTGATCCCAAAGATAAACCATTTATTAATGGTATGTTAGCAAACTTTATCTAAAAATATCTTATAGTCGGCTTTATGCCGACTATTTTTTTAGAAAAGGAAATGACAAAAATGGGGCAGCTTTTAGATGGCAAGCGCTTGGCTGATATTCGTGCTCGAAAATTGCAAAAGCAAGTTTGCGAATTAAAATCGCTGGGGGTGCAGCCACTATTTTGCGTAATTAATATTGGTGACGATCCTAGCAGTAAAATTTACCTTAAAACTAAAAAGAGTAGAGCAAATCAGATTGGCATAGAGCAAAAACTGTTTCAATTGCCAAAAACGGTACCGCAGCAAGAGCTATTAAAATTAATTAAACGTCTGAATAATGAAAAAGCGGTTAATGGCATCATGATTCAATTACCTGTACCAAAGCAGATTAATTTAAATGAAGTTTTAGCTGCTATTGATCCTGAAAAAGATGTTGATTGCCTGACGCCTGCAAACATAGGACGTTTATGGCAAGGGGAACATTTTGTTGAACCCGCAACAGCACATGGCATTTTGGCTTTACTAGACTATTATCACATTACTTTAAAAGGTAAAAATGCGGTGATTATAGGTAGAAGTAGTATTGTAGGCAAACCCTTAGCTGCATTAATGCTTGAAAGGGATGCAACAGTTTCAATTTTACATTTAAAAACAAAGAATTTGGCAGAATATACCAAAAGAGCTGATATTCTGGTGACAGCAACTGGACAAGCTAACTTAGTTACTGCTGATATGGTCAAAAAAGGTGCAGTTATCATAGATGTGGGCATCAGTCGCGTAAAGGGTAAAACTGTCGGTGATGTCGCTTTTGCTCAGGTTGCACCGCTAACCAGCTTTATTACTCCGGTGCCAGGGGGAGTGGGGCCTCTTACAGTTGAATCTCTTATGGAACAGGTTGTCCAGTTAACAAGGAGAAATTATGGAAAGTGCTAAATATCTCACAGTTTCAGACCTAAATTACTATATAACGCAAAAGTTTAAAAACGATCCCTATTTACATAAAGTATTTCTTCAGGGTGAATTGTCTAATTTCCGTTATCGGCGTAACTCTCACCAGTATTTTTCACTAAAAGATGAAAAATCTAAAATTAATGTAGTAATGTTTCGGTCATATTTTGATAAAGTAAAGTTTAAGCCTGAAGAGGGGATGAAAGTATATGTAACGGGTTACGTTAGTGTTTATAGCCCACAGGGTTCTTACCAGTTTTATGCAGAATCGATGGAACCGGCAGGACTAGGAGCCTTATATGAACAACTGAAACAGTTGCAAAGAAAACTTGCAAATGAAGGATTATTCGACCAAAAATATAAAAAGCCCTTAACTCGTTTTCCTGATTATATTGCCGTTGTAACCAGTGCTTCTGGCGCTGTGATCCATGATATTTTAGTGACGGTTAACAGGAGATTTCCTCATGCAGAAGTTGATTTGTTCCCCGCTCAAGTCCAGGGAGATTCTGCTGCAGATTCATTAATATCTGCGATGAAGCAAATAGCTCAGTTTAAAGACAAATATGATGTCATGATAATTGGTCGTGGCGGTGGTTCGCTTGAAGATTTATGGCCCTTTAATGAAGAAAGTGTAGTACGACAAGTGTTTGCTATGAAAATGCCGGTTATTTCTTCAGTAGGTCATGAAACGGACACCACATTATGTGATTTAGTTGCAGATGTGCGCGCTGCTACTCCCACAGCAGCAGCTGAATACGCTACTCCTAATTTGGCAGATGAATTAATTAATATTCGTCAAATGCAGAATAGTCTTGTTTCTAGTATGCAAAATACAATTAGAATTCGGCGTGATACTTTAAATCGTATTAATAATTCTGTTATCATGCGAGAACCTACACGACTGTATGATGAACAGGCACAAACATTAGACCTTTTGCGAGATAATTTACATAATAATATGGTGCGTCAATTAGAACGCAGAAGACAAAGTTACCAGTTGGAAAAGCAAAGACTGCTTGCAGTCAGTCCTGGTAAAAAAATTGCAGCGTTATTGCAACAAACAGATTTTTATTATCAGAGATTAGTTGCTAATACCAAGCAATGTTTACAAGTAAAACGCAATGCCCTAAGTCAGACAGCGCAGCAGCTTAATGATTACAGTCCTCTCAAAACTTTGGACAGAGGCTATGCTTTTGTGACTGATAAACAAAATAAAACTGTTAGTTCTATTGCTCAAGTTAAAATAAAAGATGAAGTCAGACTGCATTTCAAAGACGGACAAGCGACAGCAATAATTGGTTCAACTAGGAGAGAAAAAAATGGCCACTAAGAAAAATAATTTTGAAGCAGAATTAAAAGAATTGCAGACAATTGTTAATAATTTGGAAAACGGTGATATCCCACTAGAAGATGCTCTTGAGCAGTTTCAAACAGGTGTCAAATTAAGCCGCAATTTGAATAAAAAATTAACTGAAGCTGAAGAAACAGTAGCAAAATTAATTGAGAGTGATGGTACTGAACGCAAGCTTGACCCCAATGATGCTGCTGCACCTGAAAAATAAAGAAGAGTAAAAATGACATTTAATGAATTCAAAGCAACATGGACTCCAGTAATAGATAACTTTTTAAGAGAACATCTTGAAAGTGAAGTTACAGATAAAAAAATAAGTCAAATCATGTCCTATTCAGTTATGGCTGGTGGCAAGAGGCTGCGGCCCTTACTATTTTTAGCAACTTTAGCTGCACTAAAAGCCAAAATTAGTGACAACGAGATAAGGATTGCGTGTGGAATTGAATTAATTCACACATATTCATTGATTCATGATGACTTACCAGCGATGGATAATGATGATTTCCGCAGAGGAAAATTAACAAGTCATAAAAAATGGGGTGAAGCTGAAGCAATTCTTGCTGGGGATGCACTATTACCAATGGGAATTCAGTGGATCGCTCAAGGAAGCAACTCAGCCAATTTAGTGAATATTATTACTAAAGCAGTGGGTCCCAATGGTATGGTTGGCGGTCAGTATTTAGATATCGACTCTACAAACAATGAAAGTGTCGCCCATGATTCTGAATTTATAAATAAGATGGAATGGTTAAAAACGGGCTGTTTGCTCAGAGCGTGTGTTGAAATGGCAGCAGATTATGGTCACGCAAATATGTCCCAAAGAAAGCAACTTCTCCAATTTGCTCATGCTTTTGGTCGTTCATATCAAATTTATGATGATTTAGTTGATGTGATCGAAACTAGTGAAGAAGCAGGTAAGAAAACGCATAAAGATTCCGAAAATGGTAAGAATAATACCCTAACTTTACTTGGAGTTGCCCAAAGCCGTGAAGAGTTATCTGCTCTAATTAATGAAGCTCAGCAATCTTTAAAAAATATTGACTCACATGTTTTAGCAGGATTTCTGGATTTATATAAAAAGGTATTGTAATGGTAAAAAAGAGAGCGGATATTTTATTAGTTCAGCAAGGATTATTTCATTCGCGGACTCAGGCTCAGCGGGCTATTATGGCCGGATTAGTTTCTGATCATAATCACCAGAGAATAGATAAGAGCGGTACCAGTTTTCCCGTTGATGAAATATTTTATATCAAAAAAAATGATAAGAAGTATGTCTCTCGTGGAGGTTTTAAGCTTGCCAAAGCCTTAAAATCTTTTCAGATTGATTTATCAAATAAAATCTGCCTTGATATCGGTGCTTCTACTGGCGGTTTTACAGATGTGGCTTTACAGAATAAGGCTAAACTCGTTTACGCACTGGATGTTGGCTATAATCAACTTGCATGGCAACTGCGAGATGATCCTCGTGTAATTGTGATGGAAAAACAAAATTTTCGTTATAGTCAGCTAAGTGATTTCACTCACGGACAGCCCGAATTTGCGATGACAGATGTTTCTTTTATTTCGCTTGATTTAATTATGCCGCCGATGTTTCAGATCTTAAAAGATGGCTGTGATGCAGTTTGTTTAATAAAACCGCAGTTTGAAGCAGGTCCACAGCATGTCGGCAAACACGGAATAGTCCACGACCACGCTGTTCATTGCGCTGTCATTAAGCATACAATTGAAAAAGCCAGAGCAATTGGATTTAATGTTCTTAATATTGACTATTCACCGATAAAAGGTGGCAAAGGTAATATTGAATTTTTAATACATTTACAAAAAGAAGAAAAAGATGGCGGAAAATTGTTATGGTCTGGGACCCCGGAAGAAGTGGTTGCTCGGGCTGTTGCCGATCTTTAGGAGAAAGAAATGTTAGTTGAACTGGATATTAAAAATTTTGCCATTATAAAAGCATTGAAGGTTCGCTTTCAAGAAAATATGACTGTCTTAATTGGTGAAACTGGTGCTGGGAAATCTATTATTATCGATGCAGTTTCTTTATTAATGGGCAGCCGTGGTCAAAAAGAAATGATTCGCAGTGGTGAGAAAAAGGCTGTTGTTACAGGCTTATTTGAAGTTGACCATGTGACTAAAAAAATTACTGAAATTTGTGAAAAATATGGTATTCCCAATACAGACAACCAATTGATTATCAGCAGGGAATTAGCTGTTAAAGGACGCAATATTGTTCGAATAAACGGTCAATTAACCACAATTAATGTTTTACGAGAGCTGGGTAATTATCTGGTTGATATTCATGGCCAAAATGACCAGCAGATTTTAATGGATCAGGATAGACAAATCGATTTAGTGGATAATTACGCGTCAAATGATTTTAAACAAGAACTCTCACTTTACCAATCAAATTTTAAAAAGTGGCAAAAATTAACAGCGCAAATTAGTCTTTTGCATAAAAATGCACAGGAAATGGCACAAAAACAAGATATTTTGTCCTTTCAAAATGACGAACTGTCTAAGGCTGACTTGAAAGATCCTCATGAAGATGATCAACTTGAAGAAGAATATAATGAATTAAATAATTATCAAAAAATCGTTGATACTGCTAATTATTTAATGCAATTATATGATGACGAGGATCACGGTATTGAAACTTTAATAGGTAACGCTCAAAGTGCCGCAAATGAACTCACAGAGTATGGTGCAAAATTTAAAGATATTGCCAAGACAATTGATGATGGGGTTTTTGCTTTAAGTGATGCACGCAGTGAATTATCAAATGTTCTTGACGAAATGGACTTTGATGAGGAAAGATTTCAATATGTTTCCAGCAGGTTAGATTTGCTTAATTCACTCAAGAAAAAATATGGTCCTTCGTTAGAAGATGTTTTTGCTTTTTATGACAAAATCCAGACTGAATTGGGTCAATATGAAGCTGGCGGACTTGATGAGGAAAAACTGCAAAAGCAGCTCAAAAATCTTGAACAAGAGCTTCAGGCTGAAGCAAAAAGTCTGCATGACATGAGAAAAAAAGTGGCTGCGAGTTTGGAAAGCAAAATCAAGCAGGAACTTTCAGATTTATACATGGCTAAGGCTCGCTTTAGTATTGATTTTAGAACGACCAAAACTTTTACTAAGAATGGTACAGATAATATTGTCTTCTTAATAGCACCAAACCCGGGTGAAGAATTAATGCCTTTGGTCAAGATTGTATCAGGAGGAGAACAATCCCGTTTGATTTTGGCTTTGAAGGCAATTTTCAGTAAAGTTGAACCAGTAGGAACAATGATTTTTGATGAAATTGATACTGGCGTCTCCGGTCGCGTTTCCGCGGCAATTGGTCAAAAATTGCATTCAATTGGTGAAAATAAACAAGTTATTGCGATTACACATTCACCGCAAGTAGCAGCTGCGGGAGATCAGAAATATTTGGTAGCCAAGAAAGTCAAAGATGGTGCTACTTATACTCAGATTGGGCCTCTAACTCAAGAAGAAACAATTACTGCAATTGCAGAAATGATGGCTGGTAGTGACGTGACGCAAGCAGCTAAACAAAATGCCAAGGATTTGATGAGGAGCTTTAAAAGAAAAAAGAAATAATAATAGTGAAAGGGAAAAGAATGGAAGTTGTTGAAAAAGTTACTTTAAATAACGATGAGACTAAACAGGCTGCTGGTTTAAATAAAAGAATAAATAAAGCTGATAACACCTATTCAAATATTTATTTAAGCAACAAGTACAACTATTTTGGTGATATGCCAACATTTGTCTTGGCTTATGAAGGACAAAAGTTAATCGGCTTAACAATGCTTTATGCTGATGACGGTCCTGATGAAGAAGTAGAGGTTCATCTGGTAGTTGATCCTGAATTTCGCAGGCACCATGTTGCTACAAAAATGTGGAAACGTGCCAAACATATTTTGTTGCAATATGGTTATCATAAGTGGGAATTTCCAACAGAAAAAGCTTTTTTGGCAAAGAATCCAGCATTTTTAACCAATTGCAAGTTGACTGCAGTGAAAGAAGATTCTGATTACTACATGCGGACTGAAAAACCTTTGCCACTTAATCAAGCAGATAAATTAAATCAAATTTTAGCAGTTAAACTTTTAACCGAGAAATATGTTGATCAAGTTGCTAAGGCTCACAGCAATGCTTTTGGAGAAGCAATTGCCACATCTACTAAATATGTTAAAAATGCGTTGGCAGATAAGGATACTACAAGCTTTATTTTATTAAAAGGTAATGAAGTTGCTGGTTATTGTGCTGTGGATCATGGTGAAAGAGAGGACTATTTCTTCGGCTTGTTTATTGATAAGCTATTTCGGGGACAAGGCTTTGGGACATTTTTTATCAAAAAGATGATTGCAATTTTGCAAAAGGAAGGTAGTAAAGTTTTTGCTTTAAATGCTGACATCACCAATAAAACGGCAATTCACATTTATGAAAAAGCTGGTTTTAAAATACTAAGTGAGACACTGTATTTAAAAAGCCAAGAATCAAATTGATTCCTGGCAATAAATTATTTTAGTAAAATTGACTATTAAAGATCAATTCTGAAAATATTATCAATATCAATAATCTTTATAATCTTTTTATTTACTGAACGCAAAATAAAGCGCCCTGCAGAAATACGGTTGATAATTTGGCCGATTTCACTTGTTCCGTCCTGATAACTGATTAGCACATATGAGCGGCCAAGTAGAGCTCTATTGAGTTCAGCTAAAATTTCATAATTATATTGGCTGTAAATACTTAATTTTTCATCGTCATAATCGAAAAAATAGTGACAAAGTTTTTTTAGTGAGTTTTTCATCAAACCATCCCTTGTATTTAACCGAACATTTGTTTGACAACTTATATTATAAGAACATCTGTTCTAAAAAACAAGTATTAACTTTAAATTTTTTTGTTGGTTAAAAATACCATGACTTGAAAATATTATCATTTTAGTGCAAACTAGATACAATAGCTTTTCATAAGGGAGTTTGGCATGACAGAAAAAGGTTTGTTACTTGTCCTTTCGGGTCCCTCGGGAGTAGGTAAGGGTACCGTTAAAAGTGCAATTGTGAAGAATAAAGTTTTTCCATTTGAATATTCCGTGTCCATGACCACCAGACAGCCACGGCCTGGAGAGATCAATGGTAAAGATTATTTTTTTGTTACTGAAGAACGATTTAAGCAGGCAATCAGTCAAAATGAACTTTTGGAGTATAATCAATATGTGAACCATTATTATGGCACTCCTAAGGCACCAGTTGCGAAAATGCTTGATGAAGGTAAAGATGTTCTGCTGGAAATTGACGTTAATGGTGCCCAAAAAGTTAGACAAGAAATGCCTGATGGGGTGTTTATTTTTCTCACGCCACCTGATTTGCATACATTACATACCAGGTTGGAAAATCGTGGTACTGAATCAGAAGATGTGATTATGGGTCGGATAAAGCAGGCTCGTCAAGAAATTCTGGTGATGCAGGATTATGATTATGCTGTTGTTAATGATACAGTTGCCAATGCAGTTGATCATATCAAGGCGATTGTCGAAGCAGAACATGTTAGTGTAAAACGTGTCATTGATACTTATCGCAAAATGGTTAAGGAGGACTAAAATGAGAGTTACATATCCATCTATTGATAAATTGTTGGCACAGGTTGATTCAAGATATTCTTTATCAGTTCTTGCGGCCAAAAGAGCACATGAATTGGAAGACGGTGATCCTGAAGCTTTAAAAAGCTACAAATCACAAAAACCAGTTGGTAAGGCTTTAGAAGAAATAGAAGCTGGTAAAGTTACCGTTGATCCCAATCATCGCGAGGTTAATCAGTAATTAATAAAATTTATGACCTCCATCCTAAAAGAGATGGAGGTCATTTTTTGAAGGTGATTAAATGATTGCACAAGTAATCGTTGATGTTGCGGCTAAGCAAACGGATCGAGTCTTTGAATATCATGTGCCAAAGGAACTTGGTAAAGTTGAAATAGGCTCAAGGGTCTTTGTCCCATTCGGTCCACGCAAATTACAAGGTTTCGTGGTGGGATTAAGTTCAACAAGTCAATATCAAGGTAAATTAAAAGATTTACTTTTAGTGGTTGATGAAATGCCGCCGCTAACTTCGGAATTAGTAAAGCTGTCAAAGGATTTAGCTGATAATATTTATTCTTATCGCATATCAATTTTAAAAGCGATGCTTCCAAGAATTATGCGGGCCAACTACCGTAAAATTTTGGTACCTAATTCCGCAAAGGCGCAAAAAATGGGTCTTTTCCAGGGAGACCCATTAGATTTAACTAAAATAACAGATAATAAGCAAATTGCCGGAATACGTCAATTATTGCATTCAAATGATGCCAAAGTTGAATACCTTGTTGAAAATAAAGCCCGGGTTAAAACTGAAAACGAATATTCTTTATGCAAAACTAAGAAAGAATATGTCAGTATCTACGAGTCATTAAGGAAAAATGCTGTCAAACAAAAGCAGCTCATTATGTATTTAATCGAAAATTTTAATAATTTTCCTTTAATGCAAAGTCAAATTGAAAATAATACCCACCTCAATACAGTTTCATTAACCAATGCTATCAAAAAGGGCTGGCTTAATAAAAAGCAGATAGAAAAATATCGTGATCCATTGACAGACTATAGCCGCAAAAAAAATGAGTCTAACAAAATTAAGCTAAACAATGATCAAAAAGAGGCACTTGACCATATAGTACCAGCAGTTAAGGTAAAAGAGTCACGAATCTTCTTGTTGGAAGGTGTGACTGGCAGCGGTAAAACTGAAGTCTATTTAAATGCTATCAGCGC
The DNA here is from genome assembly GCF_013346935.1 of Lactobacillus melliventris. GTDB lineage: Bacteria > Bacillota > Bacilli > Lactobacillales > Lactobacillaceae > Lactobacillus. The sequence goes on from NZ_JAAEEB010000011.1 coordinate 47,223, forward strand.
TACGCTAAAAGAGGGCAGAAATGCTTTAATGATGGTTCCAGAAATATCTTTAACTCCACAAATGGTTGACCAAGTCAAAAGCAGATTTGGTCAACAAGTTGCTGTTTTGCATAGCGGCTTGTCTGAAGGTGAAATGTATGATGAGTGGCGCCGCATACGACGTAATGAGGTCCGTGTTGTGGTGGGAGCCAGAAGTGCAGTTTTTGCGCCCTTAAAAAATATTGGCTTGATCGTGATTGACGAAGAGCATGAATCATCGTACAAGCAGGAGGACAATCCGCGCTATCATGCTCGGGATGTTGCAATTTGGCGCAGTAAGTATCACTCTTGTCCCCTAATATTAGGCAGCGCAACCCCGTCTCTTGGAAGTAGAGCACGTGCACAAAAGGGCGTTTATCAGTTGTTGAGGTTACCACATCGTGCTAATAAACAAGGTCTACCCAAAGTTGACATTGTGGATTTAAAAAAGGCAAACTATACTGGTGGGCAGTTTGATCTTTCTACCGAAATGGTTAAAGCAATAAAGCAAAGAATAGCTAAAAATGAGCAGATAATTTTAATGTTAAATCGGCGGGGTTTTGCTAACTTCATGCTTTGTCGTGAATGTGGCTATGTCATGAAGTGCCCAAATTGCGATCTGTCATTGACTATGCATAAAGATACAAATAAAATGCAGTGCCATTATTGTGGTTATGCGACGGCAATTCCTGAAAAATGTCCAAATTGTCAAAGTAAAAAAATACGTTTTTTGGGAACTGGTACCCAAAAAGTGATGACAGAACTAAATCAATTATTACCAGGTACTCGTGTGTTGCGCATGGATGTAGATACCACAAGAAGAAAGGGTGCATTTAAAAAGATTTTAGATGCATTTGGCAATCATGAAGCTGATATATTGCTGGGCACGCAAATGATTGCTAAGGGACTGGATTTTCCTAATGTAACACTGGTAGGGGTTGTTAATGCTGACACAGGTCTTTGGCTGCCAGATTATAATGCTTCTGAACGTACTTTTGAATTACTCACTCAAGTGGCAGGCCGAGCCGGTCGAGCTCAAAAAAAGGGAGAGGTAATCATCCAAACATTTAATCCAGGTCATTATGCGGTTAAACTAGCTAAGACACAGGATTATGAACGTTTTTATCAATACGAAATGCGTGTTAGACATGCTGGTAATTATCCGCCATATTTTTATACTGTTTTGGTTTCAGTAGCTGCGAAAAAAGAACAAAATGCTGCCAGAGAGGCTTTTAAGATAAAAAAATGGTTACAACCCAAATTACACCAAGCAACAATAGTTTTGGGCCCTACACCTAGTGCAATTTCTCGTCTAAAAAACAAATATTATTATCAAATACTGGTAAAATATAAAAAAGAAGATAATCTTAACCAGTTATTACATCAAATCCAAGATTCGGCACAAAAAATGAAAAAGTATGGCTTAACTGTCTATATTGACAATGAGCCTGAACGCATAATGTAAAGGGGAATGTTTAATGACATCAATAATTTTTTTAGGAACACCTAAATTTGCCGTGCCCATTTTAAAGGCTCTTGCAGACGAAAAATATGAAATCAAGGCAGTGGTTACTCAACCTGACAAAAAAGTTGGCCGCAAGCAACAAGTTACTGAATCACCAGTTAAAGTTTTAGCTCAAAAATTGAATTTACCAGTTTTTCAACCTGCTCATTTGGCAAAGTCGGAAGAACTAACACAATTAATAGCTATGCAGGCAGATTTGATTATCACTGCTGCTTATGGTCAGTTTTTACCTAGTAAATTTTTACAATCAGCTAGAATTGCTGCAGTTAATGTTCACGGTTCATTATTGCCGAAGTATCGTGGTGGGGCACCCATCCAATATGCTCTGATCAATGGAGATAAGCAAACTGGAGTAACAATTATGGAAATGGTTAAGCAAATGGATGCCGGTGCCATTTATGCTCAAAAAGCAATTGACATTCAAAAAAATGATACAGCAGGAACTGTTTTTGAGAAATTGTCTTTTTTGGGACGTGACTTGTTGCTTCAGACTTTGCCTCAAATTATTGCAGATCCTCAGAAAAAAACGGCTCAAGATGAAACTAAAGTAGTATTTTCTCCAAACATTAGCAAAGAGCAGGAACAAATAAAAATAAGCATGACTGCGACGGAAGCCAACAACTTAATTCGCGGTCTTAATCCCGCTCCCGGAGCTTATTTGCTGGTTGATAATAAAAGGTTTAAAGTATGGCGGGCCGAAGTGGCTCCAGAAACTACCACTCTACCAGCTGGAACAGTAGTTGCTAATAAAAAACGTTTTGCTATCAGTTTTGCCAATCATACGGTTTTAAATTTACTTGAGGTTCAACCAGCAGGAAAGAAAAAAATGACTGTAAAAAGCTTTTTAAACGGACAAGGAAAAAGCTTTGCTATAGGTGATAAAATTGTCGGCTCGTAAAAGCGCCCGATCAGTGGCCCTGTCTACTTTAATTCGTGTATTGTGTTCAGGTTCCTATTCAAATATTAGTTTTAATAATAGTCTGCGTGAAGCTAAGCTTAGTCAAGCTGATCAGAATTTAGCAACTAGAATTGTTTACGGCACTATACAAGAAAAAATTTATTTGGAGTATCAACTTCATGATTTATTGAAGACAGAACTCAAGGAAGATTACCTCTGGCCATTATTATTGCTGTCTGCTTACCAAATCTTGTTTATGGACAGCATTCCCGCTAGAGCGGTCCTAAATGAGGCTAATAAATTGGCAAAAGAATACGGTAAGAGGCATTCTGCTGGATTTAAAATTGTCAACGGTATCTTACGTGCTTTGTTAAGAAGAGGCTCAATTTTGCCAGATAAAAAAGACAAGACGCTTTATCTTAGTGTCAAAGAAAGCACGCCTAAGTGGTTAGTTCAGTACTTGATTAGTCATTGGGGTGAAGATAGAGCCGCTGCCATATTAGCTAGTATTAATAAGCCGTCTAAAAATACAGTGAGAGTTTCAAAATTGGCTGATTATATTTCGGTCAAAAAAGAGTTATCAAATTTAGGATTTCTTCCTGCTGATTCTCAAATTGCTTCAGATGAACTGATTTTAGCACATGGGGGAATCTTTAAAACTGACTTATTTAAGCAAGGAAAATTGACAATTCAAGATGAAGCTGCTAGTTTGGCGGTAAGCGCTTTTGCTTTTAAGGGTAATGAAGAAGTTCTTGATGCCTGTAGTGCACCAGGAGGTAAAACTGTTCAGATCGCTGAAAATTTGAACCAGGGTCATGTTACCGCCCTTGATATACATGAAAATAAGCTGCGTTTAGTTAAAGAGAATGCCAGCAGGATGCATGTGGCATCAAAAGTAATTGTCAAGCCACTTGATGCTAGAAAAGCAGATCAAGAATTTAAAAAAGAGCAATTTAATAAAATTTTAGTGGACGCTCCTTGTTCTGGATTAGGTCTTATTAGGCGGAAACCGGAAATCCGTTATACTAAAACATTAAATGACTTAACTAAATTGCAACAAATTCAATTAAATATTTTAGATCATGTAAGTTCCTTATTAATTCAAAATGGAGAATTAGTGTATGCGACATGCACTATTTCCCAAGAAGAGGACGAAGACGTAGTTAAAGCTTTTTTAAAAAGGCATGATGAGTATGAATTACAGCCTTTTACAGCGGGTAAGCTAAAAGCCCCAAAGGGGATGCTTAAAATCTTACCGGATAGTTATGGTAGCGATGGCTTCTTTATTGCTAAGTTTAAATTGCGAGGTTAGGATTTTGATAAAAACAGCATTTGCTTCTAGTATTGGACGAATACGCAAGAGCAACCAGGATTCTGTACAGGTTTTTAAAAATAAAAAAAATGCTTTGTTGGCTATTGTTTGTGACGGCATGGGCGGACATCAAGGTGGAGATGTGGCTTCGACTATGGCTGTGAGTCATTTGGGTCACAATTTTGGTGTCACCGACTTTTACGATTCAAACAGTGCACGTAAATGGCTAAACGTTCAGCTAAGTAATGAGAATGAAACAATTTTAAGAACTGCTGACCGTTTTCCAGATTTAAATGGCATGGGGACAACAATAGTATTGGCTGTGGTTTTTAACGATGAAGCTTTAATCGCCCATTTAGGAGATTCAAGGGCCTATGGCTATTCAGATGGCCAATTCGTTCAGCTTGTAGAAGATCATTCTCTGGTCAATGAATTGGTTAAACTGGGGCAAATTACTAAGCAGCAAGCTAGAAATCATCCTCAAAAAAATATCATTACTCAGTCACTTGGAGTTTCCAGCACAATTGATCCGGAATATAAGCAGATTGCTTTAAATGATAATGATATTATTTTGCTTTGCACTGATGGCTTAACTAATTCATTAAGTGATCCCCAAATCCAACAGATACTTGCGACAAAAGATTTGTCTTTAAAAAGTCGTTGCCAAAAGCTGATTGACGAAGCTAATCGTTTGGGTGGTGAGGACAATATCACTGCTTGTTTAATTCTAAATGAGGGTGGTGACAAGCAATGATCAATAAGGGCTATTTGTTAGGCGACCGCTATCGTATAATTGATACTTTAGGTGAAGGCGGCATGGCAAATGTTTATCTAGCTGAAGATATTATTCTGCAGCGAAAAGTCGCCGTTAAAATTTTGCGGCTCGATTTACAAAAAGAACCTCAGACCTTGGCCCGTTTTCAAAGAGAAGCACTTGCTACCAGTGAATTAAGTCATCCAAACATAGTGATGGTTCTGGATGTTGGCACTGACCATGGTTTGCCGTACATGGTTATGGAATATGTGGATGGTCCTGATTTAAAAGAATATATTAGAGCAAATTCACCCTTGAATTTAGGTAATATCATTAAAATCATGGACCAAATACTGAGTGCAATGTCATTGGCTCATAAGCATAATGTTATTCACCGGGATCTAAAACCGCAAAATATTTTAATGGACAAGCATGGCAATATCAAAATTGCCGATTTTGGTATTGCCGTGGCCTTAAACCAAAATTCTGTCACCCAAACCAATTCTGCAATCGGATCTGTTCATTATATGTCCCCCGAGCAAACTAGAGGTGGACTGGTAACCAAACAATCTGATATTTATTCTTTGGGGATTATTTTATATGAATTGATTACAGGAAATGTGCCTTTTAATGGCGATTCCGCCGTTTCAATTGCTTTAAAACATGCTCAAGAGCCAATTCCTTCAATCAGAAAACAAGATCCTAATATTCCGCAACCATTAGAGAATGTAGTTTTAAAAGCAACAGCTAAAGATCCGCGCGACCGATATAATTCTGCTAAGGAAATGAAAGATGACCTTGATACCAGTTTGGAACCGGGTCGGGCTAATGAGCCAGTTTTTAAACCCACTCATGGCAATAATGATGATGAAACCATTATTTTGCCGAATTTCAAACCTAATCGAGTAGTCGAAAAGACTGATGCGGAAAATAGAACTCAAGACAAGACTGCTGACTATCACAAGAATCGTTCCAGCTTTACGCAAGCTTTGCGTAAATATAAATGGTGGTGGCTTTTTGTAGGCTTTGCAGCAATCTTAATAATTGGCTTGATGTTTTTTGTGCTCAATAATAACAAAAATAGTGATATCCGCATTCCCGATGTGACAAATCTGAGTGAGAAAAAAGCAAGAAATAAACTTGAAAGTGTTGGCTTAAAGGTTGGCAAAATAAAGCATAGAAATTCCGATAGCATTGATCGCGGCAAAGTAATTGAAACTGCACCTGTTGCTGGCTCAGAAATAAAACGAGGTCGCTATATAGACCTGTATATTTCTGATGGAGCAGGTATGGTTCAAGTACCTGATGTCACTGGTGATGAATATAATATTGCTGTCCAAAAACTTGAAAAATTAGGTTTTGAAGTAATTCGTGAAAATCAATTTTCATCCAGTGTTCCACCTGATCATGTCATTTCTCAGAGTGTTGCTGCCGATGTTGAAGTAAAGCCGGAACAAACAACAATTACGTTAGTAATATCTAAAGGAAAAAATCCGCGCTCAAAGCATCATATGATTAGATTACCTGATTTAAAAGATTATTCTTTAAAGCAGGCACAAGAATTTGCTCATAAACACGGCTTGACACTGCAAGTTAGCTCTGCCTATTCCAGCAAAGTGAAGAAGGGAATGATTATTTCCATGAGTCCAGCAGCAGGTACACAGGTTCCTCGTGGAAGTACAATTTCTGTTAATGTTTCAGAGGGAGCAAAAAAGGAACGCGATTTAACGGCAATTAAAAACTTTACGGTTAGCTACGAAGATAATGATGAAGATGATTCTGATAATAAGCGCGGTAATCATGTTCAAATATATATTGCGGATGATAATCACTCAATTGATAATATTTACCGGGATTTATATATCAAAAAAGATATGAATTTCTCAATCCCATTCGAACTTAGGGACGGCCCTGGCCAACTGAAAGTAGTACGCGATGGCCAGGTAATTTTAAATGAGAAGGTCAAAAATGATTAGAAAGGATCAGGGAATTGTTATTGGTCTGATTGCAGGCTTTTATGACGTTCAAACTGCTAATGATATTGTAAGAACTCGTGCCAGGGGAGTTTTTCGCAAGAATAAATTAAAACCAACTGTTGGTGATCACGTTAAAATCCAAATTGATGACCAAGGCACAAATTACCTGGTGGAAGTTTTACCTCGCAAAAACCTGATTGGTCGACCTGCTTTAGCAAACGTGAATCATGTTTTACTAGTAATGTCAGCAGTTCAACCCGATTTTTCTTTGCAGTTATTGGATCGCTTTTTAACTTTCTTTTCATGGCAAGGCGTTGCTGTAAGTATTTACCTGTCAAAGAGCGATTTACTAAGTAGTTCAAAGCTAAACAAGATTCACGAAGACTTGCTTTACTATAACGCTATAGGATATCGAATTTATTATAGCCAAGAAGAGGTCGCCAATAACCTGATTCATGAGATTGCCAATAAAGACATCTGGACTCTTGCTGGACAATCAGGAGCAGGTAAATCCACTCTAATTAATTCACTTCAAAGTGACGTCAAGCAGGAAACAGGCGCCATTTCTAATTCCTTAAATCGAGGCAAGCATACCACCAGAACAGTTAACCTTTTTCCTTTAGGAAAAGGTTATCTTGCAGATACTCCAGGCTTTTCAGCAATTGACCTTACGCCAATTAAAGTAAAAAAGTTATGTGATTATTTTATTGAATTTAAAAAAGCCAGTAGCAATTGTAAGTTTCGTGGTTGTCAGCATTTAAACGAACCCGGTTGTGAGGTAAAAAGATTAGTTGAAGCGGGAAAAATTAAAAAAAGCCGCTATGATGATTATTTGTTAATACGCAAAGAAATAGAAAATGGCAGGCTGCCCGAGTATTTAAAATAAGGAGAAAAATAGTGATTGCACCGTCAATTTTAAATATTAATAATCTAAATTTGGAAAAAGATATTCAAACGGCGATTGATTGCGGCATCAGCCGCTTTCATATCGATATTATGGATGGACATTTTGTGCCAAATTTGTCGTTTGGTCCGCAGCTCGTATCTGATTTTAAAAAGACTTTTCCGACAAGTGAAGTTGAAGTTCACTTAATGAGTAATAACCCTGATGTTTTGGTACCTGCTTTTGTCAAAGCGGGTGCACAAATAGTGTTACTTCACTATGAGGCAATGAATGAGGATAAACTCAATTACTGGCTGGATTATTTAAAAGAAAACAATGTTAAAGCGGGTTTAGTTCTTAATCCAGATACTGCAGTTTCTGTTTTACAGCAATTTCTTAAGAAAGTTGATCAAATTTTACTAATGACCGTTTATCCCGGTTTTGGTGGTCAAAAATTTATTCATGAATCTTCTTCAAGGATTAAACAGGCCGTTAGTTTAAGCGCTGGAACAGTACCAATTGAAGTTGATGGGGGAATTAACAAACAAACTGCTAAAATTGCTAAGGCTGCAGGAGCAAAGATCTTCGTTGCTGGCTCTTATTTATTTTGTCAGAATAGTATTAAGAAGCAAATTACGGAGTTAGAAGGCATACTGCAATGAAATCCTATGCACTGCTAGGCGCGCCTAAACAGTTATGGCCTGACGATCTCAAAGAACAATTTCTAAAAGCTAATAGAACTGGTGATTTAGTAATAGGTGTCGATCGCGGGTCGCTTCTTTTACAAGAAATGGGCATTAAAGTAGATGTGGCCGAGGGAGATTTTGATTCACTAAAAAGAAATGAATTAGCAGAAATCGAAAAAAATGTTGCTGATATTAGATATTCGAATCCAGAAAAAGATTGGACTGATGCTGAGCTGGCTATTCGCTGCGCCTTTTTAGATTACCGTGTTTCTCATTTGACTATTTTTGGTGCCACGGGTGGACGCTTGGATCACTTTTTGTCTAATTTATTTATGGTTCTTAAGCCCGAATTTAACCAGTTTACAGAAAAAATAACACTTATTGACCAGCAAAATTCAATTAAATTTTATAATGCTGGAAAACATTTAGTTAAAAGGCAGCTAGGTTATCAATATTTTGGAGTAGCAACCTTAAATAAGGTACTGAATTTAAATATAAATGGAGCTAAATATAATTTGGCTAAATTTAGTAGTGCAAATCCCGTCTCGTTTAGCTCGAATGAATTTTTACCAGAAAAAGATACATTTGAACTTTCATGTGCAAAAGGAGTAGTAGCGGTTATTCAGTCCAAAGATATTAATCGTTTTCAAAATATTTAAGCAACAAAAAAAGCAGAAGATTTCTTCTGCTTTTTTATTTCCCAAAATCTGTTTAAAAGTTTATGTTTAAATAGAGATATTCTTATTGCTCTTTCAATTAATTTTCAAGTCAAAAAAAGACAAGTTATAGTCTGTAGTTTTACTTGA
>NZ_JAAEEB010000012.1 GCF_013346935.1 Lactobacillus melliventris
TTTAAAATAATCGCGGGATGGAGCAGTCTGGTAGCTCGTCGGGCTCATAACCCGAAGGCCGGTGGTTCAAATCCACCTCCCGCAATATGGTCCATTGGAGCAGTGGTTTATCTCGTCTCCCTGTCACGGAGAAGATCATCAGTTCAAATCTGATATGGACCGTAGGATGGCTCGGTAGCTCAGTCGGTAGAGCAAAGGATTGAAGCTCCTTGTGTCGGCGGTTCGATTCCGTCCCGCGCCATTTATTATTAGTGCGGGTATGGTTTAGTGGTAAAACGAAAGCCTTCCAAGCTTTAGTCGCGAGTCCGATTCTCGTTACCCGCTTTTAGGGGCCTATAGCTCAGCTGGTTAGAGCGCACGCCTGATAAGCGTGAGGTCGATGGTTCAAGTCCATTTAGGCCCATTGTGGAGACTTACTCAAGTGGCTGAAGAGGCGCCCTTGCTAAGGGTGTAGATCGGGTTATTCTGGTGCGAGAGTTCGAATCTCTCAGTCTCCGCTATATAATAAAAAGGCCGTAGATTTTTCTAGCGGTCTTTTTGATTGGTAAATTTCAATTATTACTAAGGTTTTATTGAGCAACAAGTTTTAATTTTTCTAGGCTTTGTAATAAAAAAGTTTTATGCTAAAATTGTTCAACTTTTTGCACAAAACTCTTGCAAGATGAATCATAATCCTGTATTATTAATAACGTTGTGATTCAAGAACTTAAAGGATTTACAGAAGCAACAAAATAAAAAAATAGTTGACTTTTAGTAATAAGTTCGGTATTATAATTAAGCGTCTTATGACGTAAGAACGATAAATATGACCCGTTGGTCAAGTGGTTAAGACATCGCCCTTTCACGGCGGTAACATGGGTTCAAATCCCGTACGGGTCATTACCATTCTTTGGTATATTTACAATTGGAGGATTACCCAAGTGGCTTAAGGGGACGGTTTTGAAAACCGTTAGACGGTCTTGCCGTGCGTGGGTTCAAATCCCACATCCTCCTTTAAAATAATCGCGGGATGGAGCAGTCTGGTAGCTCGTCGGGCTCATAACCCGAAGGCCGGTGGTTCAAATCCACCTCCCGCAATATGGTCCATTGGAGCAGTGGTTTATCTCGTCTCCCTGTCACGGAGAAGATCATCAGTTCAAATCTGATATGGACCGTAGGATGGCTCGGTAGCTCAGTCGGTAGAGCAAAGGATTGAAGCTCCTTGTGTCGGCGGTTCGATTCCGTCCCGCGCCATCAGTCTGGAGGAGTAGCGAAGTGGCTAAACGCGGCGGTCTGTAAAACCGCTCTCTCTGAGTTCGGCGGTTCGAATCCACCCTCCTCCATAATAGGGATATCGTATAAAGGTAGTACATCGGTCTCCAAAACCGCTAGTGTGGGTTCAATTCCTACTATCCCTGTTAACCTTCATGGCGGAATTGGTGAAGGGGTTAACACACCGGTTTGTGGATCCGGCATACATGGGTTCGAATCCCATATTCCGCCCTAGCATTGGGATATAGCCAAGCGGTAAGGCACTAGACTTTGACTCTATTATGCGCTGGTTCGAATCCAGCTATCCCAATCTATTGTTAATAAAATTCGATGGCGGTGTAGCCAAGTGGTAAGGCAGAGGTCTGCAAAACCTTAATCGTCGGTTCAAATCCGATCCCCGCCTTTATCGGTTCACTCATTGAACTGTTAATTTAAAATTATTGATATGGCGGTGTGGCGGAATTGGCAGACGCGCCAGACTCAAAATCTGGTGTCCGTTTAGGACGTATCGGTTCGACCCCGATCACCGCTATTGTTGGAGCAGCTCTCATAAGAGAGCTGCTTTTGTTTTTGTAAATATATATTATATAAAAATTGCACAAGCTTTGTGTAATCTTTATAATACCTTTTATGGAGGTATTTCAGATGAATATAGGTATCTTTACCGATTCATATTTTCCGCAATTAAGTGGTGTAGCCACATCAATCAAAACTTTAAAAGATGCTCTTGAAAAACAAGGTCATAATGTATTTATCTTTACTACTACTGATCCACATATAAAAAAGGGAGCAGTTGAGGCAAATATTTTTCGCTTTAGTAGTGTTCCCTTTATTTCATTTACTGACCGCCGTGTTGCATTCAGGGGCTTTTTTGAGGCTACTAAAGTGGCTCGGGAAGTTAAACTTGATATAGTTCATACTCAAACTGAGTTTGCCTTGGGCATGATAGGCAAATATGTTGCCCACCAATTGAAAATTCCCGCAATTCATACTTATCACACTATGTATGAGGATTACTTACATTATGTTTTGAATGGTCACTTGCTGAGACCTTATCATGTCAAGCAATTTACCAACGTCTACTTAAAAAATATGGATGGCGTTATTGCCCCTAGTAAGCGCGTAGAAGCTCTTTTGAAACGTTATAGGGTAGATATACCTATGAGAGTAATACCAACTGGAGTAGACGTAAATAGCTTAAATAAGGCGGCTAATAATGATATGCGCCAGGAATTAGGCATACCTGCAAATGCTCCGGTTTTGTTGACCTTAAGTAGGGTTGCTGAAGAAAAAAAGATTGACCGTATTTTGAATGCTATGCCGGAAATTATTGATGAATTTCCTGAAACTCGTTTAGTAATTGCTGGCGACGGCCCTGATATGGAAGTTTTGCAGGAGCAGGTTGAACGACTAACATTAGAAGATAATGTAATATTTACAGGTGATGTACCTCATGATGATGTAGGATCGTACTATAAAATGGCAGACTTGTTTGTTTCAGCCAGTGACACTGAAACACAGGGTTTAACTTACATTGAGGCTTTAGCTTCCGGCACGAAATGCGTCGTTTATGATACGGATTATACAGAACATGTTTTTGATGATGATGAATTTGGCAAAGTCTTTAACGGACCTGGTGAAATGCTAAGCGAAATATTGTTTTATTTAAGACAAGGGCGCAAGCCAATCCCGCCTGCAAAATTAGCCGCTAAAATGGATCAAATATCGGCTAAAAAATTTGCCAGTTCAGTTTACCAATTCTATCAGGATGTAATTTTAGATTATCAAAAGGATCACAAAGAGGAATCAAATGATTAGGATTAATATGTTTTCACAGGCTGCATCTGTAAAGGGACAGGGAGTTGGCTCAGCATACATAGAATTAATTCACTTACTTAGAACGCACTTAGTCGATAAGTTTTATGTTACAAATAACAAATATGGTGCAAGCGATCTGACTCATTATCATACTGTGAACCCCACTTATTTTGCTAACAGTTTCTCACCAGCCCGCGGACGCAAAATTGGCTATGTGCATTTTTTGCCTGAGACCCTTGAAGGCTCGGTAAAACTGCCACCGTTAGCAAAAAATTTTTTTTACAAATATGTGATTGATTTTTATAAACGAATGGATGAAATAGTCGTTGTCAATCCTATTTTTATAGATAAGTTAGTTAAATATGGTATTAAACGCGAAAATGTTAAATATATTCCTAACTTTGTAGCTAAAGACGAATTTTATCCTGAAAGACAAGAAAGAAAGAACGCATTTCGCCATCAGTTGAATATACCTCTTGATAAATTTGTCGTTTTTGGTGATGGCCAAGTACAGGAGCGCAAAGGGGTTGATGACTTTGCAAAACTAGCTATAGCCAACCCAGAGATACAGTTTATATGGGCAGGTGGTTTTTCTTTTGGAAAAATAACAGATGGCTACGACCATTTTAAAAAATTAGTTGATAATCCACCCCAAAATCTCAAATTTACTGGAATAATTGATCGACAAAAGCTCGTGGATTATCTTAATATAGCGGATTTATTTGTTTTGCCATCTTATGACGAATTGTTTCCTATGTCTGTACTTGAAGCCTTTAGTTGTGGAACGCCAGTCTTATTACGAGATCTTGACTTATATCAAGCAATAATTAGTGGCTATTACATGAAGGGGCACAATTTTACGGAAATGAATAACCAGTTGCAGGCAGCAGCCCAAGATTCAGCCATTTTAAATAAATACAGCAAGTTATCTGCTGAGGCTAGTGACAAATATTCAGAGGACAATCTGGCACGGATCTGGGATGATTTTTACCACGAGCAATATGAAATTGGCCGGAAATTAGGACAAATTCGCTAATGAATAAAAAGCACTTGTGGGGCGTTGCCGTCGTTCTTTTAATCAGTGGTATTGTTTTATACGTTGATTTAAGATCGACTCCCATTGCCCAGTTAGAACAGGCAACTCGTAATATCAATGTTATTGCCTTAATTTTGGTGTTCGGCTTAATGCTTCTTTCCTATGTTTTTGAGGCCAGTATTTTAGCTGTTTTAAGTAAACGTAAAAATGAACCCAAGCGCTCGGAATGGTCTTTTTTCAGAATTCCTTTAATTCAGGCCCTTTTTAATGCGATCACCCCGATGTCAACTGGAGGCCAGCCTTCGCAATTAGCTGCAATGGTGCAAATGGGTATTGAAGGGGGACGCGCAACTTCACTTTTGCTTATGAAGTTCATTATCTACCAAATTGTAGTGTTTTTGGCATATGTCACGACAATTATTACCGGCTTTCACTTGGTCGCAACTAAGTTTGCCGGTTTGGCCATTTTCATTGCCATTGGCTTTTTGATTCATGTAGGTTCGATCATCTTTTTGCTTGCAATTTTGTTTGCCTATAACTGGACCAAAAACGCTGCTAACTGGATTATGAACTTGCTGGCTAAATTTATTAAGCAAGATCGAGTTAGTGTTTGGCGCCAAAACACGCTTGAAAAGATTGATACTTTTTATGGTGAAAGCCAAAAATTAAAAAAGGAAAAAAAGAAGTTAATTGTATGTGGCATACTGACCGTTTTACAATTACTATGTTTTTATTCCATCCCTTACATGACTTTAGTAACATTAAACGTACCAGCAGATTGGGCGAGCGTAACACAAATGAATATTATGATTATCATGTTTATGGCGATAATACCAATTCCGGGAGCATCAGGGGGAGCGGAATACAGTTTTCAGACTTTATTTTCAACCTTTATTTCCTCCAATGGCACCTTAATTGTAGGGATGTTTTTGTGGCGGTTTGTGACCTATTTCTTTGGCATGATCTTGGGAATTTTTGGCTGGATTTTAAAACCTAAAAAAGTAGTGAGCCCGTCAAATAATTAATTTTTATTAAAATCCCTACTTATAATTGCAGTTAAGGGTAAGATATAAGCTTAGTGAGAGGAGAATAAGATGACACGGATCAAGTCTTTTCTACAATGGCTGACACAAACCAAACTAGGCTTTTTTACTATTGTTTTAGTGACCTTTTGGTTAAAGACTTACGTTATTTATCTGACAAAATTTAATCTCGGTGCTGAAGGAGCAATGCAGAATTTTCTGTTGTTTTTAAATCCTTTACCAGCGGGCTTGCTATTATTAGGCATTAGTCTTTTCTTTAAAGGCAGAAAATCATATTGGATTCTGATTGCAACTGATTTTGTACTTAGTTTATGGTTATTTGCCAACATCCTTTATTATCGAGAATTTTCTAATTTTTTGTCGTTATCAATTATTAAGACTTCCGGTTCAACCGCGGATAATTTAGGTAAAAGTATTGTTGGGATTACCCGGGCAACTGATTTTTTAACTTTTATTGATATTGCTTTTGTCATTATTTTGATGGTTAGCAAAATAGTTAAGTACGATTTACGGCCATTAAAACTTAAATTTAATCTTTTACTTGAAAGTATCGCAGTTCTGCTGATAGGGATCAATTTGATGATGGCCCAAAAAGATCGCCCTGGTTTATTGACGAGAACTTTTGACAACAGTTACATTGTTAAATATTTGGGTATGAATGAATATGCCGTTTATGATGCTTTTAAGACTGCACAAACAAGTGAACAAATGGCTAAAGCAAATGTTTCTGATTTGCAAGCAGTCAAAAAGTACTTGAAGCTTAATTATGTCAAACCCAATAGTGCGTATACCGGAGTAGCCAAGGGCAAAAACGTGATGGTTATTCACCTTGAGAGCTTTCAGCAATTTTTAATAGGGTACAAATGGAAAGGCAAAGAGGTCACTCCTAATTTAAATAAACTCTATCACGCCAAGAATACGCTTAGCTTCTCCAATTTTTACAATCAAGTTGGACAAGGAAAAACGTCGGACGCTGAAATGATGCTGGAAAATTCTCTTTTTGGTTTGCAGTCTGGTTCAGCAATGTCCAGTTATGGTACTTCAAATACGTTTGAGAGCGCTCCTGCAATTTTAAGTCAGCAAGGTGGATACACTACGGCGGTTATGCACGGTGGTGCTGGTTCTTTTTGGAACCGCAATAATGCTTATAAACAATTTGGTTATGAGTACTTCATGCCGCTTTCTTATTATCAGAATAAGCCCAAATATTACATCGGCTATGGTTTAAAAGATAAGATTTTCTTCTCCCAGTCTATTAAATATATCGAACGTTTGCCACAACCCTTTTATCTTAAATTAATAACGGTTACCAATCATTATCCTTATGATTTAGATAAGAAAAATCAGTCAATTGCTAAGACTGAAACTGGTGATGAAACGGTTGATGGTTACGTTCAAACTGCCCATTATCTCGACCAGGCGATTGGTCAATTAATGCGGTGGCTGCAAAAAACAGGTTTAGCTAAAAACACTTTGCTGGTCTTTTATGGCGATCATTATGGTATTTCCGGTAATCACCACAAGGCTAGCGCAGAGCTACTTAACCAAGATGAATTTACTAATTTCGATAATTTAAAGTTCCAACGGGTTCCCTTAATGTTCCATATGAGAGGTCTAAAGGGTGGCGTAAAAAAAACTTATGGTGGTGAAATTGATGTACTACCTACACTGCTTAATTTGCTGGGAATTAAGAACCAGAAAACGATCCAGTTTGGTCATGACTTGTTAAGTAAAAAGGCGCCACAGATAGTTGCACAGCGTAACGGTGACTTCATCACACCGTTATATGCCAAAGTTGGCAGCACCTATTATGACACTAAAACAGGTGAGGAAATAATTAAGCCAGATAAGAAATTAAAGACTGAGCTGGTGGCAATATCAAACAAAGTAACAACTCAGCTTTCATTATCTGACCGTGTTATCGCCGGCAATCTTTTACGTTTTTACCATCCCAAATGGTTTAAAAAGGTCAAACCGCAAGATTACGACTATAATGAGCAAAAGGCTCTGAAAAAACTGTATTCAAAAAATAAAACTTCTCTGTGGTATAAAAATCATCAGAAAACCACACAAAATAAATTTAAAACCGATGCTCCGGAGCTCGAAAAATAAAACTCGAAATTAAATCTATTTTGTGCTAAAATTTACCAGTAACGTATCTGTATATTGGAGGCAGCGCATTGTACAATTTATTTATGACGCTACTAATTATTGTTTCAATCTTAATCATTATTGCGACAATGATGCAGCCGCAAAAACAGCAAGATGCATTGAATGCACTCTCTGGCGGTGCAGTTTTTAGTGGTCAAACGAAGAAACGTGGTTTTGAAGCATTTATGGAAAAAGTAACCTCTGTATTACTGGTTCTCTTTTTCGCTTTTGCTATTGTATTAGCTTATTTGTCTTCAAAATAACTAATGGTTCCTCCCGATCAAGCGATGGGAGGACTTTTTTTATCTTTTTAATGAGGAAATGGAGTTAAAAGTGCATGGCACAAAACGAGAGCATTTTAGCTAATGTTTTAGAGATTTTTCGTCGTAATCCTAAAAAACAATATCAAGTAGAACAAATTGACCGTATGTTACGTAGAGACAGACTTGGCAGTTTTTCTGATATGGTCAAAGCACTATCTTATTTAGAGCAAAAAAAGAAAATAATTACTGATGGTAAGGGTCACTACCAATTAGCACAGGAAAATACTGAAGTTGAGGGCATATTTAAAGCCAACAGTAAGGGTTTTGGCTTCGTCAAACTTGATGATGAAGATGCGGATGATATTTTTATTGCTCGCGACTATACTGAATATGCTGTTGACGGAGACAGTGTTAAGGTTAAAATTACTGCTGGTGGTAATCCCTGGAATGGTAAGGGCCCTGAAGGTCAAGTAGAGCAAATTCTTGAGCGGGGGACCAAGACACTTGTGGGTGAATTTTATCCAATGACCGATGCCCAAGTGAAAATTAGTCATTTTATTGGTTATGTTTTAAGTTCAAATAAAAAGCTGGCTAATTATCGGGTTTATATCAGCCAAGATGGTCTACATCCGCAAAAGCAGGACATTGTTAAAGTAGCTATTGCTAGTTATCCTGACAAGAACAATCCTGATTCAATGACTGGTGTTGTTACCAATGTTATTGGTAACAAAAATTTGCCGGGCGTTGACATTATGGCAATCGTTTCAGAGCATGACGTTAGAACTGAATGGTCCGATGATGCCCTTGCTCAATCTAACGCCATTCCAGATCACGTAACTGAAGCTGAAATGGCAAACCGTGAGGATATTAGGGACCAGCCTGCTGTTACAATTGATGGTGATGATTCTAAAGACTTTGATGATGCAGTCGTGTTATGGAAATTGCCTAACGGTAACTATCATTTAGGTGTTCATATCGCTGATGTTGCTCACTATGTGACAGAAAATTCTCCTTTGGATAAGGAAGCTTTTACCAGAGGCAACAGTACTTATTTAGTTGATCGTGTTATTCCAATGTTGCCTTTTAGGCTTTCAAATGGGATATGCTCCCTCAACGAAGGTCAAGATCGTTTAGTATTATCCTGTGAAATGGAAATTTCCCCGGAAGGACAGAGGGTTAATTATCGTATTCATCCTTCGGTAATGAGATCACATGGCCGGATGACATATAACAATGTTAATAAAGTTTTAGATCCTGATAATCATGAAGAGCTTGAAGAAAAATATGTTAAGCTTGCTCCTATGCTGCAGGATATGGCTGAACTGCACAATATTTTATACCAGCAGAGGCATCAACGTGGTGCAATTGACTTTGAAGAACCTGAAGCAAAGATTGTTGTGGATGATCAGGGTAAACCAACGGATATTGTGTTACACGATCGCGGAATAGCTGAAAAGATGATTGAATCCTTTATGCTCCTGGCTAATGAAACTGTTGCGGAAGATTTTTATCGTAAGCACGTTCCGTTTTTATACCGTGTGCATGAAACTCCTGATGGTGAGCGGATTAAGAGCTTCTTTGAGTTTTGTAGTGCATTTGGCTTACATATTACAGCTGATCCAAACCATGTTAAGCCAATTGATTTACAAAAAGTAGTTGCTAAAACTACAGGTACTCCGGAAGAAGCTGTGGTCCAAATGATGATGCTGCGCAGCTTGAAGCAGGCACATTATTCAGAAGAACCTTTAGGGCACTTTGGTTTGGCAGCTAAGTTCTATACCCACTTTACTTCACCAATCAGAAGGTATTCAGATCTGATGGTTCACAGGATGATTCATGCTTATAGTGAAAAAGGGACTGACAAGAAAACGCAGGACCATTTTGCCAGCTATTTGCCAGATGTGGCCGATCAAACTTCAACTCAGGAACGAGTTTCCGTTGATACTGAAAGAGAAGTTAATGATCTAAAGATGACCGAATTTATGGCTGATAAAGTGGGGGATCACTTTGATGCTGTAGTGTCATCTGTAACCAGCTTTGGTATGTTTATTCAACTTCCAAACACGGTAGAGGGACTTATTCACATTTCTAATTTAACAGATGATTTTTATAATTATAATGAAAAAAGCATGACATTAACTGGTCGCGGGACTCATAAACAGTTCCACGTAGGGATGCCGCTTAAGGTCACTCTGACAAATGCTAATGTTGAACAGCATCAACTGGACTTTGAAATTTATGATCCCAATGCCCCTAAAAAGCCTCACAATAACCGCGGCGTTAAAACTGAAAGGCGAGGCAATCGGGGTTTTCGCAATGATCACGCACATAAAGGACACTACCGTAACAATTTTCAAAAAAATGGCAATCATCCACATTTAAGTAGATATAAACATTAGGTTGAAAAATTGAAAAAAGAAAAAAATGAGAATTTAATTGCTCAGAATAAAAAAGCACATCATGACTATTTTATTAAGGATACATATGAAGCCGGTATTGCCTTAACAGGTACAGAAATTAAATCCGTGCGGGCAAGACGTATTAACTTGCGCGATGGCTATGTACAAGTTATAAATGGTTCGGCTTTTCTGGAGAATGTCCACATTAGTGAATATAAACAAGGTAATCGTTATAACCATGAGCCTCTTCGTTCAAGAAGATTACTTTTGCATAAAAAGCAGCTTCAGCGACTTGCTAAAGACCAATCTACGCGGGGTATTGCAATTATCCCTTTGAAGGTTTATCTTAAACATGGTTTTGCTAAAGTTCTTATTGGTGTTGGCCAAGGAAAGAAAAAATATGATAAACGTGAGACCATTAAAAAGCGTGATCAAGAGCGTGAATTACGTAGGCAATATAAATTTTAAGAACGGTTTAATTAGTTTTCTAGTTGAACTGTTTTTTAATTATGCATTTGTTTTAAAATTAGCAACTTATCAACGCTTGTTTATTTATATAAAATTAAGCGATACCAATATAGTGTAAAATAACCATCAAAAGCTTTTATGCTCTAAACAAAAGTTGTCCTTAGAACAATTTTGCTAGAAATATTCAGTTAATCTTACTGAATACCTTTGCAATATTGTGTATAATTTATTAATATAATTAATGTTTATATGACTGAATTTATTAGATAGTAATACTTTAATTTATAGCTTTATATAAAGTGTAAACAAGTGAGTATAGCAAAAAACGAGAGTTTTTGATTAATTCTACCTGTTTTTAAAATTTTAGAGAGATTTTGTTTAATAAGTAGAGTGTTTGATAATGCTATTTGTATGTAAGGATTTGAGTCGTAATGGAATTTGATAAAGTTTATAACCATGAACGAGTTACTCGCAAGTTTACTAATAGAAAAGTTAAGGAAGAGTTACTTGCTAATATTATTAAAAGGGCACAATTATCCCCGTCACTGCTTAACTCGCAACCTTGGAAGGTATATATGTTAACTGGTAACGCACTTGCTGGTTTAAAAAAAGAGGTCAAAGCTCAAATAGAGAACAATGTTGAGCCTCATGAAGATTTTGTCAAAATGCTGTCACTTGATTGGGATTCATATCCCAGTCAAAATATGGCTGCAGTTGGAGCTTCACAACCATATTTTTTCAATAATAAAATGGAATTATTTACAGAATCAAATAACAATATGTTTAATGCCCAGGATGTGGCATTTCTTACGATTCCCAGAAATTCTCCCATTTGGTCTGTTTATGATTTAGGGATTTTTTCACAAAGCATCATGTTGCTGGCACTTAATGCCGGATTAGCAATTATGCCGGCACATTCAATGGTGTCTTATCCTGAATTAGTGCGGAAATATGGCAAAATTCCGGAAGATGAGCTTATTGGTATGGCAATTGGGTTAGGATATCAAGATAATGCAGCTGAGGTTAATGACCCCAAATTTTATCCTGATCGTCTGCCATTCAAAAAAATATATAAATTAGTTAAATAGACAAGTACTTCAATTTAAATAAAGCGCTATTAATGATAAAATGTTTAATAGGAAATTTTCACGGTTATACTGATAAGGATGATATAGATTTTGAGTACAGCCCAAATAGTTACTAATTTAATAGCAACTTTAGTTATTTTTGTTTTTGCATCATTCTTTGTTGCTGCAGAATTTGCTTTGGTTCAAACCAGGCCCAGCCAGCTTGAAGATATGTTGTCTAATAAAATTGGCAACCAGCGCAAAGTAAAGCGCGCTTTGCACATGACTCATAATTTAAATGAATACCTTTCAACGACACAGGTTGGAACTACTTTAGTTGGTGTAGTTTTGGGCTGGTTTTCAGCGGATACTTTGGCTGCAATATTTGAAAGAGCATTTAATTTATTAGAACTTAATCATGCGGTAATTCGTTCACTAAGTGCGATTTTAGGTGTAATTTTGTTAACTTACTTAGAAGTTGTAGTTACAGAAATTGTACCTAAGAATATTGCAATTGACATGCCAGTAAAAATCTTGCTTAAAATTGTGACCCCTTTGCAGCTTTTCCACACCCTAGTTTATCCGTTTGTGTGGCTGCTTAATGCTAGTTCAAATGGTTTACTGAAAATGTTGGGTTTTGAGCCAGCTGATGAAGAAAATCAGGTTTACTCGCAGTCAGAAATCATTAAACTATCGCGGAAAGCCGTTCATGGTGGCTCGCTTGATAAAAATGATCTGACATATATGAAGCGTGCTTTTGAGCTGAATGATAAAATAGCCAAAGATATTATGACCGATAGAACGCGGTTGGTGGTTATCAATTCAACTGATTCTATCAGGCAAGCCCTTAAATTGTACTTGGATGAAGGTTCAAGTAGAATTCCGGTTGTTCGCGACAATAACAAAGATGATATTGTTGGTTACATCTATGCCTTTGATGTTATCCAACAGAGCCAGATTGACGACAAGGTGCCAGTTACACGTATTATTAGAACAATGATTACAGTGCCTGAATCCATGCCAATCCAAGATATTTTGCAGTTAATGATTAAAAAGCACACGCCAATCGTTTTGGTGGTGGATGAATATGGCGGTACCAGTGGAATAGTCACGGATAAGGATATCTATGAGGAACTGTTTGGTACGGTTAAAGATGAAATAGATGACGTTTCTGATGATTATATAATTAGAGATGAGCAAGGTAATATTCATGTATCGGGCAAAACGACCCTATATGATTTTGCCAGATATTTTAAGACTGACTTAAAAAGTTTCCAGGATAGTGATATTATCACCATCGGTGGCTATATGATGGAACACTATCCGGACTTAAAAAAAGGCGAGAAAGTTAAATTAGAGGGTTTTGAATTTAAGCTCGATGATATCGAACAGGGTTTCATGCGCTGGTTTATCGTTAAAAATATTAACGATAAAGCACAAGAGTCTCAAGAAGAATAAAGGCAATTAAAAAGAGTTGTCCTCAAGACAACTCTTTTTTTATTTATTGTTAACCAGTTTAATAATTTCGGGTTTTAGTACACCAATGTAACGCAGGTTACGGTAATAATTCATGAAATCAAGTCCGTAGCCTACTACAAACTCATTACCAACCTTTGAACCATAATATTCAACATCAACATCAACGTTACGATTTGCTTCCTTGTTAAGTAAAACGCAGCATTTAACGCTTTTTGCCCCACGTTTTTCAAGCAACTTTTTCATAAAATCTAAAGTTAAACCAGTGTCAACAATGTCTTCAACGATTAAAACATCACGATCTTTCACATCAGATGCTAAATCAGAAACTAGCTTAACTTTCCCGGAAGACTCCATTTCATTACCATAGCTTGAGACATCGAGAAAATCAATTTCAGCTTTGACGTCCATTTCTCTAACCAAATCAGTTAAAAAGAAAACAGCACCTTTGAGAGCACCAACGATTAACGGTTTCTTACCAGCATAATCGTTAGTAAGCTGCTTTCCTAACTTAACACACATTTGGTGAATGTCATCTTCACTAAACAATTTATGATCAATAATATTATTAATATTGTCGTTTTTTGGCATTTATCTACCCTTCATTGTAAAACAATTTAAATTCCTAATATTTCGATTATATCATTTTTTTGCTAAAAAAACAGACCATTTTTAACTATTTTCACTTTTTTAGCAGTCAATTACGTACAAAAAGTAGCTATATTGCTAAAAGCAGTAAGATAATTCTCAATTTGCTTAAATTTTTAACGTGCAACCTCAGTTTTTGGTAAAATTAAAGAATAAGATATTTTTAGTGAAAGGTAAAAAAATGCAAAAACAACAAGAAATTAAAATGCTCAAGGCTTTTTCTGATGCCAATTCCACCTCTGGTTTTGAAGGAGAATTTGTTAAACTATTTACCGATACTGTTCAAGATTTCGCTGACGTGAAAGTTGATGGTATGCTCAATGTGTATGCCAGCAAAAAAGAAAACCAACCAGGTCGGCCAGTGATTCAACTGGATGCACATTCAGATGCTGTTGGCTTTATTACTCAAGCTGTCCGTCCTAATGGCATGATTAAGTTTGTACCCCTTGGCGGCTGGGTTAAATATAATATTCCTACTCTGCGCGTAAAAATCAAAAATCGTGCAGGTGAATATGTTCCCGGTGTTGTGGCTACTAAACCACCTCATTTTATGACTGCAGCCGAAAAAAATAATGTACCGGACGTAGCCGATATGTCAATTGACGTTGGTTCCAGTTCACGTGCCGAAACAATTAATGATTATCAAATTGATACTGGTTGTCCTATTTTTGTGGATGTTAAATGTGAATACAATGAAAAGTCTGGTTTGTTTTTCGGCAAAGATTTTGATGACCGCTTTGGCGCTGCTGCCATGGCTGACGTTTTAGACAATTTAAAAGATGAACCAACTGCATTTAACGTTGTTGCAGCACTTTCCAGCCAGGAAGAAGTCGGTCTGCGCGGGGCGTATGTGACAGCGCGTGCAGTAAAGCCTGATTTAGCGATTGTTCTTGAATCCTGTCCAGCAGATGATACCTTTACCCCAGAATGGTTGTCACAAACTGGATTGAAAAGGGGACCGATGTTACGTGACATGGATACTTCGTTTTTGCCTAATCCTAAATTTCAACAGTATGCCTGCGATTTGGCTGATAAGAATAATATTCCGTACACTCGTTCTGTTCGCACTGGTGGTGGCCAAGATGGCGCGGCAATTTATTATGAAAATGGCGCACCAACCATTGTGATTGGTATTCCTGTTCGTTATGAACATTCTCCATATTGTTTTAGTGCTTATTCAGATTTTAAAGCATCTGTTGCTTTGACGCTTGCTATTATTCGTGATTTAACTAAAGAAAAACTGGCAAGTTTTAGTCAATTTTAATGTCATTAACTACATTAATTGTCTAAAATAAGGAGCAAATTTAGTTAAAGTATGATATAATAGTAAAAATTGAATAGCAGTCACTAGGGGTGCCAAAAAGCTGAGAAATACCCTCTGAACCTGATCGGGACAATACCTGCGTTAGGGAAGTGTAAAATTAGGTAATAATGATACTCCTACTGACATGTAAAGTTAGGAGTATTTTTTTATGTTTACTAGAACTTCAAAATGGAATGTAAAGTCGATTATTTTAATTGCGTTAATTGGAATTATTATGGGAGTCATTTATACCTATGGCTTTAACTGGGCTTTTAATTTAATAAAAATGTTGTTGGTGCCGACAGGTTTCGCACCAGTGACTGATACTGTTTTTACTGGTTTATGGCTTATGGCTGGACCTTTAGCGATGTACTTTGTTCCTACTGCAGGATCCGGTACGATTGGTGAATTACTTGCTTCTGTGGTTGAAATGGCCATAGGCGGTCAGTGGGGCGCTACTACGATTCTTTCCGGAATTATCCAAGGTGCCACTAATGAAATCGGCTTTTTCCCTAAAAAAGAGCGTTATCAAAATTTCACTTGGAAAAGCGTCTTAACTGGTGCGTTTTTTGCTTCCTTTGGCTGTTTTATTCCCTCGTATATTTTATATGGCTGGAGCAAATTCAGTATGCAAGTACAAGTCGTAATGCTTATTACTAATATCATTTCTGCTCTGGTTTTTGATGGCGTTTTAGTTAAGCTGATTACGAATTTATTTGATAAAGCATTAAAGCCAAAAATAGCTTAATTATTTAAAAAGGAGCATTGCTCTTTGATGTGAACCCTAAAATTAGGACAAATTTTTGGGGGTCATATCACTTGAAGCAATTACTCCTTTTTTATTTTTCTTTTTTACTTAAAATTGAGTGTACCTTAGTTGTAAGCATATCAATCGCCACATCATTTTTACCGCCTTCTGGAACAATAATATCCGCATAGCGCTTGGTTGGCTCAATAAATTGATGATACATCGGCTTAACTGTGCTTAAATATTGTTCAATCACAGAGTCAATGGACCGGCCTCTCTCATTTAGATCACGTTCTAAACGTCTAATAAAGCGAATATCGTCATCTGTGTCAACGTAAACTTTAATATCCATCAAATCACGAATTTTTTTGTTAGCTAAAACCAAAATTCCTTCAAGAATAATGATATCGGCAGGCTCAGTATGAATGGTCTTTTGACTACGGGTATGTTCTTTAAAATCGTAAACCGGCATCTCGACTGACCGATAATTTAATAAGTCTTGCAACTGTTTTCTAAGCAAAGGAACATCAAAAGCATCTGGGTGATCATAGTTGATGTTCTTTCTTTCACTCATAGGAATCCCGGTATTATCTTTGTAATATGAATCCTGAGTCATAATCAAAACGTGTTCATTCTCTTGCATTTGGGCAACAATTTTTTGCGCAATGGTAGTTTTCCCGCTGCCTGAACCACCGGTAATACCAATCACTACGGGCTTTTCAAGTCTAGACATTATGCCACTCCTTTTTTAATCCTTAAACATTTTACTTTACTTTTGCCATAATTACCAACAGTTAAGGTATATTTGATAATTAATGCTACTTTTCTATTGAATGCGGTTTAAAATTGACTAAATTTTTTATATGATAAATGTGAAAAAAGTAATTTGTGTTAAACAGCATAGGTGCAAAATGAATTATAACTTAATGCCCGTAAAATATTTCGTTGATGTCGTTCAAACGCATGGCTTCATTTCAGCAGCGAGGAGAAATTATGTTTCAGAAACAGCTGTCAGTTCAGCTATTAAAAAATTAGAAGATGAGTTGGGTCAAAAATTGCTTAACCGTTCTGCTGGTAAATTCTCGTTAACGCCAGTAGGAGAAGTTTTTTATAAACGCAGCGTAGAAATTATTAATTTGTACAGTGAAATTTGGCACCACCCGGATCCTAACCCGGAGAAGCTGTTACGTGTCCATTTTTTGCAAGGCTTTGAAAATGACGCTGCATTATTTGCTTCAAAAATACCAGATATTTGTCAGCCAAATTTTGACGAAGAAAATTTTGATTCTTGCATCAAAAGATTGATTAATGGTAATTATGACATACTGGTTGGATTTGACTTAGCTTTTGCCGGTAATAATAAAATAGACAGTCTACCTTTTAGGAAAACTAGTTTTGACTTACTGCTAAATAAAGATGAACTAAGACAATATCACGGGGATGAGCAGCAGCTCGCTGAGAACAGTATGCTTTATATGCAAAACTGGAAATCAACTGGTATTACTGATATTCAGCTTGCTATGCTTAAAATCTACTGTCAAAATGGTTGGAAATATAAAGAAGTGTCTGAGGTCAACAGCTTTGCCGCTGGATGTTTAAATGTCAACTTCAATGGTGGTATCACAATCGTACCGGAATCATTTAATTTACCGCAAAACTGCAATAATATTGAGCGTTTATCGCCAGTTCAATTGCAAAAAACTTTTAATGTGGTAATAGCAATGAATTCAATGGTTTCAACTAAATTCGGTAAAATGCTTAAGCATGTGACAACTTTAACTTATCGCTGATAACTTTTATGTGTTAGCGCTTTGATCTAA
Organism: Lactobacillus melliventris; assembly: GCF_013346935.1. Classification (GTDB taxonomy): domain Bacteria; phylum Bacillota; class Bacilli; order Lactobacillales; family Lactobacillaceae; genus Lactobacillus. The sequence goes on from NZ_JAAEEB010000012.1 coordinate 17,492, forward strand.
ATTGACATAGAATTCAATTGTAATAAAAATCACAAAATATCAGAAAGGGTGATGTTACATTGAATTCTTTTTCAACTGATGTCGTAGTTGTTGGCTCAGGATCGGCTGGAATTTCAGCTTGTTTTGAACTTTATCAAAAGCATGTGCCATTTGTACTTTTAGAAAAAGGTAACAAAGTCGGAGGTGCCGGCAAATTTGGTGCTCATGGAGTTTTTGCTATTAATTCCACTGAACAAAAAAAGCGACACGTAAATTATGGCTATCGTGAAGCTTTTAACGGATTAACAGATTACAACCACTTCTTTGTTAATGGTGAACTATTGGCGCGATTTTTAAAAAAGTCAGGTTCCAATATCGATCGTTTAGCAGAAATGGGTTTACCGGTAACTGTGGAACAAAGCGAACAAAAAGCACACTTAAATGATCCACTGGTCTACCATAAATTTAATAATTTTAAAGAGAAAATGACTAACTGGGATAAATTACCGGATAAATTTACCGCAGCTGGCAATAAGGTAATGTTGGAAACTGCAGCTGTCGATCTGGAATATGATAATGGCTTAAAAGCAGTTATTGCTAAAAATAAAGATGGTGAAGAGATTAGAATTGCTGCTAAAAAAGTAATATTTGCTGATGGCGGCTATTGCGGCAGTCAGGAAATGATGACAGCCAATTTTTCAGATACTAACGCACTTTTGAACCTGGGAGAGCGCAAATCTACGGGTACGGGAATTAGATTAACGCATAAATTAGGTGCAGATTGTCGTCACCGCCCAGTTCTTTTTGCCCATGGCTGTGCACCAAGCATGAGTATTAATCCTATGAAAAGAGACAGTGCGGTTGAAACTCTAACCAATTTACCATTGCTGTGGCTGGATCAAACCGCTAATCGTTTTGTAAACGAGGATGTAGTTTATGATTTTGCTATGTGGGGCAATGCTGCCCATAACGTTAACGGTATCTACTACGTTTTACTGGACCAAAAGACTTTAGACACTTTTAAGCAAAAAGAGGTTAATCTTGAAGACACTTTTGAAAGACAGTTCTGTGACGTGGGGCAAACCCCAAGAACAACTGTGGGGCCTTTACCTAATATTCAAACAGACTTTGATAACACGGTTAAAACGGGTGAAGTAGTAAAAGCAGACAGCTTAAAGGAACTGGCCCAAAAGCTGCAATTGCCTTATGTTTCACTTGAAAGAAGTGTCAATTCTTATAACCAGGCCGTTAAGCAGAAAGAGGACGACACTTTCTTAAAGCCGGCTGCTGAATTATTGTTTGACGTTCAAGAAGGACCGTTTTACGCAATAATTGAGCACTGCGCAATTTTAGGAACATTAGACGGTGTCAATGTTGATCGTAACTGTCAGCCGGTAAAAGAAGATGGCACTCCACTTAAAGATTTATATATTGTTGGTAATAATGTTAACGGCTTATATTCTGATGGCTACCCGAGCTATGAAGGTATTGCTAACGGCTTTGCCTTTGTTTCCGGCTGGATTGCTGCAGAAGAAGCAATTAAGAGTTTAAATTAGGAGAAAAAGAAAAATGTTAGAAGGAAAAGTTGCTGTTGTTACTGGAGCTGCTCAAGGTATTGGCTATGCTATTAGTGAAGAATTTGCTAAGCAAGGTAGCGATGTCATTTTAACTGACTATAACAAGAAAGTGCTGGACGTTGCTGCTGAAATGAATGAAAAATATAACGGTAAGATTACCGGCTTGATTTTGAACGTCATGGATAAAGACAGTATTAAGAATGGGTTACAAACTATCGTTTCCGATTACGGTAAGATTGATTATGTAATGAATAACGCTGGCGGTGGCGTTTTGAAGCCATTTGCCGAACTGACTGATGAAGATTTTGATAATACGATTAATTTGGACTTGCGTGGGACCTTCTTATGTATGCGTGAGGAAATCAAACTGTTCTTAAAACAAGGCTATGGCTCAATCGTCAATACCAGTGCTTTAGGCAGCATTTATAATCCTGGTGGTATGGGCGCTTATAATGCAGCCAAAAATGGCATTATTGGTATGACTCAAGCTGCGGCGATTGATTATGCTGACAAAAATATTCGTGTTAATAGTGTTGCTCCCGGTCTAACTAAAACCCCACTTAACGAAGGCGGCTTTTTGGAGAAAGTTTTACCGACTGTACCAATGAAGAGGGCAGAAACCGCTGCTGAAGTTGCTAAAGTCTTTGTTTTTGTAGCTAGTGAAGCCACATTTATGACCGGTCAGACAATTCTAAGCGACGGCGGCGTTTCAGTCGGCCTGAAGTAGGGGAGAAAATTTATGTTTCCTAAAAATTCCGAATATAACCTAGTAATTGTTGGTGGCGGGCTTAGCGGTTTGGCAGCAGCTGTCAGTGCTGGCGAGCAGGGTATTAAGACCTTGGTAATTGAAAAAGGCAGGACACTTGGCGGTGACGGCAACTATGTTGAAGGCGCAATGGGAGTCGACAGCTTTTTGCAAAAAGAAAAAGGTATTAAGATTGATCCTACCAAATTGCTCCAAGATGAACTGAACTATTCCCACTATGAAGCTAGTGCCCCTCATTTGAGAAAATATATTAGTCAAAGTGGTTCAGTAATTGACTGGCTTCATTCCCTTGGAGTTGAGTATAGTAAAGTTGGTCCTCAAGGTAAAAGCTGGCCTACGATTCATACTTTTGCCGGTGGTGGTCATGCTGTGATAGCAAAGTTAATACCTCAGGCTAAAGCTTTTGGCGTGGAAATTGTGACTAGCATTAGTGCGCAAAAAATTTTACAACATAATGGTCATGTCAGTGGTCTAGTTATTAAAAATGAGGCTACAGGACAGTTTAGAGAATTAACTGCAACTAACGTGATTTTAGCTACAGGTGGCTATGTGGATAATCCGGATTTGATTAAGAAACGGACTCCTGCAACTGAACGTTTGCTGTCAGTTAGTGATGGCAAATCTACCGGAGACGGCATGAAACTAGCATGGCAGGCTGGAGCTGAACACTATCAGATGGGGGCTATTCAATATGGTGGTGGTGCTATTTTGGATAAAACACGTCCACCTTTTGTTCATATGCCTGAACAATTGGCAGCAGCAGCGACTCAAGAGGCAATTTTATGGGTGAATGAGCAAGGTGAACGCTTTGTTAATGAAGATGTCAATGACAATATGTGTCATGCGGGCAGCGCCCTTTTAACCCAGTCAAGAACTTTTTCAATCCTTAATCAAGAAACGGTTAACCATTTAACTAATGTCGGCCTTTACAAAGAAGTAGGCAATTCACCGGTTTCACCTGAAAAATTCGAACATTTACAAGAAGAAATTACGCGTGACTTACAGAATGGTGATAAGTACTTGACCAAATCCGACACTCTGGCTGAATTAGCAGAAAAATTGAATTTGCCCAATTTGCCACAAACAATTGGGCGTTATAACGACTTAGTGGCTAAAGGAACTGATACCGATTTTGGTAAAGCTCCCGCATACATGACAGCTTTAAAAGATGGTCCTAATTATGCAGTAGAATTGGGTATTGGTATGGCATGTGCAATTGGTGGTATTCGTGTTGATAATAATAATACCGTTTTAAATTCCTATGGTTATCCACTTACCGGAGTTTATGCTGTTGGCAATGATGCTGCAGGGATGCTTGTTGGTGATACTTACGCTGTCACTTTACCAGGAAGTACAGCAGGGTATGCCGTATTTTCAGGTAGAAATGCCATTCAAAGTATTACTAAAACGCGGTGAATATCAATGAATAGTGCTAAAAGAGTTTCTGTTTCAAAAATTCGTATAGGTATCTTAGCGGTTAGTATGATTGGCATGGCATCTTTAGCTATTACCCCATCTTACGCTGCCATTGCTAAATTTTTTACCCTTAACAATACTAGTGTACAAATGCTGACATCTTTACCAAATTTATTTATGATGCTTGCGGGAATAATCATTGGTAAATTGACAGCAAATAAAGTTAATTTAAAAGTGTTGACCCTTGTTTCAATTTGTTTGGTGACAATTGGTGGGTTATTGCCACTAATGCTGCACACGAATTTTGAGTTTTTACTTTTTTGTTCATGTTTAGTGGGTTTAGGTCAAGGAGCCTGCACCAATTTAACTCAAGTTTTAATCGCACAATTGCTGCCTCAAAGTGACCGTGAATCTACTATGGGGTTATCTACAACTTTTATTAATATTGGTGGCATGGTCTTTATCATGGGCGGAGGTCAACTGGCAGCTTCAAGCAGCTGGATTAATAATTACTGGATATACCTGTTTTCACTGCTAATACTCCTAATTGTATTTCTTCTTCTGCCCTTTGAAACTGGAACAGCTTCTCAGAATGACACCAAAGGGGTTAATACTAAAATTCATTTAAACAAATTCGTGTTTTATAGTGCCTTCTGGGCGTTTTTGATAATGTTACTTAATAATGTTTTAAATAATAATATCTCTTTGTTTGTAGTGCGAGAAAATCTTGGTGCCACTGCACAAGCAGCTCTAACATCCACCATTTCTCTTGTTGGTGGGATGATCTGTGGCTTATTTGTGGGTAAAATTGGCAAAAGGCTTCGCTACTCTTCGATTGCTCTTTCATTATGTTTATATGGCATTGCATACTTATTGATAGGTCTGTTTCATTCACTACTAATTGTCTTTATTGGCAGTTTTATAGTAGGAGCAGCGATGAGTATCGCAATGGGACAATTTCCTTATTTGATTTCCCTGATTGTCGATGATAACAGTGTTTCTATGGCTTTGGGGATTTATGTTGCGATTTATTCCGTAGGTGGAGTCGTTAGTCCACTGATAATTAATCCTTTGACTAGTTTAGTCAGTCATTTAGGTTTTAATGTTTTCTCTTTAAGCGGTTTGCTGGCACTAATGCTAGCCGTAATTTGTTTAGTGGTTAAATTTCAAAAGAATTTAGTTTTAGCTGCAAAAGAGCAATAAAAAAGATAAATAAAAGCAGCCAATAGTTTGATGTGAACCCTAAAATTAGGATACTTCATAAGTTATTAGCTAAGGACTAACTTTCGATATTCAATCGGAGTTAGTCCTTTTAGTTTTCATCATAGTTTTAAAGACTTATTTTTTCCTCTTGAACGGACTTTGTAAAACCGTTACCATAACTTTTAATAGTAAAGGAGGAGGGTTGTCATGAATTTAAAACAAGAGCTGTTTAACTTAATACATCAGGCAAAATATGAAGATATCAAACAATTTTCAACTTCTAAGTTGGCTGATAAGTTAGGAGTTAAAAGGAACACAGTTAGTCATTACCTTAACCTGTTAGTTAGTGAAAATAAAATTATTAAGATTAAAACAAGACCTGTGATTTTTTTAGATCGAGAAAACCTTAAAAAGTCTACAAATAAAGTATTAAAGCAAGAATATGACAGTATAGAGGACTTAACTAAAAGCTTAAGAAAAACTGATACATTTTCCAGTGTCATAGGACATGATCAATCATTATATGGTCAGATTAGGAAACTAAAAGCAGCTGCATCCTACCCAGGCAGACTTCCCGTTTTGATTAATGGTCAAACAGGAACAGGTAAAAGCTACATAGCAAGAAAGTTCTTTGATTACTGCGTAGCTGAAGGATATATACCTTCAAATGGTAAATTTGTTAGTTTTAATTGCGCAGAATATGCTGATAATCCAGAGCTATTGACTAGTACGCTTTTTGGCTATGCTAAAGGTTCATTTACGGGTGCTGAAACTGCCCACAATGGTCTTTTTGATGAAGCAAATAATGGCATGCTATTTCTTGATGAAGTTCATAGATTGGATCCTAAAGGACAGGAAAAACTATTTTCTTATTTAGATAGCGGAAAAATAGCACCATTAGGTGAAGCAGCTAAAAAGAAGTCGCTAAATGTAAGACTAATTTGTGCTACTACAGAAGATATTAAGAGTAGCTTCTTAGCCACTTTTATTCGTCGAATTCCAGTTCAAATTACAATGCCGCCACTTTCTGATCGAACAACTAATGAGATTAGGTCTTTAATAATATATTTCTTTATATTACATGCAAAAAAAATAAAGAAAAATATCAATGTTAATAACCACGTGCTTTTAACTTTGGCCAATACTAAATATGAAAGTAATATCGGTCAATTAAAAAATGATGTCTTGCTTTCTGTTGCAAGTGCTCTTAGTAAAGCAGAAAAAAATGATCAAAATAATATTTATGTTAAGCTTGCTGACTTGCCGCAGGGAATTTTATTATCTGGTATTTCCTTCTCAAAAGAAATATGGTCTCGAAGTAAAAAAAATATATTGATTAAACCAAATAGTAAGATTCAAGATTTTGTTGATAATTACGAAAGCAAAAACTACATAGAGAAGGCAATGAATGAAATTTTGTCTTTATATGACAAAGTTTCTTATAATTCTTTTATCTCAAAGGCTTTTGCAAAATTAAATAACTTATGTGATTATCTTATTTTTAAGAAAAAAACTATGGACAAAGGTGAATTGCCTCTTAATCTAATTAAAAAAATGCTTAATCAAGAAGTTGGTTATCTTCAAGACGATTTAAGAAATGATTTTAATGGCAATATTATTGTAGCTATTTCTTATTATTTTTATTTTCGCCAGGAAAAACATTGGCAATTATCACAGGACCAAAGTAAAACAATAAAAAGAATTATTAATGAAATTAATGAAGTAAATTATACAAGTGAAGTTGTAGATACAATTTTAAATGTCGTAAATAATATGCTTAACTTGTATACCGATGATGTCGACAAATTATTTTTAGCTATTTACCTAAGTGGGGCACAGAGAAAAAAGAGTTCAAACTTAGTTCATTGTATTCTTTTAGCTCATGGTTATTCGACAGCAAGCAGTATTGCCGATACTGTTAATAAAATTGCAGGTGAGCCGTTACTTGATTCTTTTGATATGCCAATTGATATTTTACCGGAGGAGATAGCAAAAAAGGTATCCAACTATATCCATGTCAGACATGTGGTAAATGGCTTAATTTTAATGGTAGATATGGGTTCCTTAGAAAAAATTCCTGAACTATTGCAAATGGACTTGAATTTTCCGGTAGTCATATTAAATAATGTCTCCACACAGTTAGCATTGTTTGTAGCTAATTATATAAAAGAGAGAAAGCCTATTGAATCCATCATCAATAAAATGGATGAGACAATTCATAATGATTACCGGATTATTTATCCTAAGATGGTTAAACAAAATGTAATTTTAGTATGCTGTACAACGGGTGTAGGCACTGCAAACAAAATTAAAAAAATGGTTGAGGAAAGTCTACCTTTAAGAAGTAAAGTTCAAGTAATGTCGTGCTCCTATAATTGGCTAAAATTAGAGGATCAAGAAAATGCCCTCAAAAGAAAATATAACGTTTTAGTCGTAATTGGAACAGCGGATCCTAAATACTGCAATATTCCTTACATTTCCTTGGAAGAATTAGTAAGTGGATCAAAACTATCAACTTTAAAACGAATATTGAATGGAATATTGTCTGATAAAGATCTTGATCGTTTTAATGAATCTATTCTAAGAAACTTTACTATTGAACGCGTTATTAATTCATTAACAATTTTAGATACAAAAGAGGTCATCAAAAATATTGATTCATGTATTAAGTTAATGGAGAAATATCTAAACGTAACACTTTCTAATACAACGATGATGGCTTTATTCGTTCACATTAGTTGTATGATTGAAAGAATTATTCGTAACCAAATATTAGAAACACCACCCAATAATTTTAAGGAAACAGTTCAAAGCTTGGAAGCTATTAAAAATATTAGAAGGTCACTGCGACTATTAGAAAGGATATATAATATCAAAATCCCGATTACTGAAATTAAATACATTTATGATTTAATTTTTGATACCCAAAACAGTAACTTGGAGATTACAAATACGGAAGATTTTTGACAGAATAAATTATTAAAAATACTGTCAAAGAATACTCCAAAATTAAGCAGAAAAGCGACCAAATGAGGTTGCTTTTTTTTTGACACTTAGTTGGCACAATAATTGCTAATTATTTGGTGTAAGGACAAGATTCAGATAAGGAGGAATTAATTTGATTAAATTATTGCGAGTCGATCACCGGTTGCTACATGGGCAAGTAGCATTTTCTTGGACTCAGGAACTAGGAGTTGATTGTATTCTGATTGCTAATGACGATGTCCCGAATAACGAGATTCGAAAGACAGCCATGAAACTTGCTAAACCACAAGGAGTTAAGTTGGTAATTAAAAATATTTCTGATTCAATTAAAGCCCTAAAAAGTGGAGTGACCGATAAATACAAATTATTTATTGTTGTTGAATCTGTGGCAGATGCTTATTCTTTAGCTACTGCCTATCCTCAAATTGATCATATCAATTTAGGAGGAACAAAACCAGCAGATGGTACAAAGCAAATAAGTAAAGCTATCAATGTCACAAATGAGGATGAGAGTAAATTAAAGGAGCTGGTAGATCGAGGTTGTGAAATTGAGATTAGGCAAGTGCCAAATGATAAAAAAGAATTATACAAGGAAATGATGTAGGTTCTAAATAATGAATAATAAAATTTCAAAGAGTCGTTTGGCAGCCATGAATTATTATTATAGAAATTATTCTTTTGAATATTTTTTAGATTCGGTTAGCCGAAACGGTTTAACTCAGATAGAACTATGGACAAGCCCACAACACTTTTGGATTGAGGAGACAGGACATCAAAATGTTTCTCAAATAAAAAAGAATGTTGCCGAACATAATTTAAAAATAATTTGCTTAACACCACAACAGAGTAATCCAAATTTATATAATTTGGCTGCTAAAAGCAAGCACCTAAGGGATGGATCTATTGCATATTTTAAGAACTTAATCGATGCTGCTGCAGAGTTAGATGTTCATATGATTGCATTAAATTCTGGTTGGGACTTTTATGATGAAGACCCTAAAAAAGCCTGGGAGCGATCGGTGGAAATGATGAAAACAGTAGCTGAATATGCTGCCAGTTGCCAAATTAAAATTGCTGTTGAAGCTTTGCAGCCCGATGAATCTCATTTGGTTAATTCAATCGTTGATCTGAAAACCTATTTAGACGATGTTGCTGAAAGTAATGTTGGAGTAAACATCGATTTGGGAGCAATGGCTAGAAATAGTGAAACTATTTTACAGTATTTTACTGCTTTTGGCTCTAAAGTCATCCACTGCCATTTTGTTGACGGCAACCCAGTTGGTCATCGTTGTTGGGGTGAGGGTGAAAGAAATCCTGGTGACGATTTTCAGGTTTTTAATTCAAATAATTATCAGGGTAATTTTACGTTTGAATTTGGACAATCTGAATACTTTTTGAACCCTGCAGCAGTGGAAAGAAAGTCACTAGCATTTCTAAGTCCTTTTTTAAAGTAAAAGATGGGAGAAAAAATGAGTAATTTAGGTACTGCATTACTGATTGGACTAGTAGGTTTTATTGGTCCTTTGGATTTTGCAATCGGTTCTAACATGTTAAATAGACCAATTATTTTAGGCCCTTTGGTGGGTCTGGTATTAGGAAATTTAACTCAAGGTATTATTATTGGAGCATCCCTAGAACTGGTATTTATGGGAGCTATTTCAGTTGGCGCATATTTACCTCCAGATGTAATTGTAGGTGGAGTTTTAGGTACAGCTTTTGCAATTACTTTGGGAAAGGGCGTTGGTGCAGCAATCGCCATTGCTATGCCCATTGCAATGCTTTCATTAGCTATAGGAAATTTAACAAGTGTAATTTTTCCAGCAATTGCCCATATTGGTGATAGATATGCAAAAGAAGGGAAACCTGGCGGTATAACAGCTTCTATGTGGGGAATTGGCTTGATTGAGTGTACGCGTCGTGGAATTTTGTGCTTTTTAGGCTATTATGCTGGAAGTGCAGGAATGAAGGCATTATTAAACGTCATTCCGCAAAACATTATTGACGGTTTACAAGTAGCAGCAAATATGTTGCCCGCTATTGGTTTTGCTATCTTATTGGAAATGATTATTAATAAAACCATATTGCCATATTTCTTTCTAGGATTTTTGCTCTCCGCATATCTAAAAGTACCTGTATTAGGTGTTGCTTTATTCGGACTAATTATTGTTATTGTTAAATTTCATTCAGATAAAAGACAGACTGTTTTAAACACATCTACTTCAACAAACGAGGATACCGACTATGACGACGATTTCTAAAGAAAATAAGATAACCAATAAGGATTTAAGACAGATAATGTGGCGCTCCTTACCGATGGAATTTGGTTGGAACTATGAGAGACAAATGCATTTGGCTTTTGCTTATATGATGGCTCCTTTAATGAAGAAGCTTTATCATAAAGATCAAAAAGAATACATTGATTCACTTGAAAGGCAGATGGAATTTTTTAATTGTACTCCACAATTAGTTCCTTTTATTGGCGGCGTAGTGGCTTCAATGGAAGAAAAGAATTCCGAAGATAAAGATTTTGATGTTTCTACTATTAGTGCTATTAAAACTGCATTGATGGGTCCATTGTCAGGAATAGGAGACTCACTGTTTTTAGGCACTTTGAGAGTTCTAGCAGTTGGTGTAGCTGCATCTCTTTCAATGAAAGGAAGTATTCTCGGGCCAATTTTATTTTTGCTGATATACAACATTCCTGCGTACCTCGTTAGGTATTTTGGAGTCAAGGCTGGATACAATATGGGAACCAGCTATCTTGATAAAATTCAAAAATCAGGCTTGATGGATAAGTTTAAGGAGGCTGCTGGTATTCTCGGGGTTATGGTCATAGGAGCAATGACTCAAAACATGGTAGTTGTTAAAGTCGTAGCAAAATTTGGTACGGGAAAAACAGCAACTTCTTTGCAAAGTGTTTTAGATGGCATATTACCAGGCGTGCTTTCGTTATTAGTTCTTTATATATTTTATGTCCTGAACAAAAAGAAAATTAATGTTTTGTGGCAATTATTGGGTGCTACCATCATTGGAGTTTTACTCACTGTTTGGGGAGTATTAGGTGTTTAAATTAATTTAAAAATTGAGGTATGAAAATGATTAATAAGAAAATTGACTATATTGATGATCCAAATGATACTTTTGAACAATACTTGGAGAAAGCAAAGAAATATAATTTTAGAGCAATCTTTGCCAAACCGGAAAATGAATATGATATCGCTAAAGAATCGTTAAAAGATACTGACATCATTATTGCTGGTGCGATAGATTTTCCTGAAGGCAAAATGGAACTTGATGAGAAAATGAAGCGGTTTGAAGATTATGCTGCCAAAAATTATGAAGAAGTAGATTATCCATTAAACCAAAAAAATGTTGAAAATAAAGATTTTGACGCTATAGAAAAGGAAATGTCGACAATTTCCCAATTTTGTAAGCAACACAATATTCGAGACAAAGTAATCGTTGAGATGTGTAAATTAGATGGTGATGATGCCGCCAAGGAAAAAATTTGTGAAATTGCAAATCGGGTTAAACCGGCCTTTTTAAAAACTTCAACTGGAAGAAGCTTTGGCGGAGCTAAGATAGAAGATGTAAAACTTATGAAAAGAGTTCTAGATCCTGCAATAAAAATAAAAGCTGCGGGTGGTATCCATACTTACGATGAAGCAATGGGCTTTTTAAACGCTGGTGCATCAATAATGGGTGCAAGTGCAGGAATTAAAATTGTTGAGCAAGAAAGAGATTTAAAGAATGCGTAAATTTAACAAGCAAAAATTAGTTAACAGTATGACCGGAGCTCTTAAATTAAGAAGCCAAATTAACAATGTTATTGATCCATTATTTAAAAAAGGAATAGATAATATATGTTGGCTGGGAATTGGAGGCACTTATGCTTCTGGAATGCAGGCTAACATTCACATGAAAGAAAGGAGTGTTTTAGAAACCTTTTATCAAAATGCAGCTGAATATGTTGTTACAGGTAATAAAAGAATTACCACAAAAACTTTAGTAATCATTTCTTCCGTTACTGGCAACACTAAAGAGATGGTTGATGCAGTAAAAAAGTTGAATAAAACTGGTGCTACAATTCTGGGCTTTATGGATGATCCTAAGGCTAAGTTAGCTTCAATGTTAACATATTGTATTTCTTATCCTGAAAACGAACAGCTAAAATTTTTCATGGTAGGAGACCGTTTAATGTATTTAAATGGTGAATTCTCTGATTATGACGAATTTTATCAGGAAATGGATGCTCATTTTGCTCAAGACATCGCAGACATTGAGGAAAATGCAGATGAATTTGCTCAAAAATTTGCTGAAAAACATCATGATGATGAAATTCATTATTTTGTCGGAGCTGGTAATCAATGGGGCGCCACTTATTCATATGCTATGTGTTATTGGGAAGAACAGCACTGGATTAGAACTAGAGCTGTTGAAGCAGCAGAATTTTTCCACGGTATGTTTGAAGTGGTTGATCGTGACACTCCTGTTACAGTTTATGTTGGCGAAGACAGTCAAAGGCAACTTAGTGCACGTGTTGCAAAGTTTTTGCCAGAAATCTGTGGCAACTATACCATTATAGATTCTAAAGACTATGATTTACCGGGATTTTCAGAAAAATATCGTGGCACTTTGTCACCATTTGTTTTCCATGCAATTAATAATAGAATTGATGTTCATATAGAGCACCTTAACCGTCATCCAATGGATATTCGGCGTTACTACCGCTGCTTAGATTATTAATTAGATAGCGTAAACTAATGGTTGGAGTAATTATTTGTACGCATGGCAGTTCTGCCCCAGAAATTTTAAAATCAGCAGAAATGATTTGTGGTAAACAGGAAAACTGTCTGACTGTGAATTTTGAAAACGGAGAGTCTTTAGACCAGCTAAAAAAAGAGCTGGGTCAGGAAATTGATCAGCTGAGAGGGATAATTATTTGCCTAACAGATTTAAAAGGAGGCACACCGTTTAATACTTTAGTTGGCTTACTAAAGAAATATCCAGAAATAGAAATCATTACTGGTGTGAATATTCCAATGCTACTTGAATTGTTTATCAATCGTGATCAATTAGAAAAGGAACAATTACTTTCCGCAATAATTGAAGCCGGTAAAAGTGGTGTTTATCGCTATCAAAGAATAAAATCTTCTATCCAAGATGATGAATTCTAAAATAAAGAGGTATAGCAATTTTGCTATACTTTTTTTATTAAAGGATTTATAATTAGGCAAAATAAAAGTGAAAGGGCTTTAAAATTAAAGAAGGCGATAGTAATGAGTAACTTTTTTAACGGCATAATATTCCAGAAAATTATGGGTATCGTTTTGCTTTTGCTAGCTGGTTTTGAACTAGTATCTAGTTATAAATATACTAGAAGTATTCTCCAAAATGGGACTAGTAATGGCTTTTCAATTTTGGCAATTGCTTTTGCTTTCTATTTTGGGCTTGTTTTATTTTGTGGTGGAATTATTTGTTTGTTCTATCATTTTTAAATTTTGAATAGAAAAAAATTATAAGTTATTATCCACTTTAATTTAAAAACGTGGTAAAATCATTGTATAGTATAGTTATTAGTTTAAAAGAGGGTGTTAAAATGGCAAGCTTTTTAACAAGTGCAGCATTTTTAATGATTATCGCTGCGATTATGATGGCTTTAGGGTCTTATCAAGTAGTTAATAGTGTCGTTTATATCCACGGAATTTTACATAAGGGTACTAATAATGGCTTTATGCCTCTGGCAATGTGGACTTCTTTAGTTATTGGTTTATCATTGTTAATTGTTGGTATCGCTGCAATTGTTTTAGCTTTTAAAGGTTTTTAAGTAAGGCTATAACAGTTATCATTGTGAAATTGAATAGATACAATTGAACTATATTATGTAATATACGTAGTCGGTAAGATATACCGACCACGTATATTTTATTTTCAGACAAAAAGTAAGCCGCTATTAAATTTTCTGAAAATAGTGGAAAAATTAATAGACTTATTAGTAAGCGCTATTTTAAAAGTGCTATAATAGAAGAAATAAATATTAGGATACATTTTAGGAGGAAATTATTATTATGGCAGAACAAACTATTATGCTTAATTGCAGTGCCGGAATGAGTACATCTTTATTGGTTACCAAAATGCAGCAAGCTGCAAAGGACCAAGGTATTGATGCAAATATTTTTGCATGCCCTGCTTCAGAAGCTTCGCAACATATTGAGCAAGATCATCCAGACTGCATTTTACTTGGACCACAAATTCGGTACATGGAAGATGACTTTAAGAATAAAGTAAAAGGTCAAGGAAAAGATGGTAACGATATTCCTCTTGGAGTTATTGATATGCGTTCATACGGCATGATGGATGGTAAAAAAGTATTGCAACAAGCTGAAGACTTGATTAACGGATAAGGGGATAACGATGGCAGAAAAACAAACACCAGAACAGAAAGAGCAAGAAACTTTAGAGGCAGCTATGGGCCTTATTGCCAATGGTGGTAATGCTAAAAGTCTTGCTTTTGAAGCTATCAGACTGGCTAAAAAAGGCGACATTGCAGGTGCTAGAGCTAAGCTAGCAGAATCCGATAAATCTCTTAATGAAGCACATAACTCTCAAACTGGAATGCTGACCAAAGAAGCTCAAGGAGACCATACAAAAGTTACTCTGCTTGTTGTTCATTCACAAGACCATTTGATGAATGCTATTACATTTAGAGATTTAGCTGGAGAAATGGTTGATCTTTATGAAAAGCTCTTTAATGCGAATGTATTAAAGAAAGAAGCAGACGAATAAACTTAATGAACAAAAACAAATTGATGAATTTGTAAACGATACTGTTTTTGAAAAACAAGGCGCGGTTAATTAATCGTGGTCAATTTTTGCATCATTGTCTTTATTAGGTAGGTTTTATAATTGTACTTTTTTACATTGCGCATTTTAGATCTATTATTTGGAGTGAAATATGAAACAAGTAAAAATAGGCAAAAGTGACGTTTATACCAGTAAATTAGGTTTAGGGACGAATAAGGTCGGAGGACATAATCTGTTTAATAATTTAAACGAAAAAGATGGATATGACCTCCTGCGAGAAGCCCTAAATCTAGGAATTAATTTCTTGGACACAGCCTATGTCTATGGTCTTGGTAGATCAGAAGAAATTATTGGTGATGTTTTGCAAGATTATGATCGTTCAAAAGTTATAATTGCCACTAAAGCTGCCCAAGATAAGTCGCAGGATATGGCCATCAATAACAGTGCCGAGTTTATTAAAAAGGCAGTTGACGAAGCATTATTACGGTTGAAGACCGATTACATTGATATTTTTTATTTGCATTTTCCGGATAAAGAAACGCCCAAAGACGAGGCAGTTGAAACTTTGTCTGATTTAAGAAAAGCTGGAAAAATAAGAGCAATTGGTGTTTCTAATTTTTCATTGGATCAAATTAAAGAAGCTAACAAAAACGGTAAAGTTGATATTGTTGAAGATCAATTCAGTTTGGTTCACCAAGCACCTGTTAAAGAAGAATTAAAGTATTTACAGGAAAATAATATTTCCTTTGTGCCATTTTTCCCACTGGCATCAGGACTTTTAACGGGTAAATATGCTTTAGCAGACTGGGACAAGTTTAAAAATAGTGATGGTGGTAAACTACTAGGTAATTTTGACAAGAAACAATATGATGAAGCAATTACAGGAATTGATGGGATTAGAAAGATCGCTGAAGATCATCAGGCAACTGTTACGCAAATTGTATTGGCTTGGTACATGGCAAATCCTGCAATAAGTGTTGTGATTCCTGGAGCTCGTAATGCGGCTCAAGTTAGAAGTAACGCTGCAGCTCTGAAGGTTGAATTGTCTTCAAGTGAATATCAGCAAATTGATCACTTATTCAGTAGCTTTTGATAAGAATTAAGAATATAGTTTTTTAAAAATGTGACTCTAAGTAATTTCTAAATAAAATTTGTCAGTTACGAATTTTATGGATCTTTACTTAGAGTTTTTTTTCCTTGTCAAAACCTGCTTGGAATTGTTTTGCGTGTCAGTAAAGTAATTCGTAAATAAGTTTTAAAGTCTAAAATAAAAAAATACACGATTGCCAACAAATTGGCATCGTGTATTTTATTGTGCTTTACTATGAGTTTAATCCAAATCTAGACCGTTTGAATTAATGACTTTTTTATACCAGTCGAATGAATCTTTACGTGAACGTTTCAAAGTACCTTCACCAGCATCGTTCTTATCAACATAGATAAAGCCGTATCGTTTATCCATTTGACCAGTTCCAGCAGATACAAGATCGATTGGTCCCCATGGCAGATAGCCCATTAAGTCAACACCATCAATCGCAACTGCTTTTTCCATTTCAGAAATGTGCTTTCTTAAATAGTCAACCCTGTAATCATCATGAATGGAGCCATCTGCTTCAACTTTATCATAAGCTCCTAAACCATTTTCAACGATAAACAAAGGTTTGTGATAACGATCAGTTAAGTGATTTAGAGCAATCCTTAATCCAGCTGGATCAATTTCCCAGCCCCAATCACTTCTTTCTAAAGTTGGGTTTTGGGTTATTGCTTTAGATAAGTCGCTTAATTCGTCCGGCTTAACGTTTTTAGCTGAAACAGTAGTTGTTTGGTAGTAGCTGAAAGCTACGTAGTCAACAGTGCCTTCCTTCAAAACAATTCTGTCTTCATCAGTAATGTCAGGACGATAACCATTTCGTTCAATATATGCCTCAACTTCTTTAGGATACTCACCAAAGACATGAACATCAGAGAACCAGTCACGACGCTGTTCAAACTTATCAGCTAACAACACATCCTCTGAAGATGGAGTTAGCGGTCTAACAGGAGAATAATTAATCATACAACCAATTTGAAAATCAGGATTAATTTTATGTCCAACTTTAACAGCTAAAGCGGAAGCTACTAACTCGTAATGGGCTGCTTGATACATAGCGGCTTCTTTTTCTTTATCAGTCATGCCATTAAAAATTATTCCTGAATTTGTTGCCATTAAAAAGTCTTCGTTATAAGCAGACTGATTATCAATTTCATTGAAGGTCATCCAGTACTTTACTTTATTCTTGTAGCGCTTAAAGCAAACTGTTGCAAAGCGGACAAAGAAATCTATTAATTTGCGATTGGTAAAACCATGATATTTTTTCACTAAATTAAAGGGAATTTCAAAGTGAGATAAAGTAATTACCGGTTCAATACCATATTGGTGGCAGGTATCAAACAAGTCATCATAAAATTTTAAGCCTGCTTCGTTAGGTTTTTCGTCATCGCCGTTAGGAAAAATTCTGGTCCAGGCAATTGAAGTTCTAAAGGCTTTAAAACCCATTTCGGCCATTAATTTTATATCTTCTTGATAGTGGTGATAAAAATCAATAGCACTGTGGTTAGGGTAGTTCTTGCCGGGAATAACCCCATCAGTAATTTCGCGTGGTTTAGTGGCAGAGCCAACAGTCATGACATCGGCAACTGACATTCCTTTGCCGTCTTCGTTCCAGGCGCCTTCTAATTGATGAGCAGCAACGGCACCGCCCCATAAAAACCCTTCTGGCATTTTTGCTGAATACATTTTTATCTCCTTTTTAATATTTTTGTGATAGCGTTAACAGTTATATTTTATACAATTGCTACTTAATCTTCAAGTAACATTAACACTAGCTTTATTGCAAAAAATAAGGCTATAATTGTTAATATAATATCGTAAAGGACTGGAAAATATGACAAGCAAATCTTCTAATCAAAGTGATGTTGAGCGTAAAAAACATGAAGATAGTATCAAATATCTTTATTTTAGCCGCTATTTAATGCTTCGTTACAGCGTAGTCATCTTTCTCTTTGCCAATCTGTTTTGGTTGTTAATTTTAGTTGAATACCAGAAACTACCAGGAATAATTTTAGCCGGTCTAATGACTATTTTGTCTGGGATTGCTGCCATCGAACAGCTGACTAAAATGCATAACCGCAAAAGCGATGTACCGATTACCAGGATTTATTTGTGGATTCAAATTATCGTTAATATTTTGCTGGCTTGCAGCTTATTTATACCTTTTAAAAAACAAATTCTGCCCTTTATCACTGATCAGAATTCAGTCTATTTTATGGTTGCGTTTCTGTTAGCGGGTATTTTGCTGGCTTATTTTTGTGAGCGCAGAATACATAATATTAATATTGGAAAAGATAAATATTTAAAGGCAATTAAAGCATTTAAAAATGATTAATGTTTACATTTTTATTGAATACGCTTACAATAACTATTATAGTCAATTAAATATAGTTGACTAATAATAATTATTAGAGGGAGTAGTTTTTATGGCTGAACCAAATAAAAAACCAATAAAAGATCGAATTGCTGAGGTGGCAGGTAAGTTTGCTGCCACGCGGTTCGTCAGGGCTATTATGGACGCCGGTTATAGTGTGATTTCATTCTCCATTATTGGGTCCATTTTCTTAATTTTGACAGTGTTGCCGAAAGCTATACCTGTTCCCGGATTTGCTGCTTGGTATGCGGGGACAATAGGACGTTTTACTAACCTGTTTCAGTCCGTTTACAATGCCACGATGGGTATTATTGCGCTGGTTTTCTCAGGTACTTTTGCTTATTCTTATACCAAGATTTATCGTGATGAAGAACACTTAAGTTTAATTCCTATTGATGGCTTAATGATGTTTTTAATGGGTTTCTTCATTACTGTTGCTGAATTAGTATGGAAAAACGGTAGAGTTGAATTTATAACTTTATTTACTAAAGATAAAATGATTGCTGGGGGTTATCAGGCTTCTCCATTAGCTGGTATTTACCGTATCGGTGCTGTCGGTATTTTTATCGGTCTGGTTGTAGCTTGGATAACGGTACAAATATACCGCTTTACTATTAAACATAACTGGCAAATAAAAATGCCGGATTCAGTACCATCAGGTGTTGCCAACTCCTTTAGTGCAATGATTCCAGGCTTTTGCGTTGCTGTAGTTATGTCAGCAATAAATATGGCTTTAGTTATGGCTGGGACTGATTTATTCAACGTTCTGTTTATTCCATTCTCATTTATTAGTGATATTGCTGATACTTGGTGGGGCTTTTTAATCATTCTGTTCCTTATTCACTTCTTATGGTGGTTTGGAATTCATGGTGCAACGATTATCAGCTCCTTCTATTCCCCAATTGTTTTAGCTAATATGCAAGCTAATGTTAATCAAGGTGCTCACCACGTTTTTGCGGGTGAAATCTTAAATGCCTTTGTTACAATTGGTGGTTCTGGTGCTACCTTGGGTGTCGCTATTTGGCTAGTATTACGGGCACGTTCAACACAATTAAAAGAACTAGGTAAAGTTGAAATTGTACCAGCTGTTTTCAATATTAACGAACCAATTCTTTTCGGTTTACCAATTGTGTATAATATTGATTTGTTTATACCATTTATTTGTGCCCCGATGGCCTCAGGACTCGTAGCTTACTTAGCTATTGCTGCAAAGCTTGTTCCGGTTATCATAGTACAACAGCCTTGGCCAACACCAGTTGGTTTAAGCGGTTATCTTGCTACTACAAGTTGGCAAGGAGGCTTGGTTTCAATTATATGTGCGATAGTGGCATTTTTAATTTGGTACCCATTCATTAAGCATTATGATAACGTTACTCTCAAGAATGAAAAGAGTAACGCCACTCCGGATGCCGCATAAATATTAGTTAGTCTTTAAAAATCTGTCTTGTAAAAGGCAGATTTTTTCTTTGTTAATATTCCAGTATAATTAACAAAATGCTAAACAATATTTTAGTATTAAGAGCGCTTACTCGTTATAATAAAAGTGTAGTCGTATTATCTGATTGTGGAGGAATTTTTTATGAAATATCCAAAAACCAAAGAAGTTTTAAACCAATTAGTTGCTGATCTGACACAACTGCATATGGTTGTTCATCAACACCATTGGTATATGCGTGGTAACCGCTTTTTGAAATTACACCCATATCTTGATAAAGTAATGGATGAATTAGCTGATCAACTGGATCAAGTTTCAGAGCGTCTAATTACCCTCGATGGTTCTCCAGTTTCTACACTAAGCGAAATAGCAGCTAAAACTAAGATTCCTGATGAAAAAGGTAATTGGGATGAAACTATTGATGAGCGCTATGCAAAAATTATTTCTGATTACCATTATCTCGATCAACTTTATGAGGAAGGGATCAAGGTTAGTGATGAAGAGGGAGACTACTCAACTAATGATATGCTGACTGGCTTCCACTCAGATGTTGAAAAACGTATTTGGATGATGTCAGGCGAAATTAACAAAGCTCCTGAAATTGATCCTGAATAATTAAGTCAATTGCAAAAAGCAGTCTAGGACTGCTTTTTTTATATCTTCTTTTTCTGCTATAATGAAATTGAACTACTGGTTAATAATTTAATTTTAGAAAGCACAGATCATGGATAAAGAAGAACAGGATAGGTTGAAAAAATTGGCTGCCGTGAAGGCCGCTGAATTAGTTAAGCCGAAAATGAAATTGGGAGTCGGAACCGGCTCTACAGTTGCTTTTTTAATTGCTGAATTAGGCAGAAGAAAAAAAGAAGAAGGGCTTGAGCTAGCAGCAGTTGTTACAACTTCAAGCAGAAGTAAAAAACAGCTGGAAAGCTATGGCTTCCAGGTTGATGAGTTGGCAACTGTAGATCAACTTGATTTAACTATTGATGGTGCAGACAGAATAGCCGATAATTTTGATGGCATCAAGGGCGGCGGCGGTGCCTTAACAATGGAAAAAAATGTTGCTGTTAATTCACGCCAAGTAGTTTGGATTGTGGATGAATCTAAAATGGTTGACCACCTTAGTGGTTTTCCATTACCAGTTGAAGTTTTGCCAATTTCGTGTGAGCAAAATTTCAAACTTTTTCAGGCTGAAGGACTGAATCCTAAGTGGCGGTTGACTGGAAATAAGCGTTTTGTCACTCATTATGGCAATTATATTATTGATTTAAACATTGATCCTATTCCGGTTCCTAGCGGCCTAGCTGATTATCTGGATCATACCGTTGGTGTGGTTGAACATGGTCTTTTTTTAGGGATGTGCAATGAAGTTATTATTGCTCATGCTGATGGCAATATTGAAGACCGCAAAAAATAACTTTCCGAGTTAGCCTAAGATTTTGTTTGGCTAACTTTTTTTAAAGAGCAACTGGAAGCTAAATTTGGTATCATAGTGCTATAACGATTTTAAAAGAGGATTCTTATGATAAAAAAACCTTTGATAATTAGTACCGATCCCGGAATTGATGATGTAGTAGCATTGACAACAGCCTTATTTGCTCCTGAGCTTGATGTGAAACTGATTGCTGCAACATGGGGCAATGTTCCGCTTAAAAACACTTTGGACAATACCTTAAAACTGGAAACTTTTTTGCAAACTAAAGTGCCAGTCGTGAGTGGAGCACAAAGACCATTGTTACGAGACCAAATTGATGCTTCTGATGTTCACGGCCAAAGTGGCCTAGCCGGTTTTGATTTTCCTAAACCTGATTACAGCTTATTAAAACCAGGTATAGCTGCAGAAGCAATTCACGAGGTGGTTGCTAATAGCAGCGAGAAGGTAACTTTAATGCAAATCGGTCCAGCGACTGATTTTGCGCTTTATTTTAGGCAGTTCCCTGAAGATTTACCTAAAATTGAGCAACTAGTAATTATGGGTGGTGCAATTGGTCGTGGCAATTGGGGGCCGTATGCGGAATATAATGTTGCGGGTGACCCTGAAGCAGCACAAATTGTTTTTGCAAGTGGCATAAAAATTTTATTGGCGCCACTGGAATTAGGTCATCAAGCTTATATTACTCCGGCAGTCTTAATGCAAATTAAGGAAATAGGCAGAACTGGTAATATGCTTTATCATATTATGGACAAATTGCAAGATCACACTAGAACTAATGGTAGAGAAGTTTATGATGCGCTGGCATCTGGAATGTTGGTAAAACCGGAAATGTACACTTTTAAACCGGCTTATGTCGTGGTCGATACTAAAAGTCCTAGTGCTTATGGCGCATCAATGATTGATTTTGACAACTTCTTTGGTCAACCAGCAAATGTTCAAGTTGGTGTCGAAATTGACCGTAGACAATTTTCTGAGTGGTTAATTTCCGCTATCAAGGAAATAAATAATTGAGGTAGATAATGGCAGATTTCGTTTATCGTACTGTGATGCGCGATATCAAACAAAATATTTTGGATAACAAATATGAAGGAATGCGTCTTCCAGACGAGCGTAGTCTAGCTGAATACTATCAAGTAAGTCGCTCATCAATGAAAAGGGCAATGGAGCTGCTTTCTCAACAAGGCATTGTTTTTAAAAAAAGGGGTAGTGGTACTTTCATCAATCCCCTATATTTAAAGAACCAATCATTGTTTCGTTATGAAGGATCAAATTTAGGGTTGACAGATAGCCTTAAAGTCCCGGGAAAAAAGCAGGGTATTAAGCTGCTTTCTTTTAACGTGATTAAAACACCCGCTGGAATAGCTCAGGATTTGTTTCTTAAAGAAAATGACTTTGTTTACGAATTTAAAAGACTTCGTTTTTTGGATGAACAGCCCTTTTTGATAGAAACTGGCTATGTACCTATTAAAATAGTTCCAGAGCTCAAGCCTGAGCACTTAAAAAAGTCCCTTTTTAATTACTTAGAGGATTCACAAAATAAGGTAGTCACTAAAGCCTTTCTTAATATTACTGTTGAACCATCTGATAGGGATGATCAAGCAAGGCTTAATTTAAAGTCTACTGAACCAGTTGGCGTAATGGAAGGTATTTTCTTTTTAGATGATGGTACTCCATTTGAAGTCTCAACCATGCGTATTCATTATCAATACATGCGCTTTAACACTTTTGTTAATTTGAATAAATAAAAAACAGGCGAAAGCTGATGTGAACCCCAAAATTAGGACACTTTATATTAGCTATTAACTGAGGACTAACTGCCGATATTCAAGCGGAGTTAGTCCTTTTAGTTTGATCTTGATTCTTTTCTGATTGTAATACTCAATGTAG
>NZ_JAAEEB010000013.1 GCF_013346935.1 Lactobacillus melliventris
AAGGAGAGTACAGGGATTAACAATAAGGTTTCATTTGGTTTATGATTGTCTAGAATTACTGATATAACAACATTTTCGTCTCTTGAATTTTTTCTTTTTATAGTTCTATGCCGTGCGAATGCCGTGCGATTTTTTACTCATAAGTTTAATGCCATAATTGAATTAATAGCATCATTTTTATTTTTCTGCGTTAAATGCGTATAAATATCTAGTGTCATTTGTATATTTTCATGTCCCATTAACATTTGTACTGTCTTTGGTTTAACATTAGTTTCACTAATCAATAAAGTAGCAAAAGTATGTCTAAAGCCATGAATAGTTATTTTTTTCAAACTTGGGTTAGCATGGTAAACAGAAGTTAGCCAACTATCAGGTTTACTTAAAGTCAAATAAGTTCCCTTAGCAGTAGAAAAAATAATTTTTGATAATATTTTTTGTGATTTTTTATAATTTAAAAGATCATTTTTTAGTGCTAAAGAAATAGGAATACTACGTTTTGACATTTTACTTTTAGGGGACTGAACTATCACTTTATTTCCTAATCCGAGAGCAAGAGTGTGGTTAACATATAAAAGATTATTTTTGAGATCAATATCTTTCCAAGTTAATGCTAGAGCTTCTGATTTTCTTAATCCTGTAGAAGATAATAATTTAAAATAGGTATAAACTTTTAAATTATATTTCTTTGCAGTAGATAAAAAATCTTCCAATTCTTTTCTAGTATAAACATTATGTTCTACATCTCTACGAGGTCGCGAAGTGTTTTTAGGCATAATAATTTTACTAACGGGATTATCTTTTATATATCCTAATCTAATAGCATGTTCAAATAAAGTATTTAATTGTCTAACCACATCTTTATATTTAACAATCTGTTTTGCTTTTTGATCAGCAAACTTTTGAACAGCCTTTGCCTGAATAGTATCCATATATTGTTCACCAAAAATAGGCTTGATATGATTTTTATAAATTTGATAATTTTTATTTGCTGTTGACTCTTTAACCTGGCCTTTGTAGTTTTCAAACCATAAAGAATACATTTCATCTGTTTTTATTTGTTTAGGCTTTTGGTAACCTTGAGTTCCGTTAGCTCTTAATTGATCATAAGTTGTTTTAGCTTCGTTATAATTTGGAAATCCTTGTCGAGTAATATTAACCCGTTTACCATTGTCATCTAAGCCTAAGTATAAATGGAACTTAAACAAACGTTCACCACGCTTATTTTTATATTCTTTAATATGCGGATCTCTTTTCGGCATTTTTTATCCTTTCTAATATGTTATAATTAAGTATACAAAAGGGCATTGCTCTGTTGTGATATTAAGCTTTTAAGAATTAGTTTTCCAGACGGGTTCTTAAAAGCTTTTTTATATTGCAATAAAAAATTATTTTATATTAACTTTAAATTTAGCTGATTTAGAATCAAAATCAGTTAACGGTTTAAAATGCAGCTCAAAAGAACCAAGCTTTTTTGTTCCAAAACCAGTTATAACGTCTGCTTCTTTGCCTGGAGCAATTGAATCAAGTGTAGTATCGTTTACTGGATAATCTTTAAGTTTCGAATTATCAGGACCGTATGCATCCACATCACTACCAATAGGTAAATCTTTTTTGCTGTCATTCTTCACATGATAGACTATTTTAATTACATTTTTAGGCTTGCTATTCTCAAATTCATTGCGTTCGCTAGTTTTAACTGCTGATTTGAGTGTATATTCTACCTTACCAACTTTTACAGTATCACCTTTTTTGTAGAACTTAATTTTAGGCTGTGCCTTTTTCTTTGAAGATTTAGTTACTTTTGTTCCGCCTTGAGTGTCGTTATTAGAACTACTGCAAGCCGTTAATGATACTGCTGCTAAAATTGTAGTAGTCATTACTAGTAATTTCTTATTCATCATTTCCTCCTAAAAACATTTACCTTAGGTTTTTCGTCGCTGGCTTTATGGACATTGCATAACTTAAAAAATAAGATCATTTTTTTGTTCAAACAATTCAACTGTATCTTTGAACATTCTTTCAGGTATTCCATACCGTTGAATAAATTGTATCGGTTCTTCAAAAGTATCAAATTGATTTGAAGCATATTCGTAAATTAAATTAAGAGAATATAAATCAGCTAGTCGTTCTTCTGAATTAATGGGTTTTCCGCAGTAAAATGCACCATTAACATCACCATTGATAATATGACCAATTTCATGACCAATAATAAAAGGCAATTCAAATTTATTTTTACAGTTTTGATTTATAACTATCAATTTCTTATCAGGTAAAGCTACTGATTGATAAGTTTGCTCTCTTCGAATTAAAGCGCAGCTAATACCATGGTCAAAAGCGTATTTTAAAAGGTATTTTATTAAATCTTCCATCACTCACCTTTGCCCTTTCTAATATCACTGTCCATTAAGTTACGAATAACATCAAGATACTCCTTAGGCACAGGTTTACCACGATATGAATAAATAGTTTCGTCATCCGTGATGTCAACATAAGGATGGCTTTCTTTATTTACAGTAGGTGAGGGATCATCGGTATTACCTAAAAGGTAGTCGGTTGATGTATGTAAAACCTTTGCTACTTTCTTTAAGTTATTAACGGTTGGTGATTGTGTTTTCCATCTGTAAATAGAGTTTGTCCCAATACCAGCTAAATCATTAACTTTCGATAATGTCAATTTCCTTTTTTTAGCTAATTCTTTTATTCTTTCGAACGTTGTCATATCAAGGTTCTCCAATCCTTGACAGAAAAATATTATTTAAAACGCTAATTTTTTATTGACTAATTAGCGAAAACGCGTAATAATATATTTGTCAATTAAATTACTTATAAATTTGAATAAATAAAAAAGTGTTGAACAGTATGGGGATACCTTTCAATCGTTTATTTATTACACTTTTATATTAGCGTTTACGCTAATATATGTCAACAAAATTTAGTGATTTATTGACAAAATTATTTACACTTTTGTTTTAGAAAGAAGGGAGTGAACTATGTTGCCAGCAGAACAGGCTTTAGCAGAAGCTAAGTCAAAGATTTTTAGTGCTATCAAAATTGAAATGATACGACAAGGCTACACAGTTTCAAGTTTGGCAGAGCTATTAAATGTTAATCGACCTACTCTTAGCTATGCAATTCACGGTGGGACTACACCACGTGATATTTCTGTTAGGAAGAAAGTTTATAAGGTTTTGGGAATTACTGAATAGATTGAAAGCAAAGTGAAAATAGGCAACTTTAAAAGACTTAAAAAGCTAACAATTAAAATTATAAGCATCTAATATTTAGCAATGAAAAATTCTTTTATCAAAAAGACTCATCAATGTTACTTGATAAGTCTAGTGATAAGCAAATTCATATTTAGTTTAATGGACAATCATTTATGATCTCATCTGCTCAGTTATTAGGTTGGTAATAACTTGAGAAGCTATGCTTTCAACCATAGAAATTGATACAGAAGCAAATTTATTAGTGATTTTTTTGGTCTTAGACCAAACTTTCTTATCGCGTATTGTATCTAAAAACTTATGACCATCCCATGTAAGTGCACCTGTAGAATAATATGCAATATCGTTGTTAATCCATTTAATTCTGTCATGCAAATAGTTTGTTTCAGATAATTTTGCTAAAACGTATTTAATTTCTTCAGGCTTATAATCCCTAAGTTCCTTAGCATTTAAAAAATTATCTAAATATAAAAAAGTCCCAAATTCATATTTGTCCTCAATAAATAGCATTACGGAACGAACACAGTCTTGATTAAGTTTCATATAACCACCTTTTTAACTAGATGTCTTAATTATAAAGCTATATATAGTGGCATACAAGTACAGGAGATACAAAATGTGAAACATGATTGAGAAGATTTTGGAAGTATAAAAGAGTATTTATAGAATTTCAAAACCAGGCAGATTGCCGTTCGACACATTCCAAAATATAAAAATAACATTCAAATATTATTTAAAATGCTTGCAAAATAGTTGATGTGTTAGAAGTTAACTTAGTTAAATTTGGAAAGGAGGTGAATAAAGATGGAAGTAAAAGTTCCAATTAATATTCCCGATGATCAGCTGCTTGATGCGGTTGAATCAATTTTTAAAAAATACGGGCTAACTGAAAAACAAGACACGGTTTGGATGAATCAAACTAATGCTAGGAAATATCTTAATGTTTCCAAAGCTACATTTTACAGATGGGAAAAAGCAGGAAAAATCCCATACAGCTTAATAGAAGGAGTTAAGCGTTATTCAAAAAAAGAATTAAATCAATTAATGAACGAACACAGAGTATGTATGAGGTAAAAAATGTCAAGAATTTTATCAATGATTACTTCTATATGGATGCTGGAATTTTATCTTTTATATCATTCAAAGAATAAAAGAAAGTATGTATCTTATTCATGATTAGATGGTATTACATTAATTAATCTTCTTGAAACATTGTATTTAATGTTTTCAGGAATTTTTGGTTAGCAGAGAAAACGACTTTGTCAGCATGTTCAGTGGTTGCATCATTCCAGCCAGAAGTAGAAGCCTGCTGAATTGACTCCATAACTTCATTTACAATCAATACCTGGTCGTCATTTAAGTAAGGCATGACTTTGGCACATGAACTTAATGCAATTCTTTTATTTTCTAAACTGTGTGACGCTGTGTATGAATTAATCGAAGAGAGAAAATCAAGTATTAATGTTTGGTTTTTATTTTTAAATTGCTGTTTATTCTTACGTTTTTCATTTTCTCTAGCGAAATCTTCTTTTAGTATTTCTATTTCTTTAGTAGTTCGATTTGCATTTTTGTTGCTTAGATAACTAAAAAATGCTGAAACAATAGCAACAAGATAGCTAAGATATTGTGCCAATAATTGCCAGTCCATAAAAAAACCTTCCTTAGAGATTTATTTTAAAATCTATTAAATTCAATTATATCAAAAAAGACGTAAGCAAATTAATACGTTGAAAAGAATTAAATTTAGAAAGTGAGTAAATAAAAAATGACTAAATCAATAGAATTGACAATCCCGATAGATACTCTGATTGATGCGATTGACCAAATTATGCAGAAAAGAGGCTATGTACCTGCAGAATCTCTAGTCGGAAAAACAATTAAAATGAAAGAGTTTTCCGAAAAATACTGCGGTAAGAAAGCTCCTAACTGGATTAGATTATTTATTTTTGACGAGTTTCCAGAAGTTAACGTTAAAAACGGCGGCTGGGTAGTTAACCCACGAAGAACGGAAGAGGGTAGCAAGACTATCATTTTTGAAAAGCCAGCTGCCGAGTGGATGGAAAAACATCGAGGCGAGATAGATTGGAACGCAAAGTTACCCCAATAGTAGAAAGGATATTGATTAAATGGCAGCACATTTTATACGCAGGTTTCGGCACTTATCCGAAAAGCAAAGGGTTACTAATCGCATCATTGCTTCTAGCAATTGCTGGTCTAGCATTAGCGATTTACGTCCTAAGTTTGCCGCCCTTTCTGCCAGGCACAATTTAGTACACAAAAAAGCCCGACGGTAATCGGACTTCTTTAAATAATAAAGTATAAAGAATACTAAGGAGATTATAGCACAAATGAAACTTTTTCAAATAAACAATGCAATTAAAGAAGTTGCTGATAAAGATGACATTGATCCAGAAACATTAAAAGATACGCTCGATTCTCTAAAACTAACCAGAGATGACAAACTGGACGGATTAGCTGGCTTAATTGAACGAAACACCGCAAACATCGATTTTTTGACAAACAAAATTAAGCAGCTTACAGAGCAGAAACATCATTACGAAAATCAGAAAAATAATTTGCAAAATTACATGACAGAAATAATCGACAATGCGGGTATTAAAGAGCTGCATACTGAACATTACATCCTCAAGCCACGCAATTATAAGCAAAAGACCATCATTTCAGATGAACGTAAAATACCTAAAGTTTATATTGTGACCAAAGAAGTTTCATCAATAGATAAACGTAAACTTTATCAAGATATGAAAGATGGTCAAAACATACCTGGTGCACATTTAGAACCCAATAGAAAAACAACAATTAGCTAGGAGGCTTTTATGTTAAATAAAGAATTTTTAGACTGGCAGGAAGAAACTTTTAAAGCAATTGAATTATGGACTATCCGTTTAAAAAACGAGGCTTTAAAGCAAGACACCTATAAGGGCGCGATTAATTACCTTGACATAAATTATCCTAGTCCAATTTGCACACATGAAGGATCACCTAGTGAGCAATTTCAATCTGTCATTAGATCCATGTTTGAGGAAGCGAAAAAGATGGTTTATGACGAAGCACAAAGTCAGGAGATTAAACATGAATAGAATTAAAGAATTGCGGGAATGTAGAAACATTAGCCAAGAAGAGCTTGCCACCGCCTTAGACACTACTCAGCAATCTATAAGTTTGTATGAAAGTGGGGATCGTGAACCGAAACTAAAAATTTGGCAAAAGCTGGCAGACTTCTTCAAAGTTCCAATTCCATATTTACAAGGTTTTGATAAATATCAGCCAAATAAATTAAAAGAACTAAGAGATAAAAAGGGAGTGTCGCAAAGTCAATTTGTACAAGCGTTTAATGAATTGCTAATTAGTAAAAAAATGAAACCCATAACAATCCCGACATATTCAAGATGGGAGAATTCAATAAATAGTCCAACTGAAAAAGTGTGGCAGCAATTAGCTAAATACTTTCAAGTATCGGTATCGTATCTTAAAGGTGAAATTGATACAGAATATCTTGAAAAGCTAGTTGAGTTGTTGATGCTAATTAGTTTTCCAAATGTAGCTTTAAAGTATCGAAACAATGAACTGGATGATTCATATAGGCCATTTTTAGCTATCGCTATTACTAGTCAAATTAGCAAATTATTAGGCTATGACTCTAAAGAAAAATTTCAAGAAATTTATGACCAAGCAATTAAGTTGATTGATAATCCAGAAAATATTAATGAATTAAGAAAATATAAGGGACAGTTCATTGAATTGCTC
The DNA here is from genome assembly GCF_013346935.1 of Lactobacillus melliventris. Taxonomy (GTDB): domain Bacteria; phylum Bacillota; class Bacilli; order Lactobacillales; family Lactobacillaceae; genus Lactobacillus. The sequence goes on from NZ_JAAEEB010000013.1 coordinate 6,993, forward strand.
ACTAAGTCTAAAGATATTACTAATAACTTACTGCAAACCTACAACAATTTATAAACATGTACGAATTAAGATCATATCAAAACGATTTAATTCAGCGGATTACTAAATCAATGCAGAAAGGTCACCATCACATTATTGTGCAGTCACCACCAAGAACAGGAAAGACAGTGGTAATGGCAGAAATTGCTAGAAAAACAACTGCTAAAAATAATCGCGTGATGTTTATCATCCATCGTAAGGAAGTATTGGATCAAGCTAAAGCCACTTTTAAAGCACAAGGTGTTAAGCCTAACCTAGCAATAATGGGATTGGTACAAACGCTTTGCAGACGTGTTGATAAATTACCTGAACCACAGCTGATATTGATTGATGAAGGACATCATGCTCTGGCAAAAAGCTATCAGAAAATACTAAATAAATTTAAAAATGCTTATGTATTATTCTTCACAGCTACACCAAGGAGAACAGGTCAGAAACAGCTTGATCAGATAGCAGATGACATCATCATTGGCAAATCAATTAAAGAATTAACCAATGAAGGTTTTCTAGCACCATTCAGATATTTCCAACCACCTAATGATTTCAATAGTAAATTACTAAAACGCAGTTCAACAGGTGACTACACTAATAAATCAATGGATGAGGCAATGAACACTAAAATCTTTGGCCATGTGGTTAAGCAATATCAGCGGATTACCAAAGGGATGCAAGCGGTGGTTTACACCTATTCTATTGAGTCAGCTAAAAGAGTAGCCCAGGAATTTAATGAAGCAGGAATTTCAGCTAAAGAAGTTGACGGTAAAACACCAACGGTCGAAAGGGATGCAATTGTTACTGATTTTAAAAATCAGAAACTAAAGATATTAGTTAACGTCAATTTATTCACAGAAGGCGTTGATTTACCCAACGTTGACTGTGTGATTATGGCCCGACCTACCACATCACTAGCATTGTATTTACAGTTTTCAATGCGCTGCTTAAATCCAAGAATAGGTAAGACAGCAATAATTATTGATCACGCTAATAATGTGCAAAAGTTTGGCTATCCGGATGATGATCGTGACTGGAAGCAGGCAGTGGTCAGTGGTACGAAATCTGTTTCCAAAATAAATACCAATCCAGGAATGGCAATAATTACTTGTGATTACTGCTTTGCGGTTGTGAAAACCAGTGAAGTTAAAAATGGCAAGTGTCCACTCTGCGGAAAGCCAATCAAAGTTCACGTGGCAAAACAGGTTAAAGATGTTGATTTAGTTGAAGCGAAAAATCGCAAAAAATTAATAGCAGAAATAGTAAAAAGTGACTTGCTTAAAAAAGTCGCAAACTTGAAAGTTAGTGAATTAAAATCTCCAGCCGAATTTAATGCTTATGCAAAATTACATGGATATAAGCCAGGATGGATATATTACCAACTTAAAATGAGAGGAATGATTAAGAAATGATAGTTTTACCAAAACCAAAAAAATTAGAACCAAAGGCACAGCCACACAACTTTTTCATCTGGGGAGCCCCAATGAGTGGCAAGAGTTACTTTGCAAGTTTCTTTCCAAATCCAATTGTGCTTAATACCGACGGCAACAGCGATCAGGGAACCGCACCAGCGTTTCAAATTAGGAATTTAAGAGACAAAAATGGCAAGCCAACGCAATTAGTTACCCAACAATTAGACGATATTATCTTAGCTCTACAGACTGAAAACGAGCAACGTAAACCCGAAGAACAATTCAAAACAATTGTTGTAGACGTGATTGACGACATTATCGTTATGCTCGAGCAAGCAATCTGCTGGGATAACAATGTTAAGTCATTAGGTGATATTCCATACGGTAAAGGTTATGCATTATTTAACACGGCATTGCAACAGCTAGTAATGGATTTGAAAGCTTTGCCGATGAATATTATCTACATCAGTCGGGAAATTTCAATCACAGATGAAAATACAGGTGCGACAACTTACCACCCTTCACTAAAGACTAAATATTTTAATGTGGTGAACGGTAATTGCGATGTGGAAATTAGAACTAAAAAAGTTGGTGATGGCGTTAATGCTTCCTACTTTAGAGAAGTAAAAAGCTTAAGAACACAATACAATCCGAAAAATATTACGGACCATCGTATTTTAAAATTATTGGAAACATGCAACGGAATTTTTAAAAAGGAGAGTAAATAATGAGTCTTTTGGATGCAATGAACGAATTAAAACAAAAAGGTTTTAATCCCAAAGAAGGTAAGGAATACAACCCATATGAGCCGATTCCAGATGATACTTATTTAATGAGTTTTGACAACGCGACTCATAACGCCAAAGGCGATCGGGATTTCTTGATGTTAACTTTTAGCGTGGTTCAAGGCGAATATGAAGGCAGACAAGAATCGATCTTCCCATCATTGGCACAAACAAAAGCTAACGGTGATCCAATGCCAAACTCAGTGATTGCACGTAGTATTTCTGAAATTCAAATTATTGGAGAAACTCTTGATAACCCAGTACCAGATAAGTGTTTTGCTTTTGAAAACGAAACGGAAGCTTATGAAGCTATTGCTAAAGCATTGCAGCCAGCATGTGGCAAGGTCTTAAAAGTAACTATTAAAACTACGCCTAATAAAAAGAATCCGCAATATCCTTTTAGAAATTATACGTTTGAAAAGCAGGAACAACCGCAAGTAGCCAATGCCAAAGATCCATTTAATGGAACAGGCGATACTGTTGATATTAACGATGACGACTTACCATTCTAAAAATAAAAATTAATAGGTTAAATTATGCAACTAGAAAATCTAGTCAATTATGCAATTAACTATGCAGCACATGGATTTTCTGTAATTCCGATTGGATCAAATAAACGACCACTGATTAAATTTGCCGATAAACCGCCACTTACTAGTGAAGAAATTAAAAAGGTTTGGCAACGCTATCCATTGGCTAACATCGCTCTTAAAACTGACAAGTTTTTCGTGATTGATGTTGACCGTCATGGTGATGTTGATGGTTTACAATCCATCCTTAATCTTAATCATCCTGAATGGTTTAAAGACACATTAAGAGAAAAAACAGCTCATGATGGTTACCATTTCTTTTTTCAAAAACCTGCAAAAGAGAATGTGACGCAATGCATTGGATTATTGCCAGGTGTAGACTTAAAAGCACACGAAAATAATTATGTGGTAGTCGCTCCTAGCACAATAGATGGTAAGTCCTATCGGTGGCTTAATCACAAGCCCATCAAACCAGCTCCCGCTGGTTTGTTGGAATTAATTCAAAGTAAAGCTAAGCCTGAGAAAAAGACAATTTTAGATTATAAAATTGCCAGCAAAACGCAGACTTCAAAACTCTTTGAATTAATTGTAAATGGTCTAGGCGATACAGGCAGGCGCAATGATACTCTTACCAGTTTTGTCGGTGGCTTACTATATCGCGGTGTTGATCCAGATGCAGCAGCTAAATTAGCATTAATTGCAAATACCAATACAACAGACAGTCTTCCGCTGAGTGAAGTGGAGCGAACAGTAAATTCAGTAATTGTAAAAGAGATTAAAAGAAGGGGGATTGAATGAGTGACGTTATTAAAATCAATGAGAAAAACGCTGATAAGTTACGTAAAACCACCATTGAACTTGAACGTCAAAACAATGGTGCCATTAAAACCACCAGCGTTAAAAACGTAGTGCTGATTTTATTGCATGATCCCAACCTAAAGAATTTATTTCGATTAAATGAATTTACCCAAGAAATTGATGTAGTTGATAATCGCAAGTTAGAAATTAAAAATATTGGCACTGTCATAATCAGTAAGGGGCAATATACAGACCAGGTTACTAACTCAGTGGAACTATATATCGAAGCTCGATCCGATTATGAGCACGCTACTTTTAAAAATGTAATTATTGAGCAGGCAATTGATAACGTGGCTTACATGAATTCTTATAACCCAGTGATTGACTATATGGATAATGCATATAAACATTGGGATAAGAAACGCAGGATTGATAATTTTTTCCCTGAATATCTTGGAGCTAAGAAGAATGCGACCACAACATTAATTACCCGAACGTGGTTAATGGGAGCAGTGGCCAAAGCTTATAATCCTGAAACTAAATTCGATTATGTTTTAGACTTAGTGGGTGGCCAAGGAGTCGGTAAAACTTCAATCCTGAAAAACATTGCGCCAATGGGATTATATACAGATCAGTTTAATACTTTCACTAAAAAAGACGATTTCGAAGTGATGAAAAACGCTCTGGTAGTTAGTGATGATGAAATGACTGCCAGCAATGAGGCCAGTTTTGAAGAAATCAAGAAATTTATTACAATGCAAGATTTCGAATATCGCAAGCCGTATGGTCACAAGCCGTTACATTTTAAGAAAAAATTTGTTATCGCACGAACAACCAACGAGGTTAGGCACTTGCGTGACCGTTCAGGTGACAGAAGATTCTTGTCGATTTATGCTCACCCTGAAAATCAAACAAAAAATCCTGTGACCGATTTAACCGAGGATGTGGTGCAGCAGCTGTGGGGCGAAGTAGTTTGGTTATATAAGAATGCTAAAGACCCATTTAGATTTACGCCAAAACAAGAAGCTTTGTTAAAGCAAAATAGAGAAGAATTCCGCTATACATCAGGTCTTGAAGATAATTTAATGGATGTTTTAGAAAACAAGTTTAAGAATAGAGATTTTATCCCAAACCGAGAATTATCAGTTGCTTTGTTTCAAGATCCTAACGCACTATCACGGAATAATAAGCAAACACGTGATATTCGTTATTACATGGAGCATTTAGGATTTAATACAAGTGCTGTAGTTAAGATTAATAAAAAAGCTGTTAGGGGATTTCAAAGGTTACAGTAAGTTACAGTAAAGTTACAGTAACTGTAACCGCGAAATCGCTTGTGTGAGTAAGCAATAGGGGTATTGGTTACAGTAAAACAGTAGATATTAATAAAACTTTTTATTTATATAAAACTTACCTCTATTAGCTTTAAAAAAGTTTTTATGAAATTTACTGTAACCAGTAAATTTTGATAAGCCAAACCCTTGAATGAGTAAGAAAAGAATAGGTTACAGTAACTGTAACCGGAGTGTAACCCTTGAGGAAAACATTATGGAAATTATTGAAGGATATTTAGCTAAAAATCCTATTGTGATGGGAAGTAAAGGATCTAAGTATCAAAGAATAAAATTTAAAGTGGAAAACATAAATTGCTATTATTTAGGTCTAGCTGAAAATGTAGATCAAATTGTGATGGCTGCAGAGAAATTAAATTGCAAAATGAAAATTTACGGCTATTGGATTGATTCAAATAATAAAAAAATAGGTATAAATGTAGATCATGCGAAAGGTATTTTTTCCCAATTGGATTTTGCTATAGATAAAAGATATTTGAAAATAACCGAAGATGATGAGTATTGGAGTGATAAAGATGCAGACTATTAAATTTAAGGGTAGCGCTAGTGATGGTGTTATCAGAACATATGAAAAGCAAGCAAGAGATATCAATGGTTTAAATATTGATATTAAAAATAAAAGAATTGTAGTTTACACAATCAAAATCAAAAATAGAATTTACTACATCAACAAAGATGTATTCTTTGATGCTTTAGAAAAATTGCAAAATTTAAATTTACACGATATCAATTTTAGTTAGGAGAATAAAATGAAAAGTATTTGGAACAAAATAGCTGATATAGCTACAGAGATTTTTGTAGGTGGCTTTGCATTGATTGTAATCTTAGCAATTATTGGAACAATAGGAGCGTTTGTCATTGAAGCATGGTTCTTTTTATGGAATTGGAACAAGTTTGTGTTTGGTATTTATCTGATTTTCCTAATTAGTGGGGCAATAACTGCTATTAATTGGCCAATATTTAATATAAAAAATTAGGGAGCATTACTATGGCAAGAACAGTATATCGGAAAAATAAAGATGGCAAGATAATCTATGTTGGGCATGTGCCACCAGAGTACAAATTAAAATACAACGAATTTTTTCAAAAGTGGCCGAATGAAAGATTAGCCAATAATGTCTGAGCATGAAATTCAAAAACAAATTATGCGCAAATTATCGCTAAATCGATGCACTGTGTTTAGAGCGAATGTTGGTAAAATTTTTACGCAGGATGGTCGTATGTTCGATACAGGATTGCCAGTTGGATTTCCAGATTTAGTTGGCTATCGCTGGAGTGATAACAAAATATTTTTCGTAGAAGTAAAAACAAAAACAGGACGATTAAGTCCAAAACAAATTATATTTCATCAACATTTAATGGAAACAAATACTATTCATGGTGTAGCTCGCAGCACAGCGGATGCTTTGAAAATTGTGGAAGGAGGCTTGGTGGGGTATGGCTATCCCGTATAATTTAATTCATAACTTAGAAAATGAATATGGAACATTATCATTAGTACCAGATAATAATTTAACCTTAAAGTCTATTCAAAAATCACTATACAACAATGAAGAAGAAATTATTGATGCTAAAATCACTACCTTAATTAATGACGGTTATTCAATTAGTGAAATAGCAACTGAGTTAAATTTTAGCCAAAATAAAATCAGATCAGCTGTTAATCGTTTAGGATTAGAAGTTAAACCATATTTTAAATATGTAGCTATAAATCGAAAAACTGGACAAAAAATATATAGTAAAAACTTTAGCAAATATCGTGTGATTACACATCAGCCTTTGCAATTTATATCAAGTGCAAGGCTTTACCTAGATAAAAAAGGCTATTATTTAAGAAGATTTCGTAAAATTGTCCGCTTTAAAAAATTAAAATCCGGAGATAAGTATTTTTGTAAAAACAAATTATATACCAAGGAATAGAAAGGAAAAGAGCTGTGGAAGAAAACATCGATTTACCTATTGATATTGATCAGAAAAAAACCGCTCAGAAGGTACGTGACTTTTTTAAATATAATTTCGAACACTACCTAATAAGAGCTGGTTATCATCGTACTGATCTTAGCAGTCCACAGCTCGATCCTACTGGTATTATGAGTCATGGTGGCAACTCAGCTGAGAATAAAATGGCGACTATTTTTGAAGCACAAGATAAATGCCAAGCAGTCTATCAAGCTATTGAACAATGCGCTGATAGTTCAAAGCAACCATTTAGGACAATCCTAAAATCATTATATATAGATGAACTTACTGATTGGCAGATAGCAGCTAAAGTGCAGTACAGTGATTCTAGATATAGTGATTTAAAGCGTTATGCTTTGTGTCAGTTTGCAGACACAATTGATACTTGGAAAACAATTTATAATGTTGAAATTCCAGAACTTAAGGTATTTAAAAATCGGGTCAATATCGGGTCAGAATCGGAGAAAGGTCGGATTGAATAGGTGTTATATTGGTAGCATCAAGAATAAAAGATAATTCTTGAATGTGTATATACAAAAGTAGCGATAGGTTCGAATCCTATTGTTGCTATAGCAATAAGCAACTTTCCCAACGCGCTCTGGTATCAACGGGGAATGCAAGATAAGACGGCATGTGCATTATATGGCACGATGAGTCTTACACTTATTGCAATATAGGGGCGTGGCAGTAAGTAACTGCATGTGGCGATCGTACAACACAAGAAACACAAGTTCCAGGTGCAACTCCTGACGTCCCTCTAGACACGCTATAACCTTAATATGTGTTTACATAGGAATATCCATAATTATGTTTTAGAGTTTAATATTTAATATTAAGAGAGCGTGTCAAATTTGGACTAATTGATATGGTGGTCAATATTATTAATGCAAGGATTAGACCTATCAGGAGTCCATTTTTTATGCCCTTAAAGTAATTTGTGAGTATAATATACTCGTAAAGTTATTAAAATTTTAAGGGGGAGACAAATTTATGAATTATTCAGATTTTATAAAAATGTTTGAAAATATTATTAGTCTTGCAGAAAAGGCTAAGGATTTTAAACTAACAACGGCTATTAGCGAATTATCCGTTAAAACTTTAAAATTAGTACAGGAAAACGCAGATCTTAAAGATAAGCTTAATAAGCAAAAAGACAATGATGATTTTGCTAAAAACTTAAGAATAACAGACGAAGGATATTATTATAAAGATGAAACGATTCCTTACTGTATTAGATGTTGGGATGCTGACAAAAAAAGGATACACTTACAAAAAGACGGCTATGGAACTTGGATTTGTCCGGAGGAAATATATCAAAGAAGAAAATAAAAGTTAGTTATTATTATAATATACATCTTAATACTTTGTTTCTGGCAATACATAAGCACTTATTTTCAGTGCTTTCTATTGAAAATGCTTTGAAACTAAGGCAGTGTTATATTGTGCGTTAAAATGTTAATAAATTTTATGCATGTTTAAAAGAATAGGAGATATTTATGCAAATATATGATAAATGTCAAAATTGTGGCCGCCCGTCTGCCGGTAAAAAATATTGCAGTCCTGAATGTCGCAAAAGTATGAGAAATTATAATAGGTCAGTCAAAAAGAGATATTTAGGAAAAAAAGGATGGAAAAATCAACATGATGATATTTCCCTAATAAGATTATATAAAGGAGATAAATATAATAAGCCAAAAATAGGAAGCTGGGATTGTAATAAAAGGTATTGCTATGTTTGTGGTGAAGTTGTACTTGACCCTCAACGAGAAGATTATGACAAAAATAATGATAGAGCTCCACAAGTTGATCATGTCATACCACTTGATCAAGGCGGAGAACATAGATGGACAAATGTAAAACTTATTTGTAAAAAATGTAATTCTGAAAAAAGTGATGAAGACCCCAGAGAATTTCTTGGAGATACAATCTATAAAAATCTTAAATTTTATGATGGAAAATAAAAGACCAATTAATAAAAATATATGATTATAAAAGGACGGATACACCGTCTTTTTTAATACTTAAAAAATCAGGAGGTGGTGAAATGATGTGAGTGAATTAAGAGGCAAGCAGCGTAAGTTTGCTGATAATTATATAAAAAGCGGCAATGCGACAGAAGCATATGTTAATGCTGGTTATAAAGTTAGAAGTAATGAAACTGCTAGAGCTAATGCTAGTCGGCTGCTAACAAATGCTAACGTGAAAGCTTATATTGAAAAACGGTTAAAACAGATTGAATCGGCTAAATTAGCAACTGCTCAAGAGATTTTGGAGTATCTCACGTCAGTTATGCGGGGTGAACAAACAGAGACCGTTGTGACCGCAAAAGGTCTTTATAAAAATGTTGAAGTGTCGGCTAAAGACAGGATAACGGCTGCAAAGGAACTGCTTAAACGGTATCCAGTTGATCCATTGTATAAAATGCAACTACGTAAGATTAATGCAGAGGCAGATTTAACCGAAGCACGTGTGAAGGCTATGCAAGGAAATAATTCTACGCAGGAAGACAAAGTAGCTAAGATGATGGGAGAACTGCAAGATGCGATTAGAGAAAATACTGGCTAAGCATTTCACACTCAAGCAACAGATGGTTCTAAGTCAGTTTGTCAACAATCATTATTGGAATTTAATGATTAACTATGGGGCAGTTCGTTCTGGTAAAACCGTGGCTAATAATTATTGCTTTATTTTGAGTCTATTAAAAGTACGAGAGTTGGCCAAACGTAATCGAATTAAAGATCCACTTTATATCCTAGCCGGAACTTCCAAGAAGAATATTTTTAATAATGTTTTAAATCCACTATTTAATGAGTTTGGATTGGCTCCAGAACAGGATTCAATTGGTAACTTACACTTGTTCGGTGTAACGATTGTCTTGGCTTACACGGGCTCTGTTCGAGGTATTAGTGGTGTTCGTGGCTCTAGTGCATACGGTGCTTACATTAATGAGGCATCCCTAGCTAACGAAAGTGTGTTCAGTGAAATCCTTGATCGTTGTTCTGAGGGTGAAGGTCGCGTTATCTGTGACACAAACCCTGATATACCAACACACTGGCTTAAAAAGAATTATATTGATAATGCGTCGCCATTCATCATTAGTAACCACTTTGTCTTGGACGATAATACTTTTCTAAGTAAACGCTATATTGAAAATAAAAAAGCAACGACTCCTAAAGGAATGTTCTATGATCGTTCTGTTTTAGGGCTATGGGTGACTGGGCAAGGAGTTGTGTACAGTGATTTTGATGCAAAAACAATGGTGGTTGAAGCTGAACAAATTCCCTCTAACCTCACTTACTACTGTGGTGTGGACTGGGGTTTTGCTGAGGGACACAATGGCGTGATTGTCGTATTTGGCGATGATAATAAAGGCAATACATATTTAATTAAAGAGTATACGGCAGTTCACAAGTATATTGATTACTGGATTGATGTAGCTCACGATATTCAGAACCAATACGGCAGAAATGTCACTTTCTGGTGTGATTCTGCTCGCCCAGAATATGTATCAATGTTCCAACAGGCTAATGTTCAAGCTACTAATGCTGATAAAACAGTAATGACTGGTATTGAATCGGTTTCTAAACTGATGACTACTGGTCATTTTTTTGTTAATCAGCAAGGAATTGATCAGTTTTTGGATGAAATCTACCAGTATGTTTGGGATTCTGATAAAGGTGTCCCACTCAAAAAGAATGATGACGTCATGGATGCGATGCGTTACGCAATTTATAACCAGCATAAGCAAGTTGAAAACCAGATTATTGGCAATATTTACCTTTAAGGAGGTGATGCTATGGAGAATATAATCGGACGAGCATTAGTAACTAGAAATGGTCAGTTTTTATTTCCCAAAAATGAACAATTAACCAATGACGAACTGTTTGGGTTTATCGACTGGAACTCTAATAACATGCAGCCGAGATTAAGAGAGAACATGAAGATGTATCTAGGTGAACATCCAATCTTAAAGCAATCTAAAAAGCAATTTGGTCCAGATAATCGGCTAGTAGTTAACAAAGCAAAAACAATCGTTGACACGTTCAACGGTTACTTTATTGGAATTCCACCATCCATTCAGTTGGATAAGGGGGAAAACAATGATAAACTGCAGGATTGGCTGAATAGTGTTTCTTTCATTGATAAGTTGAATGAGTTATCTAAACAAACTGATATTTACGGTAAGTCCATTGGTTTCGTATATCAAAATGAAGATTCAGAGACGCGGTTTAACTATGTTAGTCCTACTAAAGCATTTATTATATATGATGACACCGTTGAAAGAGAGCCGCTTGCCTTTGTCAGATATGAGTATTTTAAGAATGAGTCAGAATGGCAGGCTAGAGGAGCAATTTACTATGCTGATCAGGTTTACCGATTTGATAGGAATCAAATTAGTCCAGAAGTTACGCCCAATCCATACAAGATGGTACCAGCAGTTGAATTTTATGAAAACGAAGAACGCCAGGGAGTATTTGAACAGGTCAAGTCTTTAATCTGTGCCTTAGATGACGGCTTCAGTCAAAAAGCTAATCAATTGGCATATTTTGACATGGCTTATTTAGTAATGATGGGAATCAATTTAAAGACCGATAAAACAGGTAAACCAAAGATTGATATTGCTAACAATCGTTTCCTTTATTTACCAAATGTCACACCAGGATCAAATCCTAAAGTAGAATTTCTGTCAAAGCCTGCCGATGATGAAATGCAAGAAAACTTTATTCAACGAGTAAGTGATGCGATTTATGAAGTTTCAATGATTCCTAATTTAAATGATGAGAATTTTGCCGGCAATTCTTCGGGTGTAGCTTTACAATTTAAGCTATTAGCAATGCAAGATAAAGCAAATTCAAAAGAGCGTAAGTTTGTGCAATGTTTAAGAAAATTGTTCAGAATTGTTTTTTCGGTGGGCCAAGTTTTACCTGAAACAGACAGGGATGCATGGAAGGATTTGCAAATCCACTTCACTAAGAACGTTCCATCCGATGTTGCTGCAATGATATCTGCAGCCAAGGATGCAGATGGATTGGTATCACAACGGACCCAGATGAAATTACTGCCCGGCATCGTTGATGATCCAGATGATGAAATTGAAGAAATTAAGAAGGAAAAGGCCGAATATATTAAGAATGCCCAAGAAGCAGCGGGTTCCCTGCCAGACTTTATGAAGCAGCCAGAAGACGCTGGTGATGAAGATGGTCAATAAACAAAGCGAGTATTGGGCTGACCGAGCAGAAGCAGAAAGGAGGTGGCAGGCCCAACAAGAGAAGAATTTAGAAGCCTATAACAAGCACTTGGCCGAATTGTATCAGAACGCGATTGATGAACTTAATAAGGAAATCAAGGCTGATTTAGCTTATTCAGGCGGTAAAGTAATCACTGCTAAGGCAATTGAGGAATATGAAACCTTGGCCCAGCAAGTGGTCGCTAAGGCCCAAGTAGCAATGGCAAAGGGAAACCATGTAACCAGGAAGAACTTTAGCAAGGACGTCAACGATCGGCTCAAAGTCTATAACGCAACCATGCGGATTAATCGCAACGAGATTTTGAAGTCGAAGATTGGTGCGCATCTAGTAGACTTAGGAATTGATCAAGAAAGTTCTCTGACCAAGAAGCTGTGGAATGACTACGTTAAGGAAAAGGAACGCCAAGCTGGAATTCTTAAGATTAGTACAGATAACAACCTTTGGAGCTCGCAAGAAGTTCAGGAACAAATTTATCGACAAGTGGCTAATGCGGAGTTTTCATCACGAATCTGGGCCAACGTAGATGCTTTAAAGGGTATGCTTGACGGCTTGGTATCAACGGCAATAATACGCGGTGACAATCCAAGGGAGATGGTCAAGTGGCTAACGGGAATGGTTTCTGATTCATTTGTAAATAGCAGGTATGCTGCTGAACGTTTAGCACGGACAGAGACAGCTAGGGTGCAAGTTCAAGCTGCTAAGTCGATGTTCAATAAATATGGCTACAAGTTTGTTATGTGGTATGCGGAAGGACGAGCCTGCAGGGTTTGTCGTGAGATTACAGAAACAGATAACGATTGGGGGTCAGGAGTATATCGTCTAAGAGATGTTCCCGATATTCCAGTTCATCCCAACTGCATGTGCAGCATTGGTGCCTATTGGATTGATGAAGAGAAGGCACTTGATGACGATTTAAGTGATGAACAGCTGGTAAGCAGGTATTTAAATGACAATTTGAGTGAAAAGTTGGGTACAGAAGATGCTACTGCTTTGGCTAAGATTTTAAGTCAAGCACCAGATGACATTAAGCAAGTATGGCAGATGTATCATGACCAGCTTAAACTTGATGCTTACCCTAAAGGTGGTGGTACTAGTTTTTATCGACCTGGTCAAGGCGTCACTATTTATCAAAAAAGTATGAATCTTCCTAATGATATGAAATACTATCAGAAGAAATACGATGTGTTTTTCCACGAATTTGGCCACATGATTGATTATTTGGCGGGAGATGTTATTCCTAATACTCCTATAAACGGATTTGTAAAAGAAGCAAGCGGTTGGATAATCGATAGCATTGATAAAGATTGGGATAAATTAATTGATAAAAGGTACCAAAAACTGGTAAAAGACTTAAAATTTAGTAGAATAGAAGGAAATAAAGGCGAAGTTGCTGACCATCCAGGTTATTGGTTAAAGGTAAAAAAAGATGGCACACCATATGCTTCATCTCTCAAGCAGATAAGAAAAGATGCTGCTGTGCAACTGGTTCAAGAAATAGCTCATGATACTGAACAAATTTCTTCACAGGATAAGGGAGACTTATCAGATATTATGAGTGGTTTAGGTTTTGAATACCCTTTAGGAATTGGTCACAGTAGATCTTATTGGCGCCGGGCTGGTAAGAGTGGACGAGCAACTGAAGCTTGGGCTGAATTGACCGCTGCTACGATTAATAACCCCGCGTCTGAAAAAATCATAAAAAAGTATTTTAGAAATACGGTTGATAAGTATCATGAAACACTAAAGGAGATCTTAAAACATGGAAAAAAGTGAAATCATGAAACTTTATCATGACTGGGATTCAGCCGTCATTTCGGCACTCTCGCAGTATGTTGATAAATTTCACAAACCTTGGCCAGTTTATGGTCCACATGATGTTGAATTAATTGATTACTGCATAAAAAAGAATGTTTCAATTGATGATTTGTCACCAAATGATCTAGTTTACAAAAAATATAATCCAAAAAACATTATTTATTAAACCAAAAACGGCTAAAAAATAGTCGTTTTTTATTTTGCCTAAAATTTGAAGGGAGAAAAATGGAAGAGGAAAATAAACAAGTTACTGACCAAGAAAATAGTTTAGATGTCAAAAAAGATAATATTAGTAAAACTAAAAGCGAAGCAACAGTAACTGAACAAATCGAAAAAATGCGTAAGCGAATTGATCGTGAGTTCAATCAAAAAAATCAGTATAAGCAACAGCTTGAGGATTCACAAAAACAGATTGAAACTTTGACCGAGAAGTTGAGGTCACTGCGTAAGGATGAAGAAAGTAAGGACAAAAAGAATAATAATTCAGACTTAGATAAAGCAATAAGTGAAAATGAACAGCTTAAAGCTCAATTAATTCGCAGAGACCAAATGGATACCGTTTCGCAACAATTTAATGAAGCAGGTGTAGTTGTCCCTAAAGATATATTAAATCTTGTTGTGCCTGCTGGGATTAATGAAAAACAGGTGTCCACAAATATGAAAGCCTTAAGTTCATTTTATGACGCTATTGTAAAACAGATTAAAAAGGAATTTTTAAAATCTGAAACGCCAAGAGTAAATGGCAATGATAATAAACCTTTTGACAGGTCAGAACTGAGAAAAATAGACGATCCGGCAAAGCGGGTTCAATTAATCAAAGAACACTTAGATGAATTTTAATGGAGGAATAAAATAATGACAAAAGACAATAATGTGATTACAAGTGCAGATTTAGTTGCTCAATCAATTGACTTTGTGGAGCAATTTTCGGACAACGTTAATACATTGCTGACTGCAATGGGTCGTGTGCGACTGCACCCGATGGCCAACGGATCCGTTATTAAGACCTATAAAACGGACGTAACAGAAGCAGCTAACAGGACAGTTGACGAGGGTGAAACGATTCCGTTAACTAAAGTAACGCGTGCAGTTGATAAGACATACGAATTGCTACTAACTGATAAAATTCGTAAAGTAACTTCTTTTGAGGCAATCCAACGGGATGGTTTTTCTCAAGCAGTCACTTATACTGATTCAAAGGTTTTGAGCATTGCGCAGAAAAATGCCAAGAAGGACTTTTTCGACACTTTAAATAGCAAATCGACTACCAATACTAAAGGTGAAGGCTTACAAATGGCAATCTCTACTGGCTTAGGAAAACTAACAGGACTATTTGAAGATGTTGACAATGTAGGTACAGTAATTGCCTTTGCTAACCCTGACGATGTTTACGCATATCTTGGGGGCACACAGATCACAACACAAAATACTTTTGGAATGAAGTACCTACAGAACTTTTTAAATGTTGATGTGGTGTTCTTAACCACTGCAATTCCTGCTGGTAAAGTTGTTATGACTGTAAACAACAATATTAATTTCTATTATGTTGATATGCGTGGCGATGCTGGCAGAACGTTTGGAATGCAAGTTGATCAGAGTGGTCTGATTGGGATGAAACACAGCCAAGTTGATGAATCCTTGACGTACCAGTCAGTTGCAACTGGTGGATGGTTAATGCTACCAGAACGTACTGATGGAATTGTTACGGCTACAATTACTGCTCCTAAAGTACCAACTGGTACCGATGCAAGTAAAAAGGCTTAGTACATAAAAATGACTGAACAACTTGTCAAACTAAAAATAGCCTTACAGTTGAAAGACGATAACTGGGATGAACTCCTAAAACTGTATCTAATTGATGCACAAGATTTTCTCAAATTAAGGTTGTCTCTTAGTGACGATGACAAATTACCGAATTCAATGGAAGCAATAGTACGGGGAGCCGCAGTCAAGAAGTTTAATCGTTTAAAAAACGAGGGAATGTTAAGCTACAGTCAGGATGGAGAATCAATTACCTTTCATGCGAATGATTTTGATGAATGGAAAGATGAAATTGAACAGTGGCGAACGGATCGCACTGGTGTGAACCAAGGAAGTTGGATTAATCCTTATGAGGTTTGATACAAAAATTACTTTTTACCGTAAAGTTGATATTGATTATAATCCTAAGACAAGCAAACATGTCTACAAATTGATTAGCTGGCAAGAATGGGCCAATGTAACCGACCTAGGTACCGCTTCACAAGTTGAATTGTTAGGCAAAATAGAACAAGGGGTTAAAACAATTCGTTTAATGCAACAGCCTTCAAATTGGGATTACTTGCAAATAAAAGATAGCTCGATCAAGTATCGTTTTAATAGCAGTATCACGGCTTTAAAGGGATATGCGATGATTGTGGGACAGGATAATGGTTAAAGTTAAAATAGAGGGCCTTGAAGCAGTTACCAAGGGCTTAAAAAGCAAGAAGACAGATATGCAAAAAGTTTCGGACTTGGTAAAAAAGCATGGTGCAGGATTGTCAGACAAGACACAACGAAATATGTTAAGTCAATATCGTGGTCACTTTGAGGGTAATAAATTTGTTAAACCAACCGGAGCAACAAGAAGAAGTTCGGTCGTTCAAATTGAAGACAATGGTTTAACCGCCAAAGTTCAACCAGGAACAAAATACTTTCCATATCTTGAATACGGCACTAGATTTATGGCTGCTAGGCCAACTTTAGGCCCGGCTTTTCGTATTGAGGCACCTCTTTTTGAAGGAGACGTTAAGAAGTTGATTGAAGAATGACAGCAAACTTAGAATTATTTAACAGCTTGTTTGAATTTGCAAAAAAAGCTATTGGCTATGATACTTATGATTCGCTGCCAACCAAGCAGGTCCCTTATCCCTTCATTGTTTTGGACAATATGGAGGACTCACAGGTCAATCTAAAAACAGATGTGGTGGGCAGAACGGCAATTACTGTTCATATTTGGGGAAGTGAAGAAATGAGAAGCGAAGTAACCAATGCGATGGGGAAGTTACTTCTCACCAAAGAAATCGAGTCTGCTAATTACAGATTTCAAACAAGATATAACAAAAATATAAGTCAGATAATTAATGATACAAGTGTGGCCAATACAAAACTAATTCATGGTATAGCAACACTTGTTTTTGATTGGTTTAAAAAATAGAAAGGAAACTAAAATGACAGATGAAATTCAGGTATTGCAAGGAATTGACACTTTGCTTTTTGCACGTTTACTAGAAAATGCAGGCAAAGAGGAAGGGAGATTGATTCCCTATCAAACCTCCTTATCTTTTGATCCTCAACGTGATTCGGATAGCACTGCTACAAAGTCAGGTAATGTTGCAACTACAAGTTCACTTGAAACAAATCTTGAGGTTGAATTTGTTAATAATATTTCGAAAATTTCAGATGACCTCTATACTTCTCTTTTTAAAAATAAGAAGGTAGAAACATGGATTGTCTATCGTAAGCGTAGAAATGATGAAGGTAAGTATTACGCTATTTATATGCGTGGCACTGTTACTGAAGACAGCAATGACAACGATCCAGATGACAACTCTACTCGTGATGTTACCTTTACGATTGATGGTACACCTAAATTTGGCTGGTTAACCCTACCGGAAAAAGCACAAGCAGAGGTTGATTACGTGTTCCGTGGTCTTGAGACAATTGATGATTCAAACAAGAACGGTGGCGGAACTGAGTGGCAAGATACTGATACTGGTGCAGGTTCTGATGATGTTTCAGCAAATCAGTCAAATCAATTGCCAGGAAATAATAAAGAATAATTTTGAGCTGGGAGAATAAAAGATGGAAATTAAAATCAACGAAAAGACCTATAAATTAAATTTTGGAATCATGTTCTTGCGCAAATTAGATGCTGTTCATTATATTGAAGAAAAGGGAATAAAAATTGGCTTTGGTTTGAATTCTGTTGTTCCGGGCTTAATTTCAAGGAATGCCGCGACCCTTTCTGAAGTACTTTATTATGCCTTATGGGTAAATAATGAAAGACCAACTCAAGCTCAAGTTGATGAGTTTTTAGAAAAAGATACTAATATTGAACAGCTTTTCCATGATGTATTAATTGAATTGCAAAAATCCAATGTGACCCGGAGTAGTATGAAAAATTTAAAAGCGAGTCTGCCGGAAACAGACAGAATTTCAGAATAAACCTGGATTTTGAAGATAAGTATTACGAAATAGTGCTTAATGCATTTGCTTATTTGGGCTTTCATGATCTATTTGATATCTATCAGATGACAATTGCTGAATATGAAATCAGAATGGAAGCCTACAAGCTAAAACAGGCTGAGAAGATGAACGAGATTGCACAGCAGGCCTGGTTTAATCAAATGGTCAAAAGTACAACCGGTAGTGCTAGTCATCCTAAGCCAAGATATAGAAGAATAACGGATTTGTTTGACTATAAGAAGGCTGTTGACAAAATTAGAACTGAATTTGAACCTAACTATCAGTCTCAATCCTCAATTCCTATAGTCGAAGAACGAGCACGCATTTTTGCTAAACGGCAAGCTGAATTTGAACAATATTGGAATCAAGGATTAATTAAAAAGAAAGGAGGTTAAAAATGGCAGATTATACTGTTAAGGCTATTATTACAGCGGTTGATAAAGGTTTTACTTCAACATTAGATAAGAGTTTAGATGCAGTAAAAAAATTTGGCTCACAAGTTCAAAAAAATCTTGAAGCGACTGGTAAGGCTATGACTGTAGTTGGCGGAGCAACTACTGCTATGGGAATTAAGTCTCTAAAATCTTTTGGTGATTTTGAAGCTTCCCTAAATAAAGCTGCGGTCGTTGCAGGTGGAACTGCAAAAGACATTAACAAATTAGCTGAAGTTGCTAATCACATGGGTGCAGTGTTACCAATAAGTGCACAAGAAGCATCAGATGCAATGGTTGAAATGGCGAGAAATGGTGCTTCAGTTAAAGAAATTATTAAACTGTTTCCTGCTATTTCGCAAGCAGCAACAGCGGCAGGCGCTGATTTGACAGCGACGGCTGGAGTAGTCCAACAAGCAATGAATATCTGGGGCAGCAGCCTAAAGTCACCCCAGCAAGCTGCAGCAATTCTGGTTCAAACTGCTAATGCTTCAAATGCATCAATTGAAGACATGGGTCAAGCCTTAGCAACGGTTGGCGGTACTGCTGGCCAAGCCAGAATTAGTATGGGAACTATCTCTGAAGCAATTGGATTGTTAACTAACCGTGGATTTAGTGCAGCTCAGGCTTCAATGGATTTGAACCACGCTTTATTACAAATGATGGCACCATCTGCGGTTGCCCAGAAGGCAATGAATCATTTAGGGATTACCTTTACCGATAATCACGATAGGATGAAGCCATTTAAGCAAATTTTACTTGAAGTTGCAGATGCAACGAACAAGATGGGTGATGCACAAAAGACAGCTGCACTAAAATCAATCTTTGGTACTGCCGGAATGCAAGCAATTTTGCCACTACTTCAAGCTGTAAAGAATAAGTCTAATGATACCAAAGTATCATGGGATGCATATTCTGCCGAGCAAGATAAAGTAGCTAGTTCAACTGCTAAAGCAACAGCTTTTCTAAGTGACCAAGCAAACGAAATGCAGCAAAACATTGGTTCAAAAATTGAACAAGTTGGAGGTAACTGGGAGGCGTTGCGTAACAAGGCAATGGCCGCAGCTGGAGGAGTCAATGGCTCTCTTTTAGACATGATTAATAAAACGCTAGATTGGGCTACAGAATCTAATGACAGCATTGCTAGTGTTATTAGAAGCTTTGTTGGCCTTAGTCCAATAATTGGACCAATAATGACGGCTTTAGGTACTTTTTTTATTAATCTCAAGAATATTGGTTCTGCTTTAAAGGCAATTGCTTCACCTGCTGGAATAGCAATGGCTGCAGTAGTTGCTTTAGGCACAGCATTTGTTGCAATTTATAACAAGAGTGCAACACTTCGTGATGCCATTCAAAACGTAACTACTGTTTTTAGTAGTATATTTGGTCCTACTATAAAAGCAGCAGGCAGTACACTGTCGACTTTGGGTAAACAATTAGGGGACATTGCAACTACCATTGGTGATACTTTGGGCAGTTCGATTAACAGCATCAATTGGCAGCCAATTGCTCAGGGTGCATTGACTGGATTCACTAGTATCGGTGCGTATATCAAAACTGTCGTTAATAATTTAACTTCATTTTTGCAACCGGCCATTAACTCAATTAATTGGAGTGCAGTAGGCTCAACTGCACAAAGTGTGTTTAATTCGATTAAAGCGGCAATTTCAACTGTAGTTGGGGTAATTAAATCAATTGTATCGGCCATTAAAGGCGTAATCTCAGGCTTCCAACAGGTAGGGGCCATGCAGAGCGTTTGGTCGATTATTGGCAATGTAGTTAAAATTGTTAAAACTGCTTTTGACGGAATTGTTTCTGTTATTGGGAACGTAATAAAGAATTTTATTAAAATAGGCAGTGCTCTAGGAGTATGGCAAGCGCTAGGCAACATCATTGGTAATATTGTTAAAATTATCAGCTCAATAATAACTGTGTTGACACCGGTCATTAATTTCATTATTCAAGCAGTTACGAAAATAATTACATTTCTGACACCGATTGTTGCAGTTATAACTGGTATAGTTGTGCAAATTGTTAATGTTATTGTTTCTGCAATTACCGGCTTAGTTACAACGATAACCACAATTATAAATACTATTCAGACAATTATTGGGACTGGAATCCAGATTATTGCCACGATTATTAGTGCGATACTAACCACAATTGTTGCTGTTTGGACTGCTACTTGGAATACGGTCAAATCTGTCGCTACGACTATTTGGAACGGTATTAAAGCAGTAATCACAACGGCAATTAATGCGGTTAAAACGGTCGTTACAACCGTAATTAATACAATAAAAACTGTATGGACAACCGTTTGGAATGCAGTCAAGGCAGTGACAACAACTGTTTGGAATGGAATTAAATTCGTTATTACGACTGCAATCAAAGCAGTAAAGTCGGTTGTTACTACGGTAGTCAATGGGATCAAGTCGGTTGTGACTACAGCCTGGAATGCAATCAAATCAGTTACATCGACCGTTTGGAACGGTATTAAATCCGTTATAAGCACAGTAGCTAATGGAATCAAATCGGTTGTAACTACTGCTGTTAATTCCATCAAGTCTACGATGACAAGCGTATGGAATTCTATCAAATCAACTACTTCAACTGCTTGGAGCAATATTAAGACAGCAGTTTCAAATGCAGTTAACGCAATTAAATCAACGGTAAGAGGAATGGTAAGCGTAGGTGAAGATTTTGTTAATGGAATGATTAAAGGTATTGGTAATGCTGTAGGTAACTTGGTCAATGCTGCAAGAAACATGGCTAGGAGAGCAATCAATGCCGCCAAGAGTGCTTTAAGTATTAACTCTCCTTCACGTATAATGCGTGATCAAGTTGGTTATTACTTCGTAGCAGGTATGGCCAAAGGTATTACTCAGAATACTGGGTTGGCTGTCAAGGCAGCAGCTGCTATGGCCAGCAGTGCTGTGCCGAAAATAGATCTTAATGCTTTTAACAACCAAATCAGTGCTTTAAATCATGATGCACAATCGGTTTTAACTGGATCATTTGACCAACAAATTAATGTAAAGAATCAGCCTGCATACATTAATTTATCTTTAGGCAATCATGATTATGAAGTGTTTGTCAGTGATATTAGTAAAAAGCAAGATGAACACAGTGTTTTGAGACAGAGGAGGCTTTAATGAAACAATATCAATTTACTGGGTTAGGAATAAATGAGCGAGGTGATTCTGCTTATTTACCATCCGAAGCAATGTTTATTGAAACTGATGATGTGGGCGTTCCAATTGAAGATCAAATTGATGGTTACCAAACATTAAACGTAACTGGTCGTGAATTAATGCCTTATTCTGTATCTTCTCAAGCCGTTTCTGGTTACGATGGCGAATTGTTTTTAGGTGCTGATCACCCTAAGCGTGAATTAACAATTAAATATCAATTAATTGCTAGGTCAGATCAAGAATATAGGGAGAAGTTTGCTAGGCTTAATTATTTATTGAGCCAAAAACAAATGCATTTCTACTTTTTTGATGATCCACAATTTGAATATGTTGGTACTCTTTCCGGTGCAACTAATCCTAATCCAGGAACTAATGTTGTTAACAGTGAATTTACCATCACGCTCCTTGATCCGTTTAAAAAACTTAAAAACAAGACCATTTATCGCGGCGGACAATCGATTAGAATTAATGAACCAGCTTATTATCCGACGGTGCCGGATAAAATTGAGCTAACAATAAAATCGGCAAACAATCACTTAGAAATTACTAACTTTGAACAGACCATTTCGCTAACGGGCAGTTTCTCTGTCGGGGACAAAGTAACGATTGATTTTACCGGGGATGCACAAATACTGTTAAATTCAGTTAATCGGTTGGATTTACTGAATCTAAATAGTGATTTTGAAAACTTTGCGGTTAAACAAGGCAGTGTCATTACTTGTTCAAACAGTTCTAATCTAACTCTGCAATTGAGGAGGAAAGAACTTTGAAATTATTATTATATGATAATCACGAAAATCTCTTTGCAATTAAAACGGAGGCTCTTAGCGCCAATATTGCTGAAGAAATCAACGTTTATGATGAACTTCAATTTTCACTTCCTAAAAGCAAGCAGAATGTAATTGATATTGACAAAACAATGTATATAGGCGTTCCGGTTAAACAAACGAATGATTATCGATTATTTAAAATTGAGCGACCAAGTTACGAAGATAGAATAATCTACGTTACAGCAATTGAGAGTGCCAGCGATGATTTGGATGTTCAATTTTTTATTAAAGATAGGCGGCTCAATAATGCCGCTCTAAAGGATACGCTTGATGCAATTTTTAACGGATCAACTTGGACTTATGAACTTCATGCCCAAAACGTAAATGGATCGACTAATTTCTACCGTTGTAGTCGTAAAGAAGCTCTTAATAAAGTTGAGAAAACCTGGGGAATAGAGGTTCAGTTCAGATACCAAGTATCTGGAAATAGGATAGAAAAGAAAGTTTGTCATGTTTATGACACTATTGGCCAGGAAACTACTACTCGGCTGGTACAAGGCAGAAACGTAACCTCTTTTAAATATGTTCAAGATCAGCGTAAACTTTATACAGCAGCTGTTGGACGTGGTGCAGGTGTAGAAAATCAAGACGAAGCAGGTAATGATACCGGTGGTTATTCGCGGTCAATAGAATTCGATGATATTGAATGGTCAAAACAAAAAGGTAATCCAGTAGATAAACCATTGGGACAGCTTTATGTCGAAATACCAGAAGCAACTCAAAAGTGGGGCTGGCTTGACAATAAAGGAAACAGACAGCCTCGGATGACGGTTTTGGAGTTTCAAAATGAAAAAGATAAAAATGAGTTGCTCAGAAAAACATATCAAGAATTGCTAACTTTGTGTAATCCACAGATTGAGGTGCAAACAACCGTTGCGAAAGCTGGTAATCTTAACCTGGGAGATGTGGTAACAGCAGTTTCATTTACACCTCAACGTTTTACTATTAAGTCCAGAGTTATCAAGATTGTACGTGACTTGATTGATAACAGAAACACAGAAGTCGACATTGGAAACCTTACAGTCAAAGCAGAGGTTGATAGGGAACAGGAAATTTCGAGCAATATAACTCAGGCTGTTGAAACAGCCGACCAACACATTCAAGAGTCAGATAAAAAGAATCTATCACTATATGGTGAATTGCACCAATCATTACAAGTCGAGGGTGAAGAACGGGAAAAACTACAAGCTGACCTGATGCAGAAACTTAATATTACCAATTTAAGAATTGAAGATGTTAATAGTCGGGCAGAAGAATTAGATGCTGACTTTGAACAAATTCGCAGTGAAATTGAATCTCCTGGTTCAGGTCCAATTAAGTTGCGGCGAGACCCATACAATCCTGAAAACATTCAAGAATTTACAGCTGAGAATTATGATGGGTCATACATGCGAATGAATGGAAATGGCCTTGAATTTATTGGTCCTAACGGTGCTTATAGTGCGATCACAAAGGGTAAAATAGCAGCTGATATGATTGATGGTATTCGAGTACGTGCAATGGAAATTGACGCTTTACAAATGAACGGTTCTCTTGTATCAACCACACCAGGTGGCTCTATGACAGTAAGTATCGGCACTGATCCACCTGGTAATTTGTGGCCTAATGATGGGGGTAGAGCTGTTTGGGTCAAGTCAATGAATTATGAATCGATGCTTTCCTCAGGGCAGATAATGATTAGTGATGGATACCATGTAACCTCAATCGGGCCAAATATTGCTAGAATTGGCGACAGTACGGTAATAACGGCAAATAACATTTCTTCGTATGTGAAAGCGAGTTCGTTAAAATGAGTGATGAATTTAAAGTTTTAGCCGACGAAATGGCTGCAATTATTAGAGATAAGATTGAAATATTGGCTGCTCTTCGTGTGGCTTATCAAAAACAGAGTAGAGAACTGGCAGATACTAAAAAACAATTAAAAGAATTACAAAATAAGTTGAAGGGAAGTGAAACAGATGGTAGAAAATCCTAATAACCCGATCTTGAACCTTGATGTTCAAAAAATGCAGAGTTGGGTGGCTCCTGCAAAACTAATGTATCAGGGTGACAAAGGTTATCGTCAGCCCTTTAGGTTAACAAATGCGTGGAATGAATATGATGTAAAGGCAGAAAATCTCTGTTTTAGTGCTACTAAGCCTGATGGTCAAATAATAGAGGTAGAAAACGAACCAGAAAGATTTACGGAACAAGACAATATTTGGTATTTCTTGTTACCAGATGAGATAACACAAAAAACGGGTTCAGTACCCTGTTATTTTTATGTTAAAGATAATATCAATAATATTGTTGCTTCTACCACAAAGTTTAGTTATCAAGTTGAAGCTAAGTTTACCGATGAAGAACGATCTGTCAGCTATGTTTCAGCACTAGAAAGATTGCAAAAAAAGTTTGAAGAATATATCGAAAATGCTAAAGTTTCGATCAATCAAATGACTGATTCAAGTAATGAAGTTAAGCAAGAAGCAATTAATCGTTTAAATGAAGCTAGACAACAATTTGAAAGCCAGCTAAATCTTATGATTAACCAATTTGCTGAATATCAGAGTAAATATAATGAGCTTCTTAGTACACTTAATCAAAAATTTGATGATGAATTAGTAAGTTATCAATCCGATTATGATAAATGGAAAGACTCCGCTTTAAAAGATTTTGAAGAACGAATTAAGACAGTAACAGATGAACTAACAGCCGCTGAACAAAATCAAGCTGATTTAAAATCAGCAATCGATTCTGCCATGGATGCTGTTGATAAAATCAAAGGTGTTGATTTTACAAAATATGCGCTAAAAGAAGATTTAGAAAAATTCTATGACAAAGCGACAATTGATGAAAAGCTTAAAAATGCTGGCACGTTAAAACAAATTAGTGTTAATGGCGGTACAGCAGTTGGTCCTGACGATAAGGGTGTGGCCAATATTGATATTGATATTCCTAAACCTGACCTTTCTAATTATGAGACCAAAGAAGATGCTAATTCTTCACATAATGACTTGAAAACTGAAATTAACAAACGACCAGTTACTGTTAATAATATTAGTCCAGATGATAAGGGTAACATTGCTATTGCAATTCCGGACGTGTCAAAAATGCAGCAGGACATTACTACTTTGCAAAATGAGATGGAAGAGCAAAAATCGAAGGTAGCATATCACTATGCCGATACCTTGACAGATGGTCAGAAATACTCAACAGCTAATCCGCAAATATTAACGGGTACTCCGTAATAAAGGGGATGATTTAATGAAAATAAATGATCAAGATGTAAACAATCTTTTTCTAAATGGTCAAAATTTTTCAGCTATTAATGCAATTGGACCGTTATTTAACTTTGATCAAACGATGTATGACAATCTTACTTGGTACTATCCATCTTTAAAATCTGACGGTAGTATTAATTACTTTGGAAAATGTGGTAGCAATATATATGCTAGTTCTAACACCTGGTGGTATAATCCGGTACCAATTTTTAAAAGAATAGTTTTTGAAAATGAAGAATATTTTCTAATGCATGGTTGTATCAGAATCAACTACACAACAGGCTTTGTTGATGTACAACAAGGCGCTTTTTGGGTTAAATCGAAAGATTTAAGCAATTACGAGCCGTATAGCAAAAATGGGGGGGTAAATAGTCCCTTCTATTTACAATTAATATATAACATGGAGGTGGTGCCTTCATGTTAATTAATGGTAATGAAGTTAATAACCTTTTTCTCGGTGGCACACGTTTTAAATGTTTAGAGAACTGCTTCATCATTCCAAGTGATACTTATTGCGATTACTTATTATATAACGTTGTGTTAAAGGCTTATCGCGTAGTAGGCAATGTAAATCAGAATGGTGTTTACCTTGGTTCTACCGTGGGTAGAACACATGTCTTTAGTTCTGAAGTTTATAAAGGCACAGTTTCAGATATTTGCAAAATTTATGGCGGCAAGCTATCTGATCCTAATAATTATATTAATCCAAATAAGATTTTTTATTCATTTAAAGCTATGAACACATCTGGCATTGCCATATATCTATTTAGTGAAAATACATATGAAGATTTACCAATAGAAAAATATTTATAAAAGGAGACATAAAATGACAGAAGAAACAACAAATAAGCCAAGCTGGCAAGATCAGATGGCCGAAAAGCAAAAAATATTAGATGAAAGTGGTCTATGGGCTCAAATGGGTTTTATTTCCAATAATGAAATCGATTGTGAGCCTATTTTATTGTTCCAAAAACATGAAACTAATTTCTATCCAATAATCGTAGAAGCACCACCAGCTGACTTTATTAGACCCAAGTGGGACAAGATCAAGCATGTGTGGATTGATAACGATAATGCTAGCACTAGTAGCCGTTTAGCTAGTGTTGAAAAAACGATTGAAAGTGTTCGGCAAAACAATGTTGCGGTTCAAAGTGAGAATAAAGACCTCAAAAATGCATTGTCAAGCCTGGCCAGCGGGCAGGCACAAATGCTGAAGCTACTCGGTGCTGCTACTAGTCCCAAAGCTAATACTACCGATAGCACACTGGATGGGGGCAGTACCAATGTTCAATAATATATACAAGATATTAGTAACTCAATTTTATCAGTCTAAAATTTATGTTAATTCCGATGTAGCTTATTTTGTACAACTAGGCTGGCTAACTGATAAAGATTACACAGATATAACGGGTGATAATTATGTTGCACCAGTTGTCAAGTAATATTAACGATAACCATGACCAGACTATAGCAGGTGTAGCCATTGCTGCAATTGGTTCAGTTCTACTAATGAACAGAAACTATTTTTTCTGGCCACCAGAATGGACCATGTTTATGAACGATAAAAGATTAGACCTAGCAATAATAATACTAGGTCTTTTAATTATGCTTGAT
Organism: Lactobacillus melliventris; assembly: GCF_013346935.1. Classification (GTDB taxonomy): domain Bacteria; phylum Bacillota; class Bacilli; order Lactobacillales; family Lactobacillaceae; genus Lactobacillus. The sequence continues at coordinate 34,455 of NZ_JAAEEB010000013.1, forward strand.
TCTCTATTTACTAAAAAACATAGGGGTTGGCGTATGTTTATTTTAATTGTTGGTGCTTGGACAATGTGGTTTTTAATCGGCATACAGTTAGGACACGCTTTTGGAGCTGGTGAGTATCGTATGGATTTAACAGTTATAGGTGAAACAGTAATTTCAATATTGTGCCTATATTGTATATATCAAAGTTAGAGAGGTGGTTGTGTGCATGATGTTAGTACCATAATTTATGTATTAGGGACACTAATCGAAGCAGCTGCTACCTTTTTAGCCGTTACTCATACATCTCATAAAGAGGACACAGACGACATTATTAAGAACCTCAAGGTTGAAAGAGATAATTTTAAACAGGATTATCTTTATGAACGTAAAAAAAGACTGGAAATACAGGATAAGTACGAAAAATTAAAAAAGAAGTTAGAGAACACTATTTAGTGTTCTTTTTTATTGAAAGGAATTTAAAATGGCACAATTTATTGATTTTATAAAAGCGTTATTCCCATACATCGTCATATTGGCTGTTGGTATTGTGGCTGCTTATCCATACGCCAAACAACACAATCCAGCATTTGCTGAAAAAATGAAGTGGCTGTATGACGTAGCGCAATATATCGTTACGCAACAGGCAACACATACCGATATCACGGGAGCAGAGAAGAAGCAGGCAGCCACTGACGCACTGCTAGAACAGGCTAAGGCATCTAAGGCGAATATAACAAAAGAAACAGCTGAAGGGATGATTGAAAAAGCATACAAGGAAGGAGCAACAAAAGATGAAATTAAATAAAAAGTATGCACTGTCGGCTAATGAGGGTGCGTCTACTCTGGCTAAAAGAGATATTATTGTAGCTCACTCAACGGCAACTCCAAATGGTGAAGCGTGGGCTATTGCCCACAATATGAAGGCTGGTATTAACACCGCACAAACCTATGTCCATTTGGTAGTGGATGATAAAGAATGCTACCTAGTAGGTGGTCTAGGATATGTAGCGTGGGGATGTGGTTATTATGGTAATCAATTATCACCTATGCAAATCGAACTTTGTGAGTTCAGTAATAAGACACGAGCTAAGAAAGCCTACCGTAACTATATTGGCTTGATCCGTGAATATGCTAAAAAGTACGGTATTCCGTTAACGCTTGATACTGGAGCTAAACGTGGTGTTAAGACACATAACTGGATCACTCATAATTTAGGGAATACAGACCACAGCGATCCTTATGGCTACTTATTAAGCATTGGCATTAGCAAGGTACAGTTCGCACATGATATAGCTAATGGAGTAGGTGGTAAGGCTACTGCAGCAAAAGCACCAGCTAAAAGTGCCAGCAAAAAATCAGGTTGGATTAAAAAGCCTGGTACCTTTATTTTAGGAAAAGCTCTCAAACTGCATACCTCACCACATATTAGCTCACCAGCTTTTGCTAAATTGCCAAAGGGCAGTGCTATTAAATATGACGCAGTACTGCAAGGTCCTAAGCGACTATGGCTTAGACAGCCACGCGCTAACGGTTATGGCTATATTGTGGGCAAGGATAAGTACGGCAAATCAATGGGAAAATTTAAATAATATATCAAATAAGCCACTCAGATTAATTTCTGGGTGGTTTATTTTGTTGTAAAATTAATTATAATTAAATTGAAAAGTGTATGTATAAAGCAGATAATCGAATTAAGTATTTTAAATTTAAGAAGGAAAATAATTATGAATATTATTTATGAGAAAGATTGGCGTGCCATAGTACCTACCCTATGTTGGAGTTGGATTACTGCTTTTATTTTAGCTATTCCAAAATTAATTGATATTTACTCTACAGATTATTATTTAGACAATCAAGCTGGAGTAGTTGTTTATAAGCATGGTTTGATTAATAAAAGACAAGAAAACATTGACCTTTATCGTATTAAAAACATTTCTTCAAGAGAAAATATATTTAGCGGAGGCTATATTTACGTTACATTTACCGACGGAACGGTGAAAACACTCCCATATATAAAAAATGCAAATGAGGTCTCTATTAGTCTGAGAAACATTGCTAATACAAAGCGTGTTGAGCAGGGAGTAAAACCAATTGAAATTTTGAAATAATAAAGAGCAATTTAGGAAATTGCTCTTTATTATTTTTATGCCGTGTAAATGCCGTGCGGAAGAATAATAAAAGCTTGTAATATCTGATATTACAAGCTTTTTAACTTAATTTAAGGAGAGTACAGG
>NZ_JAAEEB010000014.1 GCF_013346935.1 Lactobacillus melliventris
CTACATTGAGTATTACAATCAGAAAAGAATCAAGATCAAACTAAAAGGACTAACTCCGCTTGAATATCGGCAGTTAGTCCTCAGTTAATAGCTAATATAAAGTGTCCTAATTTTGGGGTTCACATCATAATGATGGCCGTTTTACTATTTGGAGCATTTGTTTCGCTACTAGCGGAAACTTTTCTCAATAACGCTCTCCCCGCAATAATGGCTACGTTTAAAGTTAATCAATCCACTGCTCAATGGCTTACTACCTCTTATTTATTGGTCGTGGGATTGATGATTCCCATGTCAGCTTGGGTCTTTGAATCCTTTAATTTAAGACAAAACTTTTTAACAATGATGCTAATCTTTTTTACGGGATCAGTCATTTGTATTTTTGCTCCTAATTTTGCCACATTACTAGTCGGCAGAATTATTGAAGCTGTGGCGGCCGGTAGTTTAATGCCATTTATTCAAAACGTCATTTTGATTATGTTTCCTCCTGCAAAAAGAGGCATGGCAATGGGAATCACTGGTTTGGTAATTGGATTTGGTCCAGCTGTTGGTCCCACGATTTCGGGATTAATCTTAAAGTATGCAGACTGGCAAATGCTTTTTATCATTTTAAGTATTGCCAGTGGGTTGGTAGCTATTTGTACTGTATTTTGTATTCAAAATATCACTCAACCGCGCAAAAGCAATACTGATTTAATATCGTTTATTGAATCTATTTTGGGCTTTGGCTTAATCTTGTATTCCCTGTCTGATATCGGGAACACTGGCAAAATTACAATTGCAATAGCTGCCTTCTTTATAATAGGTCTGCTAATTATGCTGTTATTTTGTCATCGGCAGTTACATATGAAAAAACCTTTGCTTAATATTAGAGTTTTTCAAAATTTAAAATTTGATTTGTGTACTTTACTAAGCACTATCAGCAATATTTCAATGGTAGGAATTGAATTAGTTTTACCATTATATTTACAAACTACTAGACAAGAGAGTGCATTAACTTCTGGTTTAGTAATGATGCCAGGAGCATTGTTAATGATCATTTGCAATCCGGTTTCAGGAACTTTATTTGATAAGTTTGGTATTAAAAAATTGGCACTTTTTGGTTTTACTATGCTTTTATTAGGCACATTACCAATGGTTGTTTTTAATAGCAATACTAGTCTTGTTTTAATTAGTTTATGTTACGCGCTACGTATGGTGGGAATATCATTTACCATGATGACCACTTTTACTGCGGGTATAAATGTTGTAGAACCCCACATGACGGCACATGCAAATGCGGGTTCATCTACAGTCAGACAAATAGGTGGCTCACTTGGCACAGCATTATCAATGCTGGTAATTAGTTTGTGTGCAGGTGGTACATCGACTGCGAATCTAGCAACTGGATACCGTTGGGGCTTTGTTTTAATGCTGGCTTTTGCAATTATTGGCTTTTGCAGTTCGCTATTTTTGCCTCAAAAAGAAAATTAAATAGTTTTCATTAGTTCAACGTGTTAAGCCGCTTAAAATAATTCCTTCCTATATGTTAGACCAAAATAATATTATTCTGCTTAGATAATTATGTGTATAGTTAAAACGACCTAGACCAATTAATTTAAGCTAGATCAATTTTTATGAAAACGGTATTATAAAACTGCTGGTTACTTATAGTTAGGAATTGACTGGCAAACATTGAACTATTCTATAAAGCACGTAAAAATAAATATTAGCTGAGGAAGTGAAAATTAATGAAACTAGATAAAACTAATGAAATTTTAGATGAGGTTGTCCCTTTAACTCAATATGCTTTTTTAAAAACTAATGATCTGAAAAAAGATAATAATTTTATGAGTTGTTATCAGCACAGTGACAGTTATGGCATTTTTCATGATGGTAAACTTGCAAGTTATATTATGGCGATTCATTTTGCAAGTCAGATTTTTGATCATCAAATTAAAATGTCAGGAGTTGGCTATGTCTCCTCATATCCGGAAAATCGCGGCCATGGAGATATTTCCAGGCTAATGAAAGAAATACTGGAAGATCTTCATGACGAAGGTGTTTCGCTATCTAATTTGGCACCATGGTCGGAAACATTTTATCGGCAATATGGTTATGAAAATACTATTTATCAAAAAACCTATAGTATTGAACCTGCAATGTTCAAGTATTTCAAGTTACCCAAGGTCGGTAAAATCTTAAGAGGCAAGTGGGGTAATCCGACATTAAGTAGTTTGATAAAAGAGCTATACCAAAAGCAAATTGATGCAGGTGAGGAACGTAATACGATTGTTAGAGCAAAATGGTGGTGGCACAGACTCGAAACATATTATCCTGGCAGATATGTTGCTATTTATGTTGATGAAAATCAGGCTCCTCAGGCCTATATGTTTTATCGTTTTGTAAATAAAAAATTTAAGGTTGACGAAGTCTATTATACAAACGCGACTGCTATTACTGCATTGCTTAATTTTATTGGTGGTCATATATCTTCCTGTACTGAGTTTGAAATTACAGCACCAGAAGATTCATTGCTTGAGGAATATTTTCCTGATCAAAGCGGCTTAAAAATTAGTGTCCAGCCTTACATGATGTCAAGAATCATTGACTTTGGAAAAATTGTGTCTAGCGTAAAGTTTGCTAGTGAAAAAACTGCCAATTTAGAAGTTACAGAGGATGGGATTTGTCCGTGGAACTGCGGTGTCTGGCATCTGGTAAATGATTCTGGTGAAACCAGTTGCGTTAAAACCAGTGCCAAACCTGATTTTACTGGGTCAATAACTAACTGGACGAAGGTTTTACTAGGCCATTTGACTTTAAAGCAAGCAATAAAGTTAGGGCTAATTAAAAAATTGAGTTCCAGTAAATTGGAATTTTTATCTGGTAAAGTGAGTTTTTATGACTATTTTTAACTGAAAATTGTTTCTAATTAACAAAGTAGCAGTTGCATAAATTATGCGACTGCTATTTTTTTGCTTAAAATGAACGATTTTGCAGGAAAATGACAAATTATGAATGAAAATGATTGCTTTTAATTATCAAAGCGCATAAAATACTCGCTGGGGTGAAATATATGTTAACGCCTGAAAGGCAAAAAGTGATTGAGGATTTCGTTAATCAGCATGGCTTATGCCGTGTTAGTGATCTCTGCTCAATAACTTCAACTTCAGAGTCAACCATTAGACGAGATCTAAATCAATTAGCTGAAAAAGGCTTGATTAAACGGGTGCATGGCGGTGCCCAGTCAGTCAAAAGTTTTACTCATGATGTGTCACAACATATTCGGTTTTCTATGAACCATAATGATAAAAAACTGATTGCTCAATATGCTGCTGCAAATTTTGTGCATCAAGATGACTATATTTTTATTGATGCAGGAACAACAACATATGAGATGGTTCCTTTTATTGCTGATATTCCACAAGTAACCGTTGTGACTAATGGCTTAGAAACCGCACTTTGTGCTATTAGCCATGGAATTGAGACTATACTTTTGGGTGGTCGAATCAAAGAAAATACTCATGCGGTAGTGGGACAAGCTGCTCTGAAGCAACTGCAGGGGATGAATTTTTCTGCTAGTTTTGTAGGCACAAATGGACTTGATTACCGTGGCAATCTAACCACACCCGATACTGAAGAAGCCGCAATTAAAAAAATAGCAATTGCTCAGGCTAATCAGACATATATTTTGGCCGATACTTCTAAAATTGGCGAGTGTAGTTTTGCCACTTTTGCCCAAGTCAAAAACGTCACAGTTCTTACTACTGCGTTAGGTGCAAAAGAAAAAGAATTACTGCCTGCCAAAATTAAACTGAAGGAGATTTGCTAATGATTTATACAGTTACCGTTAATCCTGCTTTGGATTATGTAATTCAATTAAAGCAGGTTAACCGTGGTGAAGTTAACCGCGCTAATAACTGCTCGTTTTTGGCGGGTGGTAAAGGGATTAACGTTTCACAAATACTCAACCAGCTGGATATTGATAATACTGCCTGGGGTTTTGTGGGTGGCTTTACTGGCAAAGAGCTGGTACGCCAACTTAATCAGCGGCGCATTGTTAACGACTTTGTTACTATTTCTGATGTGACCCGCGTCAATGTGAAGGTGCACGCAGAAGAGGAATCTGAAATTAATGCCGCTGGGCCTAATATTACAGAGCAGGAAATAACTGCTTTTAAGGCGCGGCTAAATGACTTGCAAAAAGGTGACATAGTAGTTTTAAGTGGTTCATTAGCTCCTAGCTTACCAGTAGCTTTTTACAAAGAACTTTTGCCTACTATTAAAGAAGCACAGGCAGATTTTGTGATTGATACTACCGGTCAGGCTTTACTTGATACTTTGAGCTACAAACCACTTGTAATTAAACCCAACCATCATGAACTGGCTGATTTGTTTAATACTACTTTTAATTCTGATAAAGAGATGCTTGAGTGTGCGCGCAAATTGCTTGACATGGGTGCCCAAAATGTTATGGTCTCCATGGCCGGCCAGGGCGGTTATTTGATAACCCCTAAGCATTTTTATCATGCTAAAGCAGCTGTTGGAACTGCAGTCAATTCGGTTGGTGCCGGAGACTCGATGATAGCCGGCTTTGTTGGCACTTATGTGAAAACAAATGATCCGGCAGCAAGTTTCCGTATCGGTATGGCCTGTGGTGCTGCCACAGCTTTTACTAAAGATATTGCCGTTAAAAGTCAGATTGATGCGGTGTTGCCGCAAATTAATGTTGAAGAAATTTCGTAAATTGAGGAGAATTTAAATGAAAATTAAAGATATTTTGGCTCCTGAATCCATGATTATGGCGCTTAAAGCGACTAACAAAGAAGATGCCGTTAAAGAAATGGCTGATTTAGAAGTCAAAACCGGCATCGTCAATGACGAAGATGAATTCATTAAGTCAATTTGGGCTCGTGAAAACGAATCTACCACCGGTATTGGTGATGGAATTGCGATGCCGCATGCTCGGAATAAGACAATTAACAAAGCGCGCGTGCTTTTTGCTAAAAGCGAACAGGGGATTGACTACAATTCCCTTGATGGTCAACCAGTTCATTTATTCTTTATGATTACTGCGCCAGATGGTGCCGACAACACTCACTTACAAGCTTTAGCTAAATTGTCCGGGTTGTTAATTGATCCTGATCTGGTTAATGCTCTCAAAAAAGCCCAAACTCCTGAAGAGGTAATCCAGCTTTTTGAAAACGCAGAACAGCAAAAGGATGAGGCTAAAAAAGCCGAAAAAGAGCAAGCCTCAAGTGCTAGTGAAAATGATAATGATAAGGAAGAAAAGCCTTTAATTGTCGGCGTTACCGCATGTATTAACGGTATTGCCCACACCTATATGGCCCAAGAAGCTTTAATCAAAGCTGGTAAAAAACGTGGCGTTGATGTGCGCATTGAAACCAACGGTTCAGAAGGTGTTAAGGATAAGTTGACCGCTGATGAAATTAGCCGCGCTCAAGGGGTTGTTATTGCGTCTGATAAGAAAGTTGACATGCCTCGTTTTGATGGCAAGCCGTTAATTTCTCGTCCCGTTGTTGACGGTATCAACAAACCTGACGAACTGATTGATAACATTTTGAATTCTAAAGCTAGCGTTTACCATTCAAACGGTGAAAAGAGCAGCGATGATAGTGACAATGCTAAAGAAGGCGTTTGGGGCTCAATTTACAAGAACCTCATGAACGGTGTTTCCCACATGTTGCCATTTGTTATCGGTGGCGGTATCTTAATGGCAATTTCCTTTATTGTGGAAAACTATGCTGGTGGTCCAAAATCTCCTGCATTTATTTTCTTGAATAATGCTGGTAACATGGCCTTTGCTTTCATGGTACCAATTTTGTCAGGTTACATCGCTGAATCAATTGGGGACCTGCCGGCATTAATGCCTGGTTTTGTCGGTGGTTTTATGGCTACGGTCTATAGTGGTGCCTACGGTGGTGCTTATGTTGCCAATGTGGTAACTAATGCTAAATCACCTGCCGGTTTCTTAGGCGGTCTGGCTTCTGGATTTATTGCTGGTTATTTAGTAGTCGGCTTAAAGAAATTGTTTGCTAAATTGCCGAAGTCTCTTGAAGGAATGAAGCCAATGCTCATTTATCCAATCTTGAGTCTGCTCTTTATTGCTCTTATCATGTACTACATTGTTAACCCAATCTTTAGTGCCGTTAACTTCGCCATTACTAACTTTTTAAACCAAATGGGTACGGGCAACTTAGCTGTTTTGACAACTATTTTAGCTGCCATGATGTCAATTGATATGGGTGGACCTTTCAACAAGGCTGCTTACGTCTTTGCCTCTGGTGCTTTTGCCAACGACCCGCATTCAACTGTTGCTGCTGTAATGATGGCTGCCGTAATGGTTGGCGGTATGGTACCACCATTTGCGACTGCAATTGGTACGACTTTCTTTAAGAATAAATACACTTTAGATGAACGCCGTGCAGGTTTAACCAACTGGATTTTAGGTTTTTCCTTCATTACAGAAGGTGCAATTCCGTTTGCTGCAGCTGATCCTGGACACGTTCTGCCTTCATGTATCATTGGTTCTGCTGTTGGGGGTGCCTTAGTGGGCATATGGCGCATTGGTGTTCCTGCACCTCACGGTGGTCTCTGGGTGTCTCCACTTGCTAACCACATTCTACTGTACTTTGTTGCTACTATCATTGGCTCCATTGTTGCAGGTGTCATCTTAGGTTTGTGGAAAAAGCCTGTTGACAAACAAGATCAAAAATAAATTCGACTTCAGATATTATTGAGAAATAAAAAATATGCACTAAGCTGTTAATTGGCCTAGTGCTTTTTTTCTGGCTAAATTGTTTACTTACTCTAAAAGCGTGCGAAATTTTCGCACGCTTTTTAAATTAATGGCAACAACTATGCTATCTACTGCTAGCAATAAAACTGTAATATAACTATAATGGTACGCTATTTTAAAGCAATTCGTTTTTAGTGTATAATGGTTATTAATTGTAAGTAACTTCGGCTTTTTACTGCAATTAATTAATAAGTTGCCGTGTTAATTAAGATAACACTTCAAAATGAAAAGGAATGACAACATTAGTGAAATTTACTAGATTAAAAAAGATATTTACTGCAATTACCTTATTCGGCTTAATTCTTTTGACGTTAGGTGCTTGTTCGCAGAAACCACATAAAAGTAATAAAATTACTATTATGACCACTACAAATATTTATTCTGACATTGCTCAAAATGTAGTGGGCAAATATGGTAAGGCAGAAGCAATAATTACCAAGTCATCTGTTGATCCTCATGACTTTCAACCTACCACCAATGATGCTAAAGTATTATCAAATGCTGACATAGTAGTGGAAAATGGCTTAGGTTATGACAGCTGGATGGACAAATTGGCTTCTTCAGTTGATAAAAAGCCGGTGCGCGTTGGTGAAGACCTAATGGGCTTAAAAAAAGGTGATAATCCTCATATCTGGTTTGATTTGACTATGCCTACTAAGTATGTTAATTACTTAGTTAAGCGGCTCAGTAAAAAAGATCCGCAGCATGCTCGTTATTACCGTAAAAACGGGAAAAAGTATTTAGCCCAGATTGCTCAAATTCAGAGATCAGCGGCTAAATTAAATCATCAGGTTAAAAAACCAATTTATGTTAGTGAGCCTGTTTTTGATTATGCCTTAGAATCTGTTAATATTAAAGTGGCAAACAAGGATTTTGAGAAAGCAATTCAAAACAATACTGACCCTAGTCCAGCTTCCGTTCAAAAAATGACTGAAGGGATCAAAAAACAAAAAATTGCATTTTTTGTGGACAATGAACAGACATCTAGTTCAACTGTTACTAACTTTTTGAAATTGGCTCAAAAACAAAATATTCCTGTTTTAAAAGTAAGAGAAACAATTCCGGATAATACAAATTATTTAGATTGGATGAAGGATAATTATCAAAACTTGGCTGAAGTAGCCCGAAAGTAGTTATTATGAGGCGATGAAAATGAAGAAATTAATTGCTGTTTTGGCATTGGGAGCAACTGTTACAACCATGGCAGTACCACAGCCGGTGACAGTTCAGGCTGGTACAATTAATGACACTGCAAAACAAAATAGTTATAGCGGTGTAACATTTGCGGAACAAATATTGGCGCAAGAGGGTATTAAATATAATGACTTTACTGCTGCCAATCCAATTAATTATCGCAACGGCAAGCCCGAAGGTGTTGTTATTCACGAGACTGCTACGCCTAATGCTACAGCACGCAATGAAGCTATTTATTTTAATCGTGAGTGGATGAATATTTACTCCTATGTTCATGCTTTTGTGGATAAGACTGGCGTTATTCAGATGACGACTCCTGATTATGGCGTTTGGGGTGCAGGTCCTGTAGCCAATAATCGTTTTATTCAAGTGGAATTATGTGAGGAAAATAATCTTGCTGATTTTGCCAAAGGTGTCAACAATGATGCTGTTTATGTGGCGCAGCTTTTGCACAAATATAATTTGGTACCGGATAATGCCGTTCATGATGGTAAAGGTACAATTTGGTCTCATCATGCTGTATCTACATTTTTAGGCGGAACTGATCATACTGATCCAGATGGTTATTTTGCCAAATGGGGTTACTCAATGGATGACTTCTTTGAGCTGGTTAAATATTATTATGATCAAGGGGCATCAGCAATACCTACTGCTCCTGTTGGTAGTAGTCCGGTAGCTACACAGGTTCCAGCACCGACAACACCTGTTGCACCCGCTAAAAAACCTGCAGTTTTGCCTAAGCCGGTTGCTACCAGGACTTTGATGCATAATGCGCTCGTTTATGATGAAAATGGGCTAGCAACGGATTTGCCAACTAAAAAAGCCGGTTCCAAGCTAACTATTTATGGTAATCTAACAATTAATAAACGGAAATATTTACAAATAGGTATTAATGAATACGTTGTAGCCAGCAATGTAGAAGGTAAACTTCGACTCTTAGGGCATAATGCCTATATTTATGACGGTAATGGCCAGCGGGTTGGCACAAATAAGCTGTATCGTGGAAACTATGTCCGCACGTATGGCGGCCGCGTAAAAATTATGGGTCGTAAATATTACCCCATTGATGTTAATCAATTCGTCAAGGTGGGCAATTTTAAATAATAAAAGTGGGAATAATGCAAATTGTCTGATATTTTAGAAGTCACTAATCTCTCAATGAGGTATGACAAAAATACTGTTTTCAATAATTTGAATTTTAAGTTAGAAAAGGGTTCACTTACTGCCCTTTTAGGCCCAAACGGTACAGGAAAAACAACTCTAATTAACATTCTAATGGGTATGTTGACACCTAGTGCAGGTGAATTTAAGTTTGCGGATGATGTTCGGCTGGGGTATGTGCCTCAGTTTCGCAACATAGACGCGGAATATCCGTTATCAATCGAAGCTTTTGTGGGTCTAAATGCCCCTGTTATCAAAAATAGTGCAACTAAGAAGGCAATAAAAAAGCAACTAGAGGAAACTAACCTGTATCAAATTAAAGATACTCGGATGGGCGAGGCTTCTGGTGGTCAAAAGCAAAGAGCTTATTTAGCACAAGCTTTGCTGGATAATCCGAATATGATTATTTTAGATGAAGCTACAGCAAGTCTTGATCCTGTTGCTAAGGATGAATTGATGAAGTTAATCAAGCATTTGAATGCGAAACATAAAATAACGGTCTTGTTTGTGACACATGATGTGACATTAGCTCACAAGTATATGCAAAATTATTTATATTTAAACCATGGTCAAATTGAACATGGCGAGATGTCTCAATTTAAGGAGGCATATGAATAATGTTTGCCTACGGCTTTATGCGTAATGCCTTTCTGGCAAGCACATTTATTGCCATAACTTGTGGTACAGTTGGTGTCTATGTAGTTGCGCGCAATTTTAGTTTTTTAGCACATACACTGTCTGAAATTGGTTTTGCTGGAGCTGCGTTTGCAGTTTGGCTCGGAATTGGACCATTGTGGGGGATGCTGCTATTTACTCTGTTGGGTTCGATTAGTGTGGGGGAACTGTCGCTTCACAGCGAGCAAAAAGAATCCTCAATCAGTGCAATTTCAGCTTTATTTACGGGCTTGGGTGTTCTTTTTCTGGCAATATCCGGTGCAAACAGCAATTATGCTACTAACATCTTGTTTGGTAGCATTATCGGAGTTGACCATCAAGGCGTAATTCAACTAATAGTTTTGTCCGTAATAGTGTTGTTAATGATTTTTAGTATTCAGCGCCCACTAAACTTTGATTCTTTTGACCACATTGGCGCTCTTGCTCATGGGGTAAAAACCGGAGCAATCAGCGTAATTTTTTTAATAGCTTTAGCAATGTCCGTTTCAATCGGCGCGCAAATAGTGGGCTCTCTTTTAGTATTTATTTTATTGACTTTGCCACCTGCTACTGCTAATTATTTGGGCAAAACTATCCCGTCAATGATCGCTTGGTCTGTCTTTTTTGCTTTAATTGGCGTTTGGCTCGGGTTATATCTGGGTTATATTACTAATTTGCCTGTAACCTTCTTTATAGCTGTGATTGAAGTAGCAATTTATCTTGTTACTTACTTCACTCACATCATTAAGCATAAATTATAGTAAAACTGGTTAAAAGGATAAAACAGCTATTATTTTTGTGAAAAAATTATAGTATAATCCCTGTTATTTAAACTTTTCTTTTAAAAATTCACTAACTTTTGTATGCATTTACATGTATAATAAAAAGCGGAAATAATAATAAAGAAGGAGTCTTAATAATGACATATTATTATAATGGTTTTCCACAAAGCGAACGTAATGAAGCTTTAAATATGGTCAACCTCGATGAACTGGAGGAACGGGCAAAGGAAGTCATGCCTGAAGGGGCATATTACTATATTGCTTCGGGATCTGAAAATGAATGGACTTGGCGTAACAACACTACTGCTTTCAACCATTTTCAAATTGTACCGCGTGCTCTGACAAACATGGATCATCCGCAATTAGATACTGAATTTATGGGCATGAAATTGAAAACACCGGTGATGATCTCACCTATTGCTTGTCATGGTATTGCTCATAAAGATGCAGAAATTGCTACCCAAAAGGGGGCAGCAGCTGCTGGTGCACTCTTTTCATCCAGTACATATGCAAATAAGAGCGTTGAAGATATTGCTGCTGCAGCTCCAGATGCACCGCGCTTTTTCCAGCTTTACCTCAGTAAAGACTGGGACTTTAACCAAATGGTCTTTGATGCGGTTAAGAAAGCCGGCTATAAAGGAATTTTCCTGACAGTTGATGCGCTGATCTCTGGCTTTCGTGAAGCTAACCTTAGAACTAACTTTGCTTATCCTGTACCCCTAGATTTCTTTACTCGTTACCAAGGTGCTAAAGGCGAAGGTCAAACTGTAGCTCAAATGTATGCTTCTTCGGCGCAAAAGATTGGCCCGCAAGATGTTAGACGTATCAAGGAAATGTCTGGCTTACCAGTATTTATTAAAGGTGTTGTTTGTGCTGAGGATGCTTATATTGCTATGGGTGCCGGTGCTGATGGTATTTATGTTACTAACCACGGTGGTCGTGAGGTAGATTGTGGCCCCGCAACAATTGACATGTTGCCAGAAATTGCGAAAGCTGTTAATCACAGGGTTCCGATTGTCTTTGACTCCGGTGTTCGTCGTGGTTCGCACGTCTTTAAGGCTTTGGCACTTGGAGCTGATATGGTGGGTATTGGCCGTCCATATCTATATGGTCTAGCACTTGGTGGTGCCAAGGGTGTTCAATCAGTTATTGAACAACTTAATCAAGAACTGTTAATTGACATGCAATTAACTGGCTGCAAGACAATCGACGATGTTAAACATGCTAAGATTACTCATATTAATTATACGGCTGATAACTTAAAGTCAAATACTGATCCTTCAAGAGTTAAGCCATATCCTGTAACTGCTGAAAACCAATTGAAGAATAATGGTTCAGATGCTGTAACTGGTGCTTCTCAAGCTTAATTAATTTGAAATGTAAATAGTAAAATCGCTCTATATACTAGTTGCTCTTACTAATAAATAGAGCCTTTTTTTATTACTTAAAAAAATATTATTATTAAGTAATAGTTGTAATTCTATTTTTATATCTTTATAATTGTCATAATAAAAATAAAATTTAGGAGGAAAATTATGAAGAAAGCGTGGAAATTGCTTGAAACTTTGTTGATAGCAGTCATAATGCTAACCCTGTTACCCCAAACTGCAGTAGCTGCTAAAGGACAAACTGAACAAAGAACTGACAATTATCTACGAAAAGTCCGACAAAAAGGCGAGCTAGTCATGGGGACTAGCCCAGATTATCCTCCATATGAATTTGTCAAAAATATTAACGGCAAATCTAAGATAGTAGGTATGGATGTTGAAGTAGGGCAAAAAATTGCTCATGATATGGGTGTTAAGCTTGTAGTGCGATCAATGGACTTCGACTCTCTTTTGGTCGGCCTTGAAACTGGAAAAGTTGACATGGTCATTGCCGGAATGAATGCAACACCTAAAAGGGCTCAAAGTGTTGCCTTTAGTCAACCATATTATAGAAGTGATCAAAAATTACTGATAAGAACAGAAGATAAGGGCAAATATCATAATTATAAGTCTTTTGCCGGCAAATCAATTGGTGCCCAAACTGGCAGCATGCAGGCGACAATGCTTAAAAAACAAGCCAAAAATGTCAAACTTAAAACTATGGATAAAGATAACGACTTGGTTTTAGGATTAAAAACGCATAAGGTTGATGCTGTGTCTGTTGACAAGGCAACGGTTGAGGCTTTTGCTCAAAATACGGCTGGCGTGATGGTAATTCCGGCAGGTCTAAAGACCGAGTCATCTGCAACCTCTATTGCTTTTCATAAAGGAGCTAATAGTTTAGTCAAAGCTGCTAATAAATCAATTGCGGAGATTAAGCAAAAAGACTTAATCAATAAGAAATATTTGCCAAAAGCCGGCAATTACTTAACAGGTGGTAAGACGAAAAAAGAAGTTAAAGCCTCCAATTCAATGTGGGCTTATAAAGACTTCTTTATTGCGGGAGTTGGCTATACCTTACTTATTTCCGCCATTTCTGTCTTTTTCGGTTTCTTATTAGGTGCGATACTGGCATTTATGCGCTTAGGACATAATCAAATTGCCCGTTCGCTTGCGACAGCGTATGTGGAATTTATCCGTGGTACACCGTTAATGGTGCAATTACTCTTTATTTATTTTGGCTTAGGGGTGGTGATCAATATTCCGGCTTTACTGTCTGGTATAATTGCAGTTTCCCTTAACTCTGCAGCTTATGTAGCAGAGGTAATTCGCTCGGGTATTAATTCGATTGCTGTGGGCCAGACAGAGGCTTCTCGTTCTTTAGGCTTGTCACGGACAGCAACGATGCGTTACGTTATTATGCCGCAAGCAATGAAGAATATTTGGCCGGCTCTAGGAAACGAATTTGTTTCTCTAATCAAGGAAAGTTCCATAGTCTCGGTAATAGGCGTCAAAGATTTGATTTATCAGTCACGGGTGGTCCAGGCTGATACCTATCGTGGAGTTATGCCATTGGTAATCACAATGATCTTATACTTTATCATTACTTTTGGTTTATCCAGCCTAATGAAAGTATTTGAAAGGAAAATGAATCATGACTAACGCAAAACCTGTAATTAAAGTTGAACACTTGCAGAAAAAGTTTGGCAGTAACGAAGTCCTAAAAGATATCAATGCGCAAGTAAATGAAGGTCAGGTTATCTGTTTAATTGGTCCTTCAGGAGCTGGTAAAAGTACGTTTTTGCGGTGCTTAAATTTACTAGATCAACCATCTTCCGGCAAAGTGATTTTTGAAGATAAAGAATTAACTGCTTTAAGTGAAGACCAACTTGATAAATTGCGTGAAAGAATGGGCATGGTTTTTCAGCAGTTTAACTTGTTTCCTCATATGAGCATTATTGAAAATATCAAATTGGCACCTATGAAGGTAAAAGGAATGAGGGACAGTGATGCTAAAGCTAAGGGACTTGAGCTATTAGATCAAGTAGGTCTGGCTGACAAGGCAGACGCTTTTCCAACCAGCCTTTCCGGTGGCCAGCAGCAAAGGGTTGCTATTGCCCGTGCCTTGGCAATGGATCCTGAAGTAATGCTCTTTGACGAACCAACTTCGGCGCTTGATCCAGAAATGGTAGGAGAAGTACTTAAAGTCATGCAGGACTTGGCCCAAAAAGGGATGACAATGGTCGTTGTAACTCACGAAATGGGCTTTGCCAAAAATGTTGCGGATGAAGTATGGTTTATGGCAGACGGCTATATTCAGGAAAAAGCTGCACCACAACAATTCTTTGCGCAGCCACAAACTCCGCGTGCCCAGGACTTTTTAGCCAGAGTATTGGAAGCATAAACATTTAAAAATTAACCTACCTGCTGGCAATTTAGCCAAATAAGGTAGTATCAAAGGTAAAGCGTAAAAATTTTTACAATTTAAAACCCACTTTCAGTTAAAGAGAAAGTGGGTTTTGATGTAAGAAATTATGATTTACATATCAGTTATATTATTTGTCAGCAAAACTTGCAAGTGTTATTTAAAATTATTTTGGACAATTTTCTTAAATTCAGCTAGACGATTGGCGAAAGTGGTGAAGGCCTCTTCCAAATAATCAGGCTTAGTCATATCAACTCCTGCTTTTTTCATAATTTCAACTGGGTAGTCGCTGGAACCAGCTTTCAAAAAGCCAATGTATGCTTTTCTCTGCTCAGCAGTACCATGCACGACATTATTGGCCAGAGCAGTGGCAGCAGCAAAGCCTGTAGCATACTGGTAAACGTAGAAATTATAATAGAAATGAGGAATTCTGGCCCATTCTTTAGCAATTGCTCCTCCTGGCTCGACTGCATCACCGTAATAGCGCTCATTTAATTTGCCGTACATATCGTCTAAACGATCGGCAGTTAAAGGCTCACCCTCAGCATCCAGTTCATGAATGCGCTGTTCAAACTCAGCAAACTGCGTTTGTCTAAATAAAGTGCCTTTGAAAGAGTCTAAATAATAATTTAAAACAAAAGCGCGGGTTTTAGGGTCAGTGATATGTGCTAAAAAGTATTCTGTTAGAATATTTTCGTTCGTAGTTGAAGCAATTTCAGCAACAAAGATAGGATAATCGCCATAAACATATGGCTGATTTTGTCTCGTATACATACTGTGAACGGAATGACCTGTTTCATGAACCAATGTGTACAATGAATCAACATTGTCTTCCCAGTTAAGTAGTTCATATGCATCCGTATCATAGCAGCCGCCAGAATATGCACCGGTAGCCTTGTTCTGTGATTCAACCACATCGATTACCCGATTGCTAAAAATGTAGTCAACCTGCTTTAAATAATCCTCACCTAATGGCCGTAAAGCTTTTTTAGCCTCTTTTTTGGCTTCATCAAAGGTGTAAGTTAAAGCCGGTTTGCCAGTTAACGGAACATACATATCCCACATTTGCAAATCGTTCAAGCCTAAAATTTGTTTGCGTAAAGCTACATAGTCATGAAGAAGGCTTAAATGCTGGTCTACCTCATTAATTAAAGTATCGTAAACAACTGTTGGTACACCATTTTCGTTCATTGCACATTCACGTGCTGATTGATAATGATGAACACGGGCATTATAGTTATGTTCCTTTACTGCACCAGAAAGGGTAGCAGCCAGAGAATTTTCAAACTGACCGTATGTGGCGTACATTGAATCAAATGCATCTTTTCTTACTGTACGCTTTTGAGATTGAATCAATAAAGAATATAGGCCGTCAGAAAGCTGCACCATTTCCCCGTCGTCGTTTTGGGTGTAACCATACTCCATGTCCGAATTGGTCAACACGTTATAAGTGTTGTCAGAAGCAGACAATGCATCTCCAGCATCTGCAATCAGTTTTTCTTCTTTGGCGGACAAAGTATAAGGCCGCATTCTGGTAATCTGATCAAGTAAATGATTATAATTGACCAATCTTGGTTCTTCTTGTTTAAAGGCCGCTAATTTTGCGGTAGAAACACTTAAAATTGCAGGATTCATAAAAGCGGTGGCTGCTTCAAATTGACTGGCTAATCCTTGTACTTGAGCAACATAACCTAAATAGTGTGCGTTTCCAGTGTCAACATCACTGGCTAAAGTAGCATAAGAGTAAACTTTTTCCAGCCTTCTGCTAAGTGCTAAAATTTTAGTTATCCCATTATATAATGATGTACCTGATGTAACAAAATTTTCTTTCAAGGTGCTTAAAACTGGTATTTCTTTTTTTAGACGTGTATATTCATCTTCCCAGTCAGCATCTGCTTTAAATATTCTAGTTAGGTCCCATTTTAGATTTGCGGGAACTTCACTTCGTTTAGGAATTGACATTTAAAATCTCCTTTTTTGATATATATAATTAAATTATACTAAAGAATAAAAAATAAGATATTATTAATTATAATTGATATTATTTTAATTCAAGTTTGAAAGTGTTAAAAATAATAGATGGAAAAATACGAAAGGGATTAAATAGAGGAATGGATCCAAATTCAAAACGCAGAGAAGATTACCATAAAGGACATTCTTCTCTAAATCTTCATCGTAATCATGCTTTAGCAGAACCAACCAAAGCATTCAAGGGCAGCGTTTTCGCACGGATTTGTGGTATTGTGGCTGTTTTGGGTGTTTGCCTGGGTCTGGCTTGGGCAGCTCACATGTATTTTGCTTTGCACAGCGCAATTGATGGTGATAGTGGCAACTATGCCACATCTGCTCGTATTGCTAACAGACAACCAATCTCAGTTTTGATTCTTGGGGTTGATCAAGGACTTGAAGGAAGACATGATAAGGGCAACTCGGATACTTTGATTTTGGCTACTGCTAACCCGGCTAAGAATAAAGCAACAATGACTTCTATTCCTCGTGATACCCTTGCTAATATTTTAGGTGATCCGGGAAACAAGTACAATATGTTTCGGGTTAATTCAGCCTATGGAATTGGCGGCAGTTCTGCTTCCATGAAAACTGTTTCTGCTTTAATTGGTGTTCCTATTCATTATTACGTAGAAGTTAACATGAAGGCGCTAAAAAGCTTAGTCGATGCCGTTGGCGGTGTTGATGTTAAAGTCCCGTTTAAGTTTTCATATGATTGGTGTGATTTTCATAAAGGAAAGCAACACCTAAACGGACGTCATGCTGTGGCTTATGTTAGAATGCGCCATGATGATCCTCGAGGCGATTACGGCAGGCAAATGCGCCAAAGGCAAGTAATTACCGCAGTTGTCCACAAGGCTATCTCCGTCGATTCAATAGCTAATTACCGCAAACTGGTTAAGATCTTTTCGAAGTATGTTAAAACCAATCTTACCTTTAATGATATGTTAGCCTTAGCTTTGACATATCGCGGCTGTTCCCAAAATATTTCCAGCGGTTATATTCAAGGACATGATGCTTGGATTAACGGTTCTTCTATTCAGGTGGCATCTACTAAAGAACTACAGAAGGCTTCTGACAAGATCCGGACCAATCTTGACTTGGATAAAAAAATATTGGATAATGATGAAACGAAGCTCAACAGGCTGAATGAGCAGAACAATAACATTAAATGGCAGGATCCAAGTCCGTTTACTAACTATCAGATTTACCGTTCAGTAGTAACTGATGAGTCAAATAACAGTTCGGATGGAACTGGAACAAGTGGAATTAATTCTGGTCAATAAGTGTTCTCGGCAAAGGAGGATAAAATATGCGTAAGCAATCTGTGATTTTAGTTGTTTATGGTGTGATATCAGCTTTTATTGCTTTTATTGCCACAATTTTCATCTGCTTACGCACATTGCACTGGTCTTTACCGGTTGCTGTTTTAGTGGCTAGCATATTTGCCTTATTTTTCTTTGCTCTTTCATGGTTTCGGGGTCATGCTTCCGTTGAAATAAAACGGATTGCAAGTAAATATCACTTATCCGATAAGGATTTAGCCGAAATTACGGGAATGAAAGCAAGTGATTTTCCAATATATAATAACAAGCTGCAATTAATCTTGCCTAAGCGCTATTGGCCAAAAATATTGGATGCCTTGCAGAAATATGAACAAGAAAGAATGTAAAAGTGGGCAAATTGCCCACTTTTTTATTGCATGCGTTTA
Source organism: Lactobacillus melliventris (assembly GCF_013346935.1). GTDB lineage: Bacteria > Bacillota > Bacilli > Lactobacillales > Lactobacillaceae > Lactobacillus. Next base: position 18,098 of record NZ_JAAEEB010000014.1, read on the forward strand.
CAAATTAAACTGATAGACAAAGCGGACTGCTTTACTTTTTACAGTACTACTTATCTTACTATTTAGGGAGTTGCATAATGAGTTTATTAACAGTTAAAAACTTAGGACAAGGTTTTGAGGATAAAACTTTGTATGAAAATGCCAGTTTCGTTCTCAATAAAGAAGACCATATGGGTGTCACTGGCCAAAATGGGGTTGGCAAATCCACTTTGATTAAAATTTTAACTGGTGAAATACTGCCTGATGAAGGTCAAGTTAAATGGCAAAATAAGGTAGCAGTCGGTTATCTCGACCAGTATGCTAAATTGCAGCAAGGCGTGACAATTCGGCAGTTTTTGCGCACAGCTTTTACTCCTCTTTATCAAAAAGAACAAGAATTAAACTCACTTTATGAGCAATATGCAACTGAAGGATCTGATTCCCTACTCGCAAAAGCGGGTAAACTGCAAACTTACTTAGAGGAAAATAACTTTTATAATATTGATACAGAAATTGAACGTGTTGCTTCTGGCTTAGGCCTGGCTGAATTGGGATACGATCATGATGTGAGCCAATTGTCAGGTGGTCAAAGATCAAAAATCATTTTAGCTAAATTGCTGCTGCAAACTCCGGCTGTTTTACTGTTAGATGAACCAACTAACTACTTAGATGTTGCCCACATTGACTGGCTGGTGGATTATTTGAATGATTTTGAGGGTGCTTTTATTGTTGTTAGTCATGATTATGACTTTTTAAACAGAATTGCCAACTGCATTATTGATATTGATCTGGGCACAATCACGCGTTATACCGGTACATTAAAGCAGGCAATGAGGCAAAAAGAGGCTAATCGGGAAACTTACATGAAGGCTTATACTAACCAGCAACGCAAAATTGCTAAAACGGAAGCATACATCCGTAAAAATAAGGCTGGAACCCGGTCGAAAATTGCCAAATCACGGGCGCGTCAGTTGGCAAAGATGGAAGTGCTGAATCCACCCAAAAGCAATCATAAACCGCATTTTGCATTTCCTTATGTAGCAACAGCAGCTAATTTACTTTTGCAAACACAGGATTTGTTTATCGGCTATGACCAGGCGCTGGTAAAAGAAGCTTTTAATTTTTCAGTTGGAAATAATGAAAAAGTTGCTATTACTGGCTTTAATGGGATTGGTAAAACCACGTTATTAAAAACGTTGCTGGGGCAATTAGCACCCATTTTCGGCACCTATAAATTATCAGAAACTGCCAAGATTGCTTACTTTAAGCAGGAATTGACCTGGCCTAATAACAATATGACTCCTTTGCAATATCTGCAGGAAAATTTTGAACAGATTAAGCCTAAAGAATTAAGAAGCGCTCTGGCAAAACTAGGTGTTACCGCTCAGCAGGCAATGAGCCCTTTAAAAAAATTATCGGGTGGTGAGCAAGAAAAAGTTAAACTGGCTAAAATGTTGTTTGAACCTGCTAATTTATTGTTTTTAGATGAGCCTACCAACCATTTGGATCGTGATGCAAAAGATGCACTTAGGCAAGCTATCGTTAAGTTTCCTGGCGGAGTCATTATCGTTAGTCACGAACGAGACTTTTTCCAGGGTAACTGGGTTGACAAAACTATTGATATTGAAACGATGAATAAACTTTGAGGTGAAAAATGAGTGCTGAACAAAGTGAATTGTTTTACCAGGATTTACTTGCTACCTGTTTAACTGCCGGTGAGCTAATGATAGAAGGGGGCAGTGAAATGTATCGTGTTGAAGATACAATGCTGCGAATTGCCAAAAGTGCTGGAGAACCCGATCCGCGAGTCTTTGTGGTACCGACAGGCGTTTTTATGAGTCTTGATCACGGCAATTATTGTCAGAGTATTTTAGTACATGAACGCAATATTAATCTTGAGTTGGTTGATCGGATTAACTCATTATCGCGCGCTTTTGCGGATAAAAAAATCACTTTGCAAGAAGTTAAACGGGAAGTGGATAAAATTGCCCACGGTGGTTTTCCCACATTTCCCTTATGGCTGCAAACTATTGGCGCTGCGGTTTTAAGTGCCACGCTGATGGTAATGTTTATGAATAATTACGACTGGGTTGATTTTCCGGCCGCAGCTATAGTTGGAGCAATCGGATTTCTCTCTTTTTATTATTTTAAACGTTTTACCAACGTTAAGTTTTTGGCTGAACTGGTTGCTGCCCTGGTTATGACAGTTGTAGCAGCTGGTTTAGTTAATCTTTTTCCCAAAATGATTATTGACAATATTTTAACTGGAGCGTTGATGCCACTAGTGCCGGGTCTGGCACTGACTAACGCTCTGCGCGATTTGTTTAAAGGTGATATTCTTTCAGGAATGGCGAAAATTTGTGAGGCCTTGCTCACAGCCTTTGCGTTAGGCGGTGGGGTTGGTATTGTGTTAAAGTTTTTAGGAGCATAAAAAATGCCTTTTTGGTTAGAAATAGTAATTAACGTTGCCTTTGCTTATTTAGCTTCTGTTGGTTTTGCCCTAACAATCAATGTTCCGCGGCGAGTGCTTAATTTAGCTGGTGTGAGCGGTATTATTAGCTGGATTATCTATTGGCTGGCAATGAGAGCATCAATGGGACGGCTACTTTCAAACTTACTTGGGTCTTTTGCCATTGGCATTTTAGGAATAGTTTTTGCCAGGATAAAAAAGTGTCCGGCTACTGTCTTTTATATTCCGGCAATTGTGCCTCTAGTACCAGGAGTTCCTGCTTATCAGGCGGTGCGAGAACTAACCTCGGGCAACTTGAGTGGAGCTAATGATGCGGTTTTACGTGTAATAATAGTAACCGGCTCAATTGCTCTCGGGATGCTCTTATCAAGTATGTGTGTGGAAATCTTTTTCAGGATAAAAAAATTTTACAAACATCATTCGAATAAGTATAATAATTAATGCGAGTCGACAAAAACGCGAGATGCGTATTTGTGTGAGGACACCCGCCTTAAGTGGCAGGCACGGGAAGTGCTGGTGGTTGACCAACCTGATGTGAACAGAAGTAGTCACCTGTTATTAATAACGGGCCTCGATTTAAAAAAGAGCAGATTCTTAATTGTGATATGACCCCCAAATTTAGGACAAATTTGGGGGTCATTTTTATGTCTAAATTATCTAAACAAGATAAAATTGAAATCTATCATCTTTGGCACGATTATCAAATAAGCCCTGCTGAGTTAAGTCAG
>NZ_JAAEEB010000015.1 GCF_013346935.1 Lactobacillus melliventris
ATATTTTATTATTGTGAGAATCTTTTTTATTTACTAAAAGCATCTTAGCCTCAAAACTACCATTTTATTATTGAATAACGCGCTTGGCTACACAAGGATAAAAATATGAACTGATTGTCTGCAATACTACTCCTTGTTCTGGTGTTGCAGCACAAACATACTGATTATTGCCAACGTAAATTCCGACATGATAAGGCGCATTTTCTGAACCCCAAAATAAGAGATCGCCTGGCTGCAGCTGGTCCATCGTTACAGTTACTCCAACTTTTACTTGGTCAGTCGTTACGCGAGGCAATTGCACGCCACCGACTTGATTATAAACATACTGAACCAGTCCCGAGCAGTCATAATTATCTGGACCATTTCCACCCCAGGCATAACCTTTACCAATTTGACTCTCTGCTAAGTTCACCACGTCTTGTGCACGTTTAGAAACATTATCAGCAGAAACTTTATTACTCAAACGTGTTATTGGGGTTACATTAGCGGCACTCTTTGTTTGGATCGCATTATTAAGTTTAGGTACAACTGTCTTTTGCTCCTGCGCCTTTGGCTTAGCTGTCTTCTGCTTATTCGGCCCAACTGCTATTTTTTTAATTTTGCTTTTAGCCTTTTTATTCTTCTTTTTTGTTACTGCACTCTTAACTTGCTCGTGCACAGTTTGGGCATTAGAATCCTGCGTTAAATCTTGCGTGTAACGTGCTTCAATCCATTCACTGTCGCCAATCATGTACCATAATTTACCTTTGCGATCAACAGCCGTTTTGGCAACATTCCATTTACTTTTATTTTTTGCACGAAAACTGATCAGTTGCCCTCCATTATAATCTGTCCATATTTTCACACTCTTATTTGGCAGACAATTGATTTGTATTCTTTTTATAGGTGTCTTAAACGTAGCAGCATCTACAGTCTTTTGTGGTGAAGCAACACCAATTCCGGTTAATGTCAATGCTGCAGCAAGACTCATTTTCCAAAAATTACGCTTCATCAAATCATTTCTCCTTTGGTAGCATAATGTGACCAAAAACTAGTATTTAACTTCATTTTAAACGCTTCAGATTTTTAATCAAGTTACACTAATCAAATGGTACTAAAAAAACACTTAGAAGATTTCCTAAGTGTTTTAAATTTTAGTATATTCCTATTCAAGAACACGCTTCGCAACAGAAGGATAGAAGTATGAGCTTAAACTATCCTTAACAACACCTTGTGAAGGAGAAGCAGCATGAACATACTGGTTATTGCCAACATAAATACCAACATGATATGGAGCACTTGCTGATCCCCAAAACAGAAGATCGCCAGGCTTTAAGTCCTGTATCGAAACCTGTTTACCTTGTTTAACTTGTGAATAAGTACTACGACTCAGGTTCACGCCAGTAGCTTCACTAAATACATACTGAGCCAAACCTGAACAGTCAAATCCTTGAGGTCCATTGCCACCCCAGGCATATGCTTTGCCCACTTCTGCATTAGCCAAATCCACAACTTTTTCGGCTTGCTTAACAGATTTTTTGGGTTTGACCGACTTTATTTTAACACCAGGTTTGACGGTGTAACGTGCTTGAATCCATTGGCCTTCACCAATTTGATACCAGGTTCTACCTTTCTTATCAACGGCACTGCTTAAAACATTAACCGTTTTACCGTGTTTTATCCGTTGGCCGGTAAAAGTAGGATTTTCATAGTTATCCCAAATATTGATGCCATAACCGGGAACATAATTGATTTTTACTTTACTAGTGGCAGCTTTAACATTAGCAGTTGTCAAATTATTATTGGCTAAACTGGCAACACCTATACCAGTAATGGTTAGCGCCGCAGCAGTAGTAAATTTAACTAAGTTACTTTTAATCTTCAAAATCAAAATCCCCCCGTATTCGCATCAAACTATTTATATTAATAAGCTCTACTTCTATATTACAAAATCAATTTTACACGCAAAGTATTACAAAAAGGTTACAGAAATAATACCGGTACGTAAAAAAGCCCTTTCACAAATTTAGCAGTAAAAGGACGCTTAAATTAATTTTATTGTTTAGCAAATTTGGGGAAAATTAGAAAAGAGTGCTTAATCTAAAATACGTTTAGCAGCGGAAGGATAAAAATAAGCACTAATTGACTGCTTTAAAACACCCTGGCTTGGCGTAGCAGCATGTACAAACTGGTTATCACCCACATAGATACCGACATGGTTTGGGGCAGCTGAAGATCCCCAGAAAAGTAAATCACCTTTCTTTAATTTTTTTAGTGAAACCTTTTTACCTTGTAAAACTTGTGAATATGTAGTTCTTGGTAAAATTTTATTTCCAGCTGTCTTGTAGACATATTGTACTAAACCGGAACAGTCAAAAGAATAAGGACCCGCAGCGCCATATACATAGCCTTTGCCAACTTGCTTTTTAGCTAAATTAGCTACAGCTGTACGTTTCTTGGTTACACTACTAGCACTAACATCATCGGCAGTAGCAGCACTAACTACCGTTACGCTAGCTGCACCAGTGAAAAAGAGGGCAATAACAATTATTAACTTAATTAATCCTTTCGAGTGTCCGTGTTTCAAAATTAAACTCTTTTCTAAATATATTTATTAATTTTAGCAAGCAGAGTTAAAACTACTTATCTATTTCTTCCGACATTTTCTATCTTACTCATTTAATGTTACACATTCGTGTCAAACGAGCTACAAAATGTTAAGAATTTTAATTTGAAAACATTTTACAAAAGTAATTGCTCAAGCAAGTTACTTACTCAGTTCTTTAACAATATTATCGAGTTGACGCTTAGTCTGATTCCAATCATCATTAACCAAGATGTGCGCATATTTTTGTAGAGTTGGCGGCAGAACGTTTAGTTCACTGCCAGTTAACCGTTCTTTAATCTTATTTGGATCATCTCCACGCTTTATTAAACGTTCAGCCAGCATCTTTTTCGAACTGGCAGTAACGTATAAAAAATAGACCTGTTTTTCTAACTTTGCTAGGTAAGATTGCGCTCCCTTAATATCGACAATCAAAGACACTAGATCATGATCCTGCCAAGCCTGGTCTAGAGCTTCTTTACTTGAACCATACTGGTAGGAACCGTATTTGACATGTTCAAAAAAATGCAGTTTCTTAAAACTGGCATCACTTTCAAAGTGATACGATTCTTTTGACCTTTCTTCCGGTCTCATTGGCCGGGTGGTGTGGGTCAATACCCTGGGAATGGCGAACGTATTTGCCAAGTATTCTGAAATAGTAGTTTTACCAGCACCACTGGGGCCGGCAATTAAAATTAATTTTTGCAAAATCCGAGCTTCCTTTACTTGAAAACTATTCGCTTTTATAATAATATCTTTCTATTATAGTGAAACATGGCTAAGAGAGGAAGTAAAACTTATTATGAAAAAAGCTGACGTCAAAGCAGATGACATTCTCAGTGCCAAGTCTGATGAAGAACTGACCAAACCATTTGTGGGCAAAGTAGAAAAAATTTATGAAAATTCTGTTCTGCTAAAAATAATCGATTATGATAAAGCTGATAAAACTGCAGTTAGTGACCTCAATCAAAAAATAGTGGTCAACTTTAAGAACTTAAAAACCGTTTCTAAAAAGAAAATGAAGGAAATTCAGGCTTTAGCAAAAAGTGATGTTAAAGTAGAAAAGATTAAAAAATCTGCCACAGAAAAAGCAACTACTGACACAAGTAAAGAATAATAACTATTTTTTAATTAAGAAACAGTGATTAATGTTCACTGCTCTTTTTTTTTGCCTAATTTTTGCCTAAAATTAAACCATGAAAATATTTATGATATGGAGAAAAAAGTGAAAGAAAAAGCAAAAACCATTTTATTTTGGTTTATTCTAATACAACCGTTTCTAGATTTATATTGGTTTTATCATGGCACTCTGGCTAATATTTTACCATTTACACTGCCTACAATTATCCGTATTTTTGCAGTGGCGAGCCTGGTTTGCCTTTACTTTAGCTCAAAAAGTTCCTGGCGGAAACTATCACAAGAAAAATGGCTACTAATTTATATTATTCTGTTAGTCATCTACTCAGCATTACACTTAATGCATGTGCAGCATTTTACCAGCGTGAGTCCCAACAATTATGGTTATTCTCCTAGTGGAGAAATCTTCTATTTAATTAGAATGATCTTACCCTTAACAGTGCTTTATTTGACTGATGAATTAGATTTTGGATCCCGGCAATTGCAAATGGTGATTGAAGGCATTTCGGGACTTTTTTCCGGCACTATTGTACTTTCTAACCTTTTCGTCATTTCTCTGAAATCATACGAAACAGGAACTATCAGTGCCAACATTTTTGAATGGTTCTTTAATCCCAATATCGGTTATTCTCACATGGCTTCTAAAGGTTTCTTCAATTTTACCAACATGATTTCGGCCGTTCTCTTTATGTTGTTGCCACTTATGCTCTACTATCTTTTCACTTCATTTAACTGGCATACCATTTTGTTAAATGTGGTGCAAGCTCTGGCAATGATTGAAATCGGCACCAAAGTTGCTGCTATTGGTCTGATTGGCGGAATCATAATCGGTCTCATCCTGTTTGGCCTGCATAAATATCTGATTAAAGATGTAAAAAAGGGCGGCAAAGCGTTTTTAGTTGCTGTCTTAATAGAAGCAGGAGCCCTAGTGATTTTGCCCTTTGGCCCTGCAATTCAGCGTTATAATTATGAAATTTATCTAGCTAAACAGTCTGACCATGATTTAGCGGACGAAAAAAAGGAATTAGCTGCTGGTTTACAAAAATACCCTAATGGCAAAAAAAGAAAAGAGTTTTTACGTTACTTCATTAAGAAAAATTATCAAGAATATGCGCTTAATCCCAAATTTGTCTTTAAAAGCTATCCTTACCAATATGACCCGGAATTTTGGCTCAAAATTATGAACGAACCGGGCCAGTCGCGCATGGAAAACCGCCAAATTGAAAAGGCTATGCTTAATCAAGTAGTCAAAACCAATAACAACAAACTAGACAAGCTTTTTGGTATTTCTTACATCCGAGAAAATAATATTTTTAATTTAGAACGAGACTTTACCGCTCAAATATATTCCTTAGGCTGGCTGGGAATGCTTTTGTATGTCGGACCATATTTGGCAGTGTTAATTTACGGTGCTTACAGGTGGCTCAGATATAAAGCAGCACGGACTTATTTAGTCAGTTCCTTAATTGTTGCCAGTGGCTTCATCCTGCTCGCTGCCTTTTCTTCCGGTAATGTGGTTGACTTTTTGACAGCCAGCTTTATTCTCGCCTTCATTGAAGGAAATCTATTAGTTCAGGTTCGTAAAAAGGAAACAATAGCAATATCCAATTAATGTAAAATGTAGATTTATCATAGTTTTAATTTTAGATAAAGGACTAACTGTCACAAACAGATTTAGTTCTTTTATTTTTTTAAAATTTTCTGACCATTAGAAAACCCCGCAATTTATTCAATTTCGGGGTTTAAACTAAGTTAGTTGCTTAAATTTTATTCTTTATTCATTGTATCTGCTAATTCTTTAAACCATAAGGCACTCTTTTTAACATAACGCTTCTGCGTTTTGAAATCTACATAAAATAGGCCATAACGTTTGTTGTAGCCATTCGCCCAGGAAAATTGATCTTGCAGAGACCATACAAAATAGCCTTGGACATTCACTCCTTCACTGCGAGCTTTTAAAAGGGCTGCGACATGTTGATCAATAAAATCAATTCTGGGAGTGTCATCAATAATCTTATCTGGGCTGACAAATTTATCCTTATAACCTAAACCATTTTCAGTCACATAAATTGTCTTACAGTTAGGATAATCATGACTGATACGCTTTAATGTGTCATAGAGACCCTGTGGGAAAATATTCCAGTCCCAGTCAGTTGTCGGTACCCCCGGCTTTTTGACAGTTTCTCCTACTCCCTTAAACTTAAAGGAAGAAGTACCCTTGTCACCAGTACCGTTAAAGTGGTTTTCACTTTCGCCATGATACGCTTTAATAAACTGATTTTGATAATAATTTAGACCAAAAATATCATTTTGTGATGCAGCTTTAGCGAGAATAGCGAGGTCACCGTCTTGAATATCCAAATGTGCGTTATTTAAACGCAGTATTTCATTAATTGATGCCATGGTATCGTCTGAGTAATAGCCTAAGAACGTCCCATCAAGCAAAAACTTGTTCAAAAACGCATCTTGCAATTTAGCTGCATGTTTATCTTCAGTACTGGTTGATATTGGATATACTGGTTGAATAACATGAATTAGGCCAATTCTACCTGATAAACCCATCTCTTTATATAAATTAACTACTCTGGCATGTGCCACTAACTCGTTATGTTCGGCCTGAATTGCACTGGTGACATCAAAATGATGGTTTGGTGGAAAAGTACCGGCAATGTACTGTGAATATGCTAAAGAAATTAGTTCATTAATAGTAAACCAATTTTTTACCTCTTTAAATTCATTAAAGCAAAACTTGGCATAGTCAACAAAATAATCAATATTCTTGCGATTTAACCAGTCACCATTATCAAATAAAGTTTTAGGACTATCAAAATGATGCAGGCTAACGTAAGGTTCAATGCCATTATCAAGACATTCTTTGAATAATTTATGATAATATTCCACGCCTTTTTGATTTACTTGACCGTAACCCTCAGGAAAAATTCTGGTCCAAGCAATTGAAACGCGCACAGCATTTAAACCATATTTTTTGGCAAGCCCAATGTCTTCTGGATACCGGTTGTAAAAGTCACTAGCAGGATCTGGTGAAAATCTGCCCTGTTTTTCAAGGTAATCATCCCACATTGTTTTGCCCTTGCCATCAACTTGAGTGCTGCCTTCAACTTGATAAGCGGCAGTAGCACCACCCCACACGAAATCGCGAGGTAATTTTTGTACTCTATTTAGTAAAGTCATTTTATTCTCCTTTATTCTGAAATGTTAGCAATTATCAGGTCCAGACACTTGTCGGCATGCTGGGTCATATCTATATATTGCTTCCCGGTAGTCGTAATCATCTTAGCGTTATTCTTATCACATTCCTTTTTCAGTTCATCTTTCATCGCATTCATTTGCGGTGCCAAAATAACGATGTCCATTCCTGAAAGCAAGTCGTGGTGAGCACCAAATGAAGTAGCAGCCACTGCTAAAGGTAAATTGTTTTCAGCAGCTAACTTGTTTAAGGCTTTGGCCAAAATACCACTGGTACCACCACCAGCACAAAGTACGAGCACATTCAGACTTTTACCATCTTTTGTTTTAGACAGTGGAATTTTGCTTTCACTTGCAGTTTTATTAGTATTATTTTTAGAAACAGCAACTGCTGGTTCGGTACTGGTATTAGCAGCAGTTGCACTAGTAGATTCGCTTGTATCATTAGTTACTTTTGCTGCTTCTTCAGCACATTTTTGCATGTCATATGCTTTAAAGAACGGGTAGTACATCACAACATCAACTACTAAAAGCAATATTGCCAAGATAATTGAACCAATCGAAAAGCCGGTACCCATTATCAAGCCGAGTGTTCCTGGTGTAGTCCAAGGCAAATTGTAAATAAAGGCAGGCATGTGGAAGACATCAACAAATATTTTAAAAAGCCAGACATTGGCAATTGGTGTCAAAATGAAAGGAATAAAGAAGACTGGGTTCAAAATTAATGGTGCACCAAATAAAATTGGCTCATTAACCCCAAATAAAACTGGAATTGATGCAGCACGACCTACTGCTTTTAATTCCTTTGATTTAGACATGAAAGCAAACATTAATGTAATTACTAAAGTAGCACCAGTACCACCTAAAGTAGCAACAAAGTACTGTGTACCTTGAGCCAAAATTCTGTTGGCACCTGCAATGTTACCAGCTTTCCAAGCCGACAAGTTTAATTCAACATTGCTTAAATAGATAGCAGTAACCGCTGGTTCAACAATAGATGGTCCCTGAATTCCGATAAACCAGAAGAAAGCCATCGCTCCATAAACTATTGCCAGACCAAAATAACCGTCTGCTGCGGTAAACAACGGAGATAAAACTTGAATAATCCAAGCAGCTAAATTTGTCCCGGTCGCAGCTCTAAAAGCTAACGAAAAGATCCAGAAGAAAAACGTACTAATTGCAAAAGGAATAATGTTTTTAAAGGCTCCCGCAATATTTTGGGGTACAGCATCTGGCAATTTAATCGTAATATTATGTTTAAAACATTGGTAGTATACATTAGGAACTATAAATGCTACCAGAAAGGCACAAATTAGTCCTTTTGTACCAATCATTGCAACTGCAAAATACAGGTTGTTCATTTTATCAGTTAAAGTATCAACAGCTACCAAGACAAAAGAAACTTGTGCGGTAAACTGCACACCTACGGTTGGAATTTGATCTGTTTTTGGTAAATCCAGATTAAACGAATCGGTTAATGCCTTAGCAACCGATGAAGAGGCCATTAATGCTAAAACTCCCATGGACATGTTGTAAAACATGTTTAATGCATTAGCTACTTTGGTTGGCCAGGCAAAGTGCCAAATCAAAGGCACGTTGGCTATCAGTAAAAATATACTGGAAAAGATAATTATCGGCATTAAAGCAATAAAGCCATCTCTGACCGCGCGCAAATATTTATTAGCGGCGACTTTTTGAAAGAATGGCTGTGCTTTTTCAATTTGCTTAATTACAGCATTCATTTTTAAACTCCTTGTTCATTTACTTATTTTTTAGTTCATTCAATTCCTTCAGAGCGGAATTATACTTTTCATACAAATCTATAAAATATTTAGCTTCATCCCTTAATAGCATCGTAGTCATTAAAGTATCCTGCCCGTGTGACATAATGAATGTGGTTTCCATTTCTTCACCACTGGCTTCTTTACTCATTAGTTTTGTTTGTGCATTATGAGCATCATTTAAAGAGCTGTCTGCACTTTTAACCAGCTCTCTGGCCTTGTCATAATTGCCTTTTTTAGCTTCATCAAGTGCTGTGATTAATGCAGTCTTCGCATCGCCAGCATAAGCGACTATTTCAAAGCCGGCCATTGAAATTTCTTCTTTAGTTGCCATCTTTTTACTCCTTTTCTTTTGGCCCTAAAATTTGATGAATGTGAATGATAAAGTAAACCCTCTCTGCGTCTGACGGCTGAAAATTAAATTCAGCATTAAGAGCCCGAAAAATTTCTTGAGTTATTTTGTAAGATCGCGGATAGGCCTTGATCATGTCACATTCAATCTTTTTATCGATAGATTCATTTTTTTCTGGCGGACGCCAGAGCCTTTTGGCCAGATACTGCAAGTGAATTAGAAATCGTCTAAAGCTCTCCCGATTTTTACCATTTTGATAAATGTTATTGTTATCCAGGACATTAAGAACGACATTAATTAGTTTAGATGTGTTAAAAATATATTTTGATTTACCTTCGTGCTTGGCAATACCTGTAGGAATCTTGCTGTTGATAAAATGAAGCGCTATACTTTTAACCTCTGAAAGTGGGAAATCAACGCCTAATTTATCGTTAATAATTCCCAGAGCTTCGTTTGCAATTTGATATTCTTTTGGATATTTTTCACTTAAATCTGGAATCTCATTTTCCCGATATTTTCCTGCTAGCAGTAAATTGTAGGCGCCATTGACATGTTCGCTTAAGGTGAGATAAATCGAATCATAAACCTGAAAATGATAACTGATTCGCGCATTTTCAATAACTGCAAAAACTGCTGCAATAATATCTGCAGGAATATTATGGAAAAGATAATTAAACGACTCTTTATCCTTCTTATTGTCTAAATAAAATATTTTCTGAATTTTTTTAGTATCAACTAGTCTATTTTTGCCCTGTTCAAATCCCACTCCCTTACCGAAAACAATAGCTTCCTGTCCTTTCCCAACATCAACCAAAATGCTGTTATTATTAAAAATCTTCTTAAGGCGCATAACATCTTCCTTTTTTGCAAAAAAAAGAGACTACTAGCAATAGCCGATGAACAATAAAATTCATCAGTTATACTAGTAGTCTCGCCTAATTTGATAGTAACAATCTACTTAAATTTTCAACACAGATAAAGCATACCACACTTTTACAATTATGCAAACGCTTTATTTATTTTATTTTTCTTTCTCCCTGATAAACGATGAATCTGGAATTCTGATTAAGTAATAACGAGTAGCATTGTGCCCTGCATGCATGCCAATGCCATTTTGCCAGACCTTTTTATAGTTAGCGGTGTAAATAGCAACGTAAGCTCGCTGATATTTGCGGTCCATTGTCTGCAGTTGCCTTTTGTCGTATGGAATTTTGGCCGCATTAAGATCCAGAGGACTTTTACCATAAGCTACCGTAGCGAAATCACTGGATACTTTAATCTTTTTACCCGGCCTGTAATAAGTGAAAGTCTGGGTACTAATCCTTTTCTTTTTCGAATCAATTGTAACGTAACTTGAATTGCCTTCTCCCGGATTCATGACAATCGGTTCATAGGTAATATGAGACTTAATCTTAGTCGTATCATCAAGATCTGGGTTATCTAGCATAGTCTTGCCGAATAACCAGACAATCCCAACTAAAAGAGCGGCTACTTCAATGATATCTATCAAAAAATTGGGCCAGCTAAATTGTCGGTGCTTCTTAATAATCATTGTGATGCGGCGCTTACGAATGTTTTGCACAACAAAAACGAAATAAAGAATAACTACTACCCATAACAATACTCCAAGTAGATTCCAGCTAATCATAATGGACCTCCTGCATCTTTCTCCATTATATGGTAAAAAACACCTTTTGAATAGTTACGTTCAAATTTGCATTAATTTTCACCTACTAAGTCTCAGATATTTTATTTTTTAGTCTTTGTCTCTTTTTGCGCCTTTTTTGTATTAGGCTTTTTAACAGTGGTCTTCTTTTTAGCAGAAGCAGCAGGCTTTTGGTACTCACGCACTTGTTTTATTTTTTCCTGCATAGCATCTGTTAAGTTGGCAACAACTTCGGTTTCATTTTGTTCAATTTCTGCTTCCGTCGCGATTTGATCAATTCGAAATCCCGATGCATTCAAATATTCCGACTGCGTTTCAAAGTATACTGCAACCGGATATTCTTTACCCTCTTCGAAAAAATTGGCATTCTTCTTGTAATTACTATATGGCAAGTTGATCATATTGGTCTCTAATGCAAAAGTTATGGGTCTTTGACCGGTAATTTCAAGAGCAATATGACTCAGTGAGTTATGCTTAAGGGCAGCTTTAGTTTCCTTAACCAATTTAGCTGCCTGTTCACGCAATTTGGTTTTGGATTTGCTGATATCAGCATATTTAGTAGTTTCTAAGTCTTCAATATAATCTTGTTTTTCTATTTTGGTAGTGAAATCTGTTAAGCTTATTTTCAAGTTAAAAATCCTTATCTAATTTATCAATATTTATCATCTTTTATACGATACTCAAATTTTGGTTTAAAAACAATTTATTTTATTTCTTTTAAAAATTATTTTTAAAAAACATTTTTTCAGCTCAGAGTTATTTTATAATATTTTTGCAATAATTTAGTTGAAAGAAAACGAAAGCTACGCACTATTTTTGTAAATATTAAATAACGCTTTAGCCCTTGAAATTTTGCAAAAGCGCTTTTATAAAAATTTATCAAAAAAACATAGACTTATCTACTTTACAAGCGTTTTCACATAGAGTAAATTTAACATGTAACTAAAAATTTTTCACTAAATTTTTTAACTGAAAGGTAGACGAATATGTCAGATAAAGTTTACACAGATTATTTCTATAATTCTGAAGATTTTGATAAAAACCACGAAATGGGATATAAAGATCTTCATATTCCTGAAGGCGTTGAAGCTCAACCTTTGATTGTTCCTCCAGTATTAGAACCTGATAAACAAGAAAATAACGATGTTTGGTACACAATCGATTCTCAAGAAGGCGACTTCCAATTTTTGCCAGGGAAAAAGACTCACACATGGGGCTACAACTTCCCAGTTCTGGGTAAGACCATGGTTTTAACCAGAGGTCAACATGTTCACGTAACTTTGAAGAACAGCTTGCCAGAATTGACTACTTACCACTGGCACGGTATGGAACTTTCAGGTCCTGGTAACGATGGTGCTTGTCACTCACCAGTTTACCCAGGTGAAGAAAAGCACATTGACTTCATAGTTAAACAACCAGCAGCTTTAACTTGGCTTCATGCTCACCCATGTCCATCAACTGCCATGCA
Organism: Lactobacillus melliventris; assembly: GCF_013346935.1. GTDB lineage: Bacteria > Bacillota > Bacilli > Lactobacillales > Lactobacillaceae > Lactobacillus. Next base: position 12,196 of record NZ_JAAEEB010000015.1, read on the forward strand.
AGTTTGGATGGGATTAGCTATGGGCGTTGTTATTACTGATGCTAACGAAGCTAAACTGCCAATTCCTAAGACTTACGGCAAGGACGAGTTCCCAATTATTTTGCAAGACCGTATTTTCCACGAAGACAACCAATTTGACTACAAGGCAGACTACAACGCAATGGGTATCTTTGGCGACACTCCAATCATCAATGGTGTTGTTCGGCCATACGTTGATGTCACTACTCAAAAAGTACGTTTGCTCTTCTTAGGTGGTTCTAACCGTCGTGAATGGCGCCTGCACTTTAGTGATGACTTGGTAATGACCCAAATCGCCGGTGACGACTCATTCTTGGAGCACCCAGTTAAATTGACTAAAGTTTTAATTGGACCAGGTGAACGTCAACAAGTAGTTGTTGATTTCAGCAATTATAAAGAAGGCGATGTTGTCAACCTTTACACTGACGACTTCAAGCTGGTTGAATTCAGAATTCACAGTTATGAAAAAGATGACAGCGTAATTCCTGATACTTTATTCAAACCATATGATCCAGTTGTTAACCCTAACTCACCAGTTCCTCATGTTACTATGGATAACCACAACATGATCAACGGTAAGCTGTTCTCAATGGAAAGAATTGATATGAAGCAGGAATTGATGAATGCTGAATACTGGGACGTAACTAACACTAACGATAAAGTTAACGGCATGTTGCACCCATTCCACACTCACGGTGCTCACTTCCTGGTTGTATCACGTAACGGTAAAGAACCATATCCAAACGAAAGAGGCGTTTACAAGGACACTATCGAAGTAGCTCCTCAAGAAACAGTTCGCATAAAGGTTTACTTCCAAAACACTGGTGTCTTCATGTATCACTGCCACATTATCGAACACGAAGATGCCGGTATGATGGCGCAAATTCAAATTGTTGATCCAAAACACCCAGACAAGAAATATCATTTGATGGATATGGAAACTCTGACTAAGGCTTTTGCCGAAGAAAGAGGCGTTCCAGAAGATGAAGTCTTCTGCCCAGGCATGGACGTTGAAGGTATGGCAGTTAAAGGTGAAGATCACAGTCTTGACGCTTTGTCAGGCGCAACTCACCACTAATTTCTACTTTCACTAAAGAATTAGTTAATTTTCCAAAAATCGTTCATTAATTTGAACGATTTTTTGCTTTTAAGAAAGAATCTATGTTTAAATAGCTTTATGAAAAAGAAAAGATTTTCCATTAAAGCTATTTTATTGATATTCCTAGGCCTTGTTCTCTTAGGCGTAATTTTTAGCGGCCTTAATTCTAATAGTTTTAAAGATCGCTATGACTGGGTTACCCTGAAATCCGCTCAAAAATTGGATGTTCCCCTAGAAAACCAGTATCCGGAACTGCCAAATGGTTGCGAAGTGACTTCCTTGTCAATGCTGTTACAGTATTATGGTATCAAGGTAAATAAACTAAACTTATCCGAAAATATCAAGCATGTATCTTCTTATACGGATGATGGCAAATATCGGGGCAATCCCCATGTAGGTTTTGTTGGTTATATGAGTCAGGCAAATGCTGGCTGGTGCGTTTATAATGAGCCTTTAGAACAAATAGGACTAAAATATACTAATCGGATTAAAAACTTTACTAATCATGATTTTATTCAAGTAATGAAATTAGTTTCTGATGGTCATCCTGTGCTAATCATTACAACGACCAATTTTAATCATGTTAGCGATATGCAAACATGGCAAACAGCTCAAGGTAAAGTTCAGGTAACACCATCTTCTCACGCCTGTGTTATTACCGGCTTTGACAAAAAAGCTCATGTTGTTTATGTTAATGATCCTTTTGGCACCAAAAATAAAAAGGTTCCGTGGCAAAACCTGGAGAAAAGTTATAATCAGCAAGGAAAACAGGCATTATATCTGGAATAAAAAAGAGCAGATCCAA
>NZ_JAAEEB010000016.1 GCF_013346935.1 Lactobacillus melliventris
TGGATAAGTTATTATAATGAAGATAGAATTCGGCACAAACTAAAAGGCTTAACTCCGATTCAATATCGGAATCAAGCCTTAAGTAAAACGATATAAAACTAACGTCCAGTTTTAGGGGTTAGCTTCAACAGGTGATGTATTATAATATTTTTAATATTTATCAAATAAAAAAGCCCAGTTATTTAAACTGGACTTTTTCTTTGAGCGAAAAAATTTTGATCTTGTGAATTGATCATAAACAAATATAATAAAATAATTACTAATTCTTCTAAAACAACAATAATTTGATTGAAAGATAAAATCAAAAAAATACAATAAATATTGATTTTATCCAATCATCTAATCTAAAACAACTTTTTTAAAGTCTTATCATAATAAAACCTCCATACTAAAAAAGATCAGTTATGCTGATCCTCACTTGTAGTATTCAATTTTCTTATTTAACTCAACGCAAAAAAGGCTTTAAGTACATACTTAAAACCTTAATTTTAGTTAGCGATAAACAATAAAAATATCTTACGATAGTGATAAACAATAGACGAATTTCAACAATGAAATTCAACACCAACGCTTAATGATAAATCAAAAAATCAAGCAAAATTAAATGAATAAAAATAAAATTTATTCACATGATTATTATACAAAATTTTTATCCAATAGTAACCCTAGATTATCTTGAAATATTATATCGTACTTGATAATATTCCAAGATTTTCCTACATATTAAAACTATCAGGATTTCCAAATTGGTCTTTTAAAACCTCTGACCAATTAGAAATATCATCAATATGATCGGGATATACACTTAATAAAGTTCCAAGTAATTGTATGAAATAATTTGAAACAGAGCGCTTTTCATCAGTGCTTACTCTAACTAACCGAGCAGGGCCATTAGCAGCTTCTGCAAATACGCAACGAATGTTAGAATAATTGATCTTTTCTTGAATAAGACTATCAATAGGTAGAACTTTTTTTTCTTTAACTGTATTTTTTTTTGTTAAATAGACTGTATTGGAGAAGGCATCCCATTTTTGGCTTGGATAAAAGAAATAATTAAGTTCTTCACCTTTAACATTTTCAAAGAACTTATTATAGAACTTAATTGCACCAGGTAACTGTTCTGGATATTTAGTATAAATTGCTTGATTTAATGATTTGAGACCTTTAAAAGTATCATCATAATTTGAATAAGTTAGAGATAAGAAATTGGTGTGTCTAGTACCCACGAAAAGGCAATGCCAATCATATGACTCATTCTGAATGTATTGTGCAACATCTATCACGTCTTGTTCCACTTTGTGTTCACTTAGAGACCTATCACAATCATAAGTGCCAAAAGTAGATAATCTTAATAATAAGGAATTAGTTTGGCTTCGCCAATCTGCACTCCTAAATAATAAATGTGTCCGCAACGTTCTTGCTTTTTTTTCAATAGCTTCCAAATATTTAATAGGATCCAAATTATAAGTACAACAAAAGCTAAAGACTAAATTAGCATATTCAGATATATTATTGAATGATGATTCGTAATACATAGTATTATTGTCATAATTTACAAATAAAGTATAATCAAGAATTTCATCATTCTTTTTTAGAGTCTTAAGACTAAGATTTAAATCCTCAAGTTCCTTTTCAATTGATTCAATTTTAGAAATATTCATATATTTACCGATGTGAGTAAAAGTATCAGTAAGCTGAATATAATCAAAATCTTCATTAATTTTCTCTACAGGATTTTTTCGATAGCAAATATCTTTAATGCCACTAGTTATTCTCTCAAATAGGTAATCTTTTTTAAATTGAGATTGTAGTAGCAAGTTAAAAATCAAATCTGATTGTCCCTGCATAGAATTACCACAAGTAAAATTGGATACAGCTTGGTCTTTATAATATACTGTGATTAATCCTGAGTAACAAGTTATATCATCTAATTTTTCTACCATGTTTTTAATTTCGTTAATTTTCATGTTGTTCTCCATCTGATCTATAATTAATTTCTGATTCACTTTCAATTGTACAAAAATTTATTTGCCCAAAACGAAAGTTAAACATCCAAGAATTATTAAATATTTATCTTTAAAAGCATAATTTTTTCGATGCTGAGAAGGCGATTTTAAGACCAAGTTCAGTTAATTTAATTAACAATGACACAGAATGCTTAAAAATAGCAAAAGAAAAAAGCCCTTTTTTGAATGAAAAGAGCCTTTATAAATTTAGAAAATTAAACTCTATTAAAGTTAATTTGATCTAGTAATGCTTCCTTACGTTCTTCTTCAAAACCTAAGTATCTGAAAGTCATTGCTTCGCTACTATGATTCAACAAGTGAGATACGAAACCAATATTATGTCCTGTCTGTTCGTAAATAATGAATGCTCCAGTCTTTCTCATAGTATGTGAACCAATCCAATCAACACCTAATTTAAGTCCAATTTTGTGACAGATACGATAATAAGTGTTCTCTGCAATCGGCTTATTTTCACCTAAGTATCTTGAACTTGGAAATAACCATTCACTAGATGCTAATTTTTTATAGGGATGCTTTTTTTCATAGTCTTGCAACCACTCATAGTAGTCTTCCAATACATCTCTTACTGGAGTGAGATATAGTCTGTTCTGCTTTTTTGTTTTCTTATCTTTGGTAAAGACTTCTTTTTTTACTCTGCCCCTCTTATCGAAAACTTGATCTTTTTTTAAAGCCAAAACATCACTTACTCTTAAGCACGTAACTTTACCTGTCTGAAAAATGGCATAGTTCCTTTCTCCCATTTCTCCTTCGCTTTTTAATTTGTCTAAAAACTTTTTTAGCATAATTGAGTCCGTAATTGGTCGTGTATCTTTATGTTTTCTCGGCATTTTTTGTTCCTTACTTTATGTTATCTTTTAAAGCCTTGCTATATGGTTATTTTAACGTATTAAGTAGAATAATTCTATTATATTTATTTATTCTACATAGTTAAATAGCTCAAAATTTTACTATCAGTAAGAATGCACCTTTTAGCATACTATGTAGAAAAAGTATCTTTTTCTACATAGTTTAAATTTGAAGATGTTTAATCAAAACAAAATATACGGCTAAGTTTATTAATTAATAGTCAAAAAAGATGAACTAGGCCTTAGAATCGCTCTCTCAGCATAACAAAAAACAGAAGCAAGGTATAAACTTACTTCTGTATATTTAATCTGTAGAAACCTTTTTCCGAAAAAGTACAATATCTTTTAAGTTATAAGGATCATAATCTTTTATAAAAATTGGTATAACCTTCCAAGGACTATTAACCAAACATAAATATTATTTTTCTTGCAAAATTGCATTAGTCAATAAAGATGAAAAATTCAATTTTAATTTTTTCGCTTTACGATCAGCCCACTGGGGAATGGTTAAAGTCTTTTTTACCAACTTATCGTTGTCTAAGTACTTTGATACATTTGCTCTAATCAAAGTTGCAAAAGAACCATCCGGGACTTTCAGCTTATCTATTTTTGAAGGAGAGTTAATTGAGTCACCACTTTCAATATAGTCCGCCAAAGTTAATCCTAGTGCTTCCTCAGCCATCTCAATTCCATAAGAAATATTATCAGTATTGATTCCAGTAAAAGCACCTTGAATGTCAGGAAATTCGATTAAATAACCGCCATTAGTTTCTGGTGTAAAAATTGCAGGATAAACTAAATAAAGCTTAGTTTTTTTACTCATAAAGCATTCTCCTTTGAAAAACGCAAAGTGATTAAATTATCAACTTTGCGTAAAATTTCAGGGCTTTTTAAGCCCTGCTTCCTTAAGAATTTTACGCTCAAGGCCATTACCAAGATCTTGATTGCCATGAATAGGTACCGTTATTCTTACACCATCTTTATATAAATGATGATGTGAGCCAGCAACTCGACGTTCAATCCAGCCATTTTCGAGTAATAGCTTGAGCATCTCCTTTCCTGTAAGTGGCATGTATACTTACCTCCTTACGTTTTTAATTGTAACACGTATTACACGTGTAAACAACAAATAAATTAGTTAGCGTCTTTTAGTCACTAGCCACTTCATTAATCCTAGAATACTAAAAAGCAGTTAGAGGGATGTTTACGTGCATCCATTGAATAGAGCCATCATTCAACCTAAGAGAAGTTGTCAAGAACTTTATAACTTAGCACAATACTTACCTAAGAAAAATTTTTCAAACCAGCTTTAGTTAAACGAAATATCATTAGAGCTTTACCGCAATTTAATTAATCGTTGGCGTCCTGGAACATACACCTTACCTGTTATCAGTCATTTACCATTTGAATTTATCTAACAGCAGGCTTAATTTGTTTTTAAAAACTATTAGGTAGTCGAAACAAAAAGAGAGCTTAAAGCTCTCTTTTTTACGTATTTAGACTTGCTGATATTAAGACGGTATGAATTCTATCCTATCCTTACCTTTTGCTTAGTTGCTTGGGCAATTTTACTCAATAACTTTGTGGAAGTATTCATTGAACCACTCTTTATCCGTACAATTGTTGATTGTGGCTTATCTATTAGTTTTGCAAATTCTCTTTGGCTTAAGCCAAGATTACTTCGTAAATTCCTTACCTGAACAGCAATTTCAAAATTTATATTATTTTGACTAACTTCTTTGGCAAATTCAGGATCACGCATACTACGTTCACGTGCATATTCATAAATTTTTACCTCTTTTCAAATTCAATCTTCTTTTCTTTGCCTTACTTATTTCATATAACTGACTTCCTTGTTAATGCACTTTTTCAACACATGGACCCTAAGTGTCCAATACTTTTCAAACAGATTTAAGCAAGGAAATAACGAAGCTGCCAATTTTTATAACGACGTTAATTACTATTAGGATAAAGCGTAAAAAATGCTTACAACTCAAACCCACTTTAGCACAAAACAAAAGTGGTAAAGGCAAAATTGAGCTAGCCTCATCTCCATCACTAACGTTAGAATGTTTATATATAAAAAATCATAATGAGACTAGTGTGCAAGAGAACCGTTTAACTGGTAAAGACCACACTGCTATCAAAACCTAATCAATAACCTAAGTGTGAAACTTGTGTTAACTATCATCAAAAAAATTTATACTTAATTCTTGACATACTTCATATTTTTACTTTTGATTTTCACTGTACTTAACAATTTAATCTTAAAGTTTTATTTTCAAGTACATAGTGTGTAAAATGTGCATGTTTAAATTCAATATCGTCATAATAATGAGCAACCTCAATCACTGTACAATCTAAATTTTGAATAATTTTATTTATTTTGTCCGACATTTTTGGATCTAAACTAGAAGTTGCTTCATCAATTAAAATAATTTTTTTATTAAAAAGAAGAGCTCTAGCAATTTCGATTCGCTGCCGTTGTCCACCAGATAAGTTTTTCCCACTTTCACCATAATATCTATTTAAAGCATCGTTACCTAGTTCATTAATCAATCCTACTTTTTCAAGAACAAATAAACAATCTTTAGTTGAGAAATCCTCGCCTAAAGTTAGATTAAAACGCAAAGTATCATTAAATAAGTTGGGATTTTGTCTTATATAAGCAATCCTACCAGATTCGAGAATATTGTTTATTTTACTATTCTTTTCCCTCAAATAAATTTTTCCGCTACTTGGTTTAATAGAACCCTGAATCAAATTAAGTATTGTCGATTTACCAACACCAGAAGCTCCTGTAATCAAAATTTTTTCTCCAAAAGTAATATTTAAATTCAAATTATTGATAATCTGTTTACCATTTGAGTACGTAAAATAAACATTTTCAAAACAAATTTTTGGCTTAATATCTTTCGATATTTTTTTAGGAGCTTTAAATTCAATCATATGTTCACTATAAGATTTTCGAATTTCTTGAGTAGTTTTTATCTTACTAAGATACTCTGAAACTGTTCCTAATGGACCTACGACTCTGTCACTAGCCATAAAAATACCAATCAAAGCTGCAGAAGATATCTTTCTTTGAATAACTAAAAGCAAGCCAATACCAATAGGTAAAATATAACTAACAACTGAAAGAATTGAAGCGACAAAAAAAGTAACAGCTTGCCAGTTATTCATAAGTAAATAAGAATTTTCGGATTCATTTAAATACTTATCTGTATCATTGTACATATACTTTTCAGCTAAATAAGTTTTGATAGTATTGGCTCCATTAAATAAATCAGTTACCTTACTTAAAAATCTACTACTATCTTCCTGCCACTTTGAAGAAGTGGCAGTTAATTTTTTACCAAAAATCTTTGGAGTTATCATAGGTAATAAAGAAAATAAAATAAACAAAATTCCAATAGGTATGCTTAAACTTAAAATATAAATTCCAGAGATTAATGCCATTAACAAAGACGCAAATACTTCAAAGATCAGACTAAAGTAATCTGTTTCAACCAATTTAAAATCATTAAATATTTTTGAGACATTATCCGCAGTATCACTACTAAAAGTTGAAGTATTAATTTGCCCATAAATAAAATTACTTTTGAGCTTTACATTAAGCTTTTTTATTGCTAAATTTATTAACATTTTTCTTAAAGTCATTGAAAAATACACAATAGCCATTGCTGAAAAGCTTTTGACAGCATAAAACATTACTTCTAAAAATGTTGAGTTATGATTAAAATTTGCTATAGAAGAAAGTACCTGTGCCAAAACTACTCCATCAAATGATGAAATAATTGTTGTTATTATTATTGAAAATACGAGCCAATTAGGTAACCATCTAATTATGTTTTTTATTTTCATTTTTATCACCGTTGTATATTAAATTAATATATAATACTTAATTGATTGATATTCTATTTTTGGAAAACAAATACCAATACCACCACTTTTCAGGAGTCTTAACTATTATACTGTTTATCAGTCTGTGAATATTATTATTAATCTGTCCTACTGTCATATCTTTTATATTTATCTTGGAATAAAATCTTAATTCATAATGAGGAAAATCATCTATTCTTGTAAAAGTAACTGGTTGTATATTTGAATTATTTCGTTTAGCTAAGGCTGCTAATCCGTACGCTACGGGAAAGAAATTATCTAAATACTTAGTACGATACTTGGGTTTAGGACCTAATGTATATTCTGGAAATTCAAGTATATTTTTTGAATTTTTTAATAAATTATCCAACTTAAAAAGAGCATTAACTGGGTTAGATGTGTCTAAAACTTCTGTTATGTACTTTTTTAAGCTCGATAACATTACATCTAAAATGGACCGCATATGCTCCCCTTCATCACCATTAGCTAATGGAACATTTTGAATTCTTAAACTCGCCAATATTATTGGTATAGAATAAAAATCTCCCCAATGTGGACTAAAAATTATCGTATTTCCTCTCTTAATATCATTTAATTTTTCTTCATTTATAATAATTAAATTATTTTTTAGAAAACACTTTGTCTGAGAAAATAAATAAACAAATATAGCATCAGTTTCTTGAAACAAAATATAGTTAGCCCATTTTTTGCTCAGTGACTCTTGGTTTTTTAAATTAGTAAACTTCATGGCTTTACTTGCAATTGTCACAAGGTCTTGAATATTTTCTTTTTTTTCGTTTATTTCAATTTGTCTAATTAAAGAAATTTCTTTCCAAATCAAATCAAGTTGATTACTTTTTTTTAATACTTGGAAAAGACGTTGATCATCTAGATCACTCAAATACATAGAAAAATCATAAATCATTCTGTTGACTCTTTTCTTATCATAGTCTTTCTTATTTGATACAAGTTCATATCAAACTCATTAAAAGAGTTTATCAATAACAAGTTATCATTATTATTAAACAATTTAAAAAACTCATTTATCTGAATAGCAGCAATAATTTTTATTATTGGCAAAAACGACATGTTCACCACAGGAGGTATAATTTCCTGATTTTTGTTTCGTCCTAGTTTTGATGTTTCAAGATAATCTTTCCACGTAAATGTTTTTTTAGGAATTACCATAGTTCCTAAAGAGGCCTCATGTCCTGAATAACCTCCACCAACAATATGTGGTACTCCCTTTTTTAAGCATTCATTTGAAACCAACAGTGATACATTTTTTATACTTGGATAATCAGCACACGAAAAAACAAAATCTGTCCCTGCAATTACTTGGTTAATATTAGTCTGATCAACTTTTAAGCTAATGTTATTTATATTTATTGCAGGATTAACAGTTTTACCAAATTTTTTAATAACATCAACCTTTGATTTATTAATATCTTTAGATGTAAAAATTGCTTGATTGGCTAGGTTTTCTGGTTCTACTTTGTCAAAATCAACTATAGTATAATTTTGAACACCTATTCTAAATAATTGCTCAAGTAAATTTGATCCTAATCCTCCACAGCCAATAACAGTTATATGCTTATTCATTAGCTTTTTTAAAAACTCATCAGTAAATTTGTTTTTATTAGGATACATATTCAAATAATTATTTTCCCTATCTAATAGTTCATAATTATTTTTCAAGGACTTATATACTATTAATCCATCGCAAAATAATTGATTACAAAAATCTTTTAGAAAATGTTTATTGATTTTTTTTGAGGACAGTTTCTGATTTACCATGTGTAATATTTCAGAGTCAGTAAATTCACCCGTTAAATAAGATATAATATTAATGGCCAATTCATCTGCAGTATATGATATTTGCTTATGCTCGTTATAAATTTCAAATTCTATTTTATTTTTATTTCTATATACACCTATTCCGGGCCTTATCATTGGAATAAACATTATTCACCTTTTTATTTTGAAAACTAACTAAAATAAACGAGTTCTAAGGAACTCTTTTATTACTAACATTTATCAGATACTTTATTTGGAGTAATGCTTTCCACTTTATTAGTTAACATAATTATTCACGATCTTTCTAAATATATTTTAATATATCATATAACGTTTTTAATTAAATTGCAACTTTATTTAATTTAATTACAAATTTTTATAATATAAATTTTTAATCCTTGCCTGCTGCTATTTATAGTTTTCTTTTTTAAATTATTTGCTCAAAGGGATTTAATATCTGCCCAACATTAATGATTCCTTGATTCAATAATTTGTCTTAGCTACTTCGCCAAAGTTTGCTTGAAACTGCTCATAATACGGCAACTTCTTTACCTTAAAGTTGCGGGTATAATTTTTAAGTTCATGGCTTGATCAAGCCAGAAGAAATAATGCTTAGATTTCTTGTCTTGATAATATATTCATTTAAAAGTTAGCTACTCATATAAAGTCTGTTTAATACAAATCCACATTGCTTCAATATTGCTTTTTACGACTAGGCAGATGCTACATAAATAAATCTAATAACTTATCAAAAGTGGGATCATTAATTAACATTTTATTAGTATTACGTGATAAATTGTATATTAAAAACTGTAAGTCTTGTAATAAACTAGTCATATAGAAGAAAATCTCACTGAATATAATCTTGTTCAAATTACATTTTAATAGAAAGTTCTTTTCTGTTTTTTTATTTTCCACATAAATATTTTATACTAACTACAATTTATTATAATTTTGCTTCTTAACTAAGCTTGATATATAATATTTTAAAGATTTATTTGAATATCAAAATTTATTTAACAAGGGTAAAATAATCATGATTAAAAATAATATTTCAAAAAATCAAAATCTTATTGCCAATCAATTATCTGACTTACCAATTACTGTAACATGGCTAAAGCAAGTTGATTCTACTAACACATACGCTAAACAGCACTTTCAAGCACAACAATATCAAAGTATTATTTTAGCTGGTAGTGATGTCCAGACACATGGCTATGGCAAACAAAAACGTTATTTTATTTCTAATAGTGGTGGCGTTTATTTGTCGCTTATTGCAAAAGTGCCACACTTAACAACAAGTAATCAAGGACTTTTAACTACTGGAACTGCGTGGTGTCTTCACCAAACTATTCGCCAGCAATTTAATACCATTTCCGATATCAAATGGGTTAACGATTTACTCTTACATGGGAAAAAAATCGCTGGTATTTTGATCGAAAAGATTGCTACTCAAACAGTTATAATTGGTATTGGTTGCAACTTGTATCAGCCTAATTTAGAACAAGCGTTAGCATCTAGTACTAATGTATTAGACTATCCTCCAACCACTGAACAATTTTGCAAGTTTGTAGCCCAATTAGTTAGAAAACTCATGTCATTTATACCTAATTTTACACAAGAGCAATTTCTATATGATTACGAAAAAAACATGTCAATGCTTGGACAAAAAGTAACTGCTATAACAGGAAAGAAAGCAATTACAGGAGATGCTGTCAGACTCGACAACCAAGCAAACTTGATTCTTAATAATCATGGCCAGCTTGTAACCATTAATAGTGGTGAAGTACTTAAAATTAGACAATAATTTATTACTTTTAAGTAAGCAAAAATTAATAAATAACAAGTTTATTATCTTTTCCAATCTTCGCTTAAAGACAGCTAATGTCACAATAAAAAATAGAAATTATTGATCTTTATTCAGCAGTATTTTTCTCATGCCTTAATTATTATGTAAAATGAATTAATCTTTATGTAACTAAAGCTAGACGGACTTAAAAGCTTATATATTATTTAGTTATAATTTACTTCTGTATATTTTTATTCTATAATCTACTAATAAAGAGTAAAACTTTTAATTTAAATATTAAAAATAATTAGTATACCTATCTTTTTAAAAAGCATCGTGCAATAAATGATTTAGTTTTAGTTAAAGCACCTGTACTTATTTCTACCTTTAATTGAAACTGATAACAGTCATAATGAGGTAAGTATTGCTTTATGTAAGAGCTATATTCTTAAAGATAAAGCCAGAATAATAACATATTTACCATTACAATAATATTATAAAACTATACCATTATGAAAAAACGTTTATCTAACTTTCAATTAAGCATAGAATTACATATTATTGAAGTATGTACGAACAACGTAATTGAAATCATTGAATAATAACAAATTAAAGACCAACAATTGATCTGACCCCCCGAAATTGAAGTGCAACTAAAAAGTTAGACATTTTAATATTACGCAAGACTCAATGCACGATTTCGATATTTGATCGGGGTCGTGTATTTTAGTTTGTTTGATCTTCTAATATGATTGAACCAGTAAACGTAA
>NZ_JAAEEB010000017.1 GCF_013346935.1 Lactobacillus melliventris
CCAGCAGTTAAGCGAACCAGGTCAGGGCGGTACAGACGACTACTGTCTGGTCAGAATTACTCATGCGTAAGGCGAGCAGGCAGCAGTGGAACATACGGCAGTAGCAAGGACAGAACATAGTACGAGGTACTATTGGCTGGGGTTAGCATATGGCGTTGCCCAGACCTTCAGATCATATTTTGGAGCGACAAAAAACAACGGCTCGGCTACTGTGCAGGGCGTTTTTTAGCTTAAATGTATGCTGGTCCTTTGTGGCCAGATTAGTAACCAACGATCGACAAAGCGGTTAGTTAGATAGTTTCTTCTCCTTATTGCAAGGGGAAATTACCTAACTAACCGCTTTGCGGTTATGTTAGTTACCTTATGGGGCCAGTCTGCCCACTGCCATGAGCAGTAATTGGCAGTTTAGGTTAATTGTTTGATCTTGTTTTAGGTTTAGGTGGAGCAACTGGCGTAGTAGATTTTGGCTCAGCAGTCTTTTATGGTTTAGGTGTAGGTTAGGGTGTTGAGTAGTGTTTTGGTTTTACTTGTAAGAGATTGACCTGGTTTTTTGTGGCTGTTTATTTGTTTGGAAAAAGTTGTTTTATTGCTTGTACCTTGGAATTTCACAAATTCCTAGGAAAGAGCATAAGGGAAACTGCTATCACTTACTTAACGTAAGGTGAGAGCTTGGCGGTGCCAAGCGTTTTCTAACAGCAGCTGCCTGCTAGCACTTTTTTTGCGAAATATCCCACCGTGGGACTGTTGTGAATATTGGTGTAGAGCCAAAAGCCTCATCTGGGTTTGTGAAAGGGAGCTGACAGTCCCACATTGGGATTGTTACAAATCCTGGTAGAGCAGCATTCTTCTAAAGGCAAAGATCGTATCAAAAACCGTATTTTAGCTCCGCTGAATGCCAGGTTCACTTTAGATGTAATGGAGAGCGGGGGGGTAAAAAATAAAAGTAGGCAAAATAGTTGAGGAATGATTTTGTTTACTTTTAAAAAATTGGGACAGTCATTTTTGCTAGGAAGTCGTCCATTTGGTGGAAAATCAGGTGTAAGTATACCCGGGGGCGAAAAAACGGCTCACAGGGGCTAATAGGGGCTAAATTAGGCAAGCTGTTGTTGGTAAGTTAGAAGAGAATAAAAAATAAATATATAAAAAAAGCGATCCTTGTGGACCGCCTTAGACGTCTTGCAAGTGACTGAACCTGCTTACACGTTTAGTTAAACATGTCTGACGTTATCTAATTCTATAAAAATTATATCATGAAAATAAAAATTTGGTAAAATAATCCTGCGCGTTTAGTGCACTATCTTGAGAAGTTGACTGGCTTCTCATAAAGGAGGTGAAAAGACGTGTCTGATGTTCTAATTCTAATTCTTTTGTATCTTGTAATTACCGCAATTCGAGATGTGTTGAATATCGTCAAAGATATTCTTAACGAACTACTTAAGTAGTACAAAAGTGAGGCCTAAGATTTTATCTTAGGCTATTTTTATAGGTATAAATAATTGAATAAAATTAATTAAAGATATATAATCTCGATATTAAAATATTAATTTATTAAGGCATTATATCATTATAATATTTTAATATACGTTTATAGGAGAATTAATTATGAAATTTAAGTATGTTGTTGGATTAGGTGTTGCTGCTGCAACCTTTGCGACAGTTGCAACTCCATTAGCGGTAACAAGTGTCAAAGCTGAGGCAACAAGTGATAGTGTAGAAAGTCCTGTTTCTAAATATGATATAAATCCTGTAGCAAACTATGATAACGATTCATTAAGACAAATTGCAATTAATAATAATTTAGATTTGTCTGTAGTTGAAGCTTTAAATGATAATATCGATCCCGATAAAGCCTTACCTAATGGTACGCCTATTTATTTGCCACAAAATGTTGGCTCTGTAGAAAACGTAGTAGGACCTCAGGCGTTCGGACCTTATGATGGTGTACCAGCAAGTATTAAGAAAAAATATTATGATAGTTTAAGTAGTGCAGAACGTTCAGCTAAACTTTGGATTGCAAAGAGAGAATCAGGATACAATTATTATGTTTCTAACGGTACGCATTACGGTCGCTTTCAGTTAGATAAAGCATATCTTAATGGCGACTATAGTATAGCTAATCAAGAAAAAGCTGCTACGATATATATTCACAAACGTTATAGTGGAAGTTGGGTAAAAGCTAAAGCATTTTGGCAAGCTCATGGCTGGTATTAAATCAAAGTAGGTTGGGTAAAAATGAAAAGATCACTTAGTATAGCAGCATTTGCAGCTGTTTTTGGTGCAAGCTTGATATTTAGTGCAACAAGCAGTAATTATGTGCCTGTTAAAGCAGCTGACGTAAGCGATACAAATACTGTAGTCAATAATCAGGGTGTGTCTGATAAAACATGGTCTAACAAACTGACTAAAGCTGGCTATGTTTTCAAGTTAGCTAAAAATATAGCTACTACTGATGGCGGATTGTATCAAAGAAAAAATGGCTTACTTAAAAAATATAGTTTGAAGCATGCTAAAAAAGTTTTCGCTAAAAACATGTTATTCAAAATAGATCGCGCTATATCAGTAGAAAATGGTTCTTTAGTTCATATTGTGTCGCAAAATGGCAAATATAAGTTTTGGACTAATTTTTTAACCGGGACATACAATGTAAATGGTCATAAAAAATCTCTTAAACCATTAATAAAAACCGAAGTAGAAATGATCACTAATACTTCTAAAGAGAAAATAGCAAAAAAGCTAGTCACTGCCGAAAAATTGGCTAATAAATTAAAGGGTTCAGATAAAAAATTGGCTCAAGAATCAATTACTCAATTGAAGCAATGGATTGATAATGAAGTTTTTGCTAATATTCCTGTTCTTCTAATTGGTAGCCTGTAAGACAAGTAAACAAGTTTTTAATTTACTGCTGCTATCAAAGTGATTTTCTTATTAATTTACGAAGCATACGGAGCAATTTAAAGTTAAAGATTAAAAGTAACAAATAAGCTGGTATGAAGCAATTGGTCTAATTGTGAAATTACCAGGTAATGAAAAAAGGGAAGGCTGTTAAATCAGTCTTCCCTTTTGCTATACGGCTTCAAATTCACAAACATTTTTTTGCTGCAGTTTGAAGCCTTGTAGCACTAAGTTTCGTAGCAACTTCGCTTAATGTACATTATGTTAAGTTGCTTTGGTATATATGGAATTATTTTTTTGATTAGGTATTTAATCTGCTTAATTTGTAATTAATTTGCGTATTTGAGTTTTGGTTTGCTTATTTTTTGTTATTTTTGAAGAATATCATCCATTCATAAACACATGTAATAACTGCTATTAGATAATCATACCAATGAAAAGCTTTTGAAAAGCCCACTAAAGAGAGGAGAAACACAGCAATCAACGCTAAAGTAAAAAGGATAGGCATAGCAAGCGTCATATTGTATCTGGCAAGCCAAGTATCGATTGGCAGAAGCTCTAGAGCCAAGATAATGATTATTATTAAAGTAGTATTCATGTTATAGTCACACCTTTTAGATTATTTAAAGATAGATAAATACGACTGTTCGTGCCGTCCAGTAAGCGACTGTGCTGTTAAGGTGAAGATAATGAATTAGCGCATATCGTATACCATCTTCAGCTTTACCTTCATAATCAGTTAGAAAGTTTACAAAAGCTTTTAGTGGCTTAGTTTTTAAACTGTTACCAGTAATTTTAGCAACGTATTTGGCAATTTTCTTAATTGTTTCTAACTTTAAGCCACGTGTCAGGTTATTGTTTTGTTCAGTAATTTTGTCTTGTAAGAGAGTATTCTGCTGCTCCTCATTAAGTCCAGCACCATTAACAATTTGATCAAACTCATCTTGTTGATCTTTAGTTAATGAACCGTACAATGCCCCATATGAACTGTTGTTTTGATTTTCATTGGAATTACTTACGGAGTTGTCCGTAGCAGCAAATGTATTTACTACAGTTGTTGCCATAGTCGTTCCTATAAAACTTGCTGCCCCAAGAGAAATTCCCAATTTTTTAATGGTACTTTTCATAATAGTACGCCTTTCATAATATTTTAGATCAATGTCGACATTGATATTAAAACCATAGTTCAGCATAAAAATTTGTCAACAAATAATATTAAAAAATAATCATGTATATATAAACATATAGTTCGTTAAATATCCAGTTAATTTGTGCTTTATAATATGAAATTATCAAGTTTTTCAAAGATTAATAACTAGAAGATAAAATAAAAAATGACTCTTACGAGTCATTTGAAATATTGATTACTTATTTAAAAAATACAGTGAAAATTAATATTATAGTAGGTGAAATTATTGTCAAAATAACTTTGAATACGTTACTTTTAAACATTAAGTTCCCTATTGTTAGCGAATGATTATAAGTCAGTTAGAAGTGATCTTAAGATGCCTCAAGGTCTTATGCCCAATTATTTAAAAATCTTTTGCCACCAGTGTTCATTTTTTCGAACTGGCTCTTTTAGTTCATTATCAATGTTTCTTTCCTTACGTTCTAAAGAGCCCTGCTCTTTTATCTTTTGGTCTCTGCCATGTAACTGTTGTTGTTGGTTCATAAGCTGCATTAACCGATCAAACTTTTTTCCTAAAGCCCTATTAGCTTCTCTTAACTCTTTATTCTGCTCCTCGATTTTACTTAAATATCGATTATTAAGCTGATCAATTTCTTCTTGTTGTTTCGCTACTTTTTCTTCCAAATGTCTGACGTAATCAGTTTTACTAATTGATCTAGCAGAACCTACTTCACCATTTTTAAAATGAGCAATGACTTTCTTCGCTTCTGATTCATCAAGAACCATTTTTCTATTTTCTTTTTTATATATTATCTTATATTTTTTTATATACGAATTAATCCTTGTTCTATATCTTGCTACTTCTTTATTAGATGCTGTAGGTACTATTATATCAATTATTTCTCTTATATCTTTCATATATATTTCTCTTATATTGCTATATATTACTATATATTTCTATATATTATTATATATCAATAACAGGACGAAGTCCTCAAAAGAGTAAAGAGGGTTTTATTAAAACATAGAAGCACACGTAGATTTCAAAAGTGTAGATATACAAAAAGGCAATCCAAATGGATTGCCTAGACGTCTAGTATGTCTCTTTTGCATGCGAGGATCGCACTTTATTTTTCACGAAGTTTTTTATAAATCTTTTAAAACTGATAGCCATTTGGCTTAGCACTACTTCGACTAATATTTATATTAGGTTGCCTGGTCCAGTAAAGGTAGCCTTAATAGACAATTAACCAGATAGCTATTAGAATTTAAGGATAAAGGAGTAATTACAATGAAAATTAACAAAAAATTGTTTATTAGCTTATTAGCTGGAATATTGACAACAACATCATTAGCAGTTACTACAACTAATATTGATCAAGCTCAAACTACTACGTCAAATGTAAATTCTGAGCAAGGCAAGCTAACCTTGAATCATAAGACTCGTGTTTATAACAAAAAGGGTAAGAAAAAGTATTCTTATCTTAAAACGAATGGGCTGCTAAAAAAGGGTGCTTTAGTAAGATATGTTGGCAAAATTAAAGCCCTATCTGATCCAGATACCAAGCGTTATTCCTTTAATGACAAAGATATGAACTGGTATTATCTACCATATAAAACAATTAAAGGTAAACAATACTACAACATCGGTCATGGCGGTTATATTAAAGCTATAAATGTTGATAGTATCAATGGAAATAAGTTATTTACTAATTATGCTACTGTTACAATAGCATCATCGCCATTTTCTTCTGATAAAGATTTTACAAAAGCAAATCTTGTTAATAATAAAGGTGAATTTACCAATAAATATGTCAAAAAGGGTACGAAACTAGTGGTTGATCGTCGCAGTAATAGAGAAGAACTAGCAGGGACGACTAAAATTGATATGCTTGATAATGGAGTTCTAGAAGTATTCCGCATAAAAAACAATAAAAAATTGTTTGTTTTAAGAGACGACCTTAAAACGCAGCCTCGTCAGCAACTAATACCGTATACTAATATCATGCATGTAAGATTTGTGAATGACGCATATCTTTATAATATAAAAGGAGAATTTGCGGACGATTCATGGTTTAGTTCAGGTGATACGGTTTCGGTTACAGGATTAAGATATATATGGGTTCCAGCAGATAAAAAAGCAGAACTATTTTATGAAGTTTTAGATTCACCTTCATCGATGTCAAACTGTAATTTTGTGAAAGCTTCGACTGCTAAATATACTTTTGGCAATCATTTAAAGCCAATAAATACAGCAGCTGATGTCACGCCAGCCAACATAGAAAAAATATAAAAGAATAAAGTTAAATATAAAAAGCAATGAATCCTCATTGTTTTTTTTTTGCTTAAAACTTGCACAATTCCTCCAACAAAGAATTAAGCCGACATTAGTCGGCTTAATTCCTCCTTACGTGCTATTTTAATTATGATCTCGAGATTAAAGATTTGGATAGATAATTATTTTTTCAATTAGTAAAGGAGTTTCGATATGAGAAAAGTATCTAGTGTAACGCCAAGTTTGAAATATGAATTGAATGGTCTCCATCAGGTAGTTGTTCAAAAAGGTAATGTAGCAACTAAATATATATATGCGTTGCAGCAATTGGCCAAAGGTACAGATACTGTAGTTTATAGAGCAAGAAAAGATGGATTTAATGCACAATTTACAAAAGGCGAAAAGCATTTTCGGTTATTTTTAAAGGGTGCTAAAAAGAGTGGTACAGCAGGTTCTCATACACAAACTTGGGAATATGCTGGACCTAACGGCAATGGTGAGTGGTTTATTGGTACAAAACCTAAAAAACTTTCAAGCTCTAAATATTACTGGGCTACTCAAATAGCAAGGGTAAAATTTCAAAATAAAAAATATACGAAAAATACACAGATGCCTAGGTTGTCAGCTCTTAATAGAGCAGGAGCAGGCTATGATGATAATGTAGTTTATCCAGGAGTTAATTTGCTTAGATCCGAAGCTGCGGTTTCTCCAAATTATCTAGATATGTTGATTGTTACTATTGATACAAGTGGAACGGCTCATTTTGGTTTCTACTCAGTGAATGAAATTAATAAAGCTCTCAATGGTGGTCCTACAAATTATCCGCTTGATCAATTTCGTTGTTCTTATGCATTTAAAATTGAGAATTTTACATCTGCTGTTGGATCAATTCAGGGCTTTGATATAGACGATAAAAAAAATATCTATATTTCAAGTGAAGCTGCACCTAAAACAGATGATGTAGGTCAAGGGGTAGCTCAAGATCGTTATATTTATAAAATACCTTATGGTTATCAAAAACTGCCGAATGGATTAGTGGATTGGAATAGCACAGAGAACTGGCATAGAATTAATTTGAATGCTAATAATAATGATCACAATAATGGTTCAGTCTTAGATCGGAGTAAATTTGTTACTGAGTTTGAAAGTATTCAAGTAATTAATAAAAATGATGCATATTTAACGGTCTCATATCATGACGCAACTACATTAAAGACTTTGCACAGTAGAATTTATGAAATTACTTGGAATGACCCAGAGTAGTAATAAGTTTTATAAATAGATCATAAAATATTTAAAAGTCTCAAACAGCTCACTTACTGTTGAGACTCTTTCTTTTATACAAACCAAAATAGCAAGGAGGAATATGCATAATGTATAAAAAACTGATAATTTTGCTAACCTCAACTGCCTTTTGTGGACTCGTTTCAATGCTAATCAATTTTTATCAGTGGCATGTAAAAACAAGAAATACTGCAAATGATAAAGAACGGCGACGATTATATAACGAAGTAAAATACTATCGTACAAAGTTTCTTAATGATGAAAATGAAATTGATCATTTAAAAGAAAAAATTCGTAAATTAAAGGCAGCACAATTTACTACTGTCAAGGAGAGAAGTGATATTGATGGATAAATTAACGTCTATTTTACAATTGTTAAGCACGCTAGCTGTAATAATTGCGTTTATTCTTGTTGGTATTTATCCATATATTAAAGAACGTAATAAATCTTTAGCAGATAAGTTAGATGTATGGTATAAGCTTGCTCAAGTTTTAGTTAACGAGGAAGCTATTAAAAGTGAGAAATCTGGTGCAGATAAAAAACAGACAGCTACTGATACATTAATGATCCAAGCAAAAAAGTTAAAAGTACCATTAACCAAGAATGTGGCTGCTGGATTGGTACAAAATGCTTATAATCAAACTAAAACAAGACGTAGTTGAATGCCTACAAAGCAGATTTAGCAAATTGCGTAAATCATACAAGAACTTAATGAGCAGGTAGTTGAATTATATAATTTATTAGATTAATGATAATTAGCCATTAAAACACGCTGGCAGCAATTTGTTGTTAATCTAGAAAGCTTTTAAGCTTGATAGAATACTACTCTCAGTCTAAAAGACTATTAATTTTAAAAAAATTAGTAGAATTTGATATTTCTATGGTATGATTACTTTAACAAGCAAATAAAATGCCTTGATTGCCAATAAGGACAATCAAGGCATGAAAAAAGCTAATCTCAAACTTTTGCAGGGTAACAGATTAGCTTCATCAATTAAATTAAGTATAACAAAAATACTTAAAAATTCAAGAGATGAAGTTAAAAAGACCTTCGAGTTAAAAGATTAGCCCGGAGGTCTTTTCCGTTATCAAGCGAACCAACAGGACAAAGTTGAAAAAAGGGACAGGTTTAATAGAGCCATTTCAAGTAATAAATCTATTTCCGAAAGCACGTAACGAATGCAGTGGGGCAAGTGGCGGTGACGACCAGCAGTTAAGCGAACCAGGTCAGGGCGGTACAGACGACTACTGTCTGGTCAGAATTACTCATGCGTAAGGCGAGCAGGCAGCAGTGGAACATACGGCAGTAGCAAGGACAGAACATAGTACGAGG
>NZ_JAAEEB010000018.1 GCF_013346935.1 Lactobacillus melliventris
GAGTTAGTACATTGAAAACTGAATATAATCCAAGAAAAACCGAGAAACAATCAAAAGAGAACAGATTGCTAAAGAGCGACCGAGAGAGTATCTTGAGTAAGGTCAAGTAAAGAAGGGCGCACGGTGAATGCCTAGGCACAATGAGGCGAAGAAGGACGTGACGAACCACGAAAGGCTTCGGGGAGCAGTAAGTACGCAAAGATCCGGAGATATCCGAATGGGGGAACCCAATGCATGCAGATGCATTACCAGGTGGTGAATCAATAGCCACCTGGGGCAAGACGCAGTGAACTGAAACATCTAAGTAGCTGCAGGAAGAGAAAGAAAAATCGATTTCCCTAGTAGCGGCGAGCGAAGCGGAAAGAGCCCAAACCAGATGATTTATCATTTGGGGTTGTAGGACTGCGACAAGGCAGCGCAAAGGATAGCAGAATTACCTGGGAAGGTAAGCCAGAGAGGGTGAGAGCCCCGTAAGCGAAATCCCAAGCGCGCCGAGCAGGATCCTGAGTAGGTCGGGACACGAGGAATCCCGATTGAAGCAGCGAGGACCATCTCGCAAGGCTAAATACTACATTGTGACCGATAGTGAACCAGTACCGTGAGGGAAAGGTGAAAAGAACCCCGGGAGGGGAGTGAAAGAGAACCTGAAACCGTGTGCCTACAAATAGTCAAAGCCCATTAAAGGGTGATGGCGTGCCTTTTGTAGAATGAACCGGCGAGTTACGTTAATTAGCGAGGTTAAGTCAGAAAAGACGGAGCCGGAGCGAAAGCGAGTCTGAAGAGGGCGAGATAGTTAGTTGATGTAGACCCGAAACCAAGTGACCTACCCATGACCAGGTTGAAGGTGCGGTAAAGCGCACTGGAGGACCGAACCCACGTAAGTTAAAAATTGCGGGGATGAGTTGTGGGTAGCGGTGAAATTCCAAACGAACTTGGAGATAGCTGGTTCTCTCCGAAATAGCTTTAGGGCTAGCCTGGTGCTAGAAAGATCATGGAGGTAGAGCTCTGTTTGGACGAAGGGCCCGTCAGGGGTTACTGAATTCAGATAAACTGCGAATTCCATAGATCAAGGCACTGGAGTCAGACTGCGAGTGATAAGATCCGTAGTCGAAAGGGAAACAGCCCAGATCACCAGTTAAGGTCCCCAAATCTATGCTAAGTGGAAAAGGATGTGGAGTTGCGTAGACAACTAGGATGTTGGCTCAGAAGCAGCCATCATTAAAAGAGTGCGTAATAGCTCACTAGTCGAGTGACGCTGCGCCGAAAATTTACCGGGGCTAAGCATAGTACCGAAACTGTGGATGTGCAGTAATGCACGTGGTAGGAGAGCGTTCTAAATGCGGCGAAGTTTAACTGCGAAGATAAATGGAGCGTTTAGAAGTGAGAATGCCGGTATGAGTAGCGCAAGATAGGTGAGAATCCTATCCGCCGAAAGACTAAGGTTTCCTGGGGCAGGCTCGTCCGCCCAGGGTAAGTCGGGACCTAAGGCAAGGCCGAAAGGCGTAGTCGATGGAGAACAGGTAGAGATTCCTGTACTGCTTATCTTCGTTAACAGCGAAGGAGGGACGCAGGAGGCAAAGAACGCATGGCGCTGGAAGCCATGTTTAAGCGTCAAGTGTGGTAATGAGTCAAATGCTTGTTACTAATAAGCACAAGGCGTGATGAGGAGCGAAATTAGAGTAGCGAAGGTTCAAGCGTCACACTGCCAAGAAAAGCTTCTAGTGAGAAGATAGGTACCCGTACCGCAAACCGACACAGGTAGTCGAGTGGAGAACACTCAGGTGAGCGAGAGAACTCTCGTTAAGGAACTCGGCAAAATCGCCCCGTAACTTCGGGAGAAGGGGTGCTGGTGTAAAAGCCAGCCGCAGTGAATAGGCCCAAACAACTGTTTATCAAAAACACAGGTCTCTGCTAAGTCGTAAGACGACGTATAGGGGCTGACACCTGCCCGGTGCTGGAAGGTTAAGGAGAGCTGTTAGCGCAAGCGAAGCAGCGAACTGAAGCCCCAGTAAACGGCGGCCGTAACTATAACGGTCCTAAGGTAGCGAAATTCCTTGTCGGGTAAGTTCCGACCTGCACGAAAGGTGTAATGATTTGGGCACTGTCTCAACGAGAGACTCGGTGAAATTATAATACCCGTGAAGATGCGGGTTACCCGCGACAGGACGGAAAGACCCCATGGAGCTTTACTGCAATTTGATATTGGGCAGCTGTTAAACATGTACAGGATAGGTAGGAGCCGGAGAAGATAGCACGCCAGTGTTATCAGAGGCAATGTTGGGATACTACCCTTGTTTGATGGCTGCTCTAACCAGGGCCTCTAAGCGAGGCATGGGACAGTGTCAGACGGGCAGTTTGACTGGGGCGGTCGCCTCCTAAAGTGTAACGGAGGCGCCCAAAGGTTCCCTCAGAATGGTTGGAAATCATTCACAGAGTGCAAAGGTATAAGGGAGCTTGACTGCGAGAGCGACAACTCGAGCAGGGACGAAAGTCGGGCTTAGTGATCTGGTGGTACCGTATGGAAGGGCCATCACTCAACGGATAAAAGCTACCCTGGGGATAACAGGCTTATCTCCCCCAAGAGTTCACATCGACGGGGAGGTTTGGCACCTCGATGTCGGCTCGTCGCATCCTGGGGCTGAAGTCGGTCCCAAGGGTTGGGCTGTTCGCCCATTAAAGCGGCACGCGAGCTGGGTTCAGAACGTCGTGAGACAGTTCGGTCCCTATCCGTCGTGGGCGTAGGAAATTTGCGAGGAGCTGTCCTTAGTACGAGAGGACCGGGATGGACATACCGCTGGTGTACCAGTTGTCTTGCCAAAGGCATCGCTGGGTAGCTAAGTATGGCCGGGATAAGCGCTGAAAGCATCTAAGTGCGAAGCCCCCCTCAAGATGAGATTTCCCATACGTAAGTAGTAAGACACCTCAAAGACTAAGAGGTAGATAGGCTGGGAGTGGAAGAGCCGTGAGGCTTGGAGCGGACCAGTACTAATCAGTCGAGGACTTGACCAAAGCTT
>NZ_JAAEEB010000019.1 GCF_013346935.1 Lactobacillus melliventris
TGGATAAGTTATTATAATGAAGATAGAATTCGGCACAAACTAAAAGGCTTAACTCCGATTCAATATCGGAATCAAGCCTTAAGTAAAACGATATAAAACTAACGTCCAGTTTTAGGGGTTAGCTTCATGATCATGTGGATAAGGCGGGTTTTTGTTGAGAAAATAATATTTGCAATTTTTATTGTGTTATTTCTTCTTTTATTAATTTTAATATGATAGGCTTTTTGCAGTAGATCCCACAGAAAAGGGAGAAATTTATTATGCAAGTTGTTAACAATCACTTTGCTCAGACGGCTAGCAAAAACTAGTTGTACTGCTTAAATTAAAATATAATTATGTTATGCAAAAGAATATAATAATGGGTGCTTAGTTATGGAACATAGAGATTTAGTCAAATCAAAAGATATTTCTGATAAGGGATTAAAAGCAATGGATGAATCTGTTGCCAACTTAAAAAAGAGAAAGGTGTCCGCACCAATAGATTTATCAGACTTTTAGATGAAATAGTATTTAAAGAAATTGCTAGTTTTGTGAATGTAGAGATTTATACAGATAAAAATCCTCTTAGTTAAATTGAAATCTAACTAAGAGGATTTTTAGCTTTAATTATAGTGAGTTTTGCAAGCTATAATAAGTAATCGCTCATTTTTAACTGTGTAAACTAATCTATCTACATTATTTATTCTTCTTGACCAACCAATTTGATATTTTAATTTTTCCGGCTTGCCAATTAACATATTCATTCCAAGCTTCATCTAAAAATTCTACTGTCATTCTTTCTTCTGCTCACTACTTAAAAGATGATGTGAATGGATATCCTGATTATTGTTAATCTTTTTGAAACGCTGATTTAGTTCAGCTTGATTTTCCTCACTATAAAATGGATCCCTAACTTCAAACGGTAAACCACCTTCAGCAATACTTTTCTTTATAAATATATTAATGGCAGTCGAAAGATTAAGGCCTAGGCCGTTAAATATTTCTGTAACTTGGTTTTTATCTTCTGAATTAACTTTAACTGAAATCGAAATTTTGCTTTTTTCTGGACTTAGCATTATTGATCACTTCATATGCATAGTATTACTTTAGATGTATAAAGTGTAGTTAATTGATTTAAATTTACATATAATGTACTAGCTAAATTATTGTTAGTAAACATTTATAAAAAACGAAAATCAATTACAGTTTAAATAAATTATTTTATGGTTTTACCAAATCGTTTTTGCATTTTATTGCTAGTATAGCCCAGCTTTTCGTAAAATTTATGAGCACCTAAACGTGATTCTCCAGAATTTAACCTAATTTCTTTCATGCCTAAATTTTTAGCCTGCTTTTCCAAAGTTTGCATAAGCTGACTGCCTATGCCTTTCTTTTGGGCAGAAGAATCTACTGCTAAAGCTAAAACATTGAACATGGGGTCAAAGTAGGTTTCTTCAAAAATTTCTGCATGCAAATATCCCTCAACCTTTTTGCTATCTTCATCTTCAAAAACCCAGAGATAATGATGTTCAGGATCATTTAGCAGCCTTTTAATGTTGGCAGCCGTTTTTTCTACAGAATAATCATAACCTAGTTCAACTTGATTGATTTTTTGAATAGCTGGACTGTCAGCAACTTGGCATTTTCTAATCATACAAATTCCTTTCTTATATTTATTGTATTACGAGTTAAAGTTATTTTAGCGCTCACAACATTGATTAAAAAGTCTTATTTACATACCTTAAAAATGCGCTCATTTTAAACTTGGATTGGCTTAATATAATGGTAGTAAAGCCGTTTTTTACCATTGTCAAAAGCGCATTTTAGTTTATATAATACGGTAAGCTTTATTACTTAGAAGAAATTAGTTTTTAAAGAAAAAACAAAATACTATATAGTGGAAATAATCAAAATAAGCCATTGATTTGGCAATAATGCTTTATAGTTATTCAATATGCAAACAGTATTTGTTATAATTAATTTAGAATTCAAGCAAATTGTTTTGAGGGCGGTTGGCTGTTGATCCGGAAAGGAGATGGTGCCTAT
>NZ_JAAEEB010000020.1 GCF_013346935.1 Lactobacillus melliventris
GTGAAGTTAACCCCTAGAATTGGACGTTAACATTATTTCATATTCGCTAAGGCCGTATTCCGATATTCAATCGGGGTGCGGCCTTTTAGCGTGTGCCTAATTCTAGCTTGATTGTAGTATTTGATCCATTTTTCCATGGCCTCCTGCAGCGCCTTCTTAGTAGGATAGGTATAGGTGTAGTAGTCTAGCTCAACCTTCATGATGTGAAAGAGACTCTCGCAGGCCGCATTGTCGTAGCAGGTCGCCCGTCGCGACATGCTTTGAAAAACGTGGTGCTGCTTTAGGGTCTGACAATATGCTTTGGACTGGTATTGAATGCCCTGATCGCTGTGAATCGTCATGCGGTAAGGCAGTTTGGGCCGGATCGCCAAAACCTGCTTGAGGCCATCTAGAACATATTTGGTCTGCGGCCGCTGACTGATAGTGTAGCTGATGATTTCACCGCTGTAAAGATCTTTAAAGGGCGAGAAATATAACCGTTCGCTCATGCTCTTATTGCCATAGCGAAACTCGCTGATATCGGTGACTACCTTTTGGTAAGGCCGATCGGTCTTAAACTTCTGGTGGAAGCGGTTCTTCGCCTTCTTGCCTTGCGGACCTTTTGATGAATCATACTTGCCTGCACGCAAGTTGTATTTGCGGGCCAGCAGCTTGTGCTCCTTCATCAGGCGGTAAATGCGTTTATGGTTCACCTGCAAGCCGTACTTGATTTTTAGCGTGTCAGTCATGGGCAGGTAGCCAAAGCTGGGATTATACCTTTTAACCACTTTAATCAGCGACAGTAAAGCCAGGTCGCTGTATTTTTTCCGCCTGCTGCGCGGGTGATACTCGTAGGTGCTCTTGGCTAAAAAGCTATAGTGCAATAGTTCTTGCAGTTGATAGTTGTGCTCATGCCTTAGCTCTTGGATGATGGTCCGTTCTTCTTGCGTTGAGCGTCTTTGCGCCGAGCTAAGGCTTCGACTTTTTTTAGGTAGTCGTTCTCAATGTGGAGCTGACGGTTTTCTAAGCGCAGCCGTTCTAATTCAGATAACTCGCTGCTGGTATACTTAACTGGTTTTTTAGGCAATTTGTTCATTGGTGGTCGGCCTCGTTTGGTAAAGAGCGCATCAAGCCCGCCTTCGTCAAAACGTTTTTGCCAAGTACAAATTAAGCTGGGTGTGGCAATTTTGAAGTGAATGGCGGTATTTTGATAGGTCTCGTCATGTTCTTTTCTCCAGTTTAAGACTTGGAACTTGAATTGACCATGATAATTTTGCGAGGTGTGCCGAATTTCTAGGCCCTTAACACCAAAGTGCTGGTATTGCGCAGCCCAGGTATCAATTAGTTGATGTGATCCGGTGCCAATCATTTGCGCCACAGAACGGCTGCTGTAGCCTTCTTTGAGCAAGTTAAGCGCCTGTAATTTTTGTTTGACGGTAAATTTAACCATAGTAAAACCCTCCAGTTGGATTTTTGTCCAATTGAAGTGCAACTAAAAAGTTAGACATT
>NZ_JAAEEB010000021.1 GCF_013346935.1 Lactobacillus melliventris
ATGAAGTTAACCCCTAGAATTGGACAAAGATTCCAATTCGGGGGTTTTCTTATGTCTAAATATTTACTAAAAACAAAATTAGAAGCAGTAGATTTGTATCAAAGAGGATTTAGCACAAAAGAAATTCAAGAGAAATTACATATCACATCACATAGATCTATTGATGGTTGGATCAATAATTATCAACAGTATGGTAACAGAGGCCTGGAAAAAAGCTTTTCTAAGGCAAGATATAGTGGTCAATTTAAATTAGAAGTCTTAAACTGGAGAAAAGAACATAGTGCCAGCTATCAAATTACTGCCAATCATTTTAATATTAAACAACATTCCACTATTGCGAATTGGCAAAGAAAATTAAATGAAGGCGGTGTTGATGCTTTATTTATTAAGCAAGGACGACCATTAATGCATAAAAAGAAAATTAAAGCAAAGAAGCATAAATATACTTCTCAAGAGTTAACTGAACTTGAACGTCTACGTTTAGAGAATCGTGCATTACATGTAGAAAATGAATATCTAAAAAAACTAGATGCCTTAGTTCAGAAACGCGGACATCGGACGAAGAAAGATCTATAGTTAATGAACTAAGGCAAGAATTTGGCTTTAAATTAAAAGAAATATTACCCTACACAAGTTTGTCTAAAAGTACATTCGAGTACCATCCTCATCCAAAAAAGAAGCTGATCAGTGATAAAGCACTTGTTTCAATTATCAAAATGATAAAGAAGCATCATGCCAGTTATGGATACTGGCCTGTAACTGATACTCTGAGGATGACTTATCACCTAATGGTTAATCATAAACGTGTTCAACGCTTAATGCGTGAGAACAATTTAGGAGCTAATAAATATAATCTGAGAGCCGGTAAATATGATTCTTCAAAGGGTCCACAAAATAAGAAAGCTAAGAATCGGTTCCATCAAAAGTTTAAGACTGATAGACCATATCAAAAGGTCGTAACTGATATTAGTGAATTTAGATATGGGAACATGACTATCCGTGATCGTGTATATTTATCGCCATTTAAGGACTTATTCAGCGGAGAAATTATTAGTTATACGATCACCGATCGTCCATTAACAAGATATGTTCTAGAAGGATTAGAGGGAGTGTTTACTGCAAGACCAAAGCTATTAAATTATCGAATGACAATCCATAGTGATCAAGGAATTCAATATCAATCTAATCCATATCGACATGCTTTACGAAAACATAAAGTATTTCAAAGCATGTCACGAAGAGCTACATGTCATGATAATGCAGCTATGGAAAGTTTCTTTCACATTATGAAAGTTGAAATGAATTATTTTACACATCACTTTGATACTAAGAAACAATTGGTTAAGGCGATGAAAGAATGGATAAGTTATTATAATGAAGATAGAATTCGGCACAAACTAAAAGGCTTAACTCCGATTCAATATCGGAATCAAGCCTTAAGTAAAACGATATAAAACTAACGTCCAGTTTTAGGGGTTAGCTTCA
>NZ_JAAEEB010000022.1 GCF_013346935.1 Lactobacillus melliventris
AGTTAGACATTAATCTGACTATTAGGAGCACTTTTTTCATGACTAAATATTCAACTACTTTGAAAATGGAAATTTGCAGTAAATACTTATCCCACCAAACCTCTTTAGCTAAACTAGAACGCGAATACGGCATTGATCATACCGAGATTAGGGCCTGGGCAGAACGTGCCCGTAAACATGGCTTAGCCGCTTTAAAGGTTACTCACACCCGACAAACTTATTTGCCTGAATTCAAGCTAAATGTGGTACGCTTCTATCATGAACATCACATGGGAGTACTCCAGGTAGCTGCAGTTTTTAATCTTTCGCGGTCAGTAGTAAGACAATGGCTGGCGGCTTATCAGGCTGCAGGCTACTCTGGGCTGCTCCCAAAATCCAAGGGGAGACCACCAACCATGACTAAAAAGAAGCGTCAGAAGAAGCTTAAACCCACTAAGAAGCTAACCGAAGTAGAACAATTGCGTCGTCAGGTTGCTGAGCTAGAGGCACAAAAAGCCGACTTAGAATTGGATAACTTAATCCTAAAAAAAGTGGCTGCCCGATATCCACGCTCACCAACCGGCAAAAAACCAGAATAGTCGTGGAGATTCGGGCTGAGCGACCTGAGGTGCCGTTAAAGCTTTTGCTTGCCAAGCTGCACCTTAACCGCAAAACTTATTACGACAACCGCAGTCACCGATTGAACCGATTAGATAAATACGCTGCTGTTAAAGGCGTAATCAAGTCTATCTTCTACCAAGAAAGTGATGAGACTTACGGTTATCGACGTATGCATGGTGCACTCTTAGATCAAGGCTTTAGCTATGCGCCCAATACCGTGCGCAAGCTGATGCGGCAGCTGGGACTAAAGACCAGAGTCTACAGTAGGCGCACTGCACGCTACAGTTCTTATGCGGGCCCTGCAGGCGTAATCAAGGAAAACATTTTAAAGCAGCGGTTTAATGAAACCAGACCCTACCACGTCTTACACACGGATATTACCGAATACAAGCTGACCACAGGCAAAAAGGTTTATATTTCACCGGTCATTGATGAGGCCTCACTGGAAATACTGGCTTGTCAAGTCAGCTATTCGCCTAACATGAAGCTGGTTTATGATATGCTGGCAGAGCTTAAGCACAAGCTGCCTAAAACAGCCCAGCCTATTTTGCATTCAGATCAGGGTTTTCAATACCGCCACAGCGGCTATCAGACCAAACTAAGACAGATGAAGATTAAGCAAAGCATGTCGCGCAAGGGTAATTGCCACGATAATGCACCGGGAGAAACCATCTTCAACCTAATGAAACGGGAGAAGCTCAACCGCATTAAGATCAGTTCACTAGCAGAAATGCGGGAAGTACTGCATGATTACGTTTACTGGTTCAATCATATTAGAAGATCAAACAAACTAAAATACACGACCCCGATCAAATATCGAAATCGTGCATTGAGTCTTGCGTAATATTAAAATGTCTAACTTTTTAGTTGCACTTCA
>NZ_JAAEEB010000023.1 GCF_013346935.1 Lactobacillus melliventris
TGATATGACCCCCAAATTTAGGACAAATTTGGGGGTCATTTTTATGTCTAAATTATCTAAACAAGATAAAATTGAAATCTATCATCTTTGGCACGATTATCAAATAAGCCCTGCTGAGTTAAGTCAGCGTTATCGGGTTGGCAGATCTAATATTAATTACTTGTTAGCTTTAATTGGCCGTCACGGTCTAGCTATTTTAGATCAGCCTTTCACTGCTTATACAAGTAATTTTAAGGAGCAGGCCCTTAGGCGAATCATAGTTGAACATGAGCCTGCCCGTCGAGTATCTATTGACTTGGGCTTAAAAAGTAGTGGCATGTTGTACAACTGGCTGCGCGAATACCGTAAAAATGGGTATAATATCGTTAACAAGCAGAGAGGACGACCGCCCCATGACCAAAAGAGAACAGCTGATCAAACAGGAAAATCATCGGCTCAAGCAAGAAAACGAACGCTTACGCCAGCAGAACTTGAAGCTGAAAATCGAGAACGAATTCGTAAAAAAATTGAGCGTCTTAGTCGACCAGCGGACCAAGAACCGCAAGCCGCGGAAATAGCCCAGGCAGTTACCCAACTAAGACGCGAGCTTAAAGTCAGCGTAACTTTTATTCTTGATACCATTAATGCCAATCCCAATCTGCCGCACTTATCCCGCAGTAATTATTACTACACTTTAAAGAAGAAGGACAAAGAGCGGGACAATCGAGAAATAATGGCTGAAATCAAAGCTATCTATGAAGAACACAAGCACCGCTATGGCTATCGCCGCATTACTGCAGAGCTTAGGCGTCGTGGTTTATTAGTCAATCATAAAAAAGTGCAGCGCCTAATGAACAAGCTGAAGCTGTTCGGCATAGTCAGTAAACGCTGGCACAAATACAACAGCTATCGCGGCACTCAGGGTCCGATTAAGCCTGACCTGATTAAACGCAGCTTCAGTGCGGTTTATCCCAATCACAAATGGTATTCAGATATAACTGAGTTTAAGCTCAAGGGGCAAAAGACCTATTTATCACCGATCATTGATGGCTGCACCCAAGAGATTGTTTCCTATACTATTTCCCGTAGCCCTAATCTTAAGCAGACCATGGACATGTTAAGGCAAGCTTGGCGCAAACATCCGGCACTAAATGGCTTGATCTTCCACACTGATCAAGGCTGGCAATACCAAAACGGCAAGTTTCAAGCGTGGCTCAAAAATCATGGCATTAGCCAATCAATGTCACGCAAGGGCAATTCCCTTGATGATGGATTAATGGAAGGCTTCTTCGGGATACTCAAGCGAGAAATGTTTTATGGCTTTGAAAAGCAATATAAGAATCTCACTGAACTGGAAGACGCAATCAGAGACTACATTGAGTATTACAATCAGAAAAGAATCAAGATCAAACTAAAAGGACTAACTCCGCTTGAATATCGGAAGCTAGTCCTCAGTTAGCAGCTAATATAAAGTGTCCTAATTTTAGGGTTCACATCA
>NZ_JAAEEB010000024.1 GCF_013346935.1 Lactobacillus melliventris
AGATGAGATTTCCCATACGCAAGTAGTAAGACACCTCAAAGACTAAGAGGTAGATAGGCTGGGAGTGGAAGAGCCGTGAGGCTTGGAGCGGACCAGTACTAATCAGTCGAGGACTTGACCAAAGCTTAAAGGCAATCAAGGTTTTTTAAAGGATTATATTTAGTTTTGAGTGTAAAAGCTCAAAGGAAAAAGTACGGTGGCAAGAGCAAGAAGGAAACACCTGTAACCATGCCGAACACAGTAGTTAAGCTTCTTCACGCCGAGAGTAGTTGGTGGGAGACTGCCTGCGAGGGTAGGACGTTGCCGTGCATATGGAGGATTAGCTCAGCTGGGAGAGCATCTGCCTTACAAGCAGGAGGTCACAGGTTCGAGCCCTGTATCCTCCATTCCGAGTCGTTAGCTCAGTTGGTAGAGCATCTGACTTTTAATCAGAGGGTCGACGGTTCAAGCCCGTCACGACTCATGGCCCCATTTTGCGGGTGTGGCGGAATTGGCAGACGCGCTAGATTTAGGTTCTAGTGTTTTCGGACGTGTGGGTTCAAGTCCCACCACCCGTATTCGCCAATAATATATACCATATTTACATTTTGCCGATTTAGCTCAGTTGGTAGAGCATCTGTCTTGTAAACAGGGGGTCGTACGTTCAAATCGTATAATCGGCATTCCATATTTTGCGGAAGTAGTTCAGTGGTAGAACATCACCTTGCCATGGTGGGGGTCGCGGGTTCGAATCCCGTCTTCCGCTTTCATTACTTGCCGGGGTGGCGGAATTGGCAGACGCACGGGACTTAAAATCCCGCGGTTGGTTTCAACCGTACCGGTTCGACTCCGGTCCTCGGCATTTAGTGATGCGCCCTTAGCGCAACTGGATAGAGTGTCTGACTACGAATCAGAAGGTTGAAGGTTCAAATCCTTCAGGGCGCATAATAACGGGAAGTGGCTCAGTTTGGTAGAGCACCTGGTTTGGGACCAGGGGGTCGCAGGTTCGAATCCTGTCTTCCCGATTGTAATCTAATATATGGTTACATTTGTTGGCGGTGTAGCTCAGCTGGCTAGAGCGTCCGGTTCATACCCGGGAGGTCGAGGGTTCGATCCCCCCCGCCGCTATTTCCCAGAGCTTGGACCTTTAGCTCAGTTGGTTAGAGCAGACGGCTCATAACCGTCCTGTCGTAGGTTCGAGTCCTACAAGGTCCATAAAAGTATGGAGTTTGTTTGTACTTTTAATTTAAAATAATCGCGGGATGGAGCAGTCTGGTAGCTCGTCGGGCTCATAACCCGAAGGCCGGTGGTTCAAATCCACCTCCCGCAATATGGTCCATTGGAGCAGTGGTTTATCTCGTCTCCCTGTCAC
>NZ_JAAEEB010000026.1 GCF_013346935.1 Lactobacillus melliventris
GAATTTCTTTTGTGCTAAATCCTCTTTGATACAAATCTACTGCTTCTAATTTTGTTTTTAGTAAATATTTAGACATAAGAAAACCCCCGAATTGGAATCTTTGTCCAATTCTAGGGGTTAACTTCATGTTTTTAGTTTTTTTAAAATTTTTACATTTTATTCTAGCTAAAAAGCAAATGCTAAATTGTGACTAATTAGAAAGGAAAAACAGATGGAAGAAAAGACTTTAAATACGGCTATTATGGAATATAAAGAAATAAAGGAAAAGCTTCAAAGAATTCCTTTGAAGAAAGATTTATCTACTAGTTCTCAAACCATTATTATCAAAAAATATGGCTTATATCGTTACTTTTTACAGTCAATGGATGACTACAAGGTAGGTGTAATCAAACACTGTGATCGTGGAATTTCAACCATACAACTGATTTCAGAAATTCAAGACTTATATCATAGACTAGGTTATCCTCCTAAAGAAAATCAATATGAACATTCACGTACTGCAGCCAGAAGATTAGGTGGATCATGGAGGGCTGCCTTAAAAAGCTGTCACATAAATGCTACTTTTGTTGGAAATTCAATTATTAGCAAACAAGAGGTCATTTATAAAGGCAGAAAAGAAATTGAGAAGTATCATCGTATGCCAACTTGGAAAGAAATGTATAAAGATCATTTCCCAGCTAATCAAATAATGAAGTACTGGAAAGGTATTGATGATTTTGCTAAAGAATTTGATCTGCAGACGGAACGTGAAAATCGAAAAAAAAAGGTCGAAAAAGATATTATCTTAGCTGCTCAAAAATTAATCAAAGAACGTAAAACAATAAGCTTTAAAAATGTTGTTGCTGCATCCAATGATAAAAGCCTAACTATTTCACGTATTAATAATTTTTTGATCAACCAAAGTAATCAAAAGGTTATTAATCGTCCATCATTAACTGAATTTTTAGATAAAAAAGGCATAAAAATTGATTCAACTAAATCTCATCAAATAGTAATTGCTGGCAAAAAATATTCTAGTTGGTTAGAAGCCGAACAGAAAACAGGCATAAAAATTGGTACATTGCAAAATGAAGTGCAACTAAAAAGTTAGACATTTTAATATTACGCAAGACTCAATGCACGATTTCGATATTTGATCGGGGTCGTGTATTTTAGTTTGTTTGATCTTCTAATATGATTGAACCAGTAAACGTAA
>NZ_JAAEEB010000027.1 GCF_013346935.1 Lactobacillus melliventris
TATTTGGGTAAAATCTGTTTATTTAAGGTGGAGGGATTAAGGAACTGGGAATGCTTATTCATACGGAAGAAACACCAAACAATCATGCATTGAAATTCATTTTGGGTAAACCGATCCTTGATTCGAACCAGACAATTGATTTTACGAATAAAGAGGCTGCAAATATGTCGCCACTCGCATTGAGCCTGTTTGATGTTGAGGGAGTGAAACGTGTTTTTTTTGGTCACAATTTTATTGTTGTAACCAAAGATGAGAAAGTTTCCTGGTATGGGCTGAAATCAGCGTTAAGTGCTATCATCATGGATTTTCTCTTGATGAAAAGACCCGTTCTCGATAAAACTTCAAAAGTCAATGTGATCGAGATGGAAGTTGCACCTGAGGATCAAGCGGTTGTTGAGCAAATAAAATGGATATTAGATACGGAAATTCGTCCCTCTGTAGCCAAAGATGGTGGCGATATCATATTTTACGGTTATAAGGATGGATGTGTTTATTTAAGAATGCAGGGATCCTGTCAGGGATGTCCCTCTTCAGCAATGACTTTGAAACATGGGGTGGAAGTGATCCTGCAGCGATATCTTTCTGAGGTTATTACTGTGGAGCAAGTAAGAATTTAATTTTATTTGCTAAAGAAAATATTAAAGAGATCTACGTCTCGAATCAATTCGGATGAATGAATTGGAAAAAGAAATGGATGAAAAATCTTCCTTGCCTATGGAATGTCTGGATCGTCTTTTTAATTTGGCACGGACGCCTAGGGGTTGGTTAAATAGGGATGTGGAAACTTCTGTTTTATATCAGCTTTATGATTTGGTAAAAATGGGTCCAACTTCTGCAAATTGCCAGCCGGCTCGGTTTACTTTTCTTAGTCATCCGGTAAGTAAGGAAAAATTGAGACCCGCCCTTACAGACGGGAATATTGATCTGGCACTATCCGCTCCTGTTATTGTTATTGTAGCATATGATCCAATATTTTATGAAAAATTACCGATTTTATATCCAGCAGTTGAATTGAGATCATGGTATGCGGGAGACATGCCATTTGCTGAAGAGACGGCTTTGCGCAATTCTACTTTGCAGGGAGGATATATGATTGTTGCAGCTCGTTCATTGGGGCTTGATGTTGCTCCCCTATCGGGTTTTGACAATACAATGG
>NZ_JAAEEB010000028.1 GCF_013346935.1 Lactobacillus melliventris
TGATATGACCCCCAAATTTAGGACAAATTTGGGGGTCATTTTTATGTCTAAATTATCTAAACAAGATAAAATTGAAATCTATCATCTTTGGCATGATTATCAAATCAGCCCTGCTAAGCTAAGTCAGCGTTATCGAGTTGGCAGGACTAATATTAGTTACTTGTTGGCTTTAATTGACCGTCATGGTCTAGCCATTTTAGATCAGCCTTACACTGCTTATACAAGTAATTTTAAGGAGCAAGCTCTCAAGCGAATCATAGTTGACCATGAACCCCTTTATCACGTAGCACTAGATTTAGGTTTAAAAAGTCATGGCATGTTGTCTAATTGGCTGCGCGAATATCGTAAAAATGGGTATAATATCGTTAACAAGCAGAGAGGACGACCGCCCCATGACCAAAAGAGAACAGCTGATCAAGCAGGAAAATCATCGGCTCAAGCAAGAGAACGAACGCTTACGCCAGCAGAACTTGAAGCTGAAAATCGAGAACGAATTCGTAAAAAAATTGAGCGTCTTAGTCGACCAGCGGACCAAGAACCGCAAGCCGCGGAAATAGCCCAGGCAGTTACCCAACTAAGGCGCGAGCTTAAAGTCAGCGTAACTTTTATTCTTGATACCATTAATGCCAATCCGAATCTGCCCCATCTATCCCGTAGTAATTACTACTACACTTTAAAGAAGAAGGACAAAGAGCGAGATAATCGAGAAATAATGGCTGAAATCAAAGCTATTTATGAGGAACACAAGCATCGCTATGGCTATCGCCGCATTACTGCAGAACTTAGGCGTCGCGGTTTATTAATCAACCATAAAAAGGTGCAGCGCTTAATGAACAAGCTGAAACTGTTTGGCATAGTCAGTAAACGCTGGCACAAATACAGCAGCTATCGTGGCACTCAGGGTCCGATTAAGCCTGACCTGATTAAACGCAGCTTTAGTGCTGTTTATCCCAATCACAAATGGTATTCAGATGTGACGGAGTTTAAGCTCAAGGGGCAAAAGACCTATTTATCACCGATCATTGATGGCTGCACCCAAGAGATTGTTTCCTATACTATTTCCCGCAGCCCTAATCTTAAGCAGACCATGGACATGTTAAGAAAGG
>NZ_JAAEEB010000029.1 GCF_013346935.1 Lactobacillus melliventris
GCTGCTGATCCTATTTGATGATCATGGTTATAATCTCTCAATCCCCAAGAAGGAGGAGAAGTTAGGCATGATTGAAAGCTTTTCTCAGGGAACTCAGATAATATTCTTCGCGTGTCATCTAAATATATAGATATACCATTCGAAGTATAAAATGTGTTTTTGGGAAAATTTTCATTTTTTGAATTTTGATATTCCATTTATAAAATCCTTTATTTCTTCCTTTGAGTATAACCGATATTGATTAATAGGGTGTCGATAAGGAGTAAGTTTTTCCGCTTTATCCCAATTGCGGAGGGTCGCTGTGGTGACATTAAGATATGCTGCCGCTTCGCTAATGCTAATAAATTGAGGGTTTTTTTCCTCTTTCGGATCAACCATATAAAACCTTATAAAACTTTGTCAATAAGAACCTTAGAAAAGCTTAGCAATTTTTCCCAAGGAAAAAAGCCAAAAAGCTCAATTAACGCCCAAGAGACTTCCATTAGCCTCTTGACGAGTATCTGATAAAAAAGAAGAGTGGAGAAATCGTCCATCGCACGGTGGGCGGGCGCGCTGGTAACGCTGCC
The DNA here is from genome assembly GCF_013346935.1 of Lactobacillus melliventris. Taxonomy (GTDB): domain Bacteria; phylum Bacillota; class Bacilli; order Lactobacillales; family Lactobacillaceae; genus Lactobacillus. The sequence continues at coordinate 567 of NZ_JAAEEB010000029.1, forward strand.
CACCCAGATAACCGTGCCCCGATCAAGATCACACGGCTATCGTGTGTTGGAATTATATGCTCCCTCTCTTCCGCCTTAAAGTCTTTTTTGAAGCTCTGGCCCGCTTCCATCGCATCAACCACAGTCAGGCTGCGGTTTATAAGGCCCTTGTGTCCTATCATGGCCGCCTGGGCTGTTACCCGTCTCACGCCACGCTGGCCGCTGAATCAGGGGTCAGCGAGCGCACGGTTCGCAATGCCCTCCGGGAAGCTCGGCTGAGACGGTGGATCGACTGGACCAATGAGCGCGTTGGTCGCCGTCAGTCGGTTAATCGCTACCGGATTTTGCTGACGGATGAGTATATCAACAAGGTTTTGAACGCTCTTCACCGGTTCAAGCGAAAAACCGCAGAAATCAGCGAGTTTTTCAGGCGGCAAAACCTGCCGGGGAGCCCTTATTTTTATATAAAAAGGGCGTCTCAAACCATCTGGAAACAGCTGGATCCCCCCTCGAATGGGCTGACGCCATGGCAAAGGCTCTTCCGGGACAACCGGGAAG